>JAIXPD010000054.1 GCA_027486405.1 Azospirillum sp. | reverse complement strand
GGGAAATTGGCCTTGATCGTCCCGGTGATGACGTCCACCGACGGGCGTTGCGTCGCCATGATCAGGTGGATGCCCGCCGCGCGCGCCATCTGGGCCAGACGCTGGATCGCCGCCTCGATGTCCTTGCCCGCCACCAGCATCAAATCGGCCATCTCATCGACGATGACGACGATGTAAGGCAGTTCGGTGAGGTCGAGCGGCTGTTCCTCGAACAGCGGCTTGCCGGTGTCGGGATCGAAGCCGGTCTGCACCCGCCGGGTCAGCGATTCGCCATCCTCGCGCGCCTCGCGCAGGCGAGCGTTGTAGCCCTCGATGTTGCGCACGCCCAGCTTGGACATGTTGCGGTAGCGGTCTTCCATCTCCCGCACCGCCCATTTCAGGGCGACCACCGCCTTTTTCGGATCGGTCACGACCGGGGTCAGCAAATGCGGGATGCCCTCATACACCGAGAGTTCCAGCATCTTGGGATCGACCATGATGAAGCGGCAGCGCTCCGGCGGCAGCCGGTACAGCAGCGACAGGATCATCGTGTTGATGGCGACCGACTTGCCCGACCCGGTGGTTCCGGCGACCAGCAGATGGGGGAAACGGGCGAGGTCGGCGACCACCGGGTGCCCGCCGATGTCCTTGCCCAGCGCCAGCGCCAGCTTGCAGCCGCTCTTGTCGATGCTCTCCGACGCCAGCAGCTCGCGCAGCAGCACGGTTTCGCGCCGCGCGTTGGGCAGTTCGATGCCGATGACGTTGCGCCCGGACACCACGGCGACGCGCACCGACACCGCGCTCATCGAACGGGCGATGTCGTCGGCCAGCCCGATGACGCGCGAGGATTTGGTGCCGGGGGCGGGTTCCAGCTCGTACAGGGTGACGACCGGGCCGGGATGGACCTTCTGCACCTCTCCCCGCACGCCGAAATCGCTGAAGACGCTTTCCAACTGGCGGGCGTTGCGCTGCAACTGCGCCTCGTCCACCTGCTCGCCGCGCACGCCGGGGGGCGGGGCTTGCAGCAGGGTCAGCGGCGGCAGCTCGTAACTCTCCTCCTCGTCCTCCTCCATCAGATCCAGCGGCAGGGAGCGTTGGGCCGGGGGATCCTCCGGTTTGCGGGTGACGACCGGGATCGGGCGCGCGGCCTTGTCGCCTTCATCGGCGGTCAAGGGATGGAGCGGGGGACGGAGCGGGGCGGCGTCCAGACCGGCGGGGGGAACCTGCGCCGGGCCGTGCGCGTCGGTGCGCGGTTCCTCGCCAAAGCTGGGCGCGGCGCGGGTCCGCCGCTCCAGGCCGGGGGAACGGCGCACCAGCGCGTCGTCCACCGCGCCGCTGGCGGTCTGGATCGCCGATTGCGCCGCGTTGCGCGCCACCGCCACGCCGCGACGCCCCACCGTGTTGACGGCGTAATGCGCGCCGCGCGCCGCGAACCGGCTGGCCTTGACGGTCCCCGATCCCAGCGCCTTGAACCCGGCGATCCATTCGGCGATGGACAGGCCCGCCGCCAGGAACAGCACGAAGCCACCGGAAAAGGCGGCGACCGTCGCCACCATCGGCGTGCCGCCGAACAGGTTGGTCACGCCGCGCAGCATCACCGCCCCGACGCTGCCGCCGGGCAGGGCCGCCAACGGGTCGGACGACACCGTGGTCAGCCCGGCCAGCGCCATCGCCACCAGAATGACGCCCCACAGCGCCAGCACCGTGCGGAACATCGGGTTGCCCAGGCTGCGTTGCGCGCCCAGCCGCCAGCCCCAGAACATCGGGACCAGCGCGATGACAAAGGACGCCCAGCCCAGCGATTGGATCAGCAGATCGGCCAGATAGGCCCCCGGCAGGCCGAACAGGTTGCGGATGGTTTCAACCTCGGCCGGGACCGAGTTCCAGGACGGATCCGATGGGTCGTAGCTGCCCAGCAGCACCATCAGCATCAGCCCGAACAGGCCGAGGACGAAGCCCATCGCTTCGCGCGCGCGGGCCACCACCAGCCGCCGCATGGCGGGGGAGAAGAAGGGCGGGGCCTGTTCGCGGGCGCTGGGCGCGCGGGCGCGGTCCTTGGGGGCGTCCTGCCCGACAATCTTTTGCCCGGCGATCTTTTGCCCAGCGATCTTTTCGTCACGCGCGCCCAGACGGGCGGCGGCGGTCCGCCCCAGGCTGGGCCGGGGGCGCGCGGAAGGAGGACCGGCGGGTCGGGCCATGGGTCGAAACCTCGTTCTCGGTCCGCCCGGCTCACCGGGAGCGGGGCGTGACGGCAGCGGTCAAAACACAGACAATCGAAAACCGGATCAAGCCGAAAACCGGATCACCCGCCCGTGATCACCCCAGGATGCGGACGATGGACGCGCAGGCGGCGGCGATGGTGTCGGCGTCCTGCACCAGCGCCACGCGGATGAAGGCGGCACCGGGGTTCGGTTCGCCCGGGTTGTTGCGGGCCAGATAGGCCCCCGGCAGCACGCGCAACGCGCCGTCGGCCCACAGCCGCTTGGCCGCGTCCTCGCCGTCGCCCACCTCCAGCCACAGGAAGAAGCCGCCATCCGGGCGGTAATAGCCGTATCGGCCCTGCAATTCGGCCTCGGCGGCGGCGAACTTCGCGCGGTACAGGCGGCGGTTCTCCTCCACATGCGCCTCGTCGCGCCACAGGGCGGTGCTGGCCGCCACCACCGGCAGCGGCATGCCCGCGTTGGCGTAGCTGCGCAGGCGGGAGAAGCGGCCCAACAGCACGGGATCCCCGGCGACGAAGCCCGACCGCAGACCCGCCGCGCTCGACCGTTTGGACAGGGAATGGAACACCAGCAGGTTCGACCAGGGCGCGCCGCCGTGCGGCAGCGCGGCCGCGACCTGGAGCGCGCCGACCGGCGGCTGGTCGAGATAGATTTCGGCGTAGCATTCATCCACCGCCAGGACGAAGCCATACTCCCGCGCCAGCCCGATGGCCTTGGCGAGATAGGCGGCGGACGCGGCGGCCCCCTGCGGGTTGGCCGGGGTGCAGAGGTAGAACAGGGCGGTGCGTTCCAGCAGTTCCGGTGTCAGGGCGTCAAGGTCGGGCAGGAAGCCGGTCTCGCGCGTGCCCGACAGGAAGACCGGCTCGGCCCCCGCCAGCACGGCGGCCCCCTCATAGGGGGCGTAGAAGGGGTTCGGCATCAGAACGGCGGGCTGGCGACCGGCCTTTTGCGGCGGGACCGCCAGCAGGGCCAGCATGAACAGCGCCTCGCGCGTGCCCGACACCGGCAGAACGGAGGAATCGGCGTGCAGCAGCCCGGCGGGCAGCGCGTAGCGCCGGGTCAGCCAATCGCCGACGGCCGCGCGGAACTCGGGGGTGGCCCCAACCGGCGGGTATTTGCCCCAACCGGCGGTGTGGGCGCGCAGCGTCTCGTCGATCAGGGCAGGGGGCGTGTGCTGGGGTTCACCAACCGACAGCATGACCGGGGCGACGTTGGCGCGCGGCGTGACATCGGCCAGCAGATTGGCCAGACGGGTGAAGGGATAATCGGTCAGCCGGTCAAGACGGTCGTTGCCGATCGCCTCGCTGAACACGGCACCGGAATGAACGCTGAAATCGGCAGACACCATAACGCCGCACACCTTTCCCAATCCGCGCAGACCCACATCGCCGCACAGGCTGGTTTTTCGACGAAAACCGCCGTCGAAAACCGCACCCGCAACAACGCGGTCGATCCTATCGGTGGAACCGGGAGGGAACAAGTCCGCAAAGCCGGTCCGGCCACGCCGGACCCAGGCAAAAACAATCTGAAAAAAGACGGCGTGAAAACACAGGCGGCCTGAAAAACACACGGCGCGCCGCCCGGGTCCGTCCCCCGCAGAGACGAACCCGGACCAGGGCCGACAATCATCCACCCGCGCCCCGGTCCCGACACACCGGAACAGGGCCGCCAGGGTGGATAAGGATCAGAGCGCCTCGCCGTTGGTCTCGCCGGTGCGGATGCGCACGGCTTGGGCAATTTCCAGCACGAAGATCTTGCCGTCGCCGATGCGGCCGGTGTTGGCGGCCTTCTGGATCGCCTCGACCACCTGTTCGAACTGGTCGTCGGACACGGCAACCTCGACCTTCACCTTGGGCAGGAAGCTGACCGAGTATTCCGCACCACGGTAGATTTCCGTCTGGCCCTTCTGCCGACCGAAACCCTTGACCTCGCTGACGGTCAAGCCCTGGATGCCAAGCGACGTCAGCGCCTCGCGCACTTCGTCGAGCTTGAACGGCTTGATGATGGCCATAACCAGTTTCATGTGGCTTCCCCTAAAAAGCGTTGTTCCGGTCCTGGCCGATCAGATCGACCCGTCGGGGTTCTTCCCGTCCACCGGTGCGGCGGGGGGCGTCCCGTTCGGATTCGAGCCTGTTCGTCTCGACCGCAAAAATCAATGGCTTCAAGAATCGTGCCGCAAGATTTCTACCGCAAGCGCGAGGGGATGCCTGCGGATTGGGCGCTTAAAACGGCATCATATGCCCTATTTTTGTTCAGCGACAATCTGTCCGTCACCGGACGCGCGCCGCAGCACTGGACATCGGCCCGGCGGAGGACAATTGTCCATCGCACCTCACGCCAGGATCGCGAAGCAAAGGACAGCACATCATGGCCGAATCGGGCAACCCGAGCGCGCAGACGCCCCCCACCGACGCCACCGGCAGCGCGCCGTCCACCGATGTGGTGACGACCGATGTGGTGATTTTGGGCGGCGGTCTGGCCGGTCTTTCCATGGCGGCGGCGTTGGCGACGGCGGGCGTCCCGGTGGTCTGCATCGACCAGGACAGCCCCGACCGGCAGGCCGACGCGGCCTATGACATCCGCACCACCGCCATCGCCTACGCCTCGATGAAGGTGCTGGAGGGGGCGGGCGTGTGGAAACACATGGCCGACCACGCCGGGCCGATGCTCGACATCCGCATCGCCGACCAGTTTTCGCCGCTGTTCGTCCATTACGACCACACCGAACTCGCGGTGGACGGCGAACACCGGCCCTTTGGCTGGATCCTCGACAACAAGGACATGCGCCGGGCGCTGTTCGCCCGCGTGGCCGAACTGCCGGGCCTGATCCACATCGCCCCGGCCAAGGCCACCGCCGTCACCCGCAACCGCAGCGGGGCCAGCGTGACCCTGGCCGATGGGCGGACGGTGCGGGCCAAGCTGGTGATCGGGGCCGACGGCCGCAAATCGCTGGCGCGCGAGGGGGCGGGCATCAAGGTCCGGCGCTGGGCCTACGACCAGAGCGCCATCATCTGCACCATCCGCCATTCCCAGCCCAACAAGGGCATCGCGGTGGAGCATTTCCTGCCCAACGGCCCCTTCGCCGTCCTGCCGATGACCGAGAACCGCTGCTCCATCGTGTGGAGCGAAAAGACGGCGCTGGTCAAACGCTACCTCGATCTGCCCGACGACCAGTTCATCGAGGAGTTGACCCGGCGCTCCGGCGGCTATCTGGGCGACATCACCCTGGCGACCCGGCGCGAGGCGTGGCCGCTGTCGGTGCTGCTGGCCGAACGCTTCATCGCCGACCGGCTGGCTCTGATCGGCGAGGCCGCCCACGCCATCCACCCCATCGCGGGCCAGGGGCTGAATCTGGGCCTGCGCGACGTCGCCGCCCTGGCCGAGGTGATCGTGGACGCCCACCGGCTGGGGCTGGACGTTGGCGGGCCGGAGGTGCTGGCCCGTTTCCAGCGCTGGCGGCGCTTCGACACCGTGCTGCTGGCGGCGGTGTGCGACGGGCTGGTGCATCTCTTTTCCAACAACATCCCGCCGATCCGGCTGGCCCGCGATCTGGGCATGGGGCTGGTCAACCGCCTGCCACCGGTCAAACGCTTTTTCATGCGCCACGCCATGGGCATCGTCGGCGACCTGCCCCGGATGATTCGCGGCCAGCCGCTGTAATCGACGGATGGGTGTCCCCGGTCTTCGCACCGGGGGCACCCACGCATCTTTGGTTTAGGTACCTTATTGAAAGAAAAGAACTTTGATCCGTCATTCCCGCGCAGGCGGGAATCCAGGCTTATCCATAATGTTTGTTTGGCAAACTCTGGATCCCCGCCTTCGCGGGGATGACGGAAAACCAATTTGATTTCAATTGGTTCTAAGAAAAAATATGTAAATCCAGCAAATTTTCGCACGCGAGGAATCCACACCGGCAAATCGGCGCTTGGCTTTCCGGTCCGTCCGCCTTATGTCCGCCACAACGCCCGGTTATGACGGTCGGGTTGATTCTGTCCAGGGATGACCGCCCGTGCTTGCCCGCTTCCTCGCCGCCCTTCTGCTGACCGCCGGCGCGCTGACCGCGCCCGTTCCGGTCCTTGCCGCCCCGCCCGTCGCCGCCACGCTGTCGGCGCAGGACAAGGCCGCCATCGCCCAGGTCGAGCAGTATCTGAACGGCATCCAAAGCCTTCAGTCCAAATTCGTCCAGGTCGCCAACGACGGGCGGCAGGCCACCGGCACCTTTTATCTGTCGCGGCCCGGCAAGATGCGGCTGGAGTACGACAAGCCGATCACCGATTTCGTCGTCGCCGACGGCACCTTCATCTTTTATTGGGACGGCGAGATGCGCCAGCAATCGAGCGCGCCCATCGGCACCACCATGGCCGACGTCATCCTGCGCAAGGCGATCAAGCTGTCGGGCGACGTGACCGTCACCAACGTGTTCCAGGCCCCCGGCGTCGTCGAGGTCAGCCTGGTCGAAACCAAGGAGGCGGGCAAAGGGACCATGACGCTGGTGTTCGAGGATCGCCCCTTCCAACTGCGGAAATGGCGCGTGCTGGACGCCCAGGGCCTGACGACCGAGGTCGCCTTGCTGAACCCGCGCACCGACGTCACCTTCCCGTCCGATCTGTTCTATTTCAAGGAACCCAAGACCGGATCGGATTACGGTCGGGACAACTGATCCCTCCCCCCACGCAGCCCGCCACCGGAGGCCCATCATGACGCACAAGCCGCTGATCGGTGTTCCCGCCTGTTTCCGCAGCATCGGCGAAAGCCCGTTCCACGTCTGCGGCGACAAATACGTGCGCGCGGTGTCGGATGGGGCCGGGGGCGTGCCGCTGCTGATTCCAGCGCTGGGCGGTGCCTTGGAGATGGAGGATCTGGTCGGTCGGCTGGATGGCCTGCTCATCACCGGCAGCCCGTCCAACGTCGAACCGCAGCGCTACGGCGGCCCGCCCAGCGAAGCCGGGACCCTGCACGACCCCGCCCGCGATGCCACCACCCTGCCCCTGATCCTGGCCGCGCTGGACATGGGCGTGCCGCTGCTGGGCATCTGCCGGGGCTTTCAGGAGTTGAACGTCGCGCTGGGCGGGACCCTGCACCAACGGGTGCACGAGATCCCCGGCTACACCAACCACCGCGAGGACAAATCGGCCCCGCTCAGCGTCCAATACGGCCCGTCCCACCGCGTCCACCTGACGCCGGGCGGGGTGTTGGCCGGGTTGGCGAACGGGGCCGGGTCGGTGATGGTCAACTCCCTGCACGCCCAGGGCCTGGACCGGTTGGCCGACGGCCTGACGGTGGAGGCCCGCGCCGACGATGGTCTGGTCGAAGCCGTGCGGGTGACGGCGGCCCCGGCCTTTGCCATGGCCGTGCAATGGCACCCCGAATGGCGGTTCTGGGAGGATCCCTTTTCCACCGCCCTGCTGCACGCCTTCGGCCACACCGCCGCCGCGCACGCGCAGCGCAGGCGGGGGTGACAGCAAGCGGAATGGCTCAAACGAAAAGGGGACCGCGCAACGCACGGCCCCCTTTTGCTCAACAGCGTGCAGCGGCGTCGGCCGAAGCCACGCCAACCGGCTTCACTTGGACCGTGACACCCGGCGCAGGAAGTCGATGAACTGGCCCTGCTCTTCCGGGGTCAGGTCCTTGACCATGCCCTGATCGTGCGCCTGGACGCGGGGGATCAGGTCATCCATCAGGGCCTGGCCTTCCGGCGACAGGCGCAGGGCGTAGGACCGGCGGTCGTTCGGCGAGGGCGCGCGCACGACAAGGCCGCGCGACTCCAGCCGGTCGATCACCGCGACCATGGTCGAGCGGTCGATGCCGACCGCTGTGCCCAGATCGGATTGGGACAGTCCTTCGTTCTCGCGGATCATGATGAGGACGCCGAACTGGCCGGGCGTCACGTCATGCGGGGAAACCGCGTTCTGGAAGCTCTGGAACAAAGCCACCTGCGCCTTGCGGAGGTTGTACCCCACAAGGTCGGGAAGTGGGCCAAGGGCGAGCTTGCCGTTTTTGCCGGGACGCAGGCGCGAACGCCGGTCGGCGGGGGTGGAACGCTCGTTGTCAGTCACCGCGAGTGCCGTCGTTGTATGATCATGGAAGATGAACGCATAACATGGGGTGAACCATCCGCTTTGTCAGCAAGAACCGCACACAGCACAGCAAACGCATACCTATCATGCGATTTACGCATTGGTTGTGCATCAAACAAACGCCACCTTGATGCATTAAGAAGCGATCAGACTCGCTTTCAGCAATGATCGCCCGCCCTGCGGTTTCCCCTGCCGCCTGCGGGTTCCGACATTCGGAGCTTCCGACGCCCGGTCCCCCCCAGACCGGGCGTCTTCGTGTCGCTCCCCCACCATCCGCTCGCCGTCGAGTCGGCGCGCCGGTCCCCCGTTGGGCGCTTGGTCGGACGCGTGGTTTCGGGTACCTCTGGAGTCCACCCGTTCCACCCCACCGCAAGAGCCGTCCGATCATGGCCTACGCCGTTCCCCTGTGGTCCCAGCCGACCGTTCCCGTGACCGGCGGCGATCCGTTTCCCGTTCGCCGCATCTACTGCGTCGGCCGCAACTACGCCGCCCACGCCCGCGAGATGGGGGCCGATCCGACGCGCGAGCCGCCCTTTTTCTTCATGAAGCCCGCCGACGCCATCGTGCCGGACGGGGCGACGGTCCCCTACCCGCCCAAGACCGCCAACCTGCACCATGAAATCGAGCTGGTGGTCGCCATCGGGCGCGGCGGGCGCGACATCCCGGTCGACGCCGCGCTGGACCATGTGTTCGGCTACGCCGTCGGGCTGGACATGACCCGGCGCGACCTGCAAAACGCCGCGAAGAAAGAGGGCAAGCCCTGGGACATGGGCAAGGGCTTTGACCAGTCGGCCCCGTGCAGCGCCATCCGCAAGGCCGCCGACATCGGCCACCCCAGCGCCGGGGCCGTCACCCTGTCGGTGAACGGCGCGCTGCGGCAGAGCGGCGATCTGGCCGATCTGATCTGGTCGGTGGCGGAAACCATTTCCTATCTGTCCGGGCTGGTCGAACTGCAACCCGGCGATCTGATCTACACCGGCACGCCCGAGGGCGTCGGCCCGGTGGTGAGCGGCGATACGCTGACCGGCGCGGTCGAGGGGGTCGGCACGCTGACCCTGACCATCGCCCCCGCGCCCGGCACCCCCGCGACCAGCGCGTGAGCGGCCCGACCATGCGCATCGTCACCTGGAACATCAATTCGGTCCGCATGCGTCTGGACCTGCTGCTGCGCCTGATCGCGGAGGAGCAGCCGGACGTCATCTGTTTGCAGGAAACCAAGGTGGTGGACGCCGATTTCCCGCTCGATCCCCTGATCGCGCAGGGCTACGTCCACACCCACATCCACGGGATGAAGAGCTACAACGGCGTCGCCATCCTGTCGCGCCTGCCCTTCACCGCCCCCGCCGTCCGCCATTGGTGCGGCAAGGAGGACCGTCGCCACGCCCTGGTGACGCTGCCCGGCGATGTGGAGCTGCATTGCGTCTACATCCCGGCGGGCGGCGACATCCCCGACCCGGCGGTGAACGACAAATTCGCCCACAAGCTCCAGTTCCTCGACGACATGACGGCGTGGCTGGCGGCGGAACGCCGGGCCGATCAAAAGATGGTGCTGGTCGGCGATCTCAACATCGCCCCGCTGGAACAGGATGTGTGGAGCCACAAGGAGCTGCTCTCCGTCGTGTCCCACACCCCGATCGAGGTGGAAAAGCTGGGCGCGATGCAGGCGTCGGTCGGCTGGGTGGACGCGATGCGCCATTTCGTGCCGCCGACGGACAAGCTCTACACCTGGTGGAGCTACCGGGCGAAGGATTGGGCGGCGTCCAACCGGGGCCGCCGCCTCGATCACGTCTGGGTGACGGCTCCGCTGAAGGACGCCTTGCGCGGCCAACGCGTTCTGCGCGACGCGCGCGGCTGGGAGCCGAAGCCGTCCGACCATGTCCCGGTGCTGGTCGATCTGGATCTGTGATCCCGGATTGGTGATTCCGGATCGCTGACGCGGCCCCCGCCCCGCTCCTCCGCCCGACCGGGTGGGAAAGCGGGGTCAGGGCTGCTGTTGCGGCTTGCGTTTGGCCGGGGGCGGGGCGGGCTGCTCCTTCAATTGGACGAGCACCGCGCGCACCCGGCCCAGATCGGGCGGAACCGGGGCCTTGGCCATCGGGGCTTTGCTGACCGGTGTGGTTTTCGCCGTGGTGGCGCGCGCCGGCTCCGGGGCGACCAGCGCGGCGGGGATCACGATCGGCCCGGTCGGCAGCGGCCGGTTGGGCACCGGGACCGACCGGGGCGGCGGGGCCAGATCGGCCAGCGCCACCCGCTCGACGGCGGTGGATTTCTGCGGCGCGCGGGCCTCCTGCACGGTCTGGCCGCCGCGCGGCTCCCCACCGCCGCCCTTCGGTGTCCAGGTGCGGAACGGACCGGTGTCGACATGGACATGGCCGGTGCTGGGGTACATGGCGTAACCGCCGCGCTGCATCGCCGCCGCCTCTTCGGCCAAGCGGGCCGGGGACACGCCGGGAATCGAGAAATCCGCCGCCTGCCCACGCATATGATAGGAGTTGTCGGCGACGTTGGCGTTGGTCTTGGCCAACAGCGCGTTGCTGGCGGGCGACCGGTAGCCGGAGGTCAGGCGGATCGGCGCTTCCGCTGGTGCGCCGGTGCGTTGACGCAACTCGACCAGCATGTCGATCAGGGCGGGATCGACCGGGATGGTTTCGCCGCTGCGGCGGTCGCGGAACAGCATGGCGATCTCGCGCATGGCGTCGGGATCATACCCGGCCCCCGGCCGCCAATAGGTGACGGCGACGGTGTCGCCGCTGGGGTGGGTCATCACGATGGATCGCGGCCCGTCGCCCAGCCCAGCCCCCGGCTGCGACGCGCAACCCGCCAGACCGGCGGCGATCAGACACAGCGGCGCAAGCGCCCGCAGCCCCTTCGGCATCCCTTCCCCCCACACCCGACGCCGCACGGCCCCGCCCCATCGCGGTTCGCCCAGCGCGTTCCGCGCGGCCCCCTTCCCCGTTTCTAGCAGAATTGTCACAGGCCGAAACTGTGACATCGACTCCCCATCGCGCGGCAGGGATGCGAAAGCGGCGGGCGGCGCGGGACAAACGGCTCAGAGCGCCAGTTCCATGCCTTCGCACGCCACCAGGGAACCGGGGCGCGTCGCCTCGGCGGCGGCGGCGATGACGTCCAGCTCGGCGTCGGTGCGGGCCGGGTCGTGGTGGAAGATCACGGCGCGCCCGACTCCAGCGGCCTCGGCCAGACGCAGGCACTCCTGCCAGGTCGAATGCCCCCAGCCGACGCGCGCCGGGTATTCAGCGTCGGTGTAGGTGCTGTCGTAGATCATCAGGTCCGCCCCGCGCAGCAGATCCAGGATGATCGGGTCGCGACCCTGGGCCGGGTGTTCGGTGTCGGTCAGCACGCACAGGCTGCGACCGCCCCACTCCACACGGTAGCCGGTGGCTCCGTCCGGATGGTTCAGCGGCGCGGTGCGGACGGTCACGCCGGGCTTGGGTTCCAGCGTCTCCCCGGCGGTGAAGTCGCGGAAACAGCAATCGGCGCGGAAGATCTCGACCGGAACCGGAAACAGCGGCGCGGTCATCATTCCTGACAGAACGGTGCGAAAAGGCCGATCCGGCGGCAGATGCCCGGCCCAAAAGCACAGACGGCTGTCCGGGTGGAAGGCGGGCGCGAAAAAGGGCAAACCGCAAATGTGGTCGAGATGGCTGTGGGTCAGCAGCAGGTCGATGTCCACCGGCCCGCCGCGCGCCAACTCTTCGCCCAAAGGGCGGATTCCGGTCCCGCAATCGAACACGATGTGGGCGTCGCCGCACCGGACCTCGATGCAGGCGGTGTTGCCGCCGTAGCGCACCGTGTTGGGGCCGGGAGACGCAATGCTGCCGCGAACGCCCCAGAACCGGACGGTGAAGGGCGCGGCAGCCTGGGCGGCATCGGAAGCGGAAAGGGGCGCGGGTCCGGCGGTCATAGCCCGGTCATGTTGGCGGGGACCGCCGCCCAAGTCGAGGATTTTCCACCCCGTCCCCGGGCCGCCGCCCCGCGCTTTGCCGGGCTTTCCCCAATGATGGGAATGTGGTGAAACGCATAAGATGTGGTAGCGTGCCGGTCATCGCGCACAGCGCGGTTTCCCGCTCGCCGCCACCCTCGCCCGAGGGGGCCGACGGGCCAGAGGACGGACCTGACGACGGATGGATCCAGACAAGCTTGCCAAAGTCCTGGCGATGGCCGAGTCGGAGCATCAGGGGGAAGCCTTGTCCGCCCTGCGCGCCGCCCGCATCATGCTGTCGCGCGCCGGAATGACCTTCCGCGATCTGGCCGAACGCGCCCGCGACGATCGCCCGGCCCCGGAACCGCCGCCCACCGTCGTCACCCCCAGCGCCCCGGCGCAACCGCCCCCGCCCGATGAGCTGGTGCACGGCCTGCGCCGTCAGGTGAAGGATCTGGAGCTGGAGCTGGCCACCCTGCGCCGCCAGCTCGACAAGGCCGCCACCGATCTCGACCGCCACAAGGAGGAGGCCGAACGCTGGCGCGGTCTGGCCCGCGAGACGGCGGAAAAGCTGTGGGACATCGGCAAGGCGCTGGAGCGCAAACACTCCCGCCACACCGACAGCGACAAGCGCCGCGCCGCGTTGGAGCTGTTGCAGGACCCCGCCAGCGCCCTGCTGTCGGACGACGAGATCGCCCGGCGGATCTGCCTGTCGCCGCACATCGTCGGCCATTGGCGGCGGCGTCTGGCCATCGTCGGGCGCAAGATGCGGCTGCTGCCGGTGGTGGCGCGCGGGCGCGGCCTGTGGGGGCTGCCGGGCAAGCCGCCGGGCGGCTTCGGACGCGGCCGTCAGCGTTGGCCCGCCATCACCGCCCAGATCACCATCGCCGGGCGCGGCAGCCAGACCGACGGGCGCGGCGGTTCGCCTTACGGCACCAAACGGTAGCCGCCGGGTTCCGTCACCAGGATTTCCGCGCTGGACGGGTCGCTTTCGATCTTCTGGCGCAGGCGGTAGACGTGGGTTTCCAGCGTGTGGGTGGTGACGTCGGCGTTGTAGCCCCACACCTCGCCCAGCAGCACGTCGCGCCCCACCACCTGATCGCCCGAACGGTACAGATATTTCAGGATCGCCGTTTCCTTTTCGGTCAGGCGGATCTTGCGGTTCTTCGCCTCGTCCAGCAGCAGCTTGGCCGACGGGCGGAAGCTGTAGGGGCCGATGGCGAACACCGCGTCCTCGGTCTGTTCGAACTGGCGAAGCTGCGCGCGCAACCGGGCCAGCAGCACCCCCAAACGGAAAGGCTTGGCGATGTAGTCGTTCGCCCCGGATTCCAGCCCCAGAATGGTGTCGGAATCGGTGGCGGACGCCGTCAGCATGATGATCGGGCAGCGCACCCCGTCGCGGCGCAGCTTCTTGCACACGTCGCGCCCGTCCATGTCCGGCAGCCCGACGTCGAGCAGGATGGCGGAAAACCCACCCTCGGGCGCGGCGGCCAGCGCCCCGGCCCCGTCGCCCGCCTCCGCCGTTTCGAACGACTCCAACAGGCGGAGCTGTTCGGCCAGCGATTGACGCAAGGCGACGTCATCATCGACCAGAAGAATGCGTTTCACAGACGTCATGAGCGCGCAAAACCATGCCGGGAAGACCGCCGGGACCTTAGCACGGGCCGCGACTCCTTGTCGTCAGGCGCGTCAACCAGGGTCGTCAGGCACCATCAGGCCGCGCCGGACAACGCCCGCGTTCCGGCCAACGCCGCCAGCCGCTCCACCAACGCCCGTCCACCCCCACCCCCAACATCGGCAGCGGCCCGCAGAAGCACGGCGGGCGGCAACCCCAACGCAACAACCGCAGCGGCCACCGCGTCGTCCGGAACCACGATCAGCCGCATCAGGGCCAACACCCCCTGTTCCAGATGACGCCGCGCCGCCGCCGCGCCGCCCGCATCATCGACCGCCCCGTCACCCTCCTCATCACCCTCCTCATTGCCCTCATCGGCCCAGCGCAGCCGGTCCACCAGCGCGACCAGACGCAAACGCCGGTCCTCCACCGCCAGCGCCGCCGCCAGATTGGGCAGCGCCAGCGCGTCCACCAACACCACCGCGCCGTCGGGCAGGCGGGGCGTCAACAGCTCCGCCGCCAGGATCGCCGACGGATCGATCCGGGGGTGTGGGCCGGGCAAACGGTGGATGGTGATCGGCGGGCCGCCCGCCCGATCCACCGCCGCCAGCGTCCGCAGGGCGAAGGAATCGGGCGGGGGGGCGCTGGACAGGACGGCGTGCAACACCACGACAACGGGTTCCTCGGCTGATTCCGGGGGCGGCCCCCCGGGGAATGGGTCAGATGTATTTGGCGATGATGCGCGACAGCGTGCCATCGGCCCGCGCCTCGCGCACCGCCGCATCATAGCGCGCCAACAGCTCCTCGTGTCCGGCAAACTCCTTGCGGATGCCCAAATGGAACTGCGACGGCTTGGCGATGTCCACCCCGAAGCTGACGACCTCCTCGCTCAGCTTGGCTTGGCGCAACACCCACGCCCCCACCACGTCGGTCCCGACGAAGATGTCGTTCCGGCCCATGGCGATTTTCTTCATCACCAGTTCCAGGGAATTGGCCCAATCGATCTTCAGGCCCTTGAAGGTGGTTTCGGCAAAGCCGTTGCCGGAGTAATCGCCCTGGCTGAAGGCCGCCAGATCCTCCAGCTTGGCGATCTTGCGGATCTCGTCGGCGCGCGGGTTGTTCTTGGCGTAGAAAACGGCGTTTTTCGTGGTCAGAACCGCTTCCTGGCCGAAGGCGGCGTATTCACGGCGCTTGTCGGTCGGGTTGGTGCAAAAGGCGTCGCCGTCGCCGCTCTTCACCCCGTCCTGCGCCCGGACCCACGGCAGGCCCTGGAAGCTCGGGGGAAGACCCAGACGCTTGCCCAGCACCTCGGTCAACAGATCGGGCAGGATGCCCGTGACCGCCCCACCCTCCACGAAGCTGACCGGCGCGAACTGGTCGAACACGTTGATGCGCAGGCCGCCCGGCGCGGCGACGGCCGCACGCCAGGGGGCAACCAGCGGCAGGGCGGCGGCCCCGACCGCCAGCAGCAGGCTGCGCCGGGTCAACGCCACGGCGGACATCGCATCACGCATCACCCCATCACGCTCCACTCGCTTCATCAGGCTGTTCCTTTGGCTCTTGGGTCACGGCGTCGGCACCCGGCGACAATCCTGGATGGATCAGCGCCGAAGCGGTGGAGTATTGATGGTGTGCCTTGTGCTTTTCAAGTCAGCCAAAGAACGTGCAAGATGTATAGGCAACACGGAATCGTTCTGGGCAGGGCCTGCCTGCGATCCGTGCCAAACCGGCGTTTGACCGCCACACCGCACCACCACATCGCCGTTGCGCCCACCGTTGCGCCACCAGCAACGGTCTGGCGCGCGGGAAACGCTGGACAGGGGCGCGCCACCTGCGCTTTGCTTCGCCCGCCCCGCGCACCATCTCTGTCGAGTCGCTCGCGCACCCGTCTTCCGCACACGCCACGAAGTACCCCGACCATGCAGCCCGAACGCCGCCCAGACCAGATTCCTTCGATCGACGAGGCCGCCGTGCGCGCCGTGGACCGCGCGCTGGCCGCGCTGCGCCGGGGCGAGGTGGTGGCCATCGAAAACACCGACGGCAGCGTCGGGGCCGCCGTGTCGGTGGAATCGGTGGCCATCGACGCGGTGCAACGCCTCAAGCGCCTGACCGGCGGCGTGGCCGGGTTGGCGATCACCCGCCGCCGCGCCATCGTGCTGGGCCTGCTGGCGGAGGGGGAGGACGACTCCCCCGCCCTGTCGGGCAGCGTCGTCGCGCTGGGCTGCGCCGGTGGGTTGACCGCCGATCAGGCCCACGCCTTGGCCGATCCCGAACAGCCGCCCAAAGGCATCGTCGTTCCGCCCGGCCTGACCGCCCGGATCATGGACGCACACAGCCGCGACGCCGCAGCGGTCGATCTGGTCCGGCTGGCCCGGCTGCTGCCCGCCGCCATCACGGCGGCGGTGGCCGACACCAACCGCAGCGCGGCCGATTGGGCCGCCGAGCATGACCTGTTGTTGGTGCGCGCCCGCGACGTCGCCGATTACCGCAGCCATGTGGTGCGCACCCTGCGCCGGGTGGCCGACGCCCGCGTGCCGTTGAGCGGGGCCGAGAACACCCGGATCTTCGCCTTCCGCCCCGCCGATGGCGGGCCGGAGCATCTGGCCATCGTCATCGGCGACCCCGACCCCGCCCATCCGGTTCTGGCCCGGCTGCATTCGGAATGCTTCACCGGCGATCTGCTGGGATCGCTGCGGTGCGACTGCGGCGACCAACTGCGCGGGGCCATCGCCGAGATCGCCCGCCAGGGCAGCGGCGTGCTGCTCTATCTGGCCCAGGAAGGGCGCGGCATCGGGCTGGTCAACAAGCTGCGGGCCTACCGGATCCAGGACAAGGGATTCGACACCGTGGACGCGAACGAAATTCTGGGTTTTGAGGCCGATGAGCGCGTCTATCTCCCCGCCGCCGAAATGTTGCGTCAACTGGGCTATGGCGCGGTTCGGCTGATGACCAACAACCCGGAGAAGCTGCGCCAGCTTGGCCGGTGCGGCATCAACGTCGTCGAACGCGTCGCCCACATCTTCCCGTCCAACGGTCACAACGAAGCCTATCTGCGGACCAAGGCGGAACGCAGCGGTCACATGTTCTGACCCCGCCACGGTCGGTTGGGGTGTGGTGGGGCAGGAATCGCCCCACCTGCCACCCGGCCGACCGGCAGTTTTTGCCGCCGCCCGTCCCTTGGGGAATCCGATTCCGGGTGCGGTGGCGTTGACGCGGCGGAATCCGCCCTTATCCTCGAGTCGTTGCCCCAAAATCCCCGCGCCGCCGTTGGCACAACCCTTGCTTTCCTGGTCAGCAACCTTCGCCGGGAGACACGCCCATGGCCATCGACGCCGCGTCCTATGACAGCACCGCCGCCACCCGCCCGGTGGTTGCGCGCGACCGCGAGGCCATCCCCTCCGTCAGCCGCGACAGCGAAGCGGTGGAGGTGCCGGGCGACCTGTCCTTCGGCGATTTTCTGGACGTCATCAACCCGCTGCAACACATCCCGATCATCGGCACGCTCTATCGCAATCTGACCGGCGACACGCTGAACCCGGCCTCCCGCGTGATGGGCGGCATTCTGTATGGCGGCGTCATCGGCGGGCTGGCGTCCGTCACCAACGCGGTGATCGAACAATCCAGCGGCAAGGATGTGGGCGATCACGTCATGGCCTCGCTCGGCTTCGGGGAGGGCGACCATCCCGCCACCCCGGTTGCCGTCGCGGCCGCCACGGGGGGGGCGGCGTCGGCCTCCACCACCGCCTCCCCCATGGCTTCTCCCGTGATATCGTCGCCCGGACCGGTGGCCACCGCTCCGCAAGGCGTTCCGACCGCGCAAGCGCTGCCGCAAGCGCCAGCCCCGCAAGCCGGGCCGCAAATGGCCGCGACCACCCCCAGCGCGGCCGCCCTGCAAAAGGCGGTGGCCGACGCCAACGGTGGGGCGGGCGGTGGGGCGGGCGGGTCGGCCCGCCTGTCCGCCGCCGGGCCGGGGCCGAGCCTGATCGGCAATCTGTCCGGCGGGGCGACCCCGACGCCCAGCAAGATGCCCGCGCGCGACACCCCGCTCGCCAGTTCGACCCTGGCCAAGCACAGCGCCCCCAAATTCGCCGCCCCGATGACCGGATCCACCATGGTCAACGCCCAGACGGCCGGGACCGCCGCCAACGGCAACGCTGCACCGGCTGCGCCGGAAGCGCTGTCGGAAACCATGATGCGCAACCTCGCCAAATACGAACAATCGCGCAAAGCCGCCCAACCCGCCGCCCCGGCCCTGCGGGTGTCCGGGTGAGCGGGGCGGTGGAGATCACCGTCGATCCCGACGGCTGGGTGCTGTGGAACAGCCGCCGTGCCCGCTGCGCCCTGGGGCGCGGCGGCATCCGCGCCGACAAGCGCGAGGGCGACGGGGCCACGCCGGTGGGGCGCTTTCCGCTGCGCCGGGCGCTGTGGCGCGCCGATCGGTTGACGCAACCCGTCACCGGCCTGCCGATCCAGCCCATCAGCCCCTGCGACGGTTGGTGCGACGCGCCCGAGGATCCGGCCTACAACCGCCCGGTCACGCGCCCACACCCGACCAGCCACGAGGCGCTGTGGCGGGACGATGGCGTGTATGACGTGATCGTGGTGATGGGCCACAACGACGACCCGGTGGTCGCCGGGCTGGGCAGCG
Source organism: Azospirillum sp. (assembly GCA_027486405.1). GTDB lineage: Bacteria > Pseudomonadota > Alphaproteobacteria > Azospirillales > Azospirillaceae > Azospirillum. The sequence goes on along the minus strand of JAIXPD010000054.1, from coordinate 73,303 downwards.
CGGTGTTTCTGCACGTCGCCCGCCCGGATTGGGAACCGACGGCGGGCTGCGTCGCCCTGGCGCTGGACGATCTGCTGGCGGTGTTGGCCGATTGCGGGCCGGGCAGCGCGCTGACGGTCCCTGCCCCCGCCCCTGCCGGATCAACGCCGGGCGATCAGGCCGCCGGGTAGGGGCGCGATCCGAAAATCGCCGTGCCGACCCGGACATGGGTGGCCCCGAAACGGATGGCGGTTTCGTAATCGCCGCTCATCCCCATGCTGACCTCGGCCAAGCCCAGGCGGCGGGCCATGTCCGACAGCAGGGCAAAATGCATCGCCGGTTCCTCGTCCACCGGCGGGATGCACATCAGGCCCGTGACCGGCAACCCCAAGCGATCCCGGCAATCGGCCAAAAACGACTCGACCTCCGCCGGTGCGATCCCGGCCTTTTGCGGCTCCTCGCCGGTGTTGACCTCGATCAGGCAGCGCGGGCGGCGACCGGATTTCGCCATCTCCTCGGCCAACGCCTCGGCCAGCTTGGGCCGGTCCAGCGTTTGGATCACGTCGAACAGGGCGACGGCGTCCTTGACCTTGTTGGTTTGGAGCGGGCCGATCAGGTGCAGTTCCAGATCCGGAAAGCGCCCCTTCAGCTCGGGAAATTTGCCCTTGGCCTCCTGCACGCGGTTTTCGCCGAACACGCGTTGCCCGTTGGCCAACGCCTCCTCCACCGCCTCGGCGGGGTGGGTTTTCGACACGGCCACCAGCGTGACCGCGCCCGAGTCGCGGCCCGCCGCCGCGCAGGTGGCGGCGATGGCCCCGCGTACCATGGCCAGACGCCCGGTGACGGTCGCGTCGGCCGGGGTGGCGGGTGTGACAATGTTGGGCTTGGCGGGTTGCGTCGGGGTCATGGCGGCTTTCCCTCTGGTCGGTGCGGGTGTACAGCGACCCGTGCGGCGTGTTAGCGGACGGACGGCGGAAAGGCAAGCCCTGCCCAGCCACCCCGCCCGGCCCCGGTCGCGCCCCAACGCCAACCCCGGTGTGACCGCATCCTTTCTTGTGAAAACGCTCAAGGAGTTCTCCGCATGCGGAGTTCGTTTCGCCCCCTGCTGGCGGCCCTGCTGCTGACCATGGCCACCGGTGGCCCGGCCCTGGCCGAAGACGCCGCCAAGCCTGGTGCCAAGCCTGCTGCCCCCGCCGCGAAATCCGCCCCGGTGGCCAAGACCGCGCCGACGCCGCCGCGCACCATGCCCGGCTCGCCGATGGCGCAGATTCCCTTCGCCGACCAGCCCTTTCCCCTGCAGGACGACGGGACCTATCGCGGGATTCTCGACAAGATCGCCGCCGAGGTGAACCGCCGCTGCACCCGGCAGGAGCAATATGGCTGGGAGATCGCCAAGGGCGACCAGGAGCGGTTGGACCGGATTTTCGGCAGCACCATGGCCGCTTTCGAACAGACCGGCTATCTGGTCGGCCAGTTCACCGCCAAAACCTCCCCCAACCCGGATTTCGTCACCTATCTGGCCGATAAGGAGAAGCGGCGCTTGCTGTTGATCTGGGTGCCGATGGTTGATTCCGCCATGCTGATGATGTGCGACACCGACGCGCCCCAGCCCGCCAAACCCGCCAAGCCCTGACGCCTCCACGCCCTCACCAGCAACGCAAAACCCCGGCGGCGTGGTCGCGCCGTTGGGGTTGATGCGGATCGCCCAAAATCAGGCCGCAACGAAAAAAAGGCGGCGGATTGCTCCGCCGCCCTCGTTTGCTGCCAGACTGGAGTCGATTAGAACGCCAGACGGGTGTCGACCAGGAACATGTTGGCCTTGTCCTTCGCGGCCGTGCCAACCTTGTTGTCGAAGTAGCTGTATTCCAGACCCGTGGTCAGGCCGGGAGCGATGGTGTAGGTCGCACCGACCTGGTACAGGTGGGCGCGGGCGTTGGCGGCGGCGGTGGTGCCGCCAGCGGTGCTGATGCCACGGCCATCGGTGTAGGTGGCGGCCAGAACGACCGGGCCGACCGTGTACTGCGCACCCAGGATCCAGACCTGCTGGTTGTCGATGCCACGGGCGGTCTTGGCGTAGCCGGACTTGCCGCTGTTGGCGTAGCTGCCGCCGACGACCAGAGCGCCGTAGCTGACGTTCAGGCCGACATGGACCGAGCTGAGATCCTTGGTGGTGGCCGCTTCGGCATCGGCGAACTGATAGGCCAGGCTGCCTTCGAGGCCGACGCCACCGACGGTGCCCTTGTAGGTGGCCTGGACTTCACCAATGTCGGAGTAGGTCTTGCTGCCCTTGACGCGGTTCACCGAGGTGGCGGTGTCGCCGTACTTCGGGGTGTAGGCCGCGCCGAGCTGGAAGCCCGAGAAGCTCGGGGTCAGGTAGACCAGCTTGGTGCCGTTGTCACCCGACTCCAGCGTGCGCAGCGAACCCATGACGTAGGGCATCGCGCCGTTGTAGAAGGTCGACCAGAAGCCATCGGGCGAACCCGAGGTGCCATCGGCGTTCGGGCCGATCACGCCGTATTCGTCCGACAGGCCGTTGATGGTGCCGGCCTGGACGGTGCCGAACGCGCCGTTGGCGAAGATGTAGGAGCGGTCGGCGGTGACGGTGTTGCCCGAAGAGGAGCTTGGCCCCCAAGTGCGGATGCGCAGACGCGCGCCGTATTCCAGACCGTTGTCGGCCTTGGCGGTCGGCGTGAACTTCAGGCGCATACGGTTCGAGAATTCGGTCTTGCGCAGGTTGCTGTCGTTCTTCTGGTCGGTGTAACCGGCCTGGAAGAAGGCGTCGCCGCCAACGAGGATGTCGAACTTGCTCTTCGACTGGGCCGAGGCAACGCCGCAACCGGCGACGAGGGCAACTGCGGCGCAGCCGACAACGAGAGAACGCTTCATGGATTGTCCATCCTTATAGCAGTCGCCCCGTTTTCGGGGCTGAGCGGTTTTTCCTGGTTCTTTGGAAATACCCTCTCCCCGTTTGTCTCGGCAAGCGCCAAAACCGCACTGCAACACGACCGTCATCACAGCGTGGCATCAAAGACACAGTTTTAGCATGTTGTTTTTCCAGCGATTTCTTTATGTGCTGCCAAATAGGCACATCGCTGCTTGTCCCGTGTGCGTTGCGCCGCAAAATAAGGCGTTGTCCATACGCAAACGCATGTTTGCAACGCGGCGGATCCGCTCAGGCGCGCAGAGCCAGCGGGCCGTAAACGCGCGCACGAAAAAAGGCGGTGGCTTGCGCCACCGCCCTTCTTCAGCAAACGGACTTGAGCGTTGATTAGAACGCCAAGACCGAACGCAGGATCACGACATGGCCCTTGTCGTCATCGTTGCCGGTGGCAACGGTGGTGGCCTTGTCGCTCTTAGCCGTGAAGTAGTCGTACTGAGCCTGGACAGCCAGACCCGGGGCGACGGTGTAGCTGGCACCCAGTTCGTAGACGTCCAGCTTGCGCTTGCCAGCCAGAGTGGTCGAGCCGGGGTCTTCGCCGTGCTTGTAGTTGGCACCGACGACGATCGGGCCGGTGGTGTACTGCACGCCAACGGTCCAGTTGGACACGTCGCCGGTGTAGGTGTAACGGGTGTTCTGGCCCGACTTGCCGAAGTTGACATAGCCGCCGCCGAGCACGAAACCGGCGTAGCCGATCTGCGCACCAGCCTGCCAGGCGCTCAGGTTCTTGAAGCTGTCAGCCGCAACGCCGCTCTTCGAGGTGGTGCCGCCGGTGTAGGCCGCGCTGGCCTTCACGGTGACGCCGTCAAAGGTGTTGTTGTAGTTGGCACCGATTTCGAAGATGTCCTGATAGGCACCCGAAGCCTGCGCACCGGCGGTCGTCACGTTCTTCACGCGGTTGACGTCGGTGTAGAAGCTGTCCTTGCGCGGGGTGTAAGCAGCGCCGAGCTGCAGACCCGAGAAGCGCGGGGAGTAGTAGACAACCTTGGTGGAGTTGCCACCGACCGGATCCAGGGTCGCCCAGATCAGGCTGTTGCCGGTCACGGTCTGCGCGACGCCACCGTTGGAGCCGACGTCGGCACCGGCGTAACGGCCGTTGATGGTGGTGTTGGCACCGTTGGTCGCACCGATGTACGAGTTCACGCGGTCATACAGACCGAGCGGCAGGTAATCGATCGGGGTCGAAACGGCGGTGTCGTCGTTGAATTCGTTGGTCGAACCCAGACGGACCGAACCGAAGCTGCCGGTCGCGTAGATGAACGCGCGGTCAGCGGAAACGTTGTTGTCGGTGCCCGAACCAGCGGCGCGGAAGCGCAGACGAGCGCCGTATTCCAGGCCGTTGTCAGCCTTGGCGACCGGCTGCACAACGATGCGCATGCGGTTGGCGAATTCGGTCGAACGCAGGCCGGTGTCGTTGTCTTGCGACACGAAGCCAGCTTCGAAATAGGCGTCGCCGCCGATCTTCAGGTCGAACTTGGCCTGGGCGTTGGCAGTGCCAGCGCCGAGCGCGAGAGCGACGGCAGCGGAGCCGGCGAGCAGATAACGGTTCATGATTGTTGCCTCCATCCTGGCAGCAGATGTTTTCAGCCTGGTTGACGTCCTGGCTGGAACCTAGGTACGCACCCCGACCCGACCCAGCAAGCGGCAAATCGAGACGAATGCAGCATTGAGGGGACAGTGTGTCGCACGGAGCACAGTGACCACACCCCCAGCGCCAGCAAGGCCGACCGCTTCCGCTGTTGCGCGGGGCCGTGCATTTATGGTCTTTTCACCGGCATTCCGCGCGCATCACGCGCGTGGTCTCCCCATTTCTCGATCCGGGTTCCCCACCATGCGCCGCTTGACCGCTTTCCGCCTTGTCCCCGTTCTGCTCGCGGCGTCCGTGACGGTCGCAGGCTGCGCCGATTGGGGCGGCAAGACCGAGTCCATGGAAGAGCAGATTAAAAGGCAAGAGTACAAGTTCGGCAGCATCCTCGGCACCGAAGGCGGCTTCAACCTGTTCGGCAAGAACAAGCGCGGCAGCGGGGACCAGGACAGCGCCAACGGCCTGGGGGTCAACAGCTTCCTGTGGCGCGCCGCGCTCGACACCCTGTCCTTCATGCCGATCGCCTCGGCCGATCCCTTCGGCGGCGTGATCCTGACCGACTGGTACAGCGCCCCGGAAACCCCGAACGAGCGGTTCAAGGTCAACCTGTACATTCTGGACAAGCAGCTGCGCGCCGACGGCGTGCGGGTGTCGGTGTTCAAGCAGCAGCGCACCGGCAACGATTGGCGTGACAGCACGGTCGGCAACGAAACGGCCGGCACCCTGGAAGACGCGGTGCTGACCCGCGCCCGCCAGCTGCGCGTCGCCGCCCAGGCCGCCACGCGCCAGTGACCATACGGCCAGGAATCACACGGCCAGACATCACACGGATGGGGCGGGCCATGATGCGTCCGCCCGCTTTCATCGCAAGCTGAACGATACAACGGGAAACGGCGTCCTCCATGTCGCGTTACAATGTCAAGGAAACCGAAGCGAAGTGGCAAAGCCTGTGGGAAAGCCAGGGCTGCTTCACCGCGCGCGAGGACGCGTCCCGTCCCAAATATTATGTGCTGGAGATGTTCCCCTACCCGTCGGGGCGCATCCACATGGGCCACGTCCGCAACTACACCATCGGCGACGTGATCGCCCGTTTCAAACGGGCCAAGGGCTTCAACGTCCTGCACCCGATGGGCTGGGACGCCTTCGGCCTGCCCGCTGAAAACGCGGCGCTGGAAAAGAAGACCCACCCGGCGAGCTGGACGCGCGAGAACATCGCGACCATGCGCGGCCAGTTGAAGACGATGGGCCTGTCCATCGACTGGGACCGCGAAATCGCCACCTGCGACGTGGAGTATTACCGCCACGAGCAGAAGATGTTCCTGGATTTCCTGAAGGCCGGTCTGGCCTATCGCAAGGAAAGCTGGGTCAACTGGGATCCGGTGGACAACACCGTGCTCGCCAACGAACAGGTGATCGACGGGCGCGGCTGGCGCACCGGCGCGCTGGTCGAAAAGCGCAAGCTGTCCCAATGGTTCCTGAAGATCACCGCCTTCGCCGACGATCTGCTGAAGGGGCTGGAGACGCTGGACCGCTGGCCCGAGCGCGTCCGCATCATGCAGGAAAACTGGATCGGCAAATCCACCGGCGTGCGTTTCCGCTTCGCGCTGAAGGATCGGGCCGACACGGCCCCCAATCAAACGTTGGAGGTCTTCACCACCCGGCCCGACACGCTGTTCGGCGCGTCCTTCGCCGCCATTTCGCCCAACCACCCGTTGGCCGCCGAACTGGCCGCGTCGAACCCGGAGCTGGCGGAGTTCATCGCCGAATGCAACCGGCTGGGAACCAGCGAGGAAGCGATCGAGACGGCGGAGAAGCGTGGCTTCGACACCGGCCTGAAGGTGGTGCACCCGCTCGACCCGTCGTGGGAGCTGCCGGTCTACGTCGCCAATTTCGTGCTGATGGAATACGGGACCGGGGCGATCTTCGCCTGCCCGGCGCACGACCAGCGCGATCTGGACTTCGCCCGCAAATACGGCCTTCCGGTCCTGCCGGTGGTCATCCCCGCCGACGCCGATCCGGCCAGCTTCGCCGTTGAGACGGAGGCCTACACCGGCCCCGGCGTGCTGCGCAACTCGCGCTTCCTGGATGGGCTGGACGTCGAGTCGGCCAAGCAGGAGGTCGGGAAGCGCCTCGAGTCGACCGGTCAGGGCGAACGCACCACCCAATTCCGCCTGCGCGATTGGGGCGTGTCGCGCCAACGCTATTGGGGCTGCCCGATCCCGGTCATCCATTGCGAGTCCTGCGGCATCGTGCCGGTTCCCGACGATCAATTGCCCGTCGTGCTGCCGGAGGATGTGACCTTCGACAAGCCGGGCAACCCGCTGTCCCATCACCCGAGCTGGAAGCACACCGCCTGCCCGAGCTGCGGCAAGCCCGCGCTGCGCGAAACCGACACCTTCGACACCTTCATCGAGTCGTCGTGGTATTTCGCCCGCTTCTGCTCGCCCAAGGAAGACTCGACCGGCTTCACCCGGGAGTCGGTGGATTACTGGCTGGGGGTGGACCAGTACATCGGCGGCATCGAACACGCGGTCCTGCACCTGCTCTATTCGCGCTTCTGGACCCGCGCGCTGAAGACCTGCGGCTATCTGAACCTGGACGAGCCGTTCACCGGCCTGTTCACCCAGGGCATGGTCAACCACGAAACCTACAAGGACGCCGACAGCGGCGCGTGGCTGGCCCCGACCGATCTGGAAAAGAACGACAAGGGCCAGTGGGTGCACCGCGACACCAAGGCCCCGGTCAACGTCGGCCGCGTCGAAAAGATGTCGAAGTCCAAAAAGAACGTGGTGGACCCGGCCCACATCATCGGCACCTACGGGGCCGACGCCGCCCGCCTGTTCATGCTGTCCGACAGCCCGCCGGAACGCGATCTGGAATGGACGGAATCCGGCATCGACGGCGCGTGGCGCTACATCAACCGCCTGTGGCGGATGGTGACGGACGCCCCGGTGGCCCTGCCCCCGGTCGGCGCGCCCAAGCCCGACGCGCTGAGCGCCAAGGCCGAAGCAACCCGCCGTCTGGTCCACAAGACCATCGCCGGGATGTCGGAGGACCTCGACAAGTTCCGCTTCAACAAGGCCGTCGCCCGCGTGCGCGAGCTGTCCAACGCCCTTGGCGAACTGGACGGCAGCGGTGAGGGCGAAGCCTGGGTTCTGCGCGAGGGCTTTGAGTCGGTGGTCCGCCTGATCGGCCCGATGATGCCCCACCTGGCCGAAGAGCTGTGGGTGGCGCTGGGTCATCAGGGCCTGCTGACCGACCAGCCCTGGCCGGAGGCCGACCCCGCCCTGGTGACGGAGGACAGCGTCAAGATCGCCGTCCAGGTCAACGGCAAGCTGCGCGCCACGCTGGATCTGCCGCGCGATCTGGACAAGGAGTCTGCCGAACGGGTTGCCCTGGCCGACGCCAACGTGCAACGTGCGTTGGAGGGCAAGCCCGTCCGCAAAGTCATCGTCGTCCCGAACCGGGTGATCAATGTCGTCGTCTGACCCCAGCCTGTTCCGTCGTGCCCCGTCGCGGGCGCTGAAGGCACCCGCCCTGAAGGGCGGGTTGCTGGCCTGCGCCCTTGCCCTGCTGTCGGCCTGCGGCTTCCAGCCGCTCTACGGCGACAAGAGCTATGGTGCGGGGGCAACGGAAAAGCTGGCCAACGTCGACATCGGCGGCATTCCCGACCGGGAAGGCCAGAAGCTGCGCAACCTGCTGATCGACCGTTTTTACCCGACGAGTCGGCCCAGCAGCACGCGCTACCGCCTGAACGTCAGCCTGACGGCGGCGGAGGAAAAGCTCGCCCTGCAAAAGGATGCGTCGGCGGTGCGGGCGCAGCTTCACGTCAACGCCCCCTACACGCTGACCGACACGACGACCGGGGCCGTGGTGTTCCAATCGCGCGCGCGGTCGCTCATCACCTACAACATCCTGGAACAGCATTACGCGGGCGTGGTGACGGTCGAAAACGCCTATGATCGCGCGTTGGAGGAGATTTCCAACGACATCACCACCCGCGTCGCCATGCATCTTGGCCGCCAGCCCTAAACACACCGGTCGGCGGATCGGCATGGTCGATCCGCTCCCCCGACCGGTGCAGGAACGCCGTCCGTGAAGCTGCAAGCCAGAGCCATCGACGGGTTTTTGCGCAACCCGGATCCGGCCGTCCGCGCCGTCCTGCTCTATGGGCCGGATGGCGGGTTGGTGCGCGACCGCGCCCAGCAGTTGGGCCGCAAGGTCGTGGAGGATTTGGCCGATCCCTTCCGCGTCGCCGAATTCATCGGGCGGGCGGTGGCCGACGATCCCGCACGGCTGGCCGACGAGGCCGCCGCCCTGTCCTTCACCGGCGGACGCCGCCTGATCCGCGTGCGCGAGGCGGAGGACAACAGCGCCGCCGCCTTCGCCGCCTTTCTCGACCCGCCACCGCCCGGCGACAGCCTGATCGTCGTCGAGTCGGGCGATCTCGGCGCGCGCTCCAAGCTGCGTTTGCTGTTCGAAGGGGCCGACAAGGCCGTCGCCATTCCCTGTTACGTCGAGGATGAAGCGTCGCTGGGCCGGGTCATCGCCGACCTGCTGCACGCCCATGGCCTGACCGCCGACCCCGACGCGCTGGCGTTTCTCAGCGGCCATCTGGTCGGCGACCGCATGGTCGCGCGCGGCGAGGTGGACAAGCTGGCGCTCTATGTCGGCACGGCCAAGCGGGTGCGGCTGGAGGATGTCCAGGCCTGCATCGGCGACAGCGCCGCCCTGTCGATGGATGAACCGATCTGGGCGGCGGCGGAAGGGGATTTCGCCACGCTCGACCGCTCGCTGGCCCGGCTGTTCGCCGAAGGCACCTCGCCCGTGCCGATCCTGCGCGGGGCGCAGCGCCATTTCCAGCGCCTGCATCTGATCGGCGGGCAGATCGCGGCGGGCAAATCCGCCGAGGCCGCCGTCGAGTCGCTGCGCCCGCCGGTGTTTTTCAAGCTGAAAAGCCGCCTGATCGGGCAGGCCCGGCGCTGGTCGCCCAATCTGGTGCGTCAGGCGTTGGAACGGCTGGTGGACGCCGAGGCGGATTGCAAGAAAACCCACATGCCCGACGAAACCATCTGCGCGCGCGTGCTGTTTCAACTGGCCTCGCTGGCCGCGCGGCGCTGAATTCCACACACCGAACTCCCCCGGCCCCGCCACGCGCGGAACCGGGAGAATGGTCTGTTGCTGACTGAAAGCGTTTATTGGCCGAGAACGTCGAAGTTCGACGGGGCCGGGTCGATGATGCGCGCGCCGGTCGGGGCCACCTCCAGCACCGCCAGACCGCGTTCGACCGCGCCGTTGGCGCGCAGGCGGAACAACCCGTCCAAGCCTTCGAAGCCGCTGGGGTTGGTCATCGCGCTGCGGTCCACGCCACGCCCGGCGCGGGCCAGCACGGCGGCGACCGACGTGGCGTCATAGGCCAAGGTGGCGATGCGCTGCGGCTTGCGGCCATAGGTCTGCTCGAACTTCGCTTCGAAGGCGGCGCGGGCCTGCGGCGTCGGCGCGGCGTACCAGCCGCCGACCAGGGCCGGTTCCTGCCCCAGGCTGCTGCCCTGCTGGGCGTCGTCCCACAGGCCGGTCCCCAGCAGCTTGACCTGCTGCGGCGACACGCCGTTGGCCGCCAGCGCGGCGGCCAGCGCCTGGGCGCGGCTGCCACCCTCGGCCAACAGCACCGCTTGCGGCTGGCCAGCGCCCTGCGCCACCTGCCGGGCCGGGCCGGACAGATCGGTGGCGGCGGCGTCGTAGCGTTCGACCTGGACGGTCGCGCCGAATTTCTGCGTCGCCCCCTGCATCGCGCCGACCACGGCGTCGCCATAGGGGGTGCGGGGGGCCAGCACGACGAAGCGGCTGATGCCGCGCGATTTGGCGAAGCCCGTCACCCGTTCGACCTGATCGCCGGGCACGAAGCCCATGACGAAGGCCCCGTTGCCCGCCTGGTTCCAATCGGTGGTGAAGGCCAGCACATCGACCCCGGCGGGCTGGGCCACCGGCTTGACCGCCGCCACCTCCGCCGCGAACAGCGGGCCGAGGATGAGGCGCGCGCCCTCCGCCAGGGCCTGACGCGCGGCATCCGCCGCCCCGGCCGGGGTTCCCTTGGTGTCGCGCGGCAGCAGTTCGAACCGGTCGCCCGCCATGTCGAACAGGGCGAGTTGCGCGGCGTCGAGCATGGTTTGCCCGATGGCGGCACTCGGTCCCGACAGCGGGACGAGCAGCGCCACCTTGACGTTTTGCGACGCATCGGCAACCGGGGCCGGGGCGGTGGCGGTCGGGGTGGTCTTTTGCGCCCCTTGTGCCACGGGCGGCGGGGCCGTTACAGTCGAGCACGCCGACAGCCCGACGGCGACCAGCATGGCCGCCACGCCGCGACGTTTCAGACCCCCGTGACGTTTCAGACCCAGTGAGAAAGCTGTTGCCAAGCGCGCCACCGATCGTCTCCACATCCGCTACGGCTCAAACCGACGCCCAAGGTAGCGGCACGGAGTCCTTAAGTAAACTCGCGCCCGGTCTTTATGTCGTCGCCACCCCGATCGGGAACGCCGCCGACATCACGCTGCGCGCGCTGGACACGCTGGGCCGCGCCACGGCCATCGCCTGCGAGGACACCCGCGTCACCGCCAAGCTGATGGGGATCCACGGCATCCACACCCCGTTCGTGTCCTATCACGAGCACAACGCCGCCAAGATGCGCCCGATCCTGATCGAGCGGATGCAGGCCGGGGAGTCCATCGCGCTCGTCACCGACGCCGGGACGCCGCTGGTGTCCGATCCCGGTTACAAGCTGGTGCGCGACTGTGTCGCGGCCGGGGTGGCCGTCACCACCCTGCCCGGTGCGTCGGCCCCGCTGGTGGCGCTGGTGCTGTCCGGGCTGCCGACCGACCGTTTCCTCTTCGCCGGGTTCCTGCCGAACAAGAGCAGCGCCCGCCGCGCCACCGCCGGGGAGCTGAAAAACGTCCCCGCCACCCTGGTGTTCTTTGAATCGCCGCAGCGCCTGCCGGACTCGCTGGCCGATCTCGCCGACATTCTCGGCCCGCGCGAGGCCGCCGTCGCCCGCGAGTTGACCAAGCTGTATGAAGAGGTCCGGCGCGGAACCCTGCCCGAACTGGCCGCCCATTACGCCGAGGCCGGTCCGCCGCGCGGCGAGGTGGTGCTCGTCATCGGTCCGCCCGGCGCGGAGGAGGCCCCCAGCGAGGCCGACATCGACAGCCTGCTGCGCGAGGCGCTGACCCGTCTGTCGGTGCGCGACGCGGCGGCCGACGTCGCCGCCCGCACCGGCCAACCCAAACGCGCCGTCTACGCCCGCGCCCTGGAATTGACCCGAGGCCCGTTGACACGCGGTGAAGGACCAGGCCATGGCTGACCCCGACGCGATGCGCCGCCACGCCGAACGCTTCGGGCGCTGGGCGGAAGGCTTGTGCCGCTGGGCCTTGCGGCTGAAGGGCTACCGCATCCTCGCCAACCGGCTGCGCACGCCGATGGGCGAGATCGACATCGTCGCCCGGCGCGGCCAGACCATCGCCGTGGTCGAGGTGAAGGCGCGCGCCGATTGGGACGCCGCCAACGAGGCGGTGAACGCCCGCCAGCGCGGCCGTCTGGCCCGGGCGGCCCATGTCTATCTGGCGGCCAACCCGCAATATGCGGGCTATGTCTTGCGCTTCGACGTGATGCTGGTTACGCCTTGGTCCTGGCCCCGCCACCTGATCGACGCGTGGCGGCTCTGACGACCGGACGGGACGCGGACAACCGTCCCGCCACAGCACGGAAGGACAGGCTTTTGACCCGCCACGCCGAAGCCCGCGCGATCCTGAGCCACACCGGGGAGCTGCCGGACGAGGCCATCGATCTGGCCGAAGCCGCCCTGGCCCTGGCCGCGCTGGACACGCCCGACGCCGACCTGTCCGGCTACCGCCGCCACATCCGGGCGATCCTGGACGATGTGGCCGACCGGGTGGACGACCGCTTCCGCGCGACCGAAAGCCTGGAAAGCCGCATCGATCTGCTGCGCCACGTCATCGGCGAACGCCACGGCTATTCCGGCGATCACGACACCTACGATGATTTGCAGAACGCCAACCTGATGCGGGTGATCGACCGGCGGCGCGGGTTGCCGGTGGCGCTGGGCATCCTGTACATGCACGCCGCCCGGTCGCAGGGCTGGCCGATCGTCGGCCTGAATTTCCCCGGCCATTTCCTGATCCGCGTCGATCTGGGACCGGCCCGCGCCATCATCGACCCGTTCAACGACGGCCAAATCCGCAGCGCGGCCGACCTGCGCGACCTGCTGAAGGCGACGGCGGGCAGCGAGGCGGAACTGTCGCCCGAGCATTACCGCCCGGTGTCGAACCGCGACGTGCTGCTGCGCCTGCAAAACAACATCAAGCTGCGCCACCTGTCGGCCCACGATGTGGCCAAGGCGCTGGAGGTGCTGGAGGCCATGCGCCTGCTCGCCCCGCAGGAACCGGCGCTGTGGCGGGAAACCGGGCTGCTGGAGGCCCACGCGGGCAAGCTGACCGACGCCATCGCCGCGCTGGAAACCTTCATGGCGCTGAGCGGCGACCAGCACCAACGCCATCAGACCGCCTCGCTGATCCAGACCTTGAAGAAGCGGTTGAACTGAACAGGTTCATACGCCGGACACCACCCCCCACCCATTCCCAAGGGCCGTTCCGAAGGCCGGAGAGTCGTCATGAGCCTTGCCGTTGCGTTCCAAATGGATCCCATCGAGTCGATCAACATCGACACCGATTCCAGCTTCATGATGGCGCTGGAGGCGCAAAAGCGCGGCCATCGTCTGTACCATTACCACCCGCGCGACCTGATCCTGACCGGCAACCGCCTGACCGCGCGCGTCCGTGAGATGACCGTGGTCCGCCAGCGCGGCACCCATTACACGCTGGGCGAACCGGTCCTAACCGATCTCAGCACCATGGATGTCATCCTGCTGCGGCAGGATCCGCCCTTTGACATGGCCTACATCACCTCCACCCACCTGCTGGAGCATGTGCAGCCCAAGGTTTTGGTGGTGAACGACCCGGCGGAGGTGCGCAACGCCCCGGAAAAGCTGTTCATCACCCGCTTCCCCGATCTGATGCCGCCGACGCTCATCACCAGCGACAAGCAGGCCATTCTGGAGTTCCGGGCGGAGCACAAGGACATCATCGTCAAGCCGCTGTTCGGCAACGGCGGGGCCGGGGTCTTCCACCTGAAGCCCGATGACGAGAATCTCGGCTCCCTGTTGGAGATGTTCACCCAGCTCTACCGCGAGCCGGTGATCGTGCAACGCTACCTCCCCGAAATCCGCCAGGGCGACAAGCGCATCATCCTGGTCGATGGCGAGCCGGTCGGGGCCGTCAGCCGCATGCCGCAGGACGGCGAGGCCCGCGCCAATTTCCACGCCGGTGGCAGCGCCCAGAAAACCGACCTGACCGAACGCGAACGCGCCATGTGCGCCGCCATCGGCCCGGTCCTGCGGGAAAAGGGGCTGATTTTTGTCGGCGTGGACGTGATCGGCGACTATATGACCGAAATCAACGTCACCTCCCCCACCGGCATCCAGGAGATCAACCGCCTGAACGGCGTGCAGTTGGAAGCCCTGCTGTGGGACGCCATCGAACGCCGCCGCCCGGCGGTCTGAGGTCCGAACGTCCACAATCTTGTCGTGCGTTTGGCGATGCCCCCCTCTTGCGGTCAACCGGGCGTCGTCCTATCTTTGGATCAAGGGAGCGACGTGGCTAGACGCCGCTCCCCCGGTCCGGTCCTTAGCCCAGAAGCTCAAGCAACCGCTTGATCACTTCCAGGATCAGGACCAGAAGGGTGAGGAATTCCTTCATCCTCAAGTCCTTCTTCGTGTGGCGGGGGCGGCCGGTCCGCCCCCTCCCGACCACACACATTGGCGGTAGCACACGACTGTGTGCGCAACAACCAAAACTGCACATCTCGGGGTTGTTGACCCTGAACAGCCACACCCCGCCAAACCGTCCGCTTTTTCGCACCGCGCCTTGACCGGCGGACGTCGGGGGGCGATAACTGCCGCCTCCCAGAGTTTTCGAGCGAGACGATCCGTGAACCGCATCTTTTCCGGCATGCAGCCGACCCGGCAGCTTCACCTCGGCAACTATCTGGGGGCGCTGCGCAATTGGGTTGAGCTGCAGAACAGCTACGAATGCATTTTCTGCGTCGTCGATCTGCACGCCCTGACCATCGACCAGGACCCCGAGGTTCTGCGCAACAACATCCGCGAGGTCGCCGCCGCCTACATCGCCGCTGGCATCGACCCGGACAAGAACATCCTGTTCAATCAGTCCTTTGTCTCCGGCCATTCCGAATTGGGGTGGATCCTGTCCTGCCACACGCCGCTCGGCTGGCTGAACCGGATGACCCAGTTCAAGGAAAAGGCGGGCAAGCAAAAGGACATGGCCAATCTGGGCCTGTACGCCTACCCCACTCTGATGGCCGCCGACATCCTGCTGTACAAGGCCACCCATGTGCCGGTGGGCGAGGATCAGAAGCAGCATCTGGAGTTGGCCCGCGACATCGCCGGGGCCTTCAACCGCCGTTATGAGACGGAGTTCTTCCCGCTGCCCGAACCCCAGATCCTGGGCGAGGCGACGCGCGTGATGAGCCTGCGCGACGGCAAAAAGAAGATGTCGAAGTCGGACGAATCCGAATATTCGCGCATCAACATGACCGACGACGCCGACACCATCGCGCAGAAGATCCGCAAGGCCAAGACCGACCCGGAACCCCTGCCGGAAACGGTGACGGAGCTGGAGGCCCGCCCCGAGGCCGACAACCTCGTGACCATCTATTCCGCCTTGGCCGGGCAGAGCCGCGAACAGACGCTGGCCGAGTTCGCCGGGGCGCAATTCTCCGGCTTCAAGGCCGCCCTGGTCGATCTGTCGGTCGCCAAGCTGGCCCCGATGACCAGCCGCATGAAGGAGCTGTTGGCCGACAAGGGGGAAATCGACCGCCTGCTGCGCAAGGGCGGCGAGCGCGCCGCCGCCATCGCGGACAAGAACCTGAACGACGTCAAGGACATCATCGGTCTGCTGCGTCCGTAAGGGAGCGTTTCGCGCCATGAGGGTCGCGCCATGACCGCCCCCATCCTGCTCACCGGTTTCCTGCCCATCGGCGAGGATGCGGTCGATTCATCCGCGCTGCTGATGGATCGGCTGGCCGGGGAACCGGGGGTGGTCGCGGCGCTGCTGCCGCCGCTGTACGACGCCTGCGGCGACGCCTTCGCCGCGCTGTTGGACGAACACCAACCGGCGGCGGCCCTGTGTTTTGCCGTGTCCGCCGACAGCGACAGCGTGCAGATCGAGCGATTGGCCTGGAACCGCGACGAAAGCGAACGGGCCGACGCGGCGGGAACCGTCCGCACCGAGCAGACGATCGCCGAGGACGGGCCGGCGGCCTATGGTTCCACCCTGCCCTTGCCGCGCGTGATGCGGGAATTGGCGATGGCCGGGGTGCCTGTGACCTTCAGCGACTTCGCCGGGGGCTTTCTCGGCAACCATCTGTTTTACCGCGCCCGCCACGCCATCGAATCCGCCGATCTGGACGTGCCGATGGGCTTTTTTCACCTGCCCTTGCTGCCCGAACAGGCGACCGGCGTGCCGGGGCGGCTGGGCATGGGGCTGGAACGGCAGGAACTGGCGGTGCGCACGCTGGCGGTGATGCTGCGCGACGCCTTGGCCCCTCCCCGGACCTGACGCCTGTGGTCCTTCGCAACGGCGCAGGCAATGTCAAACAGGAATTCTCAGGGCAATCGCTTGAAGCCTTGGGCACCCGACCAGAACAAGAATGGACACGGATTCCACGGATTTTTTCACGGATTTCGCGGAACCCGTCTCAGAGCCATTCTGTTTGCGATTGTGCGGCCCCCCTCCTGACGGGATGCGGGAGGCCATTGGAGTCAAAAATCCGCGCAATCCATCCTTTTGTCCGTGACATCCGTGTCTGTTCTTGCGTGCGTGACGATGACCGCTCGCTCAAGCGATTGCCCGGCAGGAATTCTCAGGCGAGCTTGACGGCGGCGGGCCGACGGTTGTCGGGCGGCGTGACGATGCCGCGCAGCTCGGCCAGAAAGGCGCGACCATGGTCGGTCAGCGTCACGATCTTGCGGCGGCGTTCGCGCGGATCTTCCTGCGCCTGGACCAGATCCAGCCCGGCCTTGCCGAAGCTGTGCCAACGGCTGAGCGCGGCGACGTTGCGCGAGGCCGAGGATTGGGCGATGCCCAGACGCTCCGCCAGCTCGCCAATCGAAATGCCTTCGCTCTGCGCGATGGTCATGAAACTCAACGCGTATTGAATCGGCAGGTCGGGGTCGAGCTTGCGGAACGCCTCAAGCACCTGGACGACGGTGGCGACCTCGTCATAACGAACACGGTTCGGCATCAGATCGCCCCCGCGCCGTCCAGCGCTACACGGAGCGCGACGGTGGTCCCCAACGGGCCGGTGTGTAGATGACGTTCAAACGTCCAAGCCATAGGATGAATTCCCCGTTTTCCCGCCGCAGGTCGAACAACCCGTCCGGCGATGCCCACTGGGCGTGCTCAACGAAGAGACGATGGCCGCAAAAGCCCAGAAACACTGACATGGGATCCTCTTGATGTCCGAAGGTCGGGTAGGGGCAAGGGGTCAAGGCGAAGGTTGCGTTGATGGGCTGGGTTTGCGGCGCGATTGGCCGGACCGCCGGTTCGGCGGGTCCAAGTGGCGGGTACGACGGTTTTCATCGTGGTTCTCCAGAGGTTGAACAAAAGCGTGAGGGATAAGGGATACCCGGCACGGGCGTGCGCGGGCTGGATCGGGTATCGCCGGTCAGCGATAGGGTTGCAACGTGAAAACGCTGCGCAGGTCGGCCGGGCTGCGGTCCCGGTGGGGGACCGGGGCGTCGAACAGGCTGTCGTTCCGGTTCAGCCCGATGTCGCGCCGCAGATGCTCGCACAGATGGTCCAGGCCCATCAAACGGTCGGAACCGGCGCTGTCACCGGACCCCAACCAACGACTCCGCAACGCCGTCCACAGGGTCGGCATGATGGTTCTCCTTCTTGTCCACACGGTTTCGACCCGACGAAACCGCCAAACGCAAAAAGGCGACCGGGCTGGTCGCCTCCTGTGCCTGAAATAGTTCCGCAGTCGGATGTGTTTCGTCAAGAAGCCATCCGCCCAACGCTGCACGTCGTGCGCGATTTTTCAAACTGTGTGGTTTCGGCAACGGGGCTGGTCACGCCGGGCCGGATCGGCGGGCCAGCAGGGCGTCCAGCGACCACGGCCCCGCCCCGCGCGCGATCAGCGCCAGACGGGCGACGGCCCAGCCCCCATGCGTCGGCCAGGCCATCGGGTAATGGCCAGACCGGCCAGGGTCAGGCCCACCAGGGCAGCACGGCCGAAGAGGGCGCGGCGCAACCGCACGGAAACACTCACGGTCATATCTGTTTTCTCGCGTCAGGGTGTGGGAACGGGTCAAACGGCCAACGGGCGGGCCGCCGGGAAATCGACGGTCGTTTCGGCGATGTGGTTGGCGTGGTTGGTCAGGATGTTCAGGACGACGTTGGCCAGAACCTCCAGGATCTCGCCGTCGTTCAGGCCACCGGCGCGGGCGGCGTTGAGGTCGGGGGCGGACAGCAGGCCGACACCGACCGTTTCGGCCAGCCCCAGATAGGCGTTCAACGCCACCGGCGACTGACCCGGCGTCGCCACCAGATTCGGGACCATGCCAAGCTTGCCCTTGACGGCGGCGAATTGCGGGGCGACCGAGGCGGGCGGGGCGTTGCGGTCCAGCGGGAGAATGCGCGGCATTGGACAAATCCTTTTTGATCGGGTGGAGACGCGAGGAGCGGCCATCCGCTCGACACAGGACGGAGAGCGCCGTACCCTGCGCTACACATCGTCCCGAAGAGATTGCCCTGCCCGCCTTGATCGCCCTGCCGCGCGCCCTGGGCGACAGCCCCAGCGGGTCCCTGCGGGTGCTGCGCGGTTCAACACCGGATTGAGCGCCGGATTGACCGCCGGATTGAGCGTTGCCACGCCCGCCGTCTGTGGCATTTCTGCACCGCAGCGACGGCGTTTTCCGGCGGCCCGGCGCGCGCACCGGCTTGGCTGGACAAGCGGCGGGCGGTCGGTCAAACAATCCGCACCCGTGTTGCGGGATCCGTCCCGCCCCTTGTCGTCCCTCTCCCTTTCGTCCGGGAGCCTGTAGCCGTGCCTGTCTGCGCCCCCTCCGCGCGGCCCCGGTGGCCGTCGATTGCCCGTTTGGTTCCAAATTTGGTTCCAAATTTGGCTCCAGTGGCGCGCGCGACCGCTTTCGCCGTGGTGGCGGTGGCCGCCGCCGCGCTGCCGGGCGCGTCGCCGCTGCGGGCCGAGGCGCGCTTCACCCCCGGACCCTGCTGGTTCAGCGTGCCGGATGGCGAGGCCGCGCTGTGCGGGACCGTCGCCGTGCCGGAACGGCGCGACCGCGCCGGGTCGGGCCATTTCCGCCTGCCCGTCGCCGTGCTGTTGAGCAGCGCGCGCCAGCCCGCCGCCGATCCAGTGCTGTTTCTGGAAGGCGGGCCGGGGGCGTCCCCCTTTGGCAGCGGCGAGGCGACCGAGGAAAAGATGGAGGTGTGGTGGGAGCTGTCCGCCCCCTTCCGCCGGACCCGCAACCTCATCCTGTTCGACCCGCGCGGTGTGGGCCGGGCCGAACCCGACACCGATTGTCCGGAGTTGGACAGCGTCGGGGCCTCCCCCCGCGCCCGCCCGGTGACGCGCGAACAGCGGGCGCAGGCCGAACGCGCCGCCGTCACCACCTGCGTCAACCGCTTCAAGGCCATGGGGCTGGACGGCGGTCTGTTTTCCACCCCCATCGCCGCCGACGACGCGCTGGACGTCGCCAGCGCGCTGGGCGCGCAGCGGGTCAACCTGTTCGCCGTGTCCTACGGGACCCGCGTCGCGCTGGAGATTTTGCGCCGCCCCGGCGGGCGGGTGCGCAGCGCCGTCCTGGACTCGGTCTACCCGCCCGATGTGAACGCGCAGGAGGACGCGCCCTGGCTGGCCCATCGCGCCTTCCGGCGGCTGTTCGACGATTGCGCCACCAACCGCACCTGCCGCGCCGCCTACCCGGATCTGGAAAAACGCTTTCTGGCGCTGGTGGAGCGGCTGAACGCCACCCCGGTCGATCTGGTGGTGGGGGAGTTCGAATCCCGCCGCGCCCTGCGCCTGAACGGGGCCTCGCTGATCGCCGCCGGGCTGGAGGCCATGGCCACCGGCGAGGCGGTTCCCAGCGTTCCGGCGATGCTCGACCGCGCCACCCGTGGCCGCTACGACGCGGTGGCCGAATGGGCGCCGACCAGTTGGCTCGGCGATCCCGACACCGCCGATGGTCTGGCCTTTTCCACCGAATGCCGCGAAACGGTCAATCCCGCCGACCCGGTCAAGCAAGCGGAAAGCGCCCGGCGCTACTCCCCCTACGGCTCCATCCTGGCCGACGATCCGGGGCAACGGGTGTGCCGCCTGTGGCCCGCCGGGCAACAGGAACCGTCCGAACGCCTGCCGGTGGCCAGCCCGGTTCCGGTGCTGCTGCTGTCGGGGGCCTATGACCCGGTGACGCCGCCGGAGTGGGGCGACCGCGCCGCCGCCACCCTGCCGAAAAGCCGCCATCT
Organism: Azospirillum sp.; assembly: GCA_027486405.1. Classification (GTDB taxonomy): domain Bacteria; phylum Pseudomonadota; class Alphaproteobacteria; order Azospirillales; family Azospirillaceae; genus Azospirillum. The sequence goes on along the minus strand of JAIXPD010000054.1, from coordinate 53,169 downwards.
CGTCTTCCGCAGCGCCGGGCATCTCGTGACCGCGACCGAGGAGTGCGCGATCACCGCCGCCGTCACCTTCGTCGAATCCGAAACCCTGCCCGCCAACGCCTGCCCCGCTGCGGGCAAACCGCCCAGCTTCGACCGGCCATAGGACACGGCTCCATGCCCTTCTCACCGGACGAACGGAATCGCCTGTTGGCCGTCAAAGGGGTTGGCCCGACGGTGATCGCGCGGTTGGAGCAGCTTGGCATCCACAGCCTGTCCACGCTCGCCCAACAGGACGCCGCCGCCCTGTGCGCGGCGGCGGCGGTCGCGGTTGGCAGCAGTTGCTGGAAAAACAGCCCACAAGCCCGCAAGGCGATCGAAGCCGCCATTGCCCTGGCCAAAAGCACACCCTGAGTCAGCCGCCCTCACCGCCCCGGCGCGATCCGGCGGTAACTGAGCGCTTCGGCGATGTGCCGCCGCCGCACCCCGCCGCCGCCGCCCAGATCGGCCAGCGTGCGCGCCACCCGCATCACCCGGTGATAGCCGCGCGCCGACAGCTTCATCCGCTCCGCCGCGTCGGTCAGCAGGGCGCGGCCGTCGGCGTCGGGGGCGGCGACGCGTTCCAGCAATTCGCCATCGGCTTCGGCGTTGGTGCGGACCGCCGGGCCACCGCCGCCCGCGTGACCGGCGTAACGTTCCGCCTGGATGGCGCGGGCCACCGCCACCCGCGCGGCCACCTCGGCGCTGCCCTCGGCGGGCGGCGGCAGGCTGAGGTCGGCGGGGCTGACGGCGGGCACATCGATGTGCAGATCGATGCGGTCGAACAGCGGGCCGCTGATTTTCGACTGATAATCCAGGGCGCATTTGGGCGCGCGGGCGCAGGCGAGCGACGCGTCGTCCAGATGGCCGCAGCGGCACGGGTTCATCGCCGCGATCAACTGGACGCGCGCCGGGTAGGTGACGTGGTGGTTGGCCCGGCTGACCACCGCCCTGCCGGTTTCCAGCGGTTGGCGCAGCGCCTCCAACAGCGGGCGGGGAAATTCCGGCAGTTCGTCGAGGAAGAGAACGCCTTGATGCGCCAGGGAGATTTCCCCCGGCTTGGCCCGTGTGCCGCCGCCGACCAGGGCGGGCAGGCTGGCCGACTGGTGCGGCGCGCGGTAGGGGCGTTGACGCAACAGCTTGCCATCCTCCAACAGCCCGCCGACGCTGTGGATCATCGACACCTCCAGCGCCTCCGCCGGGTCGAGCGGCGGCAGCAGGCCGGGCAGCCGGGCGGCGAGCATGGATTTGCCCGATCCGGGCGGGCCGATCATCAGCAGGTTGTGGGATCCGGCGGCGGCCACCTCCAACGCCCGCTTGGCGGTTTCGTTGCCCTTGACGTCGCGCAGGTCGAGCGGCGGCGGCCCGGATTCCTGAAGGCGTGGCTTGGGCGGGGTCAGCACCTGGCTGCCCTTGAAATGGTTGATGAGCGCCAGCAGGGTCGCGGGGGCCAGCACTTCCAGATCCGGCCCGGCCCAGGCCGCTTCGCCGCCGCAGGCCGCCGGGCAGATCAAGCCCCGGTCGTGGGCCAGCGCGTCGATGGCGGCGGGCAACACCCCGGCCACCGGGGTCAAGGCCCCGTCCAACGCCAGTTCGCCTAAGGCGACGTAGCGGGCCATCTCCGCGTCCGGCAGCACGCCCATCACGGTCAGCAGCGCCAGCGCGATGGGCAGATCGAAATGGCTGCCCTCCTTCAGCACGTCCGCCGGGGCGAGGTTGACGGTGATGCGCTTGGCGGGCAGCGCCAGCCCCAGCGCGTGCAGCGCCGCGCGCACCCGCTCGCGGCTTTCGGCCACCGCCTTGTCCGGCAGCCCGACGATGGTGAAGGCGACGATGCCGCCGGACATCTGCACCTGCACGTCGATGCCCAGCACCTCGATGCCCTGAAACGCCACGGTGTTGATGCGAGCGACCAAGAGCGAACCCTCGTTGCAGAGCCTGATTGCACGCCTGTGTATGGCGGGAGGAAAGCCATCCGGTCAATCCCGTTCCGCGATGATCCCAGAGCCAACAATCATCTTAGGTGGATCATGCGCCGTTCGGTCAAACCATCCGCCCGGTCGCCTCATAACAATATTGATTTAGTAGATTTATATAAATAAAATACACATAATTTACATGCTCAATGTGGGTTAATCACACGCGCATCGCATCACACCCCGACCGTCAGAGAGGCCCATGCAACCCTTCCGTCTTTCCGCCCTTGCCGGGCTTGTCCTCGCGGTTGGTGCCGCGCACCCCGCCGCCGCCACCGACGGCTATTTCACCCATGGGGTGGGGACCCAGGCGAAAGGAATGGCGGGCGTCGCCATCGCCTATCCCAAAGAGGCGCTGTCCATCGCCGCCAACCCGGCCAGCGCCACCGCGCTCGGCAACCGCCTGGACGCGGGCGTCGATTACTTCCACCCGACGCGGAGCGCCACGATCACCGGCAACGCCTTCGGCCCCGACCAGAGCTTTGGCGGCAACGACCGGGGGGCCTTTTACATTCCAGAGCTGGGCTATGTCCGCCAACTCAACGACCGGCTGGCGGTGGGGCTGGCGGTCTATGGCAATGGCGGGATGAACACCGACTACCGCGACAACCCCTACGCCCGCTTTGGCGCGACCGGAAAGGCGGGCGTCGATCTTCAGCAACTCTTCATCTCCCCGACCATCGCCTACAAAATCGCCGAGGGGCACAGCCTGGGCGTCGCCCTGAACCTCGTCAACGAACGGTTCAAGGCGCAGGGGATCGGTGCCTTCGCCGGATTCTCCCAACAGCCCTCGGCGGTGTCGAACAAGGGCCGCGATGATTTTTGGGGGGCGGGCGTCCGGGTCGGTTGGCTGGGCCAGATCACGCCGTGGCTGTCGGTCGGCGCGTCGTGGCAGTCGAAGACCTACGGTGACGGATTCAAAAAATACAAAGGGCTGTTCGCCGACCAAGGGGATTTCGACGTTCCGTCCTCCTACGGGATTGGCGTCGCCGTCAAGGCGTCGGACAGGCTCGACCTCGCCGCCGACGTCCGGCGGATCGCCTACAGCGACGTCGGCGCGGTCGGCAACAGCTTCCAACGCCTTCTCGCCGGGCGGGCGCTTGGCTCCAGCGACGGCCCCGGCTTTGGCTGGAAGGACACCACCTCGATCAAGATCGGGGCGAATTACGCCCTGACGCCAGATTGGCAAATCCGCGTCGGCTATGGCTACACCACCCAGCCGATCCCGCAGAGCCAAACCTTCCTCAACATCCTGGCCCCCGCCACCATCCAACACCAAATCACCGCTGGCGCGACCTGGAGCGTGAGCAAGAGCGTCGACGTCAGCCTGTATGGCCTCTATGGCCTGCCGACGACGGTCAAGGGGTCGGGGTCCATCCCCGCCGGTTTCCCCCCCGCCGGGTTCGGCGGCGGCGAGGCCAACATCCGCTTGAGCGAGATCGCGCTGGGCGGCGGCGTCTCCTGGCGCTTCTGACGCTGAACCGGATCCGCGAAGCCCCTTTATATTAGAAAGTGTTTATGCAATAAGGGGCGCGTGGACGGAACGCCCGGCGTTGGGCGGGGAAACGAGGTGACGCGATGGCGGGTCCAATCGAGGCTTTGATCGGCGGCGCGTTGATTGGCGCGGCGGCGGCGGGGATGCTGTTGGTGAATGGGCGGGTCGCCGGGATCAGCGGCATCCTGGCCCGCGCCGTCCGTCCGGGCGGCGCGCCTTGGCAATGGGCCTTTGTCGGCGGCCTGATCCTCGCCGGGCTGGCGGCGCGGCTGTGGGGGATTCCGACGCCGGACGCCTTCGCCCTGCACCCGGCCTCGCTGTTGATCGCCGCCGGGCTGATTGTCGGGATCGGCACGCGGATCGGGTCGGGCTGCACCAGCGGGCATGGCGTCTGCGGCATCGCCAACCTGTCGCCGCGCTCGCTGGCCGCCACGCTGGTGTTCATGGCCGCCGCCGCCGCGACGGTCTTCGTCATGCGCCATCTGGTGTAAGGAGAGTGTCGATGCGCAGCCTTGCCGCCGGGCTTTTCGGCTTTCTCTTCGGAATCGGGTTGATCGTCGCCGGGATGACCGATCCGGCCCGCGTTCTGGCCTTTCTCGACGTCGCCGGGGCCTGGGATCCGACCCTGGCCTTCGTCATGATCGGGGCCATCGCCGTGGCCGCCCCCGCCTTCGCCCTCGCCCGCCGCCAGCCGGTCGCCCTGTTGGGCGAGACGATCAGCCTGCCCGACACCAAGCGGATCGACGCCCGGTTGATCGGCGGCTCCGCCCTGTTCGGGCTGGGCTGGGGGCTGGCCGGGGTGTGTCCCGGCCCGGCGCTGGTCCTGCTGGGTGGCGACGGTCTGTCGGCGCTGGTGTTCGTCGCCGCCCTGCTGGCCGGGGGCTGGATCGCCGATCAGGCGTTGCGGCCTTGGAACGGCGCTCATCGCAAGGCTCATGGGCCGGCGTAAGCGTCCACCGCATGACGCACCCCACACCGAGCGGGGTTGGTCGAGCAAACCCGCCATCCTATGCTGGTGGGACCAATCACCCCAGCGGGACGGGACCATCGTGCAACTGCATCTCAGCACCTGGATCGAGGTCGAAGCCTATCTGACGACGTCGAAGGGCATCGTCATGCCCATCGGCTCCACCGAACAGCACGGGCCGAACGGCTTGGTCGGCACCGACGCCATTTGCGCCGAGGTGATCGCGCGCGGCGTGGGCGACGCCACCGGCGCGCTGGTCGGCCCCACCATCCCGGTGGGCATGGCCGTGCACCACATGGAATTCCCCGGCTCGATGACGCTGAAGCCATCCACCCTGATCGCGGTGATCCGCGATTACGTCGGTTCGCTGGCCGAACACGGGTTCGAACGCTTCTTCTTCATCAACGGCCATGGCGGCAACATCCCGTCGATCCGCGCCGCCTTTTACGAGGTCTACGCCGAACAGCGGGCCTTGCGCGGCCGCGACGCCCCGGATCTGCGCTGCACCCTGGTCAATTGGTGGGAAAACCCGGAGATCGGCCGCCTGTCGCGCGAGTTCTACCAGGGCAAGGAAGGCTCGCACGCCACCCCCAGCGAGGTGTCGCTGACCCAGTTCGCGCATCCCGAGGCGATCAAGCGGGTGGCAATGGAACCGGAACAGGCCCCGGCGGGCGGCTTCCACGACGCCCGCGATTTCCGCCGCCGCTACCCCGACGGGCGCATCGGATCGGCCCCCGGCTTGGCCAGCCCGGAGCACGGCCAGCGCCTGTTTGACGCCGCCGTCAGCGCCATCGCCACCCAATACCGCGCCTTTGTTGCCGAGGCGTGAGGACAAGCGCGCCCGACACGTTGATTCGGCGGTCTGATCTCCCTAAATTCGGACGGCGTTGAGGCGCTTCGCCTCAACCCCGTTCCGATGTTCCAGGCCATGATCTCCGAGCTGAACCAGCGGTCGCGCGACATTTTCCGGTTGATCGTCGACGCCTATGTGGCGTCGGGCGAACCGGTGGGGTCGCGCACGATTTCGCGGCGGCTGGGCATGACCCTGTCGCCCGCCACCATCCGCAACGTCATGGCGGATCTGGAGGAACAGGGGCTGCTCTACGCCCCGCACGCGTCGGCCGGGCGCATCCCCACCGACGCCGGGCTGCGCATGTTCGTGAACGGCCTGTTGGAGGTCGGCGCCCTGACCGACGAGGAACGGGTGACGATCGAGGCGCAATGCGCCGGATCCGGACGCGCCCTGGCCGATGTGCTGTCGGAGGCCACCGGCATGCTGTCCGGCCTGTCGCGCTGCGCCGGGCTGGTGCTGGCCCCCAAGACCGACCGGCCGCTGAAGCACATCGAATTCGTCGCCCTGGGGCCGGGCCGGGCGCTGGTCGTGCTGGTCAACGAAAACGGGCTGGTGGAAAACCGCGTGATCGAGGTCCCGGTCGGCCTGCCCGCCTCCACGCTGCAAGTCGTGTCGAACTACCTCAGCGCCCGGCTGGTCGGCCGCACGCTGGACGAGGCCCGCCAGGACGTGCTGACCGAAATCCAGGAGCAGCAGACCGAGTTGGACGAGCTGTCGCGCCGCGTCGTCGCCGCCGGTCTGGCCACCTGGTCGGGCAGCGCCGGGATGGATTCCGGCCAACTCATCGTGCGCGGCCAATCCAAGCTGCTGGAGGACGTGACCGCCATCTCCGACCTGGAGCGGGTGCGGTCGCTGTTCGAAGCGCTGGAGACCAAGGAAGCGATGCTGCGCCTGCTCGACGCCACCGGGCGGGGCGACGGCGTGCAGATTTTCATCGGGGCGGAGAATGTGCTGTTCAACCACAGCGGTTGCACCATGATCATCTCGCCCTTTCAGAACAGCCGGGAACAGGTGATCGGGGCCATCGGCGTCATCGGCCCGACCCGCATCAACTACGCCCGCATCATCCCGCTGGTGGATTACACCGCCAAGGTGGTCAGCCGTCTGGTCGGCTGACCGGTTTTCACCCGCAACCCGCCTCAATCGACCGAACCAAGAAGCCGAGAATTCCATGAGCGAAGAGCAGACCAAGCCCGCCGAGACCGAGGTGGACACCCCCGCCGCCGAGACCGCCACCGACGCCCCCGCCGACCGCGTCGCCGCGCTGGAGGCCGAGGTCGCCAACCTGAAGGATCAGGTTCTGCGCGCCATGGCGGAAGCCGAAAACACCCGCCGCCGCGCCCAGCGCGACCGCGAGGACGCCAGCAAATTCGCCGTCTCCAGCTTCGCCAAGGAGCTGGTGTCGGTGGCCGACAACCTGCGCCGCGCCCTGGACGCCGTTCCGGCCGAAGGCCGCGAGCAGGACGAAATGGTCAAGGGGTTGGCCGTGGGCGTCGAGGCGACCGAACGCCAACTGTTCGCCGCCTTCGACCGCGCCGGGATCAAGCGCATCGACCCGACCGGGGAGATGTTCGACCCGAATTTCCATCAGGTGATGTTCGAGATCGAAAACACCGGCAAACCGGCGGGAACCGTCGTCCAGGTGCTCCAGCCCGGCTACACCATCCATGGCCGCCTGCTGCGCGAAGCCATGGTCGGCGTGGCCAAGGCCAGCCCGACCGACGCCGGTGGCCAGCACATCAACACCACCGCCTGACCGTGACGCAACCGGACGGCGGGCGGCCCCACCGCCGCCGCCGCCCGGTTCGCAAGGGCAATCGCTTGAAGCATTGTGCACCCTACCAAAACAAGAATGGACACGGATTCCACGGATTTTTTCGCGGATTTCGCGGAACGCGCCTCAGAGCACCCTGTTTGCCATTTTGCGGCACCCCTCCTGACGGGGTGTGGGAGGCAATTGGAGTCAAGAATCCGTGCAATCCATCCTTTTATCCGTGAAATCCGTGTCTATTCTTGCTTGCGTGATGATGACCGCTCGTTCAAGCGATTGCCCTGTCCGGTTCGCCATCCGGTTGACCGCGCTCGCAAAATTGCCTAGGGCTTGGCGGTGTGCCGCCCCGCAAGGGAACCGCGCCCGCAAAGGACCCCCACGGGAACCGCCTGGAGAAGCCTCATGGCCAAAAGCGTTCTGACCGTTGATGACTCCAAGACCATCCGCGACATGGTCGGCTTCACCCTGCAAAAGGCCGGTTACAGCGTTGCTGAAGCCGCAGACGGCACGGCGGCGTTGCAGTTGGTCAATCAGCGGAAATTCGACTGCATCATCACCGATCTGAACATGCCGGGCATGGATGGCCTGGCGCTGACCAAGGCGATCCGGGGGACCGCCACCAACCGCGCCACCCCGATCCTGCTGCTGACCACCGAAGCCGACCCGGCCAAGAAGACCGCCGGGCGCGAGGCCGGGGCCACCGGCTGGCTGGTCAAGCCCTTCAACCCGGAAAAGCTGGTCGAAACCGTCAAGAAGGTGTGCCCGTAAGCGGGCGCGGGACCAGCGACTCCCCCGCCGGGTCGTGCCGGGCGAAGCGCCGCTGCGCCGCCGCCCGGCTCGCCACGGCGTAGCAATAGACGCAGCCGTGCGGGCAACTGTCGTAATCGCCGATGTCCCGGCTTTCGGCGCACAGGCAGCCGGGGCGGTTGCCCTTCTCCCGCGCCGCCAGCGCCCGCCCGGCGACGTCCGACAGGCGGGCCGCGTCCACGCAGCGCGCAGGCCCCCAGCCTGATGCCCCGCCCGCCGGATCGACCAGATCCGGTTGGGTGCACAGGGTCAGCCGCATCCCCTCCCCCGCCGCGACAACGGCCAGATCGCTCAACAGAGCGCGCTTGTCCGCCAGATCGGGATCGCGCCACGCCACCCCCGCCGCCGCCAGATTGCGCGCCGTCTTGCGGTAGGGTTCCAGGAAGGACACCACCACCTCGTCCGTCGTGCCGCGCAGGGCGCGTGCCAGCGCCGCGAAGGTTTCCCGGTGCCAGGTGGGCGGCGTGTCGGCGGTGAGGACGATGGGATCATACCGCCAGACCACCGCGCGCGGCCCCCAACGGTCGCGCACCCCCGCCAGCCGCTCCGCCGTCAACCGCCAATCCGGCACGGAGCGTTCCAGCGATCCCGGCAGGCCGGTGACGCTGTGCTGGACGACAAAGGGAAAGCCGCGCGCCGCCACCTGGGCCAACCCGTCGAGAAACGGGCCGATGTTCTTGGTCCAGAACACGAACCCGTCCACCGCCGGACGGGTCAACTCCACGCGCAGGCGTTTGCCGTTGTAGGGGTTGACCATGGTGCAGAACCCGGCGTCGAGCCGGTTGAGGAACCAGCGCCCGTAAAAGGCGGGAATGTCGGTCTTGTAGCTGGCGGAGACGATCATCCCCCCACCATGGCCCGTCGGCCCCGGCACCGGCAAGGCCCCTGAAAGCCCCGTGAAAGCCCCATGGCCTGAAGGGTTGGAGCGCACCGCCGCACCGCTTACAGTGCCGCCGCTTGACCGTGCCGCCGCACCGCCCACCCCCGATCAGGACCGCCCCGCATGACCGATCCCTTTTCCCCGCTGAACGCCGACGCGCCGGAAGGCCGGATGATCGGTTGGAACGACACGGTGCGGTTTCGTCTGCCCCCCGGCTGGGCCGCTGAGGTGGAGGAGGTCGAAGGGCAGCCGGTCGCCACCTTCCGCCCGCCGCCGCCCGCCGACGGCACCCTGCGGCTGGTCACGGACCGGGTGGTTCCCAAGCCGGATTCCGGTGGGGTGGAGGCCACCTTGCAGGAAATGGCGCTGCGCTTCGTCCGGCCGCAGGACCAGCGCGCGGGCGACCGCACGGTCGAACCGCGCGGCGACGATGGCCTGCTGGCGCTCGCGATGATGCGCACCGAGGAGGATGGCCGGGCCGAAACGCATTATTTGTGGATGATCGGGGCCAACCGCGCGGGCGTGGCCGCCGTCGCCATGTTCAGCGTCGCCCTGCCCGCCATTCTGGACGGGGACGAGTCCTGCGCCGCCATGCTGGGGCAGGTCGATGAAGCGATCCGCGCGGCGGAGCTTTTGTAAAGGCGTTTCCTGTAAAGGCGTTTCCAGCCAAACACGCGCCGGTCAGCGACCGCTCACCATCATGAGCGGTCCACACGAACGGTGCAGGCGTGTCCTTGCTGCGGACTTGCGGATGCTTCCGATGCTCTGTCCGGCGGCACGCGATGTCTTGGCCGCCGCCGCCCCGCGCCGTCCAATTCCGTTGGCGGCGTGACGGTGGTGGCGCGTTTCAACGCGTCGGCCGAACGCAATCCGCACCGCCCGTTCAGCAATGCCCGGCGTCGGTCGTCATCATGGCGTTCAGACGGGTGGCCTTCGGGTCATAGGCCGCGACCGCGTCTTCCGCCGCCAGGGCGGCGAGGCTGATGAAATGCGCGAGATCCCCCAAGTCGCAGCGGGCTGCGTCGGTCATCAGGCTGTCCAAGCAGGACTTGATGGCCAAAGCCACATCGCGTCGTTCATCCATCATCGCGCTTCCCTTCCACGCTAAACCGTCCTTGACCACACAGCACTGTTCGTGGCCATCGCTGCACGCACCGACGCCACAGCGTCCTTTCCCAACGCTGTTTGCAAGCCGACGGGCAGCATCACCATCGTGCATGTCAAAGGAGATAACACAATCCTTTGCCCATTTCACGCATGGATTCAAAAAATATCGAATAAAGATAGCAACTGCGAATTGATTCGATTTAAATTTACACTCGGATGCTTGTTAATGAATAGTTAAGGATAGCGATCTCTCTTGGATGTCTTGATGAAAGACTTGTAACATCTGCTACAATTTGCCTCATGAACGCTGAATACCCGGGTATATACGCCAATCTGCTTGAATACCCGGGTATTCTATTCGCGGTCCTGGTCATCGGTCCCGACGGCGGACGTCCGCCCGCCCGCAGGATTTCCCCGAATTTGCGACGGGATCTGTTCACCGCACCGTTGCAGGCCGAAACGCACCCGCCTATATCTCGGCCAGCAGTGATCCATTCGAAACCGTTCCACCGACCCGGAGGGGATCGCAGCGGTGCCGGACGCGACGGGCCGCTACGCATCTGCCGAACACAAGAGGCTGAACATGAGCAAAGTCATCGGTATCGATCTCGGCACCACCAACTCCTGCGTTGCCGTGATGGAAGGCGGGTCCGCCAAGGTCATCGAAAACGCCGAAGGCGCGCGCACGACGCCGTCGATGGTCGCCTTCACCCAGGGTGGTGAGCGTCTGGTCGGCCAGCCCGCCAAGCGTCAGGCCGTGACCAACCCGGAAAACACCCTCTTCGCCATCAAGCGTCTGATCGGCCGTCGTTACGACGATCCGCTGACGAAGAAGGACCAGGGCCTGGTTCCCTACAAGATCATTGCCGGTGACAACGGCGACGCCTGGACCGAAGCCCACGGCAAGAAGTACAGCCCCAGCCAGATCAGCGCCTTCATCCTGGGCAAGATGAAGGAGACGGCGGAAAACTATCTGGGTGAGAAGGTCACGCAGGCCGTCATCACCGTCCCCGCCTATTTCAACGACAGCCAGCGCCAGGCCACCAAGGACGCGGGCAAGATCGCCGGGCTGGAAGTCCTGCGCATCATCAACGAGCCGACGGCGGCCGCCCTTGCCTATGGCATGGAAAAGAAGGGCAGCGGCATCGTCGCCGTGTATGATCTGGGCGGCGGCACCTTCGACATCTCCGTCCTGGAGATCGGCGACGGCGTGTTCGAGGTGAAGTCCACCAACGGCGACACCTTCCTGGGCGGTGAGGATTTCGACAGCCGCGTCATCGAGTTCCTGGCCGACGAGTTCCACAAGGAGCAGGGCATCGACCTGCGCAAGGACAAGCTGGCCCTGCAGCGTCTGAAGGAAGCCGCCGAAAAGGCGAAGATTGAGCTGTCCTCGACCACGCAGACCGAAGTCAACCTGCCCTTCATCACCGCCGACCAGACCGGTCCGAAGCACCTCAACATCAAGCTGACCCGCGCCAAGCTGGAAGCCCTGGTGGATGATCTGGTGCAGCGCACGATCGAGCCGTGCAAGGCCGCGCTGAAGGATGCCGGGCTGAAGGCCGCCGAAATCGACGAAGTGATCCTGGTCGGCGGCATGACCCGCATGCCCAAGGTCATCGACGCGGTGAAGCAGTTCTTCGGGCGCGAGCCGCACCGTGGCGTGAACCCGGACGAGGTGGTGGCCATCGGTGCCGCCATTCAGGGCGGCGTGCTGAAGGGCGAGGTCAAGGACGTCCTGCTGCTCGACGTCACCCCGCTGTCGCTGGGCATCGAGACGCTGGGCGGTGTCTTCACCCGCCTGATCGATCGCAACACCACCGTTCCGACCAAGAAGAGCCAGGTCTTCTCGACCGCCGAGGACAATCAGAACGCGGTGACGATCCGCGTGTTCCAGGGCGAGCGCGAAATGGCGGTGGACAACAAGCCGCTCGGCCAGTTCGATCTGGTCGGCATCCCGCCCGCCCCGCGCGGCGTGCCGCAGATCGAGGTCATCTTCGACATCGACGCCAACGGCATCGTCAGCGTCACCGCCAAGGACAAGGCGACCGGCAAGGAGCAGCAAATCCGCATCCAGGCGTCGGGCGGCCTGTCGGACGCCGACATCCAGAAGATGGTCAAGGACGCCGAGGCCCATTCCGCCGACGACAAGAAGCGCCGTGAACTGGTCGACGCCCGCAACCACGCCGACGCCCTGATCCACACGACGGAGCGGACGATCAAGGAGAACGCCGACAAGATCCCGGCGTCCGACAAGACCGCCGCCGAAGCCGCCGTCACCGAGCTGAAGGGCGTGATGGACAGCGATGATCTGGAGAAGCTGAAGGCGAAGACCGAGGCTCTGGCCCAGGTCTCGATGAAGCTCGGCGAAGCCATCTACAAGGCCGGTCAGGCCGATGGTGCCGCCACCGGCGACGCGCAGCCGCAACAGCCCAACGAATCCGGTGTGGTTGACGCCGATTTCGAGGAAGTGCACGACGACAAGAAGAAGTCGGCCTAAACCAGCCGTTTCTTTTTGACCCGTATGTGATGCGAGCATCGATGGCCCGCCGCCTGTGACCGGCGGCGGGCCTTCGGTATGTTGGGGCGGTGGACGGGACCGGTGAACGGCGGCCAGGCGGCGGCGCAACCCGGACCCGGAAGGCCGGACCCGGAACGATGTGAAGGCGGTCGGATCCCATGGCGAAACAGGATTATTACGAGCTGCTCGGGGTGGAAAAGGGCGCCAGCGCGGACGAGCTGAAAAAGGCTTACCGCAAGAAGGCGATGCAGTACCACCCGGACCGCAACCAGGGTGACAAGGACGCCGAGCACAAGTTCAAGGAAGTCAGCGAAGCCTATGACGTTCTGAAGGACGACCAGAAGCGCGCGGCCTACGACCGCTTCGGCCACGCCGCCTTTGAAAATGGCGGCGGGCGCGGCGGCCCTGGGGCGGGCGGCGGCGGCTTCAACTTCGATTTCGGTGGCTCGGGCGGCTTTGCCGACATCTTCGACGAGATGTTCGGGGAGTTCATGGGCGGTCGCCGGGGCGGCGGCGGATCGGCCGGGCGCGGCCAGGATCTGCGCTACAACCTGGAAATCGGGTTGGAAGAGGCGTTCAAGGGCACGCAAACCACCGTGCGCGTTCCCACCTCCGTCCAGTGCGACAGCTGCAACGGCAGCGGCGCCGCGTCGGGCACGCAACCGATCACCTGCCCGACCTGCCAGGGCCATGGCAAGGTGCGCGCCCAGCAGGGCTTCTTCACCATCGAACGCACCTGCCCCGGCTGCCATGGTGCTGGCAAGGTCATCAAGGACCCCTGCAAGAGCTGCGGCGGGGCCGGACGGCTGCGCAAGGAAAAGACCCTTCAGGTCAACATCCCGGCGGGTGTGGAGGACGGCACGCGCATCCGGCTGGCCGGGGAAGGCGAAGCGGGGTTGCGCGGGGCACCGGCGGGGGATCTCTACATCTTCCTCGCCATCCAGCCGCACCCGATCTTCCAGCGCGACGGGGCGAACATCCATTGCCGGGTGCCGATCCCGATGACCACGGCGGCGCTGGGCGGTGCGGTGGAGGTGCCGACCATCGACGGAACCCGCACCAAGGTGACGGTCCCGCCCGGCACCCAATCCGGCCACCAGTTCCGCATCAAGGGCAAGGGCATGTCGGTGCTGCGCAGCCCGCAGCGCGGCGACATGTACATCCAGGCGGTGGTTGAAACCCCGGTCAACCTGACCAAGCGCCAGCAGGAATTGCTGCGCGAGTTCGAGAGCGGCGGGAAGGAAGGATCGAATCCGCAATCCGAAGGATTTTTTGCAAAAGTCAAAGAACTCTGGTCCGACTTGAAAGACTGATCCTTTCGATCAACCGGAATGAGACAAAAGAAGCGGCGCAAGCCGCTTCTTTTCGTTTGGGCGCGCTTTGTCGCAGGGGGACAGCCCTGACTTGACCCCGACTGCCGCAAAAGGCCGTTGCCGGGCTGTGAATGCGCGTGTAATCACCCAAGATCATGGATCCATCGGCTGTTGTTGGGGAAACGCCGCCACATGCTCGGTGACTTGCCACTTGCGGACCTGCTGCGCGGCCACCCACTCCGCCACCTGATCCATCCCACCAAACACACCCCGATCCTGGGGCGGCGGCGCGCCGCGATGATCCAATCGCGCGTGCGCATGGTGGCCTTGGTCTTCGGCCTGCTGACCCCCTTGTGGATCGCCATCGACATGATGGTGTTTTCCTGGCCGCTGTCGGGGCAGTTGATGGGCTTGCGGCTGGCCGCCAGCGCGGCGTTCCTGACCCTGGCCTGGGACTCCCGCCCCTGCGAGGACATCCGCAGCGCCTGGATCCGGCTGGGGGCGTTGCTGGCGATTCCCACGCTGTTTTTCACCATCTCCCACCCCCTGCTCTACGCCGAGGGAACCGACGATCTGCGGGTGGCGGTGACGGCGGGCTATGGCTATCTGCCCTTCGTCATGGTCGCGGGCCTCAGCGTCTTTCCGCTGACGGCGGTGGAAGGCGCGCTGTTCGCCACCCCGATGCTGGCCGCCCATCTCGGGGCTGGCTTCTACGGCTCGCTCGTCCTGCCCTTCCCGTCCTATCTCAGCGCCCTGTGGCTTCTGCTGCTGATCGCGGTGGTGGCGACGCTGGCGGCGATGAGCCAGCTCCATTTCATGATCGCCCTGCTGGAACAGGCCGCGCACGACGTGCTGACCGGGGCCTTTTCCCGCCGCATCGGCGAGGAGCTGCTGAAACTCCAGGTCGCCAACGCCCAACGGTCCCGGCAACCCCTGTCCACCGTCTTTGTCGATCTGGATGACTTCAAGGCGGTGAACGACCGCTATGGCCACGATGAGGGCGACCGTGTGCTGCGCCACGCCGCCACCACCATCCGCAGCATGCTGCGGGAATCCGACGCGCTGGTGCGCTGGGGCGGGGAGGAGTTTTTGCTGATCATGCCCGACACCCCGGTCAGCGGCGCGATGATCGCCGTGGAACGGATGCGGACGGCGGGCTTTGGCAAGCGCCCCGACGGCAGCCTGCAAACCGCCAGCGTCGGCGTGGCCGAACAGAACACCGACCGCCTGTTCGATTGGGAAGCCTTGGTCGATCTGGCCGACCAACGCATGTATCAGGCCAAGCAGAGCGGCAAGAACCGCGTGGTCAGCGCCGCGTCGGCGGATACGTCGGCGGATACGCCGGCGGATACGCCGGCCTGAGAGCAAACCGGACGAACAGGCGCTGAATCTGGACCGCTGAACCCTGCCACCAGGACAATCGCTTGAACGAGCGATCATCGTCGCGCCAGCAAAAATGGGCACGGATTTCACGGACAAAATCAGGGATTGCACGGATTTCCACCCTCAATCGCCTCGCGCATCCCGCCACGAGGTGCGTCACAGGCTCGCAAACTGGATGGCTCTGGGACGCGTTCCGCGAAATCCGTGAGAAAAATCCGTGAAATCCGTGGCAACCTTTGTTCCGGTCGGTTGCACGATGCTTCACCCGATTGCCCTGCCCCCTCGTCGTACCGATCAAAAAACGCCCAAATGAAAACCGCCCGGAAGCGGTGGCTTCCGGGCGGCTTCGTGTCACCGTAACGGGTCCTCAGACGGTGTTACTCGTCGCGCTGCCCCAGGAACTGCAACAGGAACTGGAACAGGTTCACGAAGTCGAGATACAGGGTCAGCGCGCCCATCAGGGCCAGCTTGCCGCTGCTCTCGCGGTCATAACCTTCGGCGTAGCTTTCCTTGATCGACTGGGTGTCATAGGCGGTCAGACCGGTGAAGATCAGCACACCCATGGCCGAGATCGCGAAATGCAGGGCCGGCGACTGGAAGAAGATGTTCGCCAGACCGGCGATCATGATGCCCAGCACGCCCATCATCAGGAACGACCCCATCTTCGTCAGGTCGGCCTTGGTGGTGTAGCCGTACAGGCTCATCGCCAGGAAGGTCGCGGCGGTGACGAAGAAGGTCAAGGCGATCGACGCCCCGGTGAAGACCAGGAAGATCGACGCCATCGACAGGCCCATCGCGCCGCAATAGGCCCAGAACACGAGCTGGGCGGACGCGAAGGACAGCCGGTTGATGCCGAACGACAAGACCATGATGAAGGCCAGCGGGGTCAGCATCACAACCCACTTCAGCGGGGTGCCGAAGATGGCCGCCATCAGGGCGGCGTTGGTGGACACCAGCGCCGCGATGAGGCCGGTCAGCACCAGACCGGCACCCATGTAGTTGTACACGCGCAGCATGTGCTGGCGCAGGCCTTCGTCGAAATAGCCCCGATCTGTCGCGCGGCCCATGGTCGCGAAGCGGTTAAAGGTCGGGTCAGCCATGGTTCAATCCTCGGTCAAAATGGGTGGTCCCGTTGTATTCCCATATTGGCGTGTCCCCCCAACCGTTCAATAGGAATCCGAACAGGATTCGTCGGATAAATTCGCGCGCGTGACTCCCCCACCGTGAAACACAGCTCTGTGAAACTTCTTTGACCGCGCCGCGCTTTGTTTGCCAGCGGACGCCGTCATTCGTTGCGCAGCAGCGGGGCGGCGGGTTGGCCCAACGCCCGCCAGGTGCCGACAAAGCCAAAGGCCAGCGTGATCGCCGTGCTCAACAGCGCCGTGCCGATCACCGCCATCGGCTGGAACGCCCAATCCCACCGCATCAGGAACAGCAGCACCGCCCAGGCGGTCAACGTGCCGATCACCCCGGCGATGGCGGCGGTCAGCAGACCCAGCAAGCCATATTCCATCAGGAAGGCGCGCAGCACGTCGGCCCGCGTCGCCCCCAGCACCTTCAGCACCACGGCGTCATAGACCCGGCGGCGGTGCCCGGCGGCCACCGCCCCGGCCAGCACCAGCGTGCCCGCCGCCAGCGTGATCGCGGCCACCACCCGCACCGCCGTGCCGATGTTCCCCAGCATCCCCGCCACCGTGTCGAGCGCGTCCTTCACCCGCACCAGGGTGATGTTGGAAAAGCGCGACAGCACCGCCTTTTGCACCGCCGACTCCGCGTCCGGCGTCGCGCGGACGGTGGCGATCCAGGTTTGCGGCGCGCCTTCCAGCGTGCCGGGGGCGAACACCATGGTGAAGTTGATCGTCATCGTGCTGAATTCCGCCGCGCGCACGCTGGCGACCGTCGCCTCGACGCTGCGGCCCAGAATGTTGACGGTCAGCGTGGCCCCCGGCCCGATGTTGAAGGCGTCGGCGACGCTCTGGTGGATGGAGATCAGGGGCGGGCCGCGATAATCGGTCGGCCACCACTGGCCCTTGACGATCTGCGAATGCTCCGGCGGCGTCGCGGAATAGGTGATCCCCCGGTCGCCCGCCAGAATCCACGCCTGTTCGGGGTTGGCCAGCGCCTTTTCGGCCTCCACCCCGTTCACCCGCTCGATCCGGCCGCGCAGGCTGGGGACCGCTTCAAAGGCGCTGGTTCCGGGCACGGCGGTGACGGTGTCGCGCAGCGCGGCGAACTGGTCGCGCTGGATGTCGACGAAGAAAAAGGCCGGGGCGTCCTTTGGAATCGTGTCCGACACCCGGCGGGCGAAGTTGGCCTCGATCTGCGCCACGGCGACCAGCACGGTCAACCCCAGCCCCAGCGACAGCACCACCGCCCCAGTCGGGTTGCCGGGCCGGTGCAGATTGGCCAGCGCCAGCCGCAAGCCCGGTCGGCGCACCCGCCCCACCCGCGCCGCGCCCCAGGTGATGAGCGCGGCGGCCCCGCGAAACAGGGCAAAGGTGGCGATGGACCCGCCGACGAACCACAGGGCGAAGGGCTTGTTGTCCGCCGTCGCCACCGCCAGACCGGCCAGCGCCAGCACGGTCAGGCCCAGGCCGATGACATAGGGCGCGCGCGGACGCCCGCGCGCCGGGGTGATGGCGTCGCGGAACAGGGCACCCGCCGGAACCTCGCGCGCCCGGCCCAGCGGCCACAACGAGAAGGCCAGCGCCGTGAGCAGGCCATAGAGCGCGGCCAAGGCCAGCGCGCCGGGGTAAATCCCGATGCGCGCCGTCACCGGCAACACCCCCTCCAGCAGATGGCCCAGCGCCAGCGGGGCCAACGCCCCCAGCGCCAGACCGGCGACCACGCCCAACACGGCCAGCGCCAGGATTTGCACCAGATAGAGCTGGAACACCAACGCCCCGGGCGCGCCGACGCATTTGAGCATGGCAATGGTCCGGGCGCGGGAATCCAGATGGCTGCGCACGGCGTTGCCCACCCCGACCCCACCGACCAGCAGCGCGGTCAATCCGACCAGCGTCAGAAACAGCGTCATCCGTTCGATGAAGCGTTCGATCTGGGGGGAGGCGCTGGACAGGTCGCGGATGGTCCAGGGTGCGTTGGGGAAGCGGGCCTTCACCGCCGCCTGCCAGTCCCGCGCGTCGGTCCCCGGCGGCAAGGCAATCTTGACCGTCCACCACACCAGACTGCCCGGTTGCAGCAGCCCGGTTCCCTCCAGCGAGGCCAGCGCGACCAGCAGGCGCGGCCCCAGGGAAAAGGCGTTGGAAGACGCCCGGTCCGGCTCGCGATCCAGCACCCCGGCCACCCGATAGACGCGGTCGCCCAGCCGCAGGCGGTCGCCCACCGCCACGCCCAGCCGGTCGGTCAGGCTGGCTTCGACCACCGCCCCCCACAGCCCGTCCCGCTCGGCCAGCGCCTCGGCCAGGGGACCGCCGCCGCTCAAGGTCACAGCGCCGTAGAGCGGATAGGGATCGTCCACCGCCTTCAGCTCGACCAGCGAGGATCGGCTTTCGTCCAGCGCCCGCACCATGCCGCGCATCTCCGCGCTGGTGGACGCCCGCGCGGAGCCGACCAGATCCGCCCGCTGCTCCGGCGTCGGCGGGGTGTAGAGTTGGCGCACCGCGACGTCGCCGCCCAGGATGACGCGGCCATCCTGAACCAGCCCGGCTTTCAGGCCGCTCGACACCGATTGCACGGCGGCGATGGCCGCCACCCCCAGCGTCAGGCAGCCCAGGAAAATCCAGAACCCCTTCAACCCGCCGCGCAACTCGCGCCGCGCCAACCGAAGGGCCAGACGCAGGGTGAACAGCCGGTGGGCAAAGGGGCCGTGGTCGGCGCGTGGCTCGCCGGGTGGTTCGGCGTTCGTGGGCGCGGCCTCAGGGGGCACGGCGTCCGGCGGCAGGGTCGGGTCGCTCATCCCGCTCACTCCCCGACCAGGACGGGGCGCGCCCGCCGGGTGGCGAGGCCATCGTCGGCGATGCGCCCGTCGGCCAGCCGCACCGTGCGGTCGCAGCGCGCCGCCAGCGCCGGATCATGGGTGATGAGCACCAGCGTCGTGCCGCGCCGTTCGGCCAGATCGAACAGCAGGCGGACGATGGTCGCCCCGGTGTCGATGTCGAGGTTGCCGGTCGGCTCGTCGGCCAGCAGCAGCGCCGGTTCGGTGACGAAGGCGCGGGCCAGCGCCGTGCGCTGCTGCTCCCCGCCCGACATCTGGCCGGGGTAATGGTGGATGCGGTGGCCCAGCCCGACCGACTCCAGCGCCCGTTGCGCCCGATCGAAGGCGTCGGACACCCCGGCGAACTCCAACGGGATCGCCACATTCTCCAGCGCCGTCATCGTCGGGACCAGATGAAAAGCCTGAAAGACGATGCCGACGCGGTCGCGGCGGAAGCGGGCCAGACCATCCTCGTCCAGCCCGGCCAAATCCTGACCGGCGACCCGGATCCGGCCCGCCGAGGCGCGCTCCAACCCGGCCATCACCATCATCATCGTCGATTTGCCCGACCCGCTGGGGCCGACGATGCCAACCCGCTCGCCACGTTCGACGCGCAGGGAAACGCCGCGCAGGATGTTGACGGGTCCCGCCCCGCTGTCCAATCTCAGATGGACGTCGTCGAGATCGACGATGGTTTCGGACGGCGTTGACATGGATTGGACCTTGGACATGCGTCACTCGATCGTGCGGAAAGGACCTTCGCCATATGGCACGGCTCCCAGCGCTTTCAACCGCCGCGCCCTGTTTGCCGCAGCGCTCGCGGCGATGGCCGCCCTCATGACCCCGTTCACCCCGGCCACGGCCGCGCCGCCGGTCAAGCTGCTGGCGTTGGGCGACAGCCTGACCGCCGGCTATGGCCTGCCCGCAGCGCAGGGCTTCACCGCCCAACTGCAACAGGCGCTGGTCGCCAAGGGCTACGCCGTCACCGTCATCAACGCCGGGGTGTCGGGCGACACCACGGCGGGCGGGCTGGCCCGGCTGGATTGGGCCTTGGCCGAACGCCCCGACGCCGCCATCGTCGAGCTGGGGGCGAACGACATGCTGCGCGGGCTTGACCCGGCCGCCGCCAAAGCCAATTTGGATGCGATCCTGACGCGGCTGAAGGACCAGAAGATTCCAACCCTGTTGGCGGGCATGCTGGCCACCCCCAGCCTCGGCCCCTCCTACACGCAGCCGTTCAACGCGCTCTATCCCGATCTGGCCGCCCGCCACGGCGTGCCGCTCTACCCCTTCTTTTTGGATGGGGTGGCGACCGACCGGGCGCTGATCCAGAACGACGGGCTGCACCCGACCGCAAACGGTGTGGCGGTGATCGTGGAGCGCATCCTGCCCGCCGTCACCCGCCTGCTCGATTCCCTGCCCAAATCCGGAAGCTGACCCGCCGATGAGAACCGCCTCCGCCCCGCCCGGCCCCGTCTTTCTCACCGCCAGCGCCGCCGGTGCCGATTGGGGGCTGACGGCGAAAGCCTGCCTCGATCAGCTGGGACCGGTGGCGGGCTGCACGCTGGGGTTCCTGTATCTGACCGACGGGCTGGCCCCGCACGCGGCCAGCATCCTGACCCTGCTGCGCGGCGTCACCGGCATCCGCGATTGGGTGGGGACCGTCGGCATCGGCGTGGTCAGCCGCGACACGGTGTTTTTCGACGAACCGGCGATGGCGGTGATGGTCGCCCGGCTGCCGGAAGACGCCGTGCGCCTGTTCCCAATGCTGACGACCGACCTGGACCCGCTGCGGCGGGCGGCGGGCGGCTGGCTGGACAAGCATGGTGCGGCCTTCGCCCTGGTCCACGCCGACCCGCGCAACCAGCAGCTTCCCGATCTGGTCGCCCGCCTGTCCGACAGCGCCAGCGCCTTTCTGGTCGGCGGGACCAGCGCGTCGCGCGGGGAGTTCCCGCAATTCTGCCTGCCCGCCGACGTCGGGCTGGGCGGCAGCGTGGTCGCCGATGGCGGGTTGTCGGGCGCGCTGTTCGCCCCGTCGGTCGCGGTCGCCACCGCCAAGACCCAGGGCTGCCAGCCCATCGGGCCGAAACGCACCATCACCGCCAGCGACGACAACGTGATTTTGGAGATCGACGGCCGCCCGGCGCTGGAGGTGTTCAAGGAGGACATCGGACCGGATCTGGCCAACAATCTGCGCCGCGTCGCCGGGGTGATCTGCGCCGGGTTGCCCATCCCCGGATCCGACACCCAGGATTATCTGGTCCGCGATCTGGTCGCCATCGATCCGCGCGCCGGGTGGCTGTCCATCGCCGAACCGGTGGCGACCGGCCAGGGCATCCTGTTCACCCGCCGCGACGCCGCCAACGCCGCCGCCGACATGCGCCGCACGCTCGCCACGCTCAAGAAGCGGGTGACGTCGCCGCCCAAGGGGGCGGTCTACATCAGTTGCATCGCCCGTGGCCCCAGCCTGTTCACCGACGCCGACGCCGAGCTGGCGATGATCCGCGAGGCGTTCGGCGACCTGCCCATCGTCGGATTCTACGCCTCGGGCGAAATCTCCCACAACCGTCTGTATGGTTACACAGGCGTATTGACCCTTTTCCTGTAAGGATCATTTCGGATGCAGTATCGTTCGCTTGGCCGCAGCGGCCTGTCGGTCAGCGCCATCGGCCTCGGGACCATGACCTGGGGCAAACAGAACACGGAGGCCGAAGGCCACGCCCAGATGGACGCCGCGTTGGAGCGTGGAGTCACGTTCTGGGACACGGCGGAGATGTACGCCATCCCGCCGACCGCCGACAGCTATGGCAAGACCGAGGCGATCATCGGGTCCTGGTTCCAGTCGCGCGGCCAGCGCGACAAGGTGATCCTGGCGACCAAGGTGATCGGCGGGGGCGGCGGCTTCCAATGGGTGCGCGATGGCCAGTCCCGCCCCGACCGCGCCAACATCGTTGCGGCGGTGGACGCCAGCCTGGCGCGGCTGAAGACCGACTACATCGACCTCTACCAACTCCATTGGCCCGACCGCGCCACCGCCCGTTTTGGCGCGCGCGTCTACAGCCACCAGCCGGACAAGGACGGCGTGCCGATCGAAGAGACGCTGGCCGTCTTCGGCGATCTGGTGACGGCGGGCAAGATCCGGCATGTCGGCCTGTCGAACGAAACGCCGTGGGGCGTCATGCGCTTCCTGCGCGCCGCCGAGGTTGCCGGGCTGCCGCGCGTCGTCTCGATCCAGAACGCCTACAATCTGCTGAACCGGACCTTTGAACAGGGCCTGTCGGAAGTCAGCCTGCGCGAAGAGGTCGGGTTGCTGGCCTATTCGCCGTTGGGCGCGGCGACACTGACCGGGAAGTACCTGAACGGCGTCGTCCCGCCGGGGTCGCGCCGGTCCATCGACCACCGCAGCTCGCGCTACGCCACCGTCAACGCCGACGCGGCGACCGAAGCCTATCTGGACATCGCCCGCCGTCATGGCCTGTCGCCGTCGCAGATGGCCATCGCCTTCACCCTGCATCAGCCCTTCGTCGCGTCCTCCCTGATCGGGGCGACGACGATGGAGACGCTGCTGTCGAACATCGACGCCGTCAACCTGACCCTGTCGGACGAGGTGCTGGCGGAGATCAACGCGGTGCACAACCGCATCCCCGACCCCTGCCCGTAACGCAAGGGTTCAGCCCCCACCCCAGGGCAATCGTTTGAGGCACCGTGCACCCGGTCAAAACAAGAATGGACACGAATTTCACGGATTTTTTCACGGATTTCACGGAACGCACCCCAGAGCTGTCCTGTTTGCGATCTCGCGACAAACCTCATGGCGGGATCCGGGAGACAATTGGAGTCGAAAATCCGTGTAATCCTTCCTTTTGTCCGTGAAATCCGCGTCCATTCTTGTTTGCGTGACGATGAGCGTTCGTTCAAACGACTGCCCTGCCCCCACCACCAACCGGATCCGCCCGCCGATGCTGCGCCTGTTCGTCGCCATACCCATCGCGGAGCCGATCCGCCAGCGCCTCGCCGGTTTGCACGGCGGGGTGCCGGGGGCGCGCTGGATGGAGGCGGACAGCCTGCATCTGACCCTGCGCTTCATCGGCGAGGTGCCGGAGGATCGGGCCATCGACATCGACGAGGCGCTGTTGGGGCTGCGCGCCGCCCCCTTCGCCCTGACGCTGGACGGTGTCGGGCTGTTCGGGTCGGCGCGCCGCGCCCGCATCCTGTGGGCCGGGGTGGAACGGAACGACGCCCTGACCCATCTTCAGGCCAAGGTGGAAACGGCGCTGGTCCGCTGCGGCCTGCCCGCCGACGCCCACGCCTTCACCCCCCACGTCACGCTCGCCCGCCTGCGCGACGCCCCGGCGGAGCGGTTGGGGCGTTACCTGTCCGATCACGGCCTGTTCCGCGCCGGGCCGATGCCGGTGGACCGCCTGACCCTGTACCGCAGCCATCTGAGCGAGCATGGATCGCGGTACGAGGCGTTGGCCGACTACCCGCTGACCGCCGCCTGACCGCCGCCTGACGGCCTGCCGACCGCCAGTTCACCGGATCCGGTGCGCCGTGAAACGGGTGCATCGCAGCATCAGCGGCCGCATCAGCGATTGACAGCGCGGCAACGCGCGCGATTTATCCCTATCATCCCCCTGCCCCCGAGAAAGAGTTCCGCGCCGATGACCCGCCGCCGCCTGCCCACGCCCGAGGAGCGGTATCTGTGGCGGATCGCCATGCGCGACGCCGTGCCCATGCCGGGCCGGGCCGAGGACGCCGATCCCGATCACGGCCCCGATCCGCTTGATCTGGGCGCGGAGGAACCCGTCGCCACCCGTCTGGCCCCGCCCCCCACGGCGCGGGCGCACAGCCCGGCCGAACGACCGGGCCGCAACGCCCTGTCGCCGCTGACCATGGGGTCCACCGCCAACATCGACCGGCGCACCAGCGACCGGTTCCGGCGCGGCGAACTGCCGATCGAAGGGCGGATCGACCTGCACGGCATGACCCAGACCCAGGCCCACACCGCGCTCGCCGCCTTCGTTCACCGGGCGTGGCACGAGCGGCGGCGCTGCGTGCTGATCATCACCGGCAAGGGCAGCTTCACCGGCGGGGTCGGCGTGCTGCGCCAGGCGGTCCCGCGCTGGTTGGGCGATCCGGCCCTGCGCCCGCTGGTCGTCGCCATCCAAACCGCCCAGCCCAAGGACGGCGGCGACGGCGCGTTGTATGTCTTGATTAAACGGCAGCGCGACCGTAAGGACTAGAGCGACGGAACGCGGAATCCGCGTTCCGTTCCAACGCCCAAGGCGTCCTCCGTTTCATGTGAAACACGGCTCATCCGGCGGTTCGTGTGACGCGGCGCGGAATCCCGTGGGCCGATTCTGATCCTTTGGCCCAACCACTTGGGAAGACATCCGATGACACCGTTCGGCGAACGGGTCCGTTCGCTGCGCGACGCCAAGGGCGTGACGTTGAAGCAGATGGCGAGCGACCTGTCCATTTCGTCCGCCTACCTCTCGGCGCTGGAGCATGGCAAGCGCGGCCAGCCCTCCCCCCAGCTTGTCCGCCAGATCTGCGCCTATTTCGGCATCATCTGGGACGAGGCGGAGGCGCTGGAACGGCTGGCCGACCTGTCGCACCCGCGCGTCACCGTCGACACCTCCGGCCTCAGCGCCCGGGCGACCGAGCTGGCGAACCGCCTGTCCGAACGCATCGGCGATCTGGACGACGAGACGCTCGACCGGCTGCTGACGATCATCGACGCCGTGCCGCCGCGCAAGGCCATGGGGACCCGCCGGATCGCCGGGCGGCGGCGCTGACGGCTCCGAAGATGACCAGGAAGCCGGCCAGGAAGCTGGGTTGACCCGCGCCGGACGCGCCGCCATCGTGGTTGCCGCGACGATGGTGGCCGGACGCGCCACAACCGTTCCAACCACACCGGACCGATGGGGAGAATCCGCATGAAGCGTTGCGCCGTTGTCACCGGGGGAGGGTCGGGCATCGGGCGGCGTCTGGTCCTGGCCTTTGCCGAAGCGGGCTTCGCCGTCGCGTTCAGCGACCGATCCCTGCCGGACTCCACCGACAGCCTGATGGCGGAGGCCGAACGGCGCGGCGGAAGCGCGCACGGCTTTGCCTGTGACGTCGGCGTCGGCGCGGAGGTGGAGCGTTTTTACCAACAGGCCGCCGACTGGTTCGGAACGGCACCGGACGTGCTCATCAACAACGCCGGGGTGCAGACCTGGGCGGGCCTGCTGGAGTTGGATGAGGACTCCTGGGACCGGGTGATCCGCACCAACCTGAAGGGCTGTTTCCTGAACACCAAGGCCGCCGCCCGTCTGATGATCGACGCGGGCAAGCCGGGATCCATCGTCAACATCGGATCCGGCTGCAACAAGCTGGCCTTCCCGAAACTGGTGGACTACACGGCGTCGAAGGGTGGGATCGAGCAGTTCACCAAGGCGGCGGCGGTGGAGTTGGGACCGCACCACATCCGGGTCAATTGCGTCGCCCCCGGGGCCATCGCCACCGAACGCACCAACGGCGAAGCGGCGGGCTACGCCGACAAATGGGCGCGGCTGACGCCGCTGCGCCGGGTCGGCACGCCCGACG
The DNA here is from genome assembly GCA_027486405.1 of Azospirillum sp. Lineage (GTDB taxonomy): Bacteria > Pseudomonadota > Alphaproteobacteria > Azospirillales > Azospirillaceae > Azospirillum. The sequence goes on along the minus strand of JAIXPD010000054.1, from coordinate 27,559 downwards.
ACATCGTCGGCCCGGTGATGTTCCTGACCGGCCCGGACGCGGCCTTTGTCACCGGCCAAACGCTGTGGGTGGATGGCGGTGTGTTTTCGCAAGCCAGTTGGCCCAGCGATTATTGACGGAAAAGCCCCTCGTCCGCTGGGACCGAGGGGCTTTTGGCCGCAAAACCGCGCTTACCGGAAAACCCGGTATTACAGGATGAATTTGGACAGATCGGCGTTCTTGGCCAGACCGGCGACCCGGTCGCGGACGTAAGCGCCGTCAATGGTGATGGTTTCGCCGCTCTTGTCGGTGGCGGTGAAGCTGATGTCCTCCAGCAGCCGTTCAAGAACGGTGTGCAGGCGGCGGGCACCGATGTTTTCGACCGACGCGTTGATCTCCGTCGCCAACCGGGCCAGCTCGTCCAGGCTGTCGTCGGTGAAGACGAGATCGACCTCCTCGGTCTTCAGCAACGCCTTGTATTGGCGGATCAGGCTGGCTTCCGGTTCGGTCAGGATGCGCTTGAAATCCTCCTGCCCCAGGGCCTTCAGCTCCACCCGGATCGGCAGACGGCCTTGCAGTTCGGGCAGCAGATCCGACGGCTTGGCGACGTGGAACGCCCCCGACGCGATGAACAGGATGTGGTCGGTCTTCACCGCCCCGTGCTTGGTCGACACCGTCGTTCCTTCGATCAGGGGCAGCAGGTCGCGCTGCACGCCTTCGCGGCTGACGTCGGCCCCGCCGCGCGTGTCCGACCGGGCGGTGATCTTGTCGATCTCGTCGATGAAGACGATGCCGTTCTGCTCCACCGCGCGGATCGCCTCGGCCACCACGGTGTCCTGATCCAGCAGCTTGTCGGATTCCTCGGCCAGCAGCACGGTGTGGCTGTCGGCCACGGTCATCCGGCGGGATTTGGTGCGCCCGCCCATCATCTTGCCGAACATGTCGTTCAGGTTCAGCATGCCCATCTGGCCGCCGGGGACACCGGGAATGTCAAAGGTCGGCATTGCCCCGGCCCCGCTGTCGGCGACCTGGATGTCGATCTCCTTGTCGTTCAGCGTGCCTTCACGCAGCATCTTGCGGAATTTGGCGCGGGTGTCCGCGCTCGCGCTGTCGCCGCACAGGGCGTCCAACACGCGCTCCTCGGCGCGCAGCTCGGCCTTGGCCGCCACCTCCTTGCGCAGCCGCTCGCGGGTCATGGCGATGGCGGCCTCGACCAGATCGCGGACGATCTGTTCGACGTCGCGCCCGACATAGCCGACCTCGGTGAATTTGGTCGCCTCCACCTTCAGGAAGGGGGCCTGGGCCAGCTTGGCCAGACGGCGGGCGATTTCGGTTTTGCCGACGCCGGTCGGGCCGATCATCAGGATGTTTTTCGGCTGCACCTCGTCGCGCAGGGCGTCGGGCAGTTGCTGGCGACGCCAGCGGTTGCGCAGCGCGATGGCGACGGCGCGCTTGGCGTCGGCCTGCCCGATGATGTAGCGGTCGAGTTCGGAGACGATTTCGCGGGGGCTGAAGGCGGCGGTCATGGCGGCGTTCCCGATCAGAGCTTTTCGAGCGTGACGTTTTCGTTGGTGTAGACGCAGATTCCGGCGGCGATCTTCATCGCCTTGCGGGCCACCGCCTCGGCGTCGAAGCCGTCCAGATCGACCAGCGCGCGCGCCGCCGACAGGGCGTAGGATCCGCCCGATCCGATGCCGATCAACCCGTCTTCCGGTTCCAGCACGTCGCCGTTGCCGGTCAGCACCAGACTGACGTTCTTGTCGGCCACCGCCATCATCGCTTCCAACCGGCGCAGATAGCGGTCGGTGCGCCAATCCTTGGCCATTTCCACGCAGGCGCGGGTCAATTGGCCGGGATGCTGCTCCAGCTTGGCTTCCAGCCGTTCGAACAGGGTCAGCGCGTCGGCGGTCGCCCCGGCGAACCCGGCCATGACGCTGCCGCCCGCCAGCCAGCGCACCTTGCGCGCGTTCCCCTTCATCACCGTCGGGCCGACCGACACCTGACCGTCACCGGCGATGACAACCTGACCGTTCTTGCGCACCGACAGGATGGTCGTGCCGTGCCATTGGATCGGGTCGTGGGGATTGGATTGGGAAGAGGACATGGGGCGGCGCGCTCGCGGGTGAAGAAATGGGAAACCGACAGGGGGAAACCGGCAATGGGAAACCGACAGGCCGGACAACCGGCAGACCGGATCCGGGCGCGGAGCGTTGGGCCAACCGCGCGCGGACCTGCGGTCTATGTGGGAGGGGCGTCGTCCCCGTCAAGCTCTTCGAGATCGCGGGCGGATCCCCCGGCGGCCGGGTCCACCCGCCGCGTGGGTGCGGAGGGTGCAAGCGGTGGCCCCACCCCGCCATTGAATCCATCGAACGGCTCGGCCCCCAGCCGCGCCAGCAACTCCCCCATCGGCAGGAACAGCACCAACCCATGGGGAGTCGCGGCGGCGGTGGCCGACGGCCCCAGCGCCACGCCGATCACCGCCCCCGCCGCGTCCAGCAGGGGATCGCCCGCCTCCACCCGCGCGCCCATCGCTTCGGCCAGCCCCAGATCCGCCTGGATCACCGTCACACCGCGTTGCGGGTCGCGCGGCAAACCGGCGATGATCCCGGTTGCCGACACCCGGCCCCGGCCCGCCGCCACGCTGATCCGGTCGCTGACCCGCAACGCCCCACCGCGCACCGGCGCGGCGGTCAATCTGGCGGGAACGCGCAGCAGGGCAAAGCCGCTGGCCGGGTCGCGGGCCGCGACAATGCCGGTCAGAGTCACCCCCGCCGCCGGACGGACCAGCAGGCTGTCCGCCGGTCCCGGATTTGGAACCACGAGAACGGATTGCCAGCCGCCTTCGCCCCGCGTTTCTCCCCCCAGCGTCTCGCCGCCCAACGTCTCCCCGCCCAACGTCTCTCCAATGACCAGACCATAACGGTCGCCCGCCCGGATCTGGGCGGATCCGGCCCGCGCCGTCGGGTCCATCGCCGATCCGCGAGCGGGCGTGTGGACGCTCAACAGGGTGCGCGACGCGGCGCGGACGGTCCCGCCATCCGATGCCACACCAGAAGTCACACCGGATCCGGGATCCGCCGGGGTCAAACGCACGGGGGCCAAGGCCGATGCCGGAGCAACAGACGGTGCGGGGGATGATGCGGGGGGCGGATCCCCCGCCGGTGGATGGGCTGGTCCCGCCAACCCGGCGACGGGCGTTGCGGCCACGCCACCGCGCCGCACCGCGTTGCGGAACCCGGTGTCGGCGGCCAGCCGGTCCGCCGCCGCCGTCACCGCCTCCTCGATCAACAGAATGTCGCCCTGGGGGACCCCGCTGCTCTGGCGGCTGACCCCGCTGGTGGTGACGCGCAAGACCACCCGCCCGCTCTGCGCGTCGGACACCGACCAATCCACCCGCGCGCTGCCGCTGCCCGAAACGCCCCGGCTGGCCCCGGTCAGCCAATCGTTGCGGTGGCACAACTCCAGCCGGACGTCGCGCAACTCGCCCTGGATGACATAGCGGGCGCGGTCCCGCCCCTGCCCCGGCGCGTCCGGCCCATCGGCACGGTCCACCACATCGAATCCGGTGTCGGCCAGCGTCTCGGCAAAGCGGGCGTCGATGGTGGAGCCGCGCCGCAGATCCGCCCCGCTGGTCCAATGCACCGGGTCATAGGGCGGGGCGCAATCCAGGTCCCAGATGTAACGCCCGATCTCCATCCCGCGCCGCATCGCGGTGATCGACAGCCCGGCAAAGCGCAGCGGTTCGGTGCTGCCCGGTGCCATCCGGGGGGCCGGGGCCGGGCGGTTTGCCGGGGTGGATGTCTGGCACCCGGACAGCCACGCGGCGAGCACCGCGACCGGAGCCAACAGCCTCAAACAACACGGCAAACGGCACAGCAAACGGCGATGGGTCTCGGCGATCCGGTTCGGCGGGAAGGTCATATCGGGTTATGCTCGCAATGCGTGTATCGCACTGTAAATCACGCGGAGGCCCCCGGCAATCGCCGGAATGGATCGCTCCACGCTGTTGCAACGCAGGAAAGCTGCGCCGCCGCTGGCGCGCCTGCCCGCTTCCTGCTACAAAATTGGCATGGACCAGAGCCTTACCAACGGCGGCCGCCGCGCCTCGATCGAGCGGAACACGACCGAAACCCGGATCCGGGCCTCGGTGAACCTGGACGGCACCGGCGTTTACGACGTCAAGACCGGCATCGGCTTCCTTGACCACATGCTGGAACAGCTGTCGCGTCACAGCCTGATGGATCTGACGGTGCGCGCCGACGGCGATCTGCACATCGATCACCATCACACGACCGAAGACAGCGGCATCGCCATCGGCATGGCGGTGGCCAAGGCGCTGGGCGACCGCAAGGGCATCCAGCGTTACGGACACGCCTATGTCCCGATGGACGAAACCCTGACCCGCGTGGCCCTGGATTTCTCCAACCGGCCCTATCTGATCTGGAAGGTGTCCTTCACCCGCGATAAGCTGGGGGAATTCGACACGGAGCTGTTCAAGGAATGGTTCCAGGCCTTCGCCATGGCCGCCGGGGTGACGCTGCACGTCGAAAACCTGTATGGCGAGAACAACCACCACATCATCGAAAGCTGCTTCAAGGCGCTTGCCCGCGCGCTGCGCGCCGGGGTGGAGATTGATCCGCGCAAGCAAGACGCCGTGCCGTCGACCAAGGGAACCCTGGGCGGGTCCCTGTAAGCTCCCGGCGGCAGCGCCTGGGGTGGACGCCTTGTGAGGGTCCGGCCCGTCCGGTCGGACCCGTCTGATTGGGGTTTGAAACGTTCATGGAAACGGTCGCGCTGATCGATTACGGCTCTGGCAACCTGCGTTCCGCCGCCAAGGCGATTGAGCGCGCCGCCGGGGAAGCCGAAGCCTCCTACAACATCCTCGTCACCTCCGACGCCGACGCCGTGCGCCGCGCCGACCGCGTGGTTCTGCCGGGTGTGGGTGCCTTTGCCGATTGCAAACGCGGCCTGTCGGAGGTTCCCGGCATGCTGGAGGCGCTGGACGAGGTGGTCCACCGCCGCGCCCGGCCCTTTCTGGGCATCTGCGTCGGCATGCAGCTGATGGCCGAACGCGGCCGCGAGTTCGGCGTGACCGAGGGGTTGGGCTGGATCAAGGGCGAGGTGGTCAAGCTTGAACCCGCCGATCCGTCGCTGAAGATTCCGCACATGGGGTGGAACGAGTTGACCATTCACCGCCCCCATCCCCTGCTGGCCGGTTTGCCGGAGGGGGCGCACGCCTATTTCGTCCATTCCTACCGCTTCACCCTGGACGATCCCGACACGCTGATCGCCTCGGTCGATTACGGCGGGTCGTTCCCCGTCGTCATCGGGCGCGACAATATGGTCGGGACCCAGTTCCACCCGGAAAAAAGCCAGGCCACCGGCCTTGCCCTGATCGGCAACTTCCTGCGCTGGAAGGTCTGAGCGGATGGCCGACATCGCCATTGAGCGGGCGGACACGCTGAAGCCCGGCGACCTGCACGATCTGTGCGACGCCGCCAACGAGGCGATCAAGGTCGGCGGCGGTTTTGGCTGGGTCGATCCGCCCGCCCGCGACGTCATGGAACGCTATTGGAAAGGCGTTCTGATGATCCCGGAGCGCGGGCTGTTCGTCGCCCGGCTGGACGGGGTGATCGCCGGATCGGCCCAACTGGTCCGCCCCCCGCGCAACAACGAGGCGCAGGCCCACGCGGCGTCGCTGACCACCGCCTTCGTCGCCCCCTGGGCGCGCAGCCACGGCTTGGCCCGCCGCCTGACCCAGGCGGTGGAGGAGGAGGCCCGCGCGCTGGGCTTCCGCGTGCTGAACCTCGACGTGCGCGAAACCCAGACGGCGGCGATCGCGCTGTACGAAACGCTGGGCTTCAAGCGCTGGGGGACCCATCCCTTTTACGCGCTGGTCCGGGGGACACCCATCGCCGGACATTTCTATTCCAAAGACCTTGGACCCAACACGCCACAGGACGGAACGCCGCCATGATCATCTACCCCGCCATTGACCTCAAAGACGGCGCGTGCGTTCGCCTGCTGCGCGGCGAGATGAGCCAGGCCACCGTCTTCAACACCGACCCCGGCGATCAGGCCCGCCTGTTCCAGAGCCAGGGTTTCGAATGGCTGCATCTGGTCGACCTGAACGGGGCCTTTGAAGGCAAGCCGGTCAACGGGGCCGCCGTGGAAAGCATCCTGAAGGCCGTGACCATCCCCGTGCAGCTCGGCGGTGGCATCCGCGACCTGAAGACCATCGGCATGTGGCTGGAAAAGGGCGTCAGCCGCGTCATCCTGGGGACCGTCGCCCTGCGCGATCCCGATCTGGTCAAGGCCGCCTGCCGCGAATTCCCCGGCAAGGTCGCCGTCGGCATCGACGCGCGCGAGGGCTATGTCGCGGTGGCGGGCTGGGCCGAAACGTCGGACATCAAGGCGCTGGATCTGGCGCTGAAGTTCGAGGATTGCGGGGTCGCCGCCATCATCTACACCGACATCAACCGCGACGGCGCGATGGGCGGGGTGAATGTCGAGTCCACCTCCGACCTCGCCTTCCACCTGACCACGTCGGTCATCGCGTCGGGCGGGGTGTCGTCGATGGACGATCTGGTGGCGCTGAAGGCCGAGGAGGACACCGGCATCGAGGGTGTCATCTGCGGCCGCGCGCTCTATGACGGGCGCATCGACCCGAAAGAGGCGCTCGCCCTGCTCTCCGCCCCCGCCATCGAGGACGCCGACTGATGCTGAAGATGCGCGTCATCCCCTGCCTGGACGTCAAGGACGGCCGGGTGGTCAAGGGGGTCAATTTCGTCGATCTGGTGGACGCCGGCGATCCGGTCGAACAGGCCCGCGTGTACGACCGCGAGGGGGCCGACGAGTTGACCTTCCTCGACATCACCGCCAGCCACGAAAACCGCGACACCATCTATGACGTGGTGCGCCGCACCGCCGAACAGGTGTTCATGCCGCTGACCGTCGGCGGCGGCGTCCGCGTGGTGGAGGACATCCGCAAGCTGCTGCTGGCCGGGGCCGACAAGGTGTCGATCAACACCGCCGCCATCCACCGGCCCGATTTCGTGCGCGAAGCCGCCGAGAAGTTCGGCGCGCAATGCATCGTCGTCGCCATCGACGCCAAGCAGACCGGCCCGGACAAGTGGGAGGTGTTCACCCATGGCGGGCGCAACGCCACCGGCATCGACGCCATCGACTGGGCCAAGCGGATGGAATCGCTGGGGGCGGGCGAGATCCTGCTGACCTCGATGGACCGCGACGGAACCAAGAGCGGCTTCGATCTGGCGCTGACCCGCAAGGTCGCCGACAGCCTGAAGGTTCCGGTCATCGCGTCGGGCGGTGTCGGCACGCTCGACCATCTGGTGGAGGGCATCCGCGAGGGGCACGCCACCGCCGTGCTCGCCGCCTCCATCTTCCATTTCGGCACCTACACCATCGGGCAGGCCAAGCAGGCCCTGAGCGACGCCGGAATCCCGGTGCGCCCGGCCAAGAGCGCGGGGATCGTCCGTCATGGCTGACAACAAGACGCACAAGTCGCCCACCGAAAAGGGCGGCGAAAAGGCGACCGCCGAGACGCTGGACCGGCTTTACGCCACCGTGCTGGCCCGCAAGGGGGCGGATCCGGAAAGCTCCTACACCGCCAAGCTCTACAGCCGGGGAACCGCCAAGATCGCCCAGAAGGTGGGGGAGGAAGCGGTGGAAGCCATTCTGGAGGCTGTGCGCGGCGACAAGGCCGCGCTCGCGGCGGAATCGGCGGATCTGCTCTATCACCTGATGGTGCTGTGGGCCGACGCCGGGCTGGATCCGGCCATCGTCTGGGACAAGCTGGCCCAACGCGAGGGAACCAGCGGGCTGGATGAGAAAAAGGCCCGCAAGGCCTGACCAAACCGCGAGACAGCAGCGCGAGACAGGGAAACCCGTTCCATGGCCAAGACCTACGACAGCAACAACGTGTTCGCCCGCATCCTGCGCGGCGAAATCCCCTGCAAAAAGGTGATGGAGACCGAGCACGCGCTCGCCTTCCACGACATCCAGCCGCAGACCCCCACCCATGTGCTGGTGATCCCCAAGGGGGCCTACATCGACATGGATGATTTCACCGCCAAGGCGTCGGAGGCGGAAATCGCCGGTTTGTTCCGCGCCGTGGGCGAGGTTGCCCGCATGGTCGGGGTCGCCGAACCCGGCTACCGCATCCTGTCCAATTGCGGAGAGGCCGCGCACCAGGAGGTGCCGCACCTGCACATCCACCTGTTCGCCGGGCGCGATCTGGGCCGGATGATCGGCCGGGACTGATCAGCACGCCGGTGCCACCGGACAAAGACCACCACACGGGGAGCGCCGGGTCGCTCCCCGTGTGTTTTTGTGGCTCGATGTGTTTTGCAAGCCCGATGGGTGACGCGCTTCAATCCGTCGTGGCTTCGGCCCGGGCGGTGATCTGTTCGGCCAGAACGCTCCGGTTCCGGCCTTCGCGTTTGGCCCGGTACAGCGCCTGATCGGCCAGCGTCACCAGCAGATCCGGGGCGTCGCCGATCACCGGCACCCGCACGGCGATCCCCGCGCTGACCGTCACCCGCCCCAACGGCGACATGTCGTGCGGCATCTCCAACGCCTCCAGCGCCTTGCGGATGGTCTCCGTCAGGGCCAGGATGGACGACGCGTCCATCGCCGGGGCCATGAAGGCGAACTCCTCCCCGCCATAGCGCGCCACCAGATCGCCCGACCGGCGGGCGTGGCCGTTGAGCAGTTGGGCCACCTTGCGCAGGCAATCGTCGCCCTTCAGATGGCCGTAATGGTCGTTGTAATTCTTGAACAGATCGACGTCGAACAGCACCAGCGCCAAGGGCTGCCCGGTGCGCACCGCTCGATTCCATTCATGGGCGTAGGTTTCGTCAAAGCGGCGGCGGTTGGCGATGCCGGTCAGGCCATCGGTGGCGCTCAAGGCCGACAGCTTGCGGTTCGATTCCTCCAGATCGCGGGTGCGGTCGGCCACCTTGGCTTCCAGTTCGGCGTTCTCCTCCATCGTCTTCAACGCCGCCAAACGGTGCCGCCATCCCTTCACCAGCAGAACCGCCACCACCGACAGCAGAATCGTGAACAGCCCCCACACCCCGATCAGGGTCATGGCGTCGGTCCACCAGCCCGCCTGGATGTCTTCCTGCGCCAACCCGACGGCGACGTAGAGGGAATGCCCCGTGACCTTGCGATTTGAAAATATCCGGTCGATCCCATCCACCCCCGAATGGGCACGGTAGGTGCTCAACAGATCGTTGCTGCTCAACCGTTCCAGCAGCTTGGACGAGTTGATTTTCTTCCCGACGCCTCCACCCGGCCCGGAGCTGTCGGGGTAACGGGCCAGCAAGGTCGCGTCGCCATCGAACAGCGACACCACCCCATGCGGCCCGACATTGATCGCCGAGAACATCTTGGCGAAGGATTCGAGGTTGACCGAGGAGAACACCACCCCGGCAAAGCCGCCGTCCGGGTGATTCAAACGGCGGGCGAAGACCACCGCCCATTTGCCGCTGATCCGCCCGACCAGCGATTTCGACATTACCAAACCGGCGTTGGGATCGTCGCGCAGCGTGTTGAAATAGTCCCGCCCAACGATGGTGCTGGTGGGCGACACCCGCGAACCGTACAGCGTCTGCCCGGCGGCGTTGGTGGCGTGCACGCCGTCGGCGTTGGTGAGTCGGGCGTCCTGCCGCAAAATAAACGCGTTGAAGCTGGCGAAATCAATGCCGCCCGCCGCCAATTGCCGGGTCGCCTCGTCGCTGACCGTCAATTGCGCCTGGTTGATGAGGTTCACCGAACCGGTGATGTTCTGTTCCAAGACCCAAGACAGATTCTCAGCGGTGACGACCGCCTGTTCCTGATGCAGGCGGTAGCTTTGCGCCAGCACCACCACCACCATAAGGCCGACCAGCAGGCTGACCGCGATCACACCCGCCACCATGCGGAGAACAAAGCTTTCCCGCTGCAAACTGGTCAGGGAGGGAGTCTTCAGCCGCATTCCCGATGGCATCCCCGATGGGGGTGGACAATCCCCCACAGAGTAGCGGAAAGATGGTTCGAGAGCAAAACGGTTCGCAGTCTTTCCAGCGAAGATTGAGGTTAGGGTTTTACCGGAACCGCAACCGTGCGCGGCAGCAGAACTCCATAACCACCCTTGCTTTTCATCACACCGGCTTTGGCCTCGGCGTCGGCCCCATGCCCCCAGAACACATCGCCGCGCACGGGGCCACGGATGGCCCCGCCGGTGTCCTGCGCCACCAGCAACCGGCGCAAGGGCTGCTTGGCGTCCAGCGGGTCTTCGGCGTCAAGCCAGACCGGCACGCCGTAGGGCATGAATTTGGAATCGACGGCCAGACTGCGCCCCGGCGTCAGCGGCACGCCCTGCGCCCCGATCGGCCCCTCGCCCGCTATCGTCTGGAAAAAGACATAGGACGGGTTCTTGTTCATCAGCGCTTGGGCCTGATCCGGGTTGGCTTTCAGCCAGGCGCGAATGGTCTGGAGGGAGACCTCCTCCTTTTTCAACGCGCCGCGCTCGATCAGCTCCTTGCCGATGGCGACGTATTTGTGGCCGTTCTGCCCGGCGTAATTCACGCGGACCTCGCTGCCATCGGCCATGCGGACGCGGCCCGACCCCTGGATGTGCAGGAAAAAGGCGGCGATGGGGTCCTTGACCCAGAGCAGTTCCAGCCCCTTGCCGCGCAGGGCGCCGGCCTCGATCGCCGCGCGATCCTCAAACGGCCTCAACCGCCCGTCCACAACCCGCCCGGCGGTGCGCTCGCCCTTCCAGCGGTCAGCAAACTCACCAAGATCGACCATCACCAGATCGGCAGGCCGCTTGTAGAGCGGGACCGGGTAGGCCGGATCCGGTTGGCGGGAGCCTTCCAGCTCCGTTTCGTAATAGCCGGTGAACAGCCCTTGCCGCTCGCCGTTGTTGCCCGCCGCATAGGGCACGAACTCGGTCTCGAAAAAGGCGCGGGCGGCGGCGTCATTCCCGGCGGCAATCGTGCCCAGCCGGGCGCAGGGCGCTTGCCAATCGGCGATGGTCCCGGCCACGCCCCCCGGCCCAACCGGACGGTCGGGCGGCAACGTCATCATCCGTTTGCAGGAGCGCGCCAGGGCGGGCAGCGCGGCGGATTGGGTGTCGGCGGTCCAACCGGGCAAATCGGCAAAGGACAAGCGGGTCAGCGTCAAAGCGTCCGGCGGAGGGGCCGGCGCGGGAGCCGGTTGGGCGGGGGCCGGGGGTGGGGCCTTCGCCTCCTCCTCCTTGCGGTCGCAGGCGACCAGCGCGAGGGCCACGCCAAGGACGGCGAGTGTGGTCCGACTCCGCAGCCTTCTCCAAGTTCCCACGATCAAGGAACCGCGCGGATTTCGGTCAAGGCCCAGTTCGGGTTGCGCGATTGGATGTCGCGGGCAAAGGTCCAGACGTCGTTCGCCTCGACCACCGTGTTGGGGTCGCCGTCGATCACCGCGCCGTTGCGGTCGCGCAGGACGTTGATCTGGTCGGACACCAGACGGACCGTCACCAGCGCGTAGCGGCCCTGGTTGAGGCGGGCTTCCACCACCTCGGCCTCACGCACGCGCTGGACGCGGGTTTCGTCGGTTTCGCCCTTGCTCTGGCGCTCGCCAATCACCCGGTCGAAGCTGGCGAACACATCGTCGGCCAACAGGGGGCGCAGGGCGGCGGAGTCGCCACGGGCGAACGCCTCGACGATCATCTGGAACGCGGCCTTGGCCCCTTCCAGGAAATGCTTTTCCTCGAAATTGCTGTCGGCGGCGGCGATCTGGTCGATGGAGGCGGCCAGCGACAGCGGCTCGTCCGGCGACACCACGGCGTCAGCGCGCGGACGGTCGCGGTTGGGCAGCGGAATGACGTTGTCGGTCTGCCCGGCCGACGCGGTGAAGGGGTTGGGGCGTGGACGCTCCTCGCCCGTGCGGCGGCCCAGGACGCTGCGCAGGCGGTAGACGAGAAACGCCGCGATCATCGCAAAAATGACGATTTCGATGAACACGATCCCATCCCCCATAGCCAACATCCTTCCGGTTTCATCCATCGCGGCAAGTCCTGGCGGATCAACGCACCGGCTTGCCCCAACGCCTGCGCCACATTACCTGTAATCGGCGGCCACGCAAACGGCGCGCCTTCGGTCCGCAAAACAGCCCCGAAGACTCACAGTCTTATGTAGATAGGGCGTGCAGCCCCGAAGAGCAAGGACAGCCATGCCCATCCTGTTGTGGTTCCTTCTGTTGCCGATCCTGGAAATCATTGGCTTCATCCAGGTTGGCGACTGGATCGGGGCCGGTCCAACCATCGGCCTGCTGGCCTTGTCGGCGGTGATCGGCGTGTTGCTGATCCGCCATCGCGGCCTGACCAGCCTGTCCCGCCTGCAAGGCGGTGCGCTGGGGGCGGACGCCGCGTTGGGCGGCGTGCTGGACAGCGTGTGCGTGGTCCTGGCGGGCATCCTGCTGATCGTTCCGGGCTTCCTGAGCGATCTGGTGGCGCTGGTGCTGCTGGTCCCGCCGTTGCGCCGGGGGTTGGGGCGGTGGTTGATCGGCCGCTTGGCGGCGGGCAACGCCTTCCGCTTCGTCAACGCCGGTGGCTTTGCCCATCAGGGCGGCTTTGCCCGACCCGAGGAGCAGACACGCCCCCATGCACCCCGCCCCCATGCACCCCGCCCCGGTGCGCCCCCTTACGGTGCCGCCGATCCCGGCGTGATCGATGGGGAGTTCGTGACCCTGTCCGATCCTCCGCCGCCCAGCGCGCCCGGCACGCCGCGCCTGTCGGATTCCCAATGGGGCAAGACCCGCCCGGACGGGCGCGATTGACCGCGCGCTTTCCGTTGGCAGGCCCCCGCGATCCATGGTAGCGATCCAGGATCGCCGGACACGGCGAACATCCTTTCCACCCCACCCCCATCGCGGGCCGCCGCCCCCAGGACGGACGGGCCGATGATTCAGGAGTCCGTAATGTCCGACCAGCAGAGCAACGACGCCGAACAGTCGCAGGCGTCCTCGCTGCCGATGAACATCCTGGCCCAGTATGTGAAGGATTTCTCCTTCGAGAACCCGAACGCGCCGCAAAGCCTGCTGCCGAACCAGCCGCAGCCGCAGGTCAGCATCGGTGTGGACGTCCAGGCCCAGGCCGTGGGCGAGGACATCTACGAAGTCATCCTGCAACTGCGCTGTGAAGCCCGTCAGGAAGACGCCGTCGCCTTCCTGGTCGAGCTGAGCTATGGCGCTCTGTTCCAGCTTCCCGGCCTGCCGAAGGAGCATCACCGCCCGGTGCTGATGATCGAAGGGCCGCGCATGCTGTTCCCCTTCGCCCGCTCCATCATCTCCACCGCGACCCGCGAAGGCGGCTATCCGCCGTTGATGATCAACCCGATCGACTTCGCCGACCTGTACCGCCGTCAGGGCCAGGCCGCGAACGCCGAACAGCCGAGCCAGCCCCCGTTCTGAGCGTCCGACCGTCCCGGACACCGATCCGGGACGCTTGGACCAAAGCAGGCGGCCATGAAAAAGGCGGGATCCCAACCGGGTCCCGCCTTTTTTCTGTTCGCTTTTCCAGTCCCCTTCCGGCAAGGCCGCCATGCGGCCAAGCCGACGGCGGAGTTACTGGTTCATGCTGTCGAAGAACTCGGCGTTCGACTTGGTGTGCTTCAGCTTGTCGACCAGGAAATCGACCGCGTCGGTCACGCCCATCGGCATCAGGATGCGGCGCAGGATCCACATCTTCGACATGGTGCCGCGATCCACCAGCAGCTCTTCCTTGCGAGTCCCCGACTTCGAAATGTCGATGGCCGGGAAGGTGCGCTTGTCCGACAGCTTGCGGTCCAGGACGATTTCCGAATTGCCGGTGCCCTTGAACTCTTCGAAGATCACCTCGTCCATGCGGCTGCCGGTGTCGATCAGCGCGGTGGCGATGATGGTCAGCGACCCGCCTTCCTCGATGTTGCGGGCGGCACCGAAGAAGCGCTTGGGCCGTTGCAGCGCGTTGGCGTCCACACCGCCGGTCAGCACCTTGCCCGACGACGGAACCACGGTGTTGTAGGCGCGGGCCAGACGGGTGATGGAATCGAGCAGGATGACGACGTCGCGCTTGTGCTCGACCAGCCGCTTGGCCTTCTCGATCACCATTTCGGCGACCTGGACGTGCCGGGTGGCCGGTTCGTCAAAGGTGGAGCTGATGACCTCGCCCTTCACCGAACGGGCCATGTCGGTGACTTCTTCCGGCCGCTCGTCGATCAGCAGGACGATCAGATAGGCTTCCGGGTGGTTGGTGGCGATGGAATGGGCGATGTTTTGCAGCATCACCGTCTTGCCGGTGCGCGGCGGGGCCACGATCAGGCCGCGCTGTCCCTTGCCCAGGGGGGACACCAGATCGACGATGCGGCCGGTCAGGTTCTTCTTGGTCGGATCCTCGACCTCCATCCGGATCCGCTCTTCGGGGTAGAGCGGGGTCAGGTTGTCGAAGTTGATGCGGTGACGGACCTTGTCCGGCGCGTCGAAATTGATCGTGTTGACCTTGAACAGGGCGAAATAGCGCTCGCCGTCCTTGGGGGAACGGATCTGCCCCTCCACCGTGTCGCCGGTGCGCAGGCCGAAGCGGCGGACCTGGCTGGGGCTGACATAGATGTCATCGGGACCGGGCAGGTAATTCGCCTCGGGCGACCGCAAGAAACCGAAACCGTCTTGAAGAACCTCCAAAACCCCGTCGCCGAAGATCGGAATGTCGTTTTCGGCCAGTTGCTTCAGGATCGCGAACATCATGTCCTGCTTGCGCAGGGTGCTGGCGTTCTCGATCTGCAACTCCTCCGCGAACGCCAGGAGTTCGGCGGGGCTTTTGCACTTCAGCTCTTGGAGATGCATGGGTATGCCTGTGAAATCATCATGCGGGGGAGTGCCTGAAATCCCGGCCGACGGCGCGCATGGGAATGGTGGCGTCGGTTGGACAGCGGGTGGAATCCTGACCGAGTTGAACAGACTCGCCAGCCACCGCGTCCGGCTCAAGGTGTGAGCGTCGGAATGGCGGATGTGGGGATGGGTGCCACGGAGCGAAAAACCCCGTGGTGACAACAGGATTATCGGAAGGGCCGCGCCAAGTCAAACGAAAGCGGTCCGACAACCAGCCCTTCCCCCTGCCCCGCAACAAGCCGGGCAACGGGCGGGCGGATGGACGGGCGGATCCGCCCGCCACGGTGAAACGGTTCGTGTCAGAACGGCTTGACGATGACGAAGATCACGATGCCGATCATCAGCAGCGTCGGCACCTCGTTGGCGATGCGGTAGAAGCGCTGGGGCCGCTGGTTGCGGTCCTCGGCGAACTCCCGCCGCCACCGCGCCATCAGCATGTGGCTGACGGTCAGCAGGGCCACGAACAGCAGCTTGGCGTGCAGCCATCCCCCCTGCTTGAAGATCGACGGGTCGAGCGCGATCATGGTCGCGCCAAACAGGTAGGACGCGATCATCGCCGGGTTCATGATGGCGCGCAGCAGGCGGCGTTCCATCACCTTGAAGGTCTCCGACGCCTCGGATCCGGGGGCGGCCTGGGTGTGGTAGACGAACAGGCGCGGCAGATAGAGCAGTCCGGCCATCCACGCGATGACGCTGATGACGTGCAGCGCCTTGATCCACAGATACAGCACCGAATCCCCCTGTTTCCGCTCGTGTGTGATGGTTCGCCCAGGCGAGACGGTCAGCGCCTGTGATCAGCGCCCGCAATCAGCGCCCGGCGTGCGGACAGCCGGAGAAGCTGGACGGGCAGATCCGCCCGCCGCTGTGGCTGCACAGGGCGGTCTTGGCGGCGACGCTGTGCTGGACCAGCCCGGCCAGCCCCTGGATGAACACCGGATGGACGCCCACCGTCGGCACGCGGGTGAAGTGCGGAACCCCGGATTCCTTGGCCAAATGGCGGTATTCGACCTCGATTTCGACCAGCGTTTCGGAATGCTCCGACACAAAGGCCATGGGCACGACCAACACCGGAACGCCATCCTGACCGGCGCGCTTGATCTCCGCGTCGGTGCTGGGGCCGATCCACTCCATCGGGCCGACGCGGCTCTGGTAGCAGTTGACCCAGTCCAGATGCTCCACCCCCAGCGCGGCAGCGATGGATTCCGCCGTCCGTTCGCACTGCCACTGGTAGGGATCGCCACCGGTCACGACCTTTTTCGGCAGGCCATGGGCGGAAAACAGGACGCGCGGGGTCCCATGGGCCGACGCCGCTTCGTAAAGCGGGCGGATCTGGTCGGCCATGGCGTCGATGAAGCCGGTCTGGGTCGGGTAGCAGCACAGGCGTTTCGTCGGCGCGATCAGCCCGACCGTGCGCGCCGCCTCGTCCCACGCCTTGAAGCTGGACGCCGTGGTCGTGGTGGAGAATTGCGGGTAGAGCGGCAGCAGCACGACCAGATCCGGGTCGTAGTCCTTCACCTTGGCCGCCGTTTCCGCGCTCATCGGGTGCCAATAGCGCATGGCGATGAAGACACGCGCCTCCATCCCCGCCCCGGTCAGGCTCTGCTCCAGCGCGCGGGCCTGGTCCTGGGTGTTTTCCAGCAACGGCGATTTCCCGCCAAGCTGCGCGTAGATCGCCGCCGCCGGTTTCGCCCGCCGCCCGGAAATCAGGCTGGCGATCAGAAAGCGGAAGGGGTTGGGCAACCGGATGATCGCCGGATCGGCGAACAGGTTGAACAGGAACGGGCGCACCGCCTCGGGAGCGTCAGGGCCGCCGAGGTTGAACAGCACGACGGCGGTGCGTCGCGGAGAAGCGGAGGGCGTGGACATGGTTCGCTAAACTGGGGTCTTCCCCTGCCTCTGTCCAGCCCCCTCTTGCGCTTTTCGACCAAAGACTTGATGCGATCCCGCCCCGCCGATCAACCTTGCGCCGATCAGCCCCGCTCCGGCCAGCGGCGCAGTTGCCGGGCCAGATCCGCCACATGCTCCGGCGGGGTGGTCTGGATCACGCCATGGCCCAGGTTGAAGATGAAGGGCCGGTTGGCGAAGGCCTCCAGGATCTCGTCGGTCGCGGCGGCCAGGGCCTTGCCACCGGTGGCCAGCATGATCGGGTCGAGGTTGCCCTGAACCGGCAGGCGCGTTTGCAGGTTGCGCGCCGCCCACAGCGGCGACACCGTGGTGTCCAGGCCGACGGCGTCCACGCCGCTGTCGGCAACGTAATCCTCATAGGCGTGGCCGGCACCGCGCGGGAAGCCGATGATCGGCGTGTTGGGGTGGCGGGCCTTGACCAGCGCGACGATCCGCCGCGTCGGCTCGATCACCCAGCGGCGGAACGGACCGATCGGCAGCACCCCGGCCCAACTGTCGAAGAGCTGGACGGTTTCCGCCCCGGCGGCGATCTGGGCGCAGAGGTAATCGGCCGTCACCTCGACCAGCAGGTCGATCAGCCGCGCAAACCCCTCTGGATCGCCGTAGGCCCACCGCTTGACGTGGGCGTACTCCTTGGAGCCACCCCCCTCCACCATGTAGCAGGCGATGGTCCAGGGCGCGCCCGCAAAGCCGATGAGCGTGGTTTGATCGGGGATGGCGGTGGTCAGGCGGCGCAGCGTCTCATAGACCGGGGCGAGCGTCTCGTGAAAGCGGTCCTTCGACAGGCGCGACAGCTCGGCCACGTTGCGGATCGGGTCCAGCTTCGGCCCCTCGCCCTCCAGATAGGCCAGCGGCTGGCCCAACGCGTGGGGAACGACCAGGATGTCGGAAAACAGGATGGCCGCGTCCATGCCGTAACGGCGCAGGGGCTGCAACGTCACCTCGACCGCAAAATCGGGGTTGTAGCAGAGGTCGAGGAAGCTGCCCGCCTTGGCCCGCAGCTCGCGGTATTCGGGCAGGTAACGACCGGCCTGACGCATCAGCCAGAAGGGCGGACGGGCGCGCGCCTCACCGGCGAGGGCGGCGAGCATCGGCTTGCGGGCGGGGTTGGTCACGGACAAGGCGGCAGGCTTCCTGATCGGGTTTCTCTCAAACCCATTCATTATTCTTTTTAGGTTTGGAAAGGAAGTAGAGGTAGAGGGTGCCTGTGGATAACGGTAATCCCCGTCATCACCGGATTCATCCACAGATCCGGACCCCGGATCCGGCCTGTGCGCGATCCTGTGGATGAATCGGAGGGCTACCGCCGGAAATGGCGGAAATGCTATAGCTGGAACCACGGGAGTCCCGTGGATAACATGGGGATGAACCCAGGATTCTCCCAGGTCGCGAACCGGTCGGCCGACTTGTTCGCCGGGGGGTGTGAACGGGGATGGGGAGTCCCCCATTCGGGATGGAACGAGGGCGGATCCGGTTGTCCACAAAAACAGCCGTTTTCTCCACAGCATGTTGAGGACGGATGAAACAGTTCCACCTACATCTCGTGTCGGACGCCACGGGGGAAACGATCAACAGCGTGGCGCGCGCCTGCGTGATCCAGTTCGACGCGGTGCGACCGGTCGAGCATTTCTGGAATCTGGTGCGCACCGACCGGCAGCTCGACCTTGTGCTGGAGGCGATCCGCGACAATCCCGGCTTGGTGATGTTCACCCTGGTGGATGAGACGTTGCGCCGCAGGCTTCAGGAGTTCTGCCGCGAACAGCAGGTTCCCTGCATCCCGGTGCTCGATCCGCTCATCAACGCGCTCGCTGCGTTTCTCGGTGTGGAATCCCAACGCCAACCGGGCCGCCAGCATGTGTTGGACGCCGAGTATTTCAGCCGCATCGACGCTGTGGATTTCGCCCTGTCGCACGACGACGGGCAATCCAACTGGGATTTGCACGAGGCCGACGTCGTGCTGATCGGCGTGTCGCGCACCTCCAAAACCCCGACCTGCATCTATCTGGCCAACCGGGGCATCAAGGCGGCGAACATCCCGCTGGTTCCCGGCACCAGCCTGCCCGCCGAGGTCGATCTGTTGACCAAGCCGTTGATCGTCGGTTTGACCAAGGACCCCGACCGCCTGGTCCAGATCCGCCGCAACCGGCTGAAGCTGCTGAACCAGGGCGAAACCTCCACCTACGTCGATCCGGAGATCGTCCGCAACGAGGTGACGGAGGCGCGCCGCCTGTTCAGCCGCCGCAAATGGCCGGTGATCGACGTGTCCCGCCGCTCCATCGAAGAGACGGCGGCGGAAATCATGATGCTGTTGGCCCGGCGGCAGAACAGCGGCCTGTTGCCCGACGGCAGCAAGCCCGACGGAACCCTGCCATGACCGGGGCGATTGCTGGCCGGACGATTGCTGGCGGGGCGCGCACCCCGGATCTGGTCCTGGCCTCCGGTTCGCGCACGCGCGCGCTGATGCTGGAACGGGTCGGCCTGCGCCCCATCCTCGACAAGCCGCTGGTGGACGAGGAGGAGGTGAAGCTCGCTGGCAAGGCCGAAGGCGTCGGGGCCGACGCGGTGGCCGAGGCGCTCGCCGAACTGAAGGCCCAGCGCGTCACCCGCCGTCACCCTGGCGCGCTGGTGATCGGGGCCGACCAGATGCTGGAGTGCGAGGGCGTCTGGTTCGACAAGCCGACCGACCGGGACTCGGCCCGCGCCCAGCTTCAGGCCCTGCGCGGCAAGACGCACCAACTGATCAGTTGCGCGGTGATCGTGCGCGACGGGGAGCGGATCTGGCACAAGATCGACCGCGCGCGCCTGACGATGCGCTCCTTCTCCGACGCCTTTCTCGACGGGTATCTCGACGCGGTGGGCGACGAGGTGACGCAAACGGTCGGGGCCTATCAGTTGGAAGGGTTGGGCGCGCAGCTGTTCCAGCGGGTGGAGGGGGATTTCTTCACCATTCTGGGGCTGCCCCTGCTGCCCCTGTTGGGATTTCTGCGCGTGCATGGAGTGGGAACGGAATGACGACCACGGTGACGAGCCGGGTGACGATCACCGGCAAGGCGAAGCTGGCCGGGGTGATGGGCTGGCCGATCGGTCATTCGCGCTCCCCCCGCCTGCACGGCTATTGGCTGGCGCAGTATGGCATCGACGGTGCCTATGTGCCGTTGGCCGTCGCGCCCGACCGGGCGGAACAGGCGATCCGCGCCCTGCCCGCCTTGGGCTTTCGCGGCTGCAACGTCACCGTGCCGCTGAAGGAGATCGCCTTTCGCACGGTCGACCGGCTTGATCCGGTGGCGCGGCGGATGGGGGCGGTCAACACCATCGTGGTGGACGAGGATGGCGCGCTGGTCGGCGGCAACACCGATGGCTTTGGCTTTCTGGAGAATGTGAAGGCCGGTTGCCCGGATTGGAGCGCCGAGCAGGGTCCCGCCGTGGTGGTGGGGGCCGGTGGGGCCGCCCGCGCGGTCGTCGTCGCGCTGCTCGACGCGGGCGCGCCGGAGGTCCGGCTCATCAACCGCACGGCGGCGCGGGCCGAGGAGTTGGCGGCGGATCTGGGTGCGGATCTGGATGCGGATCTGGGGGCCGCAGGGCGCATCACCGTGGTGGATTGGGTTTCACGTGAAACCGCGCTCGACGGCGCGGCGCTGCTGGTCAACACGACGACGCAGGGCATGGCCGGGCACCCGCCGTTGGATCTGCGGCTGGACGCCCTGCCCGTTTCGGCCTTGGTCAACGACATCGTCTATGCGCCGTTGGAAACCCCGTTGCTGGCGGCGGCCAAGGCGCGCGGCAACCGGGTGGTGGACGGCATCGGCATGCTGCTGCACCAGGCCCGCCCCGGTTTCCGGGCGTGGTTCGGGGTGGAACCGCAGGTCACGGCGGATCTGACCCGCTTCGTGCTGGAAGGCTGACGGGCCGATGTTTGTCCTGGGGCTGACCGGATCCATCGGCATGGGCAAGAGCACGGCGGCCAAGATGCTGGCGGCGATGGGCGCGCCGGTCTGCGATTCCGACCGGCTGGTCCATGGCCTGCTCGCCAAGGGCGGGGCCGCCGTTCCGACCATCGCGGTGGCCTTTCCCGGCGTGGTGGTGGACGGTGCGGTGGACCGGCGGGCCTTGGGCGCGGCGGTGTTCGGCAACCCGCCCGCCCTGGCCCGGTTGGAAGCGATCCTGCACCCGATGGTGCAGGCGGCCCAGCGCCGGTTTCTGGCGCGGGCGGCGCGGCGGCGGGTGCGGGTGGCGGTGCTCGACATTCCCCTGCTGTTCGAAACCCACGGCGAAAAGCGGGTGGATGCGGTTCTGGTGGTGTCCGCCCCCTTGCGCGTGCAAACATCCCGCGTGTTGGCCCGTCCCGGCATGACGGCGGAAAAATTCGCCGGAATCCTTGCCCGCCAGACCCCGGACGTGGAAAAACGACGACGGGCCGATTGGGTGATCCCCAGCGGGGCCGGACGCCACACGACGCGGCGCGCCCTGGCGCGGGTGCTGCGGGTGGTGAAGGGGCGGCCGGGCCGTCGCTGGCCGCCCTGCGGTTACGCCCCCGTGTGATCCCGGTCCGCTTTTGGGCCGTTCCTTCTTCAGAGTGATGCCATGCGCGAAATCGTCCTCGACACCGAAACCACGGGCTTCAAGCCGGAAGAAGGCCATCGGCTGGTCGAAATCGGCTGCATCGAACTCATCAACCACGTTTCGACCGGCGAGCGGTTCCACGTCTACATCAACCCCGAACGCGACATGCCGCCGGAGGCCTTCGCCGTTCACGGGCTGAGCGCGGAGTTTCTGGCCGACAAGCCGGTGTTCAACGACATCGTCGCCGATTTCGTCGCCTTCATCGGCGATTCGCCGCTGGTCATCCACAACGCCGCCTTCGACATGACGTTCCTGAACTGGGAACTGAAGATCGCCGGATACCCGACGATGCCGAAGGACCGCGCCATCGACACGCTGATCATGGCGCGGCAGAAGTTTCCCGGATCACCCGCCAGCCTGGACGCGCTGTGCAAACGCTTTGGCATCGACAACACCAACCGCTCGCTGCACGGCGCGTTGATCGACGCCCAGCTTCTGGCCGATGTCTATCTGGAATTGCTGGGCGGGCGTCAGGCCGGTTTGGCTCTGGCCGGCGGCCCGGTGTCGGCGACGGGCGTGCCGGTGGCGCGGATCGAACGCCCCCACCGCGACCCCCGCCCCTTCACCGCCAGCCCCGAGGAGTTGGCCGCCCACGCCGACCTGCTTAAGAAGCTGAAAAACCCGCTGTGGTTGGCCGAATCCTGATGATCATTTCGTTGTCCTGATCATTTCGACAGGCCGCTGACCCCCAGCGTCACCCCGAAGCCGACCAGCAGCGCGCCAAAGCTGCGGTCGATCCAGGGGCGGATCATCAACACCCGCTGCCGCACCCCGTTGGCGGACAGCACCAACGCCACCAGCGCGAACCACAGGATGTGCGCGGCGGCGATGAACAGGCCATAGCCGATCTGCACCGCCCAGCCCGTCGTCGGTTCGACCACCTGCAAGAACAGGCTGACGATGAACACCGTCGTTTTCGGGTTCAGCGCGTTGGTGAGAAAACCAACCCGCAGCGCCTGCCCGTCGGTCAACGCGACGGGCATGGTGGACTCGGTCGCCTCGTCGGATTTTTGCGTCAGCATGCGCAGCCCCAGCCAGATCAGATAGGCCGCCCCCACCAGCTTCAGCCCGTTGAACAGCAGGATCGAGTTCTGGATCACCAGACCGATGCCCAACAGCGTGTAGGTCACATGCACCAGCACCCCGCCGCCGATGCCCAGCGCGGTGAGCAGCCCGGCGCGGCGCGACAGCAGCAGGCTGTTGCGCGACACCATGGCGAAATCGGGGCCGGGGCTGATGACCGCCAGCAGGGTGATGGTGATGACGGCGAAAAGCTCTGTCATGATCGGCGTGTCTCCAAAGGGTGAGGCTCACGCCGAGATATCCGGTTTGCGCGCGGCGGAATAACGATGGTTTCTGACAGAATGGGTGAGCTGAACTCACAGATTGATGCGACATCCATCGGGGCGACGCGCCTGCCGCCGTTGGGGGCGCTGCGCTGTTTCGAGATGGCCGCGCGTCTGGAAAGCTTCAGCCAAGCCGCCGAGGCCCTGCATCTGACCCACGGCGCGGTCAGCCGGGCGGTGCGCGCGGTGGAGGAGGATGTCGGCGTGGCGCTGTTCGAGCGGCGCAACCGCCGGGTCGTCCTGACGGAGGCCGGGCGCGATCTGGCCGCCGCCGTCCGCGACGGGCTGCGCACCATCGCGGCGGCCACCGACCGGATCCGGCGGAACGCCCGCGCGGCCCCGCTGACCCTGTCCTGCGAACCCACGCTGTTGATGCGCTGGTTGATTCCCCGCCTGCCCGCCTTTCAGGCCGAACAGCCCGAGTGCGTGATCCATCTGACGGCGGGCGGTGGCCCGGTGCTGTTGGGCAACGGCGTCGATCTGGCGATCCGCCGCGACGATTTCCAATGGCCCGCCGCGCTGCACGCCCATCGGCTGTTCGCGGAGCGGGTCGGACCCGTCTGCCGCGCCGACCGGGTCGGCGACTTTTTCGATCATGACCCGGACGGATCGGTTCGTCTGCGCACAACCGCCCCGCGCCTGCACAGCCGCACCCGCCCGGCGGCGTGGTTGCACTGGCTCGCGGCGGTCGGGTTGACGGAGCCGTCTCCCCCCGCCCCGTCCCAGAGCTTCGATCATTTCTATTTCAGCCTTCAGGCGGCCGCCGCCGGGCTGGGCGTGGCCATCGGCCCCTGGCAATTGGTGCGCGACGAGGTGGCGAGCGGCATCCTCGCCGCCCCGCTCGGCTTTGTGGCCGACGGATCGGCCTATCATCTGTTGTCGCCGGATCCGCTGTCGGGCCGGGCGGCGGCGTTGCTCGACTGGCTGCGCCGGGCGGGCGATGACGTGATAGACGGCGGCTGACGCCGACCCGGATCCGGGTCGGCGTTGGCGGCAACGCTTACGGAATCAGGGCCGTCGATCCGGTGGTCGCCCGGCCTTCCAGCGCCCGATGGGCGTCGGCAGCGTCGCGCAGGGCAAAGGTCTGGCCGACGGTGACGGTCAACCCGCCCGCCGCCATGGTTCCGAACAGATCGGCGGCGGACGCCACCAGATCCGCCCGCGCGGCGATGTAGGTGGCCAGGGTCGGACGGGTGACGTAAAGCGACCCTTTGGCCGCCAGCACGCCGAGATCGAGCGGATCGGGCGCGCCCGACGCCGCGCCGAACAGCACCATCAGCCCACGCGGGCGCAGCACGTCCAGCCCCTTGAGGAAGGTGGTCTTGCCGACGCCGTCATAAACGACCGGCACGCCCTTGCCGTCGGTCAACTCCTTCACCCGGGCGACGAAATCCTCCTGCGTGTACAGGATGGTGTGGTCGCAGCCATGGGCCTTCGCCAGTTCGGCCTTGTCCGGCGTGCTGACGGTGCCGATGACGGTGGCCCCCAGATGCTTGGCCCATTCGCACAGCAGCAGCCCAACCCCGCCCGCCGCCGCCTGCACCAGAATGGTGTCGCCCGGCTGCACGGCGTAGGTGGAGCGCACCAGATATTGCACGGTCAGACCCTGTAACAGCATGGCGGCGATTGCGGACTCGTCCGCGCCATCGGGCAGCACCACCAGCCGGTCGGCGGGAACCAGCCGGGCTTCGGCGTAGGCCCCGATCAGCATGGCGTAGCCGACCCGGTCGCCCACCTTGACCGTGGTCACGTCCGGCCCGACCGCCTCAACCACACCGGTGGCGGCGGTTCCCAGCGTGGCGGGCAGCACCGGCAGCTTGTAGGCACCGGAGCGGTGATAGGTGTCGATGTAGTTCAACCCGACCGCCGTCTGACGGATCCGGGCCTGACCCGGGCCGGGATCGCCCACCTCGACGCTGTCCCAGCGCAAAACCTCCGGCCCGCCGTGTTCGTGGATGCGGATGGCGTGAACCATGATCGTCGTCAATCCTTTGTGTCTTGGGTGAAGCAGAGGGGGGTGAAGCAGAGAGGGGCGAAGCGGAGAGGATGGTTACAGCAGCGCGTCCTCGCGTCCCGGCACGGTGGCGGTTTCCCGGCCCGCCGGGGCGTGGCGGCGTTCCAACGCCAGCAGGAACGCCTTGGTGTCCAACCCGCCAAGGCCGGAGTAGCCGCCGGGCGCGCCGCCGCTGGCGAGCACGCGGTGGCAGGGGATGATGATCGGAATCGGGTTCGCTCCGCAGGCCCCGCCGACGGCGCGCGGCCCGCTGGCCAACGCCCTGGCCATGCCGCCATAGGTCGCCGCTTCGCCATAGGGGATGGTCAGCATCAAATCCCACACCCGCCGCCGGAAGGGCGTGCCCGCCGGATCGACCGGGATGTCGAAGCGATGCAGCCGACCAGCGAAATAGGCGTCCAACTGCCGGGCCGTCTCATCGAGCAAAGGATCACTCCCCTCACCGGCGTCGGCACCAGCGGGCGGGTTGGTCCACCAGTCGAGCGCGACCAAAGCCCGCCCGTCGCTGGTCAGGCGCAGGGGGCCGAGCGGGCTGTCGATGATCCGGCTGGGCATGGGGGCCTCGTGGGTCGGGCGTGGCGGTATCAGGCGTGGCGGTGGGTGAGCGTGTGGACCAGATCCGCCGCCGCCGTCACCGGGGCCGAACAGCTCATGCCCACGCAAACATAGGCGGTGGCCACCCCGTCGCGTTGGGTCTTGCCCTGGGCCGGGTGTCCGGCGGGCAGATCCGCCCCCGGCGGCAGCAGGGTCAACACGCGGTTGGGCAGCGAGCAACCCAGCGCGGCCCGGCGCAGCGCCTGGGTGTCCGCCCCATCCGGCGCGCCGACGATGACGATCTGCACCGGCCGGTGCAGCCGCTCCACCGCGTTGAGGAAGGTCGGCAGCGGGAAGACGTTGCGCGCCGCCTCGCCGGAAAAGGCGGTGACGAGCGCGTCGGCCCGGTCGCGGTAGCGCGCCTCCCCGGTCAGGCTGTGCAGCGTCGCCAGCACGCCCAGCAGCAGGCCGTTGCCGTTCGGGGTGGCGTTGTCGTAGGCGCTCTTGCTGCGCACGATCAGCCCTTCGGCGTCGTCGGCGGTGAAGAAGCAGCCGCCGTCCTTGGCGTCCCAGAAATGGGCCTCCACCGTGTCCACCCAGATCCGCGCTTGCGTCAACAGGGCGGGATCGCCGGTCGCCTCGAACAGGGTCAGCGCGGCGCGCGCCATCGCGGCGTAATCGTCGAGCATTCCGGCGTGCTTGGCCTGCCCGTTGCGCCAACTGTGGCGCAGGCGGTCGCCGTCGCCCAGATGATCGCGGACGAAGGCGAAGGCGCGGCCCGCCGCCGCGATCCAATCCGGCTCGTCCAGCGCCAGACCGGCGTTGGTCAGCGCGGCGATCATCAGCCCGTTCCAGTCGGTCAACACCTTGTCGTCCCAACCCGGTCGCACCCGCCCGTCGCGGGCGCGCAGCAGCGCGGCGCGGGCGGTGGCGAGCGTCGCCTCGGTCGCGTCGTCCAACAGCGCCTGCGCGCCCAGCCGGTTGAGGATGGTGGTCCCTTCCCAATTGCCGCGCGGGGACACGTCGTAGACGCGGGCGAACAGCGCGGCGTCCGCCCCCAGCAACCGGTCGATCTCCGCCGCGTCCCAGACGTAGAAGCGGCCCTCCTCCCCCTCGCTGTCGGCGTCGAGCGTGGCGGCGAAACCACCGCCCTCGGCCACCATCTCGCGCAGCAGCCAGCCGACGGTTTCGCGGATGCGCGCCTCGAACAGCGGGTTGCGCGTTTCCTGCCAGACCAGCGTCATCAGGTCGAGCAAGGCGGCGTTGTCGTACAGCATCTTTTCGAAATGCGGGGCGAGCCACCGCTCATCGGTCGAATAACGGGCAAAGCCGCCGCCGAGATGATCGTAGATGCCGCCCTGGGCCATGTTGGTCAGGGTGTTCAGAACCGCTTCGCGGTAGGCGTCGCGCCCGGTGCGTTGCCACGCCCGCCACAGCAGCTCGAACAACGGGACCTGCGGGAATTTCGGCGCGCTGCCGACGCCGCCATGGATCGGATCGACCTCGTGCAGCAGGCGCGCGGCGATGGAGTCGATGGCCGATGGGTCGAGCGGCCCGCCGTTGCGGTTTTCCGACAAGCGGCCCAAGGCCGATTTCAGCGCGGCGACGTTGCGGGCCACCTTGTCGGCTTCCCGGCCATAGCTGTCGGCCACGCCGCGCAGCACGTCGGGGAAGCTGGCGCGTCCATAGCGCGCGGTCGGCGGGAAATAGGTTCCACCCCAAAAGGGGTCGGCGTCGGCGGTCAGGAACATGGTCAGCGGCCAGCCGCCTTGCTGGCCCAACATCGCCAGGGCGGATTGGTAAATCTGGTCCAGATCCGGCCGCTCCTCCCGGTCCACCTTGATGCTGACGAACAGCTCGTTCATCAGGGCGGCGATGGCCGGATCCTCGAAGCTTTCATGCGCCATCACGTGGCACCAATGGCAGGCGGCGTAGCCGATGGACAGCAGGACCGGCTTGTTTTCAGCCCGCGCGCGGGCGAAGGCCTCCGGCCCCCAGGGCATCCAATGGACCGGGTTGTCCTGGTGCTGCAACAGGTAGGGGCTGGTTTCGCGGGCCAGCAGATTGGCGGTCATGGCGGGGTTCCGGCGGTTTGGGCCTGATGCGGGCGGTGCCCATAAGGTGGTGCGCAGGGCAATCGCATTTGGGGCTGATATTCCTTGAAAAAGACTTTCGTCATCCCCGCGAAGGCGGGGAACCAGAGTTTGCAGGACGACTCTGATGGAAAAGCCTGGATCCCCGCCTACGC
>JAIXPD010000083.1 GCA_027486405.1 Azospirillum sp. | reverse complement strand
CCCAGGGCAATCGGGTGAAGGCTTGAAATTCCTCTATTAGGACATTCGTCATCCCCGCGAAGGCGGGGATCCAGAGTTCGCAGAGTGGCTCTGACGGAAAAGCCTGGATCCCCGCCTTCGCGGGGATGACGGTAAATTCTTCGTATAGGTTTATAACCCTTCAAACGATTGCCTTACCCTCCCGCCGAAGGAGCACTCCCCAATGCCGGCTTTGACCGATGCCGCCCAAACCACCCGCAGCGCCGACACCACCAGCGCCAACGACGCGACCAGCGACCGTTGGGCATGGTTGGCCGGGACCTATTGGTACGTCCCAACCGAAACCTTGCCCGCCCTTCAGGTCGCCGATCTGCACACGCAGCGCACCCGGCTCATCAACGACCAAACGCTTTGGTTCTTCGAACGCTTCGACTCCGGCTATCTGATCGGCCGGGCCGCCATCAGCCTGGATGGCGGGGATTTCCAGCCCTTGACCATCGTCGGGTCGGTCACACCGCCGGGCGATGTGATGGTCACGCTGGCCCCGACCGACACAATCGACCTGTCGCTGCGCGACGGCGTGACCATCGCCACACTCAGCAGCGGGGCCGGGCGTCTGGTCCAGCGCAACGGGGACTGGGCGTTTCTGATGCAGATGAACAACGGGACCAGCGTCGGCAACGTCTCCCACTGGTCCTACATGGTCCAATCGACACCGGATGATCAATCCTGGACCAATCTGCCCGGCGTGCCGGGGGTCAGCATCGGCGACGTGTTCGCCGAGTAAAAGAAGACAACATAGGGCGGGGGAGGGGAACAACGCCCCCCTCCCCCAAACCCCAATCAGCCGCTGTTGCGCAGACCGGCGGCGATGCCGTTGATGGTCAGGTGGATGCCGCGCGCGATCTGTTCGCCGCTGTCGCTGCTGCGGTGCCGCTTCAGCAACTCGACCTGGACGTGGTTGAGCGGGTCCAGATAGGGGAAGCGGTTGCGGATCGACCGGGCCAACAGCGGGTTGTTGTCCAGCAACGCCTTTTGCCCGGTGATGGCCAGCAGCGCATCAATGCTGTCCTGCCACTCCGCCCGGATGCGCGAGAAAATGCTGTCACGCAGGGCCGGATCGACCACCAGTTCGGCGTAGCGCGAGGCGATGGCGATGTTCGATTTCGCCAACACCATGTCCATGTTCGACAACAGGGTGCGGAAGAAGCCCCAATCGCGGTGCATCGCCTGCAACCGGGCCAGCCCGTCCTTGGGGTTGGCGGCCAGCCACGCCTTGACGGCGGAACCGAAACCGTACCAGCCCGGCAGCATCAGGCGGCATTGCGCCCAGCTGAACACCCAGGGAATCGCGCGCAGATCCTCGATGCTCGTCGATTTCTTGCGCGAGGCCGGACGGCTGCCGATGTTGAGGTTGGCGATTTCCCCGATCACCGTCGATTGCCAGAAATAGGTCTCGAACCCCTCGGTTTCATAGACCAGCCCGCGATAGGCGGCGAAGGCGTGGCCGGACAGTTCCTCCATCGTCGCCAGGAACTCGGCGGAGCAGGGGGCGGCGGCCTCCGGGTGGAGCAGCGTGGCTTCGAAGGTGGCGGCGGCCAGCGTTTCCAGATTGCGGCGGCCGACCTCGGCGTTGGAGTATTTGCCGGCGATCACCTCGCCCTGTTCGGTGATGCGGATCGATCCCTGCACCGCACCGGCGGGCTGGGCCAAGATCGCCTGATAGCTGGGTCCACCGCCACGGCCGACCGAACCACCGCGACCGTGGAACAGGCGCAGCCGCACCTTGTGTTTGGCGAACACCTCGACCAGCGCGATTTCCGCCTTGTACAGCTCCCAACCGGAGGTCAGGAAACCGCCGTCCTTGTTGCTGTCGGAATAGCCGAGCATCACCTCGTGCAGGCCGCCCCGGCTGTCCAGGAAACGGCGGTAGACGGGCAGGGACAGCAGCCGGTCCATCGTCGCCGCGCAATTGCGCAGATCGCCGATGGTTTCGAACAACGGCGAAATGTTCAGGTCAAGCGCGCCATCCTTGGGCCGCAGCAGCCCCGCTTCCTTCAGCAGAACCGCGACCTCCAGAATGTCCGACACGCCGTCGGTCTTGGAGATGACGCAGTTGACCACCGCATCGGCCCCGAACCGCGCCCGGCTTTCGGCGGCGGTGCGCAGGATCGCCAGCTCCGATTTGGTTTCCTCCGAATAGTCGGCGAAGGGGGAGGCCAACGGACGGTTGGTCTGCAACTCCGTCAACAGCAGCTCGATCCGCTCATCCTCCGACAGCTCGCTGTAACGAATTTCGGGGTTGGCGAAGGCCAGCAGTTCGGCGACCGTGCGTTCGTGCACGTCGGAATTCTGACGCAGATCGACGCTGGCCAGATGGAAGCCGAACAGATCGACCGCGCGGCGCAGGTGGCGCAGGCGCCCGCGCGCCAACGCCGCCGAGCCGTTGACGGTCAGCGAACGATCAAGAATGTCCAGATCGGCGCGCAATTCCGCCGCCGTGGCGTAGGGCTTGCCGGTTCCCACCGCATTGCGGGCGGAATCCTTGCCGTCCAGTTCCCGCAGCGTCGCCGCCAACCGGGCGTAGATGCCGGAAATCGCCAGCCGGTAGGGTTCCATCTTGCGGTGCGCGGAGGAGTCCGGCGATTGGTCGGCCAACTGCCGCAGCGGCTCCGACACGCTGACGTTGCGGGTGTGCAACGACAGCTCCGCGCCCAGCGTGTGCAGCTCCTCCAGATAGAAACTCAGGGCGCGGGTGCTCTGCATCCGCATCGCCTCGCGCAGAACCGGCGCGGTGACGAAGGGGTTGCCGTCGCGGTCGCCGCCGATCCAACTGCCCATGCGCAGGAAGGACGGCAGTTCGGCGGTCCAGGTCGGATCCTGGGCGCGCAACTGGTCCTCCAACGCCGCGTAGAAGCGCGGCATCTGGCGCAGGAAGGTGTAATCGTAGAAGGACAGGCCGTTGGCGACCTCGTCGATCACCGCCAGCTTGGAGCCGCGCAGGATGGCGGTCTGCCACAGGGTCAGGACCGCGCGTTGCAGCCCTTCCAGATTGGCTTGCTCCTCCTCCGCCGTCATCGGCCCGCGCTCGCGTTCCGACAGCAGACGGGCCAGATCCATCTGAACGGTCAGGATGCTCTTGCGCTGCACCTCGGTCGGGTGGGCGGTCAGCACCGGGCTGACCAGCGCGGTGGCGAAGAACTCCTGCAATTGCTGCGAGGTCACACCGGCCTTGCGGGCCGCGCCCAGCGCGTGGGCCATGGTTCCGGGGCGCGGCCCCGATCCGGCCAGCGCGTGGGCGCGGGTGCGGCGGATGTGGTGCTGGTCTTCGGCGATGTTCGACAGGTGCGAGAAGAAGCTGTAGGCGCGGACCACGCGCGAGGTCTGCTTGGGCGACAGGCTGTTCAGAATGCTTTCCAGTTCGCGCCGCGCGCCCTCATCCTCGTCCCGGTGAAAGCGGATGGAGGTCTGGCGGATCAGCTCCACAATGTCAAAAACGGCCTCGCCTTCCTGGCTGCGCACGGTGTCGCCCAGGATGCGGCCCAACAGGCGGATGTCGTCGCGGAGCGGGCGATCCTTCTCGGGTTCTTCCGGGAGCACGATGTCAGGCATGGGCACAGGATTCCTTGCGTGTCGAATGGGAACGTCGAAGGGATGAGCGTCAGGGACCGGCGATGATGCCTGACCAAAAATACGGCAGGCGGACGCCTGCGCACCAATTGGTCAGACCACGGTGAACAGAATGCCGATTCCTGTTCAAGTTTCAACCATCCGTGTGCACCCGCAATATGTTTTCCGAACAGTGCCGTGCCGTATGGCGATGATTCCGAGACGGTCTTTCTCCGGGCGAAATTCGGACCGCCCAGAGTGGGTCGATTTTATTTTCCATAAGCACGATTATGGATTTTTCGCGTGTAGGCGGGTGGGTTCTATCCTGAAGTGCAACTCTTGTTTTAGAACAAGGGCTTAAACTTTGGGGGCGGTCATGGGACAGCATTATTCGCAGATCAGTTTTGCGGAGCGGCGGCGGATTCAGGAT
>JAIXPD010000073.1 GCA_027486405.1 Azospirillum sp. | reverse complement strand
TCCAGGCTGTCCATTTGCGGGGCGACCAGCAGGGCGCTGACCAGCATGCGGGGCGTGACGGCCAGGATGGCGGCCTCACCGGTGCGGCCCATCGCTTGGCCGATGGTCTGGCGCAGCCAGCGCGTCACCTCGGCCTCGCGCGCCGCCGTCGCTGTCGGCTTTCGTGCGTCCAGATCGGCGACGAGCGCGATGGCCGTGGCCGCCAGCCGGACCGCATACTGGCGGGCCGCCGGATTGGGCGGCTGGGCGAACAGCAGCACGCGCAGGTCATCGACCTCCCGTTCCGCGTCGATCAGCAGGGTGCGCGACACGGCGGGGTTGGCGACGGAGGTGGCCGGGATCGCGCTCGCCACCTCCGACAGCAGGGCGGCCAGGGCGTTGCCCGCCGCGCCGTTCAATGCGTCGGGGTAGTGGGCCAGTTCGACCAGGATCGGCAGACCATCGGTCACGGCATCGGTGTGAATATGGTCAGACATGGCCCACCTCACGCGGCGATTTCTTCGGCGTAGGGTTCGATCACGAACTCCTCCGCCTGATGGATGGTGAGGCCACCGACCCCGGCGACCTTCTCCGGCGCGGCGAGGACCGCTTCCTTGTTCAGTTCCTCCGTCGTGCGGATGAACAGGTCGGCCAACCCGGCCAGACGGATGGCGGCGAGCACGGCGGCGGTCATGCCACGCCCCACCTTCACGCTCGGCGGGGTCAGACGCCATTTGACGACGCCGGACGACAGGTTGACCGTCTTCGTCTTGTTGCCGTCGGTCAGCACAGCGCGGTTCGCTTCGCACCACGTCTGAACGCCCGCCGTCAGGTCGCCGATCTGCTTCTTGAAGGGCGTAGCGGCTTCCTCGTAGCGCTGTTTGATGGCCGACAACTCATCGTTCATCGCGGCTTCAATGCGGGCCTGTTCCCGTTGGGACTGGCCGATCTGGGCGATGGCGTCCACGGCCTGGTCCCGGCTTTGCGGCACGGGGACAGTCGAGGCGGCGGATTTGGTTCGGGTGTTCTTGGGGGCCATGAAATCTTACCTCTTGGGGGAGTGGGTGGTGATGGTCCCGCCGATGGCGAGACGAACCGGGTTGAGTGCGACCGGCGGGGTTGCCGGACGGGTGAAGATTGGAAAGCGGTCGGCGGGTGCCGGAACCGGCGGGCGGGGTGGTGGTGGCAGACCGAACGCGCCGAACAGGGCCGCCTGGATGGCGGCGGCGCTGGTCACGAGCTGACCCGACGCGGAGGCGGCGGATCGGCCAAGGCCACCGGCAGATCGGCGCACCGCCAGTGATCGGCCCGCCCGTTCTTCGCCGGGGCGATCAGGGCGGCGGACAGGGCACCCGTCACCGGGTCGGCCAGCAGGCATTGACGCCAATCACCACCGCAAGCTCACACCGTCTCCACCCGCCGCGTCACGGTGTGACCGGCGGACGGCCCGTTGGACGGGATGTCGATCTCGACGATCCCGCCCGGCGGTGGGACGATACGGGCGCTCACCGCAGCCTCACGGCATAGGAACCGGCGTCGCTGGACTGATAGGCGTCCGTGGACTTGCATCCACCGCAGATGCGATGTCCGGCACCGGAGCTGTCAAACGGACGACGGCAGCACAGGCAGGAGCGCTTCGTCCTCGGTGGCGGGGTGTAGGTCGCGCTTCGCCTGCGCGGCGTGGCGATCTCGCCGCCCGTCTTCGCGATGGTGGTGGGGCGGTGGTCCAAGGCCACACGACCGGCAGCGGTCAGGACGACGCGGCCCGGATGGTTGCCGCGCGGCGGCTCGGCCACCACCAGCCAACCCACGTCCAACAGGGCGCGGCGCAGGCCGATGGCGGTGTTGCCGGACACGCCGACCTGCGGGGCCAGATCAACAGCCGACGGGGGACGGACGGCGGTGGTGTAGGCGGGGGCGGCGTAGGCTTCCAGCAGGCGCAACATGGTCGTCGTGCTGTAGCGGTTGTAAGTGGTGGCGCTCATGCCACGTCCCCGCCCTTGGTGCCGGTCACGCCCAACAGTCGCGCCTGCTCACGGGCAGCAGCGGCATTCTCACGCAGCAGAGCCACCAGTTCAGCCAATTCATCGGATGTGAAGGGGTGGAAAGGGCGAGAAGCCGCCCTGCCTCGAATGGTTTCGACACGTTGGCCAAGCCGGATGCCGCGCCGAAAGTCTAGCTTCCGGAGCATGGTTCCGAGTTCAGCCATGCGATCAGCCAAAGCGGCAGTCTGTGCAGGGGCTTGTTGGCTCAGAACCATGGATGCAATCTGGTCAGCAAGCGCTCCGAACGCATTTGCAACCGAATTTGGTGGAATGTGGCTCATGACTTTCCTCGCTGACAAGTTCGGCAAGCGTTTCTAAGAAGGCCCCCGAGAAGGGATCGGTTGCGGGTCGCCGTCTCCCGCTCTCTGGCGCAGCGCGCGTCGTCGATCTCGCCAAAGACCGGACAGGTGGAGACCACGCCGAGTTTCTCGGCCACCGCCTGTTCGATGCGGGCCAGCCCCGCGCCGTAGCGGGCTGATATGACCAGAGAGATGGCGGTCTTGCCGTAGCCGATGGCGGCTCCGGCAGCGGCCAAACCGGATCGGTCGGCCAACTCGGCCAGCGCGACCACAAAGGACGGCGGCGCGCCGTGCCATGCGCTGTTGGCTTTGGTTAGGTGCGTGGTCATTCCTGCGCCTCTTTGGGCACATGCGGCATCAGCGCGTTGATGTTGATGTCCCAGACGCCATCGGGCACACGGAGCGGCGGTTCCGGCCCAGTGTTCATAGCCTTCTTGAGACGGAACCTGTGAGGCGGCGCGCTGGTGATCTGGTCGAGATAGCCGGTGTCGCGCAGAGCAGAGGTATAGGTTTTGGCGTTATCCACGCTGACGCGCGCAAGAGTGGCCAGTTCCGTTACCGAAAACCCCTGCCGTAAGGGCTTCATTGCGGCCCACAACCGTTCCTGCGCAGTGGGGGCCGTCTCGATTGCACCGGCGCTGGTGAAGCGCGGGCAGCGCTGACCAAGATCCTTGACCAGTTCATACAAAGCAGGGGGAAAGCAGCCAGGTTTCGAAATCGGGCCGGGGCGCATTTCGACTAGCCCGTTTTGGCGCAGGCGTCGGACGAACATCTTGGCGCTGTCCGTCGAACCGCCAACCGCCACCAGATCGGCAATAGAAAAGAGGCGCAGGCGGCGAATTTCCGCCCAAAAACGCCGTTGCGCGTCAAAACGTGGGCGTTTGACCGCTGTCATGCGAACCGCCGAACGGCTGGTGCCGCGCCGGTGTTGATCCGCTGCCCCTCATACGCTGCGCAGTCGATGCTTTTCAGCCCTTCGCCAGCCGCGAAGGCGGCGATGGCCACCAGATTGACGGCCACACGTCCGGTCGAGCTGTAGGTCTGTTCCAACAGGCGGGACAGAAGGTCATCAGCGACCATCACGCGGGGGCAGTAGAGCGCGGCCAATTGGCGCGCGTCATCCATGTCGCAGGGTTCGGCCTGCACGAAGTCGAGAATGCGGCGGTGGAACCGCTCGTAGCGTTGCAGTTTCTGCGGCAAGCCCTCTTCGCCGATCAGCACGATGGACGCGGTGCCGGGGGCGGCCATGTCGTGGAGCGCCCGCACCTTGTCGATCATGTCCTTTTTCGCCAGATGGTCGGCTTCGTCGATAATCAGCGGGCGGCGGCTGGTCTCCAGCTCTTCGGAGATTTTCCCCGCCAGTTCGTTGTTGGTGGCGTGTGCGGGCAAGGCCAGCCCCATCGCGTCAACGATGGCGCGTAACATGGCGCGCGGCGTCCAAAAATCGTTCGCCTCCACATAATAGGCCATGTGGTCCGACGCGCCGACCCAAGCGGCGGCGCGGCTCTTGCCATCGCCGGATCGGCCATGGAAGACGCCAAGACCGGGCACGTCCGGGCTGCGGCCCTTCAGTTTCAAAACCAGTTCTTCCAACAGCGTCAGATTGCGCAGCGGGGCGAACGAGGCGGACTTGCGGGATCGGGTGATTTTCGGCATGGTCTGGTCTTCTCAGTTCGTTTTGGTTTGGACGGCTCGCGCGCCCCACGCGCGGGCCGTTCGATTTTGCAGGCCGGTCATTCGACCGCCCGGATAAACCCGGCCTTCCGCGCGGCGTCGTTCTTGCGGGCGCGATACCAAGCGGCGGTTTCGATGGTGTGGAGCCAGTCGAGATCCTCGGCGCTCACTTCCGCCTCGTCGGCGATCCGCGCCTCGATGTCCTGCGCGCGCCGCCACCAGCGATCTTCGGGCTTTTCCGCCATCGCCACCGGCGCGGCGATCCTCCGGGCAATGTCCGCCGCGCGCGCCGCTTCGCGTTCATCACGCGGGCGAGGCGGCGTGGGCAAGGCCGCGCGGGCGGCGTCCTGCGCGGCGATCAGACCGGCGGATGGTTGGACGGTGGACGGCGGCGGCGCGGCGCTGGGCAAGGCCGTGACGCTGGCCATCGGCTTGCCGATCAGGGCGTCGGCCAAATCCTGTGGGCGGAACTTTGTTTTTGCACCACGGAGCGGCGCCTTCCCTGCGGCGATGAACCGCTTTTGCAGTTCCACAGCTTCGGCGGCCAACGCGGCGCGCGACAGGCCCGCGCGTTCCGGGTTTTCCGCAATGCACAGGAAGGCGAAGGGGTCGGCGTGGTAGACCCACACGCGGCCCATGTCTTCGGGATCCAACCGCACGTCAAAACGGTCGCCGGTGCCAATGTAAGGGATCAGGTCCGGTGCCCAGAATTCCGCGCCCTCCACCCGAATTCCCTTTTTTCCGACCGTGCGAGTGCCGCCGTCGGGGGCTGGCATCAACAGCAGGTCAAGCTGGCGCTCATCAACCAGCCGGGCTTCACGACCAGCGCAGGCTTCCGCCAGGGCGAAGGGTGTGCGGTCGCCCAAGCCCTCATGTGGACTGTGCTGGTAGACGTTGCTCACCCACTCATCGGCCAAGGCTTGCAGTTCTGTGCCGGTGAGGCGGGCCTTGAAAACGTCGGCTTCGGCTTCACCCATGCGGGTCGCGAAGGTTTCCCGCGACCGGATCGCCTGACGGGCGGCGACGTTGTGGCCGGTGTAGCCGGGCAGCAGCGGCATAAACCCATGCTGTACCGTGCCAATGGCCCGTTCGACATGCGGCTTTTGCTCCGGGCAGTAGGGCGTGCAGGTCGGATGCCGCGCGCCAAGCAGGAAATAGGCGCGTTCGGCTTCACGGCTGACGAAATCGGACCCGTTGTCCGTTTTGATCGCTTCCGGCATGCCCCAGGCCAGGACGGCGCGGCGGATCAGCAGCAGGACTGCCGAGGTTCGCGGCACCTTCGTGACCAAAACCATGATGCGGCGGGTGTAAACGTCCACCACGACATAGATCGAATGGCGACCGTCGGTCAGCAGACAGTCGGACGGGCTGGCGTCGATCTCCCACAATTGGTTGGGCCGTTCGATCCCTTCGGACGCCGATCCCACCGCCGCGCGATGCTTGTTCTTCCAATCATCCGGGTTGGTCAGCGCCAGATGCAGTTGACGGTTTTGCTTTTTCCAAGTGGCCCAAACGTCCATCAGACGGCGCTCGCTGGGCATTGGTCGGCTGGTGCCGTCAAACAGCTCCACATCGTCGCCGAAACGCTGGACCAACAGGCGGCGGACTTGGTGCATCGACAGATGCGGATTTTCCACCAACACCGCGACCAAATACCCCCGGATGTCCTTTGCCGCACTGTCCAAAACGCCCGTTCCAAGCCGGTTGCCGTAGCGTCCGGCCAAGCGGGACGCGTCTCCGGTGTCGCGAGCCTTCGCCCAACGCTCCAACGACGACATGCTGATGGTGGGCGACGCCGCGCGGCACCAATCCGGCACGTCAATCTGGCGGGCGTTGTAGAAGCCCACGAATTTGTGACGGGCAGGCGTCAAGGCGTCGCCGCTGGCGCTGTGGAAGCGGTCGAAAGCCGCCAGAATCGCCAGCTTGTAGTCTTGGCGCAGTTGCGCGTCCGTGCTGATTGGCAGGGCCGGAACCGTGGGTCTCGCCGTCGAGGTGGGGAGAGCCGGAACCGTCGTCGTGGACGCCGCGCGGCGGCCCAGTTCAAGACGGGCGATCTCAGGCAGCGCGGAGACGTGGTATTCTCTGCCGCCGCCTTGATCGTCACGTGGGCGACTTGGCCCCCACTTCTTGCTCGTGGCTTTTTTTTGGAAGCCCTGCCTGCTGCCAGGAACGCCGGGCAATCCCATGGCGGCCCATTCCGCTGGTGATTTCCAGTCATCGCCCATGCGTCACCCCTGGATGCGCGCGGTCAACGCCGGACGCAGGTGCATGTAGGCGCGCACCATCGCATCGCCCGCATTCAACATCTTTGCGGCTTCAATCGAATCAATGCGACTGTCCGCAAAAGCCACCGCAAATTCACGAAACAGCCCAGACGTGTGTTGAGCGACCAACCCAACATCCTGTGGGATCGCTTCGTCGGACGGGTCAATTTCGATTGGCAGCAGGGTGCAGCCCGCTTCCACCGCAAGCCATTCTGTGACGTAAGCGTAACCGCAGGACCGCTCCAGAGCCGCGACGATGTCGGCGGGCATATGGGTGTTCGCGTCGTCATCACTGTCGTTTGAGTATCGGAAAAGCTGTGACCGACTGACCCGCGCCAGTTCTGACGCACGGACAACACCGCCGCAGCGCTCGATCAATTCGGCGACCGCCGCCTTCAGGCTGCCAGGACGGCGAGGCTTATAGGGAGATTTAGCCATGTCTGTTCCCGTTGTGCGTGTGTGCGTTGCTTTGAGACCGTGCGTTCCAACAAGACTGAGGAGGATCGAATGAAGCTGGGACCGAATGTTTTCGAGGCCGCAGCGAAGCGGCATCTTGTGATCGCTCTGGCCAGCTTGTCGGTCTCTGTTCAGGCCGTGGGTGGCCCCTTCTCCGTTGCTTTGGTCGATGTTGCCGCCGCACATCTTGGCTGGGCTGAGGCGTCAGCCGCCGTCGGTCGGCTTTACGGTCGGCGCTCTCAAGCGGCGACCTGCGTCACCCCTCTTGTCTGACGCAGGCGACGGCCCGTTTTGTCGTAACGATCCGGGAACAGCTCATGCAGTGACCGCCCGAGCTTTGAAGCGATGGCGGCCTCCCAGCGTTGCGACCCCATGCGCAGAGCCAACGCACCGGCTTGCCGTGAGCAATTCAGTTCCAGGGCTATGGCTGCCAAGCTGCTGCCTGCCAACTTCAACTCACCGATGATCCACTGCGCGCGACGCGCCGCGTCGTTGGGAATGGGGATGGGATGAGAATGGTGATTGGTTCTCATGCTTGTCTCGTCAATTTCCATGGATATTGTCTTACCCAGAAAAGATATTGGCTGCAAGGAAAACTTTCGATCTGGAAACGGTTGCCGGTTCGGTCGAACCTTGTCCGGTGGGTCTCCACGGAAATACTAAGGAAAATCAATGGAAAATCCGGACCAGGGCCAAGTGGGCAAACTGGAACCCCGCGTTTCCGGTTCGGTCGATGAACTGGCAACCCGCATAGATATGGTGGTCCGCCTCTATGACACGAAAACTATGGCGGCAAAGACGGCGGGCATTACACCCGAGCAGCTCACTCGGCAGCTGAAAGCGCTGAACCGACCGTTTTTAGACACCGTCGCGCGGCTATGCGTTCCCAAGGGCGTGTCATTGGATTGGCTCGTCACTGGCCAGGGTGCCATGCTGGTGAAAGAGCGGAACGCCACCGCGTCCGGTGGCCGCGGCTCTCTCGATGAG
Organism: Azospirillum sp.; assembly: GCA_027486405.1. Classification (GTDB taxonomy): domain Bacteria; phylum Pseudomonadota; class Alphaproteobacteria; order Azospirillales; family Azospirillaceae; genus Azospirillum. Next base: position 91,258 of record JAIXPD010000073.1, on the reverse strand, counting down.
GCCCTGTTGGCGAATCTTGTTGAGGGGCTGGAACGATATTTGGCAGCCAAGGATCTGCTGCCCATGCCGCAGCAAAAAGCCCGCATGACCGTGGTATTTTACCGGATCCTGTCACGCTGGCGGGAACAGCTCGCCGAATCAGGCGCGGACATGCCGATGCATCTGCGTGAGGCCGGTCATCCGGTCGATATCGCCGCTCATCCGATCTTGTCGGAAATCGTCAGCTTGATCGACTGACTTGGTCTATAGCGGCGTGGCCGCAATGCGGGCATAGGTGGCGTGTTTGCGCAACATTGCTACGATGCCGCGCAGCACTCTTGCAAATCCACTTTTATCAATGGCAGAATTCTCACTCCGCACAACCTATCGGCATACGTCAGTATGCCGATAGAAGAGCGGGGCCGGGACTGGTAATCCCGGTCGCGGGCGTGGGCACACCCGTTTGAGAAGCAACATCAAGGGTCTCTCAATGAGGCCCCTCCCCCAGCTCTTGCCGCGCGGCAAGGGATGGATAGCACGGAGTGTGCCAATGTATTACTACCCGCCGGCCATCAAACCGCCTGAGGCCGACGAGCTGATCGCCATCTTGCGCAGCCTGTCGGCGGATCGTGTGCGGCGACAGGATTTGTCATGTCATACAGCGGTATGCGCGTGGAAAGCCCATCGCGTGGCGGCTCAGAATGACTACCACCGAACCTATCCACCAGCGCCACCGGCGCATGAAGCGAAAGGGATTTCCTAAAACCTGTTCGCCAATTTTCGCAATTTGCAAAAAAGATTTCCAAAATGAGAACCAACATGACACAGGAAAATCAAGAAGTTGTGCGCCATCCTTCAATTTCATCTTGGTTCTTAAGAATAATTGGCGTCGTTCTTTTTCTCTCTGGAATTGCCACCATTATTCTTGTACCCGGTGGCGTCGCAGATGGGAGCATGATCTTTATAGGTGGGGTTGTGCTGTTTGGCCTCGGCAGCCTGTGCGCTGGGCTGCGGGACGTGGTCTACGAACTGCGCCTGATCCGCCAATCGCCATCAAACCATTCTGCGAATCAGGGCGACGTAGGCCGATGACGCATGGTTTGACGTCGATGGCGAGACAGCGGCCAAATACTCAACGTTTGCAAGGCGTCCGTCCCGACAAATCCCCGATAATCCCACCAAATCCCGCCGTTTCCACTACGTCAGACCATGGTTCTCTTCACATGGAGACGATGGGGATGGCGATCTACATGGGGGCCGGACCGTCGGTGATGTACGCCGCCCAGGCGGTGGAGGCGTTCGACCAGTTCACAGCCAAAAGCGCGGCGAGCTGACCAGCCACGTCAAACCACATCATAAGGATGGTGCGGGCGGCGGGACTCGAACCCGCATGCCTAACGGCGAGGGATTTTAAGTCCCTAGCGTCTACCGATTTCGCCACGCCCGCACAAGGCGACGGATGGTTGCGATTTGCCCGCTGGGATTGAACAGACCAACACGCCACACGCCATCGCGTCGCCATGACTTAGACAATTGCAGGGGATCGGGTCAAGACCCCTGCGCAACGCGCCCGTCATCCCCATATCCATCGCATCACCAACACCGATCCGAAACAGGGGATGACGCGTGGACTCGATTGACTGGCTGTCGCTCACCGCACTGCTGATGGTGGCGGTTCTGGTGGTTCCGGGGGCGTTGCGGATGAACCGGGGCGTTCTCCTGCGCAACGCCGCGCTCTGGCTGGCGGCGGTGGTGGTTCTGGTCTGGGTGTATGACCGTTTCGGCCCCTTCGGATTTTGAGATCAGGCCAAAGCGGTCAGGGCCGGTTGTCCTCGTTCAGCGCCATGATGCCGATGCCCATGGCCACGCTGCCGAAGGTCAGCATCAGGCTGGCGTAGAGCATGACCACCGCTTCGACCGCGTAGTCGCTGTTGCCGATCAGAGTGGCCAGACGCGCCACATCGAACCACAGCAAACCGCTGCCCAGCACCACCGCCCCGGACAAACCGGCGACGAGGTGGCGCAGCAGAAACAGGATGGCGGCTTTTTCAAAAGGTTTCATGGTGCGGCTCGATCAAGACAGCGGCCCGTGTTGAACAGGGACATAGGCGGGCCGCCGCAACCGGCAACCCGCCCTTGGTGCGAATCGGGGCGCGAATCGGGACGCGAACAGGGATTCCCCTTAGCCCTTCGACCCAACCGTGACGGTGGGCGTGCCGCCCAGCCGTTGGATGATCCCGGCCAACTCGTCGGCGGCCCCCGCCACCTCCGCCTCGTCGGTCCCGCGCAGCACCAGACTGACGCCGAAATAGCCCGCGCGGAAATAGGGGTAGCTGCCGATCTCCAGATTGGGATGGCGGTCTTGCAGGGCGCTGAGGTCGGCGGCGATCACCCCCTCCCCCAGTTCGCAGGCGACGGTGCGGGCGTGCAGCTCCGGCCCGCCGACCAGACGCGGAATCACCCCGTCCAGCATCGCGCGCATGATGTTGGGGACACCGGCCATGACGAAAACGTTGCCAAGCTGGAAGCCGGGGGCCTGGCTGATCGGGTTGTCGATCAACACCCCGCCCGCCGGGATGTTGGCCATGCGCAAACGCGCCTCGTTCAACTGGCCGGGGGCGTAATGGCGCTCCAGCCGGGCGACGGCCTCCGGGTTGCGTTCCAGCGCCACACCGAACGCCTTGGCGACGCAGGCCGAGGTGATGTCGTCGTGCGTCGGCCCGATGCCGCCGGTAGTGAACACATAGTCATAGCGCGCGCGCAGCGCGTTGACCGCCGCGACGATCTCCTCCTCCACATCCGCCACGATTCGGGCCTCGCGCAGGCGCACGCCGATCCCCGCCAGGGTTTCGGCGATGTGGGGCAGGTTGGCGTCCTTGGTGCGGCCCGACAGGATTTCGTTGCCGATGACGAGGACGGCGGCGGTGGGGTTCATCCGAACGCGCTCCGGGGAAGTGGGACGGGGATCACGCTTGCGCCCGCATGAGCGGGCGGGTAGCGTCGGGCGCACACGATGCGCTTTCCCACCCCCCTTCTTCAAGGCCGACTGATCCGCCGCTACAAACGTTTCCTCGCCGACGTCGATCTGGGCGGGGAGGTGGTGACGGTCCATGTCCCCAATTCCGGCAGCATGATCGGGCTGGACACGCCCGGCGCGGTGGTCTGGCTCTCGCGCTCCGACAACCCCAAACGCAAGCTGGCCCACACGCTGGAACTGGTGGAGCCGGTCCCGGCCTGGGGCGAGGGGCTGGTCGGCGTCAACACCGGCCACCCCAACGCGCTGGCCGCCGCCGCCATCGCCGCCGGGACCATCCCGGAGCTGGCCGGTTACGCCCGGCTGCGGCGCGAGGTGAAATACGGCGTCAATTCCCGCATCGACCTGCTGCTGGAGGCCCCCGACCGGCCGCTCTGCTACGTCGAGATCAAGAACGTCCATCTGCGCCGCCCCGACCGGGGCGACGGGCGGGCCGCCGAATTTCCCGATTGCGTCACCGCGCGCGGGGCCAAGCATCTGGCCGAATTGTCGGCGATGGTGGCCCACGGGCACCGGGCGGTGATGCTCTACCTTGTCCAGCGCGGCGACTGCACCCATTTCACAATCGCTCGCGATCTCGATCCCGCCTATGACGCCGCGCTGCGCCGGGCGCTGGATTCGGGGGTCGAGGCGCTGTGTTGGTCTTGCGCAATCACGACAGACGCGATTGAATTGCAGGATCCGCTGACGGTTCGGCTGTAGCGCCGCCGGTCGGCGTGTGTCGTCACCCGCGTGGTCTTGTCTCTTGGGGGCTTTTCGTCTTGGAACACAACAACGTCGAATCCAACCGCGTGCGGCTGCATGGCCCGGAAGGGTTCGAGGGCATGCGCAAGGCCGGTCGTCTGGCCGCTCTGACGCTCGATTTCATCGGCCCCTATGTTCAGCCGGGCATCACCACCGGCGAGCTTGACCGCATTCTGGAACAGTTCATCCGCGACCATGGGGCGATCCCCGCCCCGCTCGGCTATCGCGGCTTTCCGCGCGCCAACTGCATTTCGGTCAACCACGTCGTCTGTCACGGCATTCCCGGCGACAAGCGGCTGGTGAACGGCGACGTGCTGAACATCGACGTCACCCCCATCGTCGATGGCTGGTACGGCGATTCGAGCCGGATGTATCTGTGCGGCGACGTCGGCGTGAAGGCGCGCAAGCTGATCGACGTGACCTATGAGGCGATGATGCTGGGCATCGCCGCCGTCAAGCCCGGTGCCACGCTGGGCGACATCGGCCACGCCATCCAAACCCACGCGGAGGAAAACCGCTTTTCCATCGTCCGCGATTTCTGCGGCCATGGGCTGGGGCGCGTGTTCCACGAGCCGCCGTCCGTCCTGCATTTCGGCAAGCCGGGCGAGGGGCTGGTGCTGCGCGAGGGCATGATCTTCACCATCGAACCGATGCTGAACGCCGGTCGCCACGACGTGAAGATCCTCAGCGACGGGTGGACCGCCGTGACCAAGGACAAATCCCTGTCCGCCCAGTTCGAACATTCCATCGGCGTCACCGCCGACGGGGCGGAGATCTTCACCCTGTCCCCGGCCGGGCACACCAAGCCGCCCTACCCCGAGACCACCGCCTGATCGCCAGGGCCTGATCGCCAGGGCCTGATCGCCACATCACTGCGCTTTCTGCGTGCGTGTCCTCTGGGCGCGCACGCGCGCAAGCCCTATAGTGATCGCCCTACACTTGTATGGCGATGAACGAATGGCGGGCGGCAAACGCAAGAAGAGCACAAGCGAGCAAACGGAGACGGCGCGCGCCGCCGCAAGCGGCGGTTTGAACGACGCCGGGTTGCGCAGCGCCACCCTGAGCAACGCCGAACTGTTCCCGGACGTCCCGCACGCCACACCCGTCGCGCGCCCCCCCGTCGCGTCCTCACCCGGCGCGTCCACAATGCCCACCGACGATGCCGACCACCATTCCGGCCACCGCGAACGCCTGCGCGGCCGCTTCCTGAACCGGGGAGCCGACGCGCTGGAGGATTACGAGCTGTTGGAGATGGTGCTGTTCAACGCCATCCCACGATGCGACGTGAAACCGCTGGCCAAGACTTTGATCCAAGCCTTTGGCGATCTGTGGGGGGTGGTCAACGCCCCGGCGGAGCGGCTGCGCGGCTTCAAGGTTGATCGCGCATCAATGAACAGCGATGTCGCCGTCGCCACCGTGCGGATCGTCGGAGCGGCGGCGCTGCGGGCGATGCAGCAGCGGGTGATCGACCGCCCGGTGCTGGCCTCCTGGCAGGCCTTGCTCGATTACTGCGCGGCGGCCATGGCGCATGAACCGACCGAACAATTCCGCCTGCTGTTCCTGGACCGCAAAAACATCCTGATCGCCGACGAGGTGCAGCAGCGCGGCACGGTGGACCACACCCCGGTTTACCCGCGTGAGGTGGTCAAGCGCGGGTTGGAGTTGTCGGCCAGCGCCGTTATCCTGGTGCACAACCACCCCTCGGGCGATCCCACCCCCAGCCGCGCCGACATCGACATGACCAAGGAGATCGTGCGCGCCGCCCACGCGGTGGGGCTGGCGGTGCACGATCACCTGATCATCGGCAAGGGTGGCAAGCACACCAGTTTCAAGGCGCAGCGTCTGCTGTGACCGGCGGCGACTCGGCGGCGCGCTCCGCCGGGGCCGCCGTCGGCTCGCCCTGGGGCGTCGCTCCCGCAAAACGCACCGGCGCGCGCGGGGTTTCATCCACCGTCAGGGCGAACACGTCCGGGCGGGCGTAATGCCCGACCACATCCAGGTCGTATCTGCCCCGGATGACGTCCATCGGGTCGATGTCGGCGACCAGCACCTCTTCACGGTCATAGACCGGCCCGGCCAGCACATCGCCCAACGGCCCAATGATGACGCTGCCGCCCCGGATCAGCACGGTGGCGGGGTCGTGGCCTTGAACGCAGTCGTAATCCTCCGGCGCGTCGGCCCGGGTCAGATACTGGCAGGCGCTGAGCACGAACATCCGCCCTTCATAGGCGATGTGCCGCATGGAGGCTTGCCAGATGTCGCGCTCGTCCACCGTCGGCGCGCACCAGATGGTCACGCCCTTGGCGTAAAGGGCGCAGCGCAGGTGGGGCATGTAATTTTCCCAACAGATCGCCGCGCCGATTCGGCCAACCGGGCTGTCGACCACCGGCAGGGTGGACCCGTCGCCCTGGCCCCAGATCAGCCGCTCGCTGGCCGTCGGCATCAGCTTGCGGTGTTTGCCGAGCAACGCGCCGTCCGGGCCGAAGAACAGGGCGGTGCAATAGAGCGTCGCCCCGTCGCGCTCGATGACGCCCACCACCAGATGCGCCCGCATCCGCGCGGCGAAGGAGCCGATGCGGCGGCATTCCGGCCCCGGAACCGTGATCGCCGATTGCCAATAGCGCGCGTAATCCTGCCGCCCGGCGGCGCTGCGGGTGCCGACGCGGGCACCGAAATCCAGCCCCTTGGGGTAGCCGCCGACATAGGCCTCGGGGAAGACGACCAGTTCCGCCCCCTGCTGCGCGGCGCGGTCGCACAGCGCCTCCATCCGGTCGAGCGTGCGGGGCAGATCGAACAGGCTCGATCCGGCTTGGACAACGGCCACCCGGCGCAGGCCGGGGGTGGGACACGGGAACGGCGTGGGCATGAGGGACATCTCCAACGGTGGGAACAGCAGAGTTGCGCCCGGTCGGGTCATCGATCAAACTCATGTTTCTGATGAGGACCATCAATCTGCATGATATCAGCCGCTTCGACTTCAACCTGACCGTCGCCTTTCTGGCGATCTGGGAGGAGCGCAGCGTGTCGCGCGCGGCCCTGCGCCTGTCGCTCAGCCAATCGGCGGTCAGCGCCGCCCTGACCCGACTGCGCGAGGCGACCGGCGATCCCCTGTTCATCCGCACGCGCGGCGGGATGCAGCCGACGCCACGCGCGCAGGAGATGGCCGAACGGCTGGAAACCGGGGCCAGCCTGATCCACGGGGCCTTTGCCTCGGCCACGCGATTCGACCCGGCCAGCAGCGTCCAGCAATTCACCCTGGGCATGTCCGATGATTTTGAGCTGGCCATCGGCCCGTTGATCGCGGAGCGGCTGTTGACCGAGGCCCCCAACTTGTCGGTGATCTTCCGCCAGACCAACCGCCACACGCTGGACGCCATGCTGGACGCGCGCGAGATCGACCTTGCCGTGGTCGCCAGCCCGACCGGCCGGTCATGGTTGGCGCAGGAGGAGATTGGCGAATCGGGCTACGCCTGCCTGTTCGACCCCACCCTGTGCGGCCTCGCCCCGCCGATTCCGCTGGACGCCTTCCTGGCCCGGCCGCATGTGCTGGTGTCCTTTTCCGGGCGGGAGGGAATCGTCGATCAGGTGTTGCGCGGCATGGGCAAGACCCGCCGCATCCACACCGCGCTGACCCATTTTTCCGCCCTGCCCGCCTTCCTGTCGCGGCTTCCGGCGCTGGCCACCCTGCCGCAGCACGCCGCCGCCGTCCTGGCCGCCTCCACCGGTCTGGCGCTGTCCCCCGCCCCGATTGCGCTGCCGCGCTACCGGGTGTCGATGGTGTGGCGGCGGGACACGACCAGCGACCCGGCCAGCCTGTGGATGCGGGGGGTGTTGCGCGACGCCATCATCCGCGCCGACTTGTCCCACCCGGAGACAGCCGACGCGCTGGACGGCTGACAGGAAAGCCGGTCGCCGGACGCGGCCTCAGTCCGCCACGTCCGCCACCGCGACGTCGGCGACCGCGACATTGCTCCCCCCAGCCACACCCACCGCGCGTTCCCGCTTGGTCGGCGCTGGCGGCTCATCCCGGTGCGGGCCGTCCGTCGGCGGGGTGTCTTCGCCGTTTTGCGCCTTCAGGAACGCCACGAATTTGTCGTACGGCATCGGGCGGCCAGTGAGATAGCCTTGGATCTGCTCGCAGCCAAGGTTGGCAAGGCAGGAGAATTGCTCCTCCGTCTCCACCCCTTCGGCCAGGGTCTGCATGCTGAGCGAGCGGGCCATGCTGATGATCGCCTCGGCGATGGCCCCGCTGTCAGGGTCGTCCGGCTTCAGTTCGTTGACGAAGCTGCGATCGATCTTCAGCTTGTCCACCCGGAACCGCTTGAGGTAGCTGAGGCTGGAATAGCCGGTGCCGAAATCGTCGATGGCCAGTTGCACGCCCATTTCGCGCAGTTGGGCGAAGGTGTCGGCGACCAGTTCGGAATCGTCCATCAGGACGCTTTCCGTCACCTCCAGCTCCAGCGCCTCCGCCGGGACGTTGTAGGCCGACAGCCAGCCCGCCACCCGGTCGGCCAGACCGGGGCGGCGCATCTGCACCGCCGACAGATTGACGGCGATCAACAGATCATGGTGCTGCAACAGCTCCGCCGCCCGGCGGCAGGCCTCCCCCAGCACCCAATCGCCCAGGGGCAGGATCAGGCCGGTGTCCTCGGCCACCGGGATGAACTGGCCGGGCATGATGAGCGTGCCGTCGGGCTGACGCCAGCGCACCAGCGCCTCCGCCCCGACCAGACGACGCCCGCCCACGGCGAATTGCGGCTGGAAGAACAGCTCCAACTCATTGTTGGCCAACGCGCGGCGCAGGTTGTTTTCCGTCCACATCCGGTCGGACGCCCGGCGGTTCAGCTCCGGCGTGAAGAAATGATAGGTGGCGCGGCCGCCATCCTTGGCGGCGTACATCGCCATGTCGGCGTTCTTCAGCAGCGTGTCGATGGTGGTCCCGTCCTGCGGGTAGATGGCCACCCCGATGGACGGCGTCACCTGCAACTCGTGCCCATCGATCAGGAAGGGTTCGGACAGCCCTTTCAGCACCTTGCGGGCCACGACACCGGCGGCGTCGGTGGTGTCCATGTCGCTGATGAGGATGATGAACTCGTCGCCACCCTGGCGGCTGACCGTGTCGCTGGCCCGCACCGTGGCCTGAAGCCGCACCGCGACCTCGCGCAACAGCTTGTCGCCCACCTCGTGGCCCAGACTGTCGTTGATGGTCTTGAAGCGGTCGAGGTCGACGAACAGCAACCCGACCTTGTTGCCGTGGCGCTCCGCCGCTAGCATCGCGCGTTCCAGGCGGTCGCGCAGCAGGAAGCGGTTGGGCAGGTCGGTCAGGAAATCATACTGCGCCAGATGGCGGATGCGCTCTTCTTGGGCGCGGGTTTCGGTGATGTCGGTGAAGGCGGCGATGTAGTTGACGACGGCCCCGGTTTCGTTGACCACCGCCTTCACGCTCAACCATTCCGGAAACACCTCGCCGTTCTTGCGGGTGTTCCAGATTTCACCGGCCCAATGGCCGTTGGTCTGCAACTGCTCCCACATGTCCTGAAAAAAGGACGGGTCGTGGCGGTTGGAGCGGAGGAATTTCGGATCCTGCCCCACCGCCTCGTCCCGGCTGTAGCCGGTGATGCGGGTGAAGGCGTCGTTGGCGGCGACGATCCGGTTGCGTTCGTTGGTGACGAACATGCCCTCGGCGGCGTTGTCGAACACCTTGGCCGACAGGCGCAATTCCCACTCCGCCCGTTTGCGTTCGGTGATGTCGCGGGCGATGGCGGAGTAATAGGTGTCGCCTTCATAGGCGATGCGGCTGGCCGTGACCTCCAGCTCCAGCGTGCGGCCGTCCGGGGTGCGGTAGACGGTTTCGTAATGGGCGGCGGTGTCGTCCGGCCCTTCGGCGAATCGCTTCAGCAAATCCGCCTGCCCCATCACCAGATGCTCCAGCGTGCTGCCCAGCGCGGCGCAGCCGAAGGGGTTGATGTAGGCGATGCGCAATTGGGCGTCGGCCAGAACGACGATTTCCGACACGTGATCGACGAAGAAATTGGCCAGATAGAGCTGGCGCGCGCGTTCGCGCAGCATGGTGTCGCTGCGCCGCATGCTGCTTTCGTATTTGTGGACCAGCCGCCGAATCCAGCCCGTGACCAGCCACGACACCCCGACCGACGCGGCCAGCGCCACGCCCAGCACGGCCACCGTGGTCAACACGCGCTGGTCCACGCCCCGGCTGATTTCGGCCCGCCGCGCCTCCATCTCCCGCGCCACGTCGTCGATGTAGAATCCGGCGATCAACGACCAGCCCCACACGCCGGGGGCGGAGACGTAAGCCATCTTGGGGGTTGGCCGCCCGGTCACGGGATGAACCCAGTCGTACCGGATCTCCCCACCGCCCTTGCGGGCGATGTCGAGGAACTGCATGACCAGATCGCGTTCCACCTGCCACGGCAAATCGGCGGCGTTCAGCCCCTCCGCCGTCGGCGAGGTCAGCGACAGCAGAACCTTGCCATCCTCGCGCAGGACGCCGACATAGCCGCTTTCACCGAATCGGAAGGACCGCAGGCGGTCGAGCGATTCCTGTTGCAGCTTGGCTTCCACCGCCGCCATCGAATCGCTGGCCCCAATGATCCAGTCAAACGGTTCGAAGCGGCGGACATAGGCGATCTTGTCCACCGGCTTGGCCGGGTTTTCGGGCATGCCCCAGCGGTAGCGGGCAAAGCCGCGCAGATGCGGATCGTGCGCGGCGCGCAGCAGCTCCTGCATCACCTTGGCCGCCGCCGTGTCGGTGGAGCCGATGGGCGACCAGCCTTCCCGCGACGGTTCCATGGGCATCAGCACCGTGGTGCCGACCGGATCGTTGATGAAGTAATACCCCCGACCGTTGGAAAAGCGCAGCGGGCGCAGGGTGTCCTTGATCGATTCCTTCACCGCCGCTTCGGGCAGCACATCCTTTTGCCGTTCATAGACGCTGCGGGCGATGGCGTAGGCCTCGTCCACCTGGGAGCGGAGTTGCTCCTTCAGCAGCGGTTCGGTGCGCGAGCGCATGTAGGCCAGATAGGAGCGCGCGTTCTCCACCTCCTGCTCCAACGCCTGGCGTTGTTCCTGGAGATAGCGCGTTTCCGACTGGTGCAAGTCGGTTTCGAAATCCGCCCAATGCTGCCAGACGAAATAGAAACCCAGGCCAAGCACCAGCACCGTCACCAGCGACAGCGACGCGAGAAACTGCATCCGGTAAAGCCGGGCTTCGTCGGAGGAGCGAGACGGGTCGCGCACCAACGCGGCAACAGGGTCAGACAACGAATCTCCTCCTGACACGCGCAACGACGAGCGAGTCCATGCTAAGCCTCAATTCTTGCCGAATGCCCGCAAGACTGCAACCGCAAGCGCGCGGAAATGATCGCACTGCGACTCTGATCCAGCGTTTTTCCCGCAAGAGATTTTCTCTCCGCAACAATACCACCAACCGGCTCACCAACAACCGATCGCCTGCCGGACACGCGAACACAACCTTGACGTTTTCCCACCGATCCTTGGTGCCCGCCCCATTCCCGGACCAGCGACCTGACCAAGACTTGATCCGACCGCGTATGCATGTTTGCGCCCCTGCCACGACCTTAGCAAGGCTTTGCAACAGCCGCCGCCGCCGCTATGGTCGCGCGCGCGTGGCGGCTTTCCCGCTGCGGGGTGCCTTGCGGGCACCCGACCCGTTCCTTCACCGCCCACCGCCGTCGTTTCAGGACCGCATCCTTCGGAGAGTGCCGATGATTCCCCGTTACACCCGCCCCGACATGGCCCGCATCTGGGAGCCGGAAAACCGCTTCCGCATTTGGTTCGAGATCGAGGCGCACGCCTGCGACGCGCAGGCCGAACTGGGCGTCATCCCCAAGGAGGCCGCCGCCGCCGTGTGGGCGCGTGGCAAGTGGGAAATCGACCGCATCGACGAGATCGAGCGCGAAACCCGGCACGACGTGATCGCCTTCCTGACCAATCTGGCCGAGTATGTCGGGCCGGAGGCGCGGTTCGTGCACCAGGGCATGACCTCGTCCGACGTGCTGGACACCTGCCTGGCCGTGCAGTTGACCCAGGCCGCCGACCTGCTGCTCGACGGCATGGACAAGCTGCTGGACGCGCTGAAGCGCCGCGCCTATGAGCACAAGAACACCGTGACCATCGGCCGCAGCCACGGCATCCACGCCGAGCCGACGACCTTCGGCCTGAAGCTGGCCGGTCACTACGCCGCCTTCGCCCGTGGGCGCGAACGTCTGGTCCAGGCCCGCAAGGACATCGCCACCTGCGCGATCTCCGGCGCGGTCGGCACCTTCGCCAACATCGACCCGCGCGTGGAGGAGCATGTCGCCGCCAAGCTGGGGCTGGCGGTGGAACCGGTCTCCACCCAGGTCATCCCGCGCGACCGTCACGCCTTCTACTTCTCGGTCCTGGGCGTCATCGCGTCGAGCATCGAAAATCTGGCCACGGAAATCCGCCACCTGCAACGCACCGAGGTGCGCGAGGCGGAGGAGTATTTCCACCCCGGTCAGAAGGGGTCCTCGGCGATGCCGCACAAGCGCAACCCGGTGCTGTCGGAAAACCTGACCGGCCTGGCCCGCATCGTCCGCGCCGCCGTCACCCCGGCGCTGGAAAACGTCGCCCTGTGGCACGAGCGCGACATCTCCCACAGCTCGGTCGAGCGCATGTTCGGCCCCGACGCCACCGTGACGCTCGATTTCGCCCTGGCGCGCCTGACCGGCATGATCGAAAAGCTGGTGGTCTATCCGGAGCGCATGCAAAAGAACCTGGACGATCTGGGTGGGCTGGTCTTCTCGCAGCGCGTGCTGCTGGCCCTGACCCAGGCCGGGATGAGCCGCGAGGACAGCTACAAGGCGGTGCAGCGCAACGCCATGCAGGTGTGGGAAAAGGGCGGCAACTTCCTGGAGCTGCTGGCCAGCGACGCCGACGTCGCCAAGCACATCAGCCGGGAGACGCTGACCCCGATGTTCGACATGTCCTATCACACCAAGCACGTCGACACGGTGTTCCAGCGCGTGTTCGGGGCGTGATCCGTCTCTGAAACGCTGCAAAGGGATGCGGAACGGGGCGCGTGCAGCGCCCCGTTTTCGTTTCAGCCTTCCCGCGCCCGCTGCGCGTCAGCCGCGCGGCGCCAGACCATGCGCGATGGTGTGGGCCAGGGTGGCGACCACACCCAGAACCCGGTCGTTGTCGCGCCCGAACACCACCTGATCCAAAAAACCCAGGCCGAAACTCAACGTCGCGATCCCCGCCGCCACATTGGCCAGATCAGCGTCGGCGGCGATCTGGCCCCGGTCGCGGAAGCTTTCCAGCCGCTTGAGCAGGCAGGGAATCCGGCTTTCCGACAGGGCGCGCCCCATCTCCTCGGCAATCGCCGGATCGACCAGGGCACGGGACAACACCACGCGGGTGAAGTCGCGGCAGGCCCAACTGTGCGCCAACTGCGCCGTCAGGAAATGCGCCAGATCGGCTTCCAGGCTGTCGGCGGGCGGGGGCAAGGCGCAGCCGCCGGTTTCCTGCCGCCAATAATGTTCGACCACCGCCAGCAGCAGCCCGCTTTTCCCGGAGAAATAGCGCTGGATGAGCTGCTCGTTGACCCCGGCCCGCCCGGCGATCTCCCGCGTTGTCGCCGCGTCAAAGCCGCGCTGGGCGAACACCATCTTGGCGGCGTCGAGCAACGCGCCCTTGGTGGCCTCCCGGTCGCGCTTGCGCGCCGCCCCCTCGCCACCACAGCAGCCATCCACGGGCGCTGTTTCCTGCTCCACGGTTTCATCCTCCTCTGGGGCGACCCTCGCCCCCTGTGCTGTTGATAATAAGTATGTCGATGCATACTTGACAAGGGGAGGCGGATGGATCAAGTATGTACCCACATACATACAACTCTCCGCCGACGAGACTCCCGCCATGACCCAGAACACCAACACCCAAGGCACCACCGCCGACCTGTTCACCCCGCTGCGTCTGGGTGCCATCGAGCTGCCCAACCGCATCATCATGGCCCCGCTCACCCGCAGCCGGGCCGGGGAAGGCAACGCGCCGACCGCGCTGAACGCCGAATATTACGCCCAGCGCGCCAGCGCCGGTTTGATCGTGACCGAGGCGACGCAGGTCAGCGACACCGCCCAGGGCTATCCCAACACGCCGGGCCTGCACACCGACGCCCAGACCATCGGCTGGCGCGCGGTGGCCGAGGCGGTGCACGCCGCCGGTGGCCGCATCGTCACCCAATTGTGGCACACCGGCCGCATCTCCCACCCGCTGTTCCAGCCCAACGGCGCGCTGCCGCTGGCCCCGTCGGCCATCGCCGCGCAGGGCCAGCTTTACACCGGCCAGGGCATGGAACCCTTCCCGACGCCGCGCGCGCTGGAGACCGCCGAAATTCCCGCCCTGGTCCGTCATTTCGCCGATGCCGCCAAGCGCGCGGTGTTCGACGCCGGTCTGGATGGTGTCGAGATCCACGGGGCCAACGGCTATCTGATCGACCAGTTCCTGCGCGACCGCACCAACCACCGCACCGATCAATATGGCGGCAACGTGGAAAACCGCGCCCGCTTCCTGATGGAGATTCTGGAGGCGACGACCCACGCCATCGGGGCGGACCGCGTCGGCCTGCGCCTGTCGCCGACCGGTGCCTTCAACGATATGGCCGACAGCGACCCGCTGGGCCATTTCACCGCCATCGCCAAGGCGCTGAACAGCTTCAACCTGGCCTATCTGCACGTGATCGAGGGCCGCCCCGGCCACCACATGGCTCCGGCGGAAGGTCAGCCGCACGTCGCCGCCGCCCTGCGCGCGGTCTACAAGGGGGCCTTGATCCTGAACGGCGGCTACAGCCGGGCCGACGCCGACGCCGCCATCGCCAAGGGTGAGGCCGACGCCATCAGCTTTGGCGAACCCTTCCTGGCCAATCCGGACCTGCCGGTGCGCTTTGCCAGCAACGCCGCGCTGAACGAGCCGGACCGGACGACCTATTACGGCGGCGGGGCCAAGGGCTACACCGACTATCCGGCGCTGGAAACGGTCGCGGCCTGACGCACGGTCTGACGCGCTTCAGGCACCGCCCGCCTCACCCACCGGTGGGCGGGCGGTGCGGCGGGGTTTGACCGAACGCCTGTCTTCCATGAGATGTGACACGTTCCCCGGGTGGGGAGCACGCCCCTGGTTCCCCAACCCATCGACGGTCGGACGCACGCCCCAGGCGTCCGGCCGTCTTTTTTTGGTGGTGGCGCTCAGAGGTTGGCGATGCTTTGCCGGATCGCCGCGCGGAACGCGTCCAGCGACGCGATGTCGAGCAGGAACAGCGCGTGACCGTGGGCATCCCCCGCCGCCAGCGCCATGTCGATGCGCACGAACAGCACCGGATCGTCGGCGGAACCGATGACCTCCTCCGCCTTGCCGGAGCCATAGCCGGGAACCGTTCCGGCGATCTCCCCGCCGATCAGGTTCGACAGGCTGGCCAGACAGCCGTTCAGGATGATGTTGCCGATCTCGGTCAGCGCGTCCTGTTCCATCTCGCCGGGGCCGTCGGCGGACGGATCGACCGGGACCAGACGGCCGACCAGGGCCAGCGTGCCTTCTTCCGGGAAAATGAGCATGGCTTCGCCGGTGAAGGGGCCGACGAATTCGCCGCGCACGGCGCAGACCGGCGGCTTGATCCCGGGAGCCAGATCGTGGGTGATGCGGGCGCGGGTGGACACGGCGAAGGACGGCACCGACAGCCGCACCTCTTCCCCCAGCATGGAACTCAGCGCCGCCGCCGGTTCCCCCATGCCGATGTTGAAGAGTTCGGCAATCGCATCCGCTTCGTCGCCCGTCAAATGAAACGAGTCATCGGCGGTCATCGGCGTCACTGCCCGCCAGCGGCGAGGAACTCGCGAATCTTGTCCGATGTGATCGGCTTGGCGATGAAGCGCACGCCCAGCGCCTCCGCCTTCATCTTCAGGGAATCCTGGACGTTGGCGGTCAACAGGCCGATGTGCAGGCCCAGGAAACGTTCCTTCAGCCGTTCGCACAGGGTCAGCCCATCCATGCCCGGCATGTTGTAATCGACGATGGCGGCCACCGGAACCGTGTCGCCGATCACCTCCAACGCCTCCTCACCGCTGGCGGCGGGGACGATGGTCCAGTCCGGGCGCAACGACGTGATGACGCTGCTGACCATGTTGCGCGCCAGCCGACTGTCGTCGACGATGAGGATCGTGGTCATACCCAGGGTTCCGCCATGAATGATCGGTTGACACAATTCGGTGTTCTTAGCGCAAACTTTGGTTTTGAACAAGAAAGGGCGGCGGGGTTTCGGATGTTTGGTGACGAAAAATTAACGAAACCTAACGAATCGGTCAGAATTCATACGCCTTCGGTCGATTTTCCGCCCCTTCGGGCGGTGTTGGACACCAACATCCTGGTGTCCTGCGCCCTGATGGACGGCAGGCCGCCCCGCCACAACCAACGCCAGCACGACGCGTTGCGCCGGTGCGTGGAGCGGGTGCGGAAAGACCATGGGTTGTTGGGAAGCGCGCAGACGCTGGCCGAACTGCGCGCAACCCTGTTGCGGCCGGATTTCGAGCGTTACCAGAGAAAGGCGGCGCGGGTCCGGTTCTGCGAGGCCATCGAAGCCGAAACCCTGTTGGTGACGGATCCGCCCGACGTGCGGCTGTGCCGCGATCCCAACGACGACATGTTCCTGGCCGTGGCCCTGGCGGGCGACGCCGATTGGCTGGTCACGGTGGATCAGCAATTGCTGTCGGTCGGGCGGGTCGGGCGCACGGTGATCCTGCGTCCCGAACGGTTGCTGGAACGGTTGGACTGATCCTCGGGGATTCTCACCACCCACCGGTCGATTTCGCTCGACAGGCGGCGGCATTGGAGGAATAAAAAGAGAACACTTCGCAAACCGCGAGTGAACGGATGACCGCCCAGCCCCTGCTCTTCACCGATCTGCCCATAACCGAACGCGCGCGCAAGATCCCGCGCCGCCCCCGCTCGGGCAGCATCGCCGCGCCGATTGCCGTCGATCAACTGCGGGAGGCGCGGCCCGCCGCCAGCGCCACGCCGCTGGTCGTGCCCATGGCCACACACATCCCCGCCGTCACCGGCTCGTTCAATCTGGTCCCGCCAGGGCCGCCGCCGCCCTTCGATCCGGCTGCCCTGTCCAACGCGGAGGCACGGGCGCTGATCCACGCCCTGCCCGATCACAAGCTCAGCCACCTGTTGATCGAAGCGGCGCGGGAGTTGAAGCGCCGCGCCATGCCCGACACCGACCCGGACGACCCCGCCCCGAACGACTCCGACGCCGACGCCAGCCCCAACCCGGCCCTGCTGCGCGCCGCGCGGCAAGTGGTGGCGGAGCTGTCGGGCGACGATGTCTGAACGGGCGTTCAAAGTCTGACAGAAAGTTTAGGGGACAAGCCGTCCGGCCTATGCCATGATGCGCAATCAGCCGTTTTGTTTATGCTGCGCCGCACAATAACGCGACCCATCAGGAGCAAACCGGCAGCAAAGCGTCGCGCGTCGTCTCCCGGAGGGGGCTTTGGACTGGATCAACTGGTTGCAGGAATGGGGCAACGCCTTCTACCCGCTGGCGTTCTTCTGGGCTTTTTTTGAAGGTGAAACATTTGTCATCTTCGGCGGGATGGGCGCGCAGCTCGGCATCATCAACCTGTATTGGCTGATCGGCACGGTCTGGATCGGCAGCTTCATGGGCGATCAACTCTGGTTCTGGTTGGGTCGCCGCTGGGGGGCCAAGGCGCTGGCGCGCTTCCCCTCCGCCGAAATCCACGCCAACCGGGCGCTGCGCTGGCTGGAGAAATACGGCGTCGCCTTCATCCTCAGCTTCCGTTTCCTCTACGGTGTGCGCAACATCGCCTCGGTCGCCATCGGCACCTCGAACATGCCGTGGAGCAAGTTCCTGTTCTGGAACTTCCTGGCCGCCGGCATCTGGGCGTGCAGCTTCGCCGGGGCCGGTTACATGTTTGGCGAGGCGGCGGCCACCATCGGCGAGAACGGGCCGAAGATCCTCATCCTCAGCGTGGCGGCCATCGGTGGCCTCTGGATCGCCTTCAAGAGCATCCGTTGGGTCGTGCGGCGCTTCGCCGCGTCCTGAACACCGCCGCGTCCTGAACACCAACGACCCGCCACCGGCGGACCATCAGACCGCAGGAAGCACCGCGTCGGGCCATCCCGGCGCGGTGTTTTGTTTAACCCGGTCCTTTGTTTCAGCCGGTCCTTTGTTTCAAGCGACCCCGGGTTTCAAGCGACCCCGGTCATGCCCGGCGCGCGATCCACACCGCCGTCAGATCGTCGCGCAGGGGCAGACGGGTGCGGGCGTAAAAACGCTCCATCATCGGGTCCAGCGGGTGCGCCCGGTTGTCTTCCAACGCCGCGCGGACGAAATCGGGAACGGCGTCCTGCCCAAGCGGCCTTTGCCCGTCCGCCCCCCCGCATTCGATCAGCGCGTCGCTGTAGAGGAACAGGAAGCCGCCGCGAGGCAGGCGGTGCGTTTGATCGGTGTAGCGGGCGTGGCGCGACGCCCCCAGCACCAACCCGGCCGAATCCAACAGGCGGATGTCCCCCCCCACCCCCAACACCGGGTTGGGCGACCCCGCCGCCGCGTAGGTCAGCGTGTCGGTGGTCAGATCGAGGATGCCGAAAAAGGCGGTGGCGAACTGCCCGGTCGGCAACACATCCTTCAGCGCGCCGTTCAACTGCATCAACCATTGCGAGGGTGCCGCGTCCTGCATGGGAAAGCGGTCGATCAGCGTGTGCAGACGAAAGGTGTTGATCGCCGCCGTGATGCCATGCCCGGCGAAATCGATGATGAGGAAGCCGACCCGGCGGTTGTCGAGCGGGTAAACGCCCCAGAAATCCCCGCCCAGTTCCGACGAGGTTTCGAAATGGGCGTCCAACGTCAGGCCATAGCGTTCCGCCACCGCCTGCAAGCGGCGCTTTTCCGGCAACAGCGAATGCTGCATCGCCCGCGCGTGCGACAACTCACGCTCCACCCGCGCGCGGTAGGCGGCCAGATCGTTGAACAGCTTGCGCTTTTCCAATTGGTGGCGGACCCGCGCCACGCATTCGCCCGGCTTGATCGGCTTGGAGATGAAATCGCTGCCGCCCGCCTCGAAACAGCGAACCTGCTCCTGGTCGCTGTCGAAGGCGGTCTGGAACAGAACGGGCAACTGTTCGTGCGTGGCGTTGCGGCGCAGCGCCTCGCACATCTCCAGCCCGTTCATCACCGGCATGTCGACGTCCAGCAGCACCAGATCGGGGCGGAAGCTGTCCACCGCCTTCAACCCCTCCACCCCGTTTTCGGCGAAGGCGATCTGGGTGATCCCGGCCCGCCGGATCACCAGCGCCAGGGATTTGCGGTTGAACTCGTTGTCATCAACAATCAGGACACGACTGTCGGAAAGCGAAATCGCCATGCCGATGGTCCGTCAGAGATCGAAATGCAAAACGGTGCAGCGTCCGCCGTCCGTCACCGCCACCCGGCTGGCCAGGGCGCGCATGAACACGAAGCCGCGCCCGGACCGCGCCTTGCCATCCTTGGCAACGGCAGCACCGGTCGGCCCGCCGCCGTTGGGGGCGCTGTCGAAACCGCTGCCCTGGTCCACCACGGCCAACGCGATGGTCGCCGCGTTCCAACGGCAGAAGATATCGATGCGGCGGCGCTTGATGGCCGGATCGCCCAACCGGTCGCGCAGCAATTGCCCGAACACCCGATAGCCGTCGGGCTGGTTCTTGGCCGCGCTGGAAATCCCGAGATTGCCATGGACGATGGCGTTGGCGATGGCCTCGTGCAGGCACATTTCCACATTCGCCCGGTGGTCGGCGGGCAAGGCCCCGCGCCGCGTCAGCTCGTCGCACACCAGCACCGCGCATTGCAGGCCATAGGCGGTGCCGGTGGTCAGGGACAGGTAAAAGCCCGGCTCCACCGCCGGCGCGCCCGACCAGTCTTCCATCAGGGCGGCGGGTTCGTCGCCCCCTTCCCCCAGCTCAACCATCAGAAACGGGTTTCGGTGAAAGGCTTCGCGCAGGCAATCGCGGTCGGCCCGCTCCACCAGCAGCGCGTCGGCCCAGGGGGCGGCCCCGTCCGACGGGACCGGATCGAAGCCGTGCACGTCGAACCGCGCCGTGACCCGCGCCGTCATGTCGGCCGGAATACGATCCCGCACGACGCAGAAGGGACGCAACGGAGAAGGGATCGTATCCATGGTCACATCCATCACGGCTCGATGGTGACGATTTCGTTGATCTTGGCCAGATCGATGGACCGTTTTACGTCGCCCTGCGGACCTCTGACAACCAGCTTGATGTTCCGCTGCTCCGCCTCCTCCTGGAGGATGAGAAGCATGCCCAGGCCAGCGGAGTCGATGAAGTCCAGCACCGAAAGGTCCAGCACGATCCGGCGCAGACCAGGCCCCTCCAGCAGGTCGATGATGTCCCGCAGACGGTCATGGTCGGTGAACTCCAGGCGCCCAGACAGTTGGACGTCAACCGTGTCCTGCTCCACGCGCGATCGAAACTCCATCATGTCCTCTTCCAGTGGCGGGCCGCGCGCCGATGCGGTCGCGCGCGTTTCTCAGGCGAAACGCCTATGCACAGTAGTGCAACGCCGCGCGTCGGCTCAAGCATCGTCATACCGGGATGCTCGCAGCGGCGAAAAAACGCGACACAATCCCACACTTTTTCGCCTTTGGCATCGGTCATGGACGGGCACCGGCGGAAAAGGGTAGAAGAACCCATGGGGCGCGTTCGTCGCGCGCGCTTGCCCCAGTCAATCAGTCAGCCCACTGGCCGGAACACCATGGCATGAACAGAATCGCACAGGCGTGGCGGCGGGTGCCGACGGTGTCGGCGAAATTTCTGCTGATTCTGGTTCCCAGCCTGGTGCTGGCGGTGTCGCTCTTTTCATCGGTGTTTTTCTACAATCGGCACCAGGACTTGCGGGTTGCCCTGCGCGACAAGGTGGCGACCATCGCCGATGTCAACGCGGCCGCGCTGTCGGCCAGCCTGTGGTCGTTCGACGTCAACGCCATCCGCAACGTGGTCCAGGCCATCGCCGCCAACCGCGAACTGGTCTGCGTCGAGGTGACGGACGACATCGCCGACGGGCTGTTCGTCTGGCCCGGGGTGGATTGCCCGACCAACAACCCCGACACCGAACGCCGCGCCATCAAGGTGCAGAATCTCCAGGTCGGGACGATCACCCTGCATTTCAGCTACGACGCGGTGCGGGAGCAGTTGCGGCAGGAGATCGTCAACACGGTGTTCCTGTTGCTGATGATGCTGGCCGGGACCATCGCCGCCGCGCTGGCCGCCCTGCGCCTGACCATCGGCAAACCGCTGCGCCGCCTGATCGCCTCCATCCTGGCGTCCGAACAGGGCCACGGCCACCGCCCGGTCGATTGGCGGGCGGCGGACGAGTTGGGGCGGGTCATCCACGCCTACAACGGCATGCTCGCCCGGTTGGGGGAGGAAGAGGCCGCGCTGCGCAAAAGCGAACAACGCCTGTCGCTGGCCATCACCGCCACCCGCTCCTCGGTCTGGGATTACGACCCCACCACCGGGCAATATTGGTGGTCGAAGGAGTTTCCCGCCCTGTTGGGCTATGGCCCGACCGAGTTGGCGATGACGACCAAGACCTGGGTGTCGCTGCTCCACCCGGACGAGGCGGAGGACATCGTCGCCGAATCGCGCCGCCGCCGCCGCGACAAGGCGCTGGCCTACACCGCCGTCTACCGCATGCGCCGCCGCGACGGGCAATGGGCCTGGATCGAGGACCGCGCCACCGCCCTGCGCGATTCCCACGGCAACGCGCTGCGCATCACCGGAACCATGTCCGACGTGACCGAACGGGTGCAGGCCGAACTGGATCTGGCGCACGAACGCAACATCCTGCAAATCACGCTCGACAACACCGACCAGGGCATCATCAAGGTGGACCGGGACCTGCGCGTGGTGATGTCCAACCGCCGCGCCGCCGAATTCCTGAACATCCCGCCGGAATTCCTCGCCGCCTGCCCGGTGTTCCCCGACATCGTCAGCCTGCAACGCAGCCGGGGCGAGTTCAACGAGATGGGGGACGACCCCGACCTCTACCTTGCCTATGGCGGCGACGGCGACCCGGACGGGTATGGCGGCGGCGGCGGGATGGGCGGCAGCGTGTGGGAACAGCCGCTCACCTTCAAGCGCCGCCGCCCCGACGGCCGCATCATCGAGGTGCGGACCAACCCGCTGCCGGAGGGCGGCTTTGTCCGCACCTTCACCGACGTGACGGTGGAGGCCCGCTCGGCGGAAGAGATCTTCAACGCCATGCAGGCGCTGGGGGCGGCCTACGCCGACCTGAAGGAGACCCAGGCCAGCCTGGTCCAGGCCGAAAAGATGGCTTCGCTCGCCCTGCTGGTCGCCGGTGTGGCGCACGAGATCAACACCCCCATCGGCATCGCCTTTGGCTGCTCCACCCATTTGTCCGGTCGCACCCAGGCGCTGAACGACGCGTTCGAAGCCGGGACGATGAAGAAATCCGATCTGGCGGCCTATGTCGCCACCGCCGGGGACTCCTCCCGCCTCATCCAGCAGAATCTGACCCGCGCCGCCGAACTGATCCAGAGCTTCAAGCGGGTGGCCGTCGATCAAACCAGCGAGGAGCGCCGCGCCTTCGACCTGCTGGCCTATCTGGAGGAGATCGTCACCTCGCTCGGCCCCACCCTGCGCAAGGGGCCGCACCGCGTCGCCATCGCCTGTTCGCCCGGCATCGTCATCGACAGCTTTCCCGGCGCGCTCAGCCAGGTTGTCACCAATCTGGTGATGAACGCGCTGACCCACGCCTTTCCCGACGACGGAACCAAGGGGCACATGGTCATCGACGTCGATGATCTGGAGGATGGCGACCTGCAAATCCGCTTCGCCGACGACGGCGTCGGCATCCCGGAGGACCACCGCAGCAAGGTGTTCGAACCCTTCTTCACCACCAAACGCGGATCGGGGGGCAGCGGCTTGGGCCTGCACATCGTCTTCAACCTCGTCACCC
Organism: Azospirillum sp.; assembly: GCA_027486405.1. Taxonomy (GTDB): domain Bacteria; phylum Pseudomonadota; class Alphaproteobacteria; order Azospirillales; family Azospirillaceae; genus Azospirillum. The sequence continues at coordinate 68,459 of JAIXPD010000073.1, read as the reverse complement.
AGACGCTGGGGGGACGGATCTCGGTTGACAGCGCGCCCGGCGATGGAACTACGTTCACCCTTCGCATTCCGAAATCGATCCCGGCGACCAACACCGTCAGCACGGCCACGGAGCCACCCGCGACCGTCAGCACCATCAGTCTGGAGACCGCAGCAGCATGAACATGGGCGCTCTCGCCGACCGCATGTTCGACGACGACGACATCCTCTTCGCCGACGAGGAGGATTCCGGCCCCGTTGACACCCAGGACGCGGGGCCACCGCCCTGGACCGTGCTGGTCGTCGATGACGAGGCCGACGTCCATCTGATGACCAACCTGCTGTTGGCCGACGTGACGTTCCAGAAACGCCCGTTGGACCTCATCAGCGCCCACACCGCCGCCGCCGCGCGCATGATCCTGGAACACCGGCCCGACGTGGCCGTGATCCTGTTGGATGTGGTGATGGAACAGGACGATTCCGGCCTGCGGCTGGTGCGCTGGATCCGGGACGAGCTTGGCAACCGCGACGTGCGCATCATCCTGCGCACCGGCCAGCCGGGGCAGGCCCCGCAGCGGGACGTGATCGTCGATTACGACATCAACGATTACAAGCCCAAGGCCGACCTGTCGGCGGAAAGCCTGTTCACCGCCGTCATCGCCGCCTTGCGCGCCTTCGATCAGATCCAGTCGATCGAAACCCGCGTGGCCGAACGCACCCGCGAGCTGCGCGAAAGCCAGGAGCAGATCAACGCCGTGTTGGAGGCCAGCCCCATCGGGGTCTGCGCCTATGACGAGAGCGGCATCATCGTTCTGACCAACCACCGGCTGACCACGCTGCTCGGCGTCTCCAAAGACCGGCTGCTGGGCAGCAGCATCGGCGAGCTGTTCGCGCCGATGGACGATCGCCAGGACGAACAGCGGTGGCTGTTCTACCGCCGCCAGATCCGCGACGCCGAAGTGAAGCTGCTGCGCGCCGACGGCTCCAGTTTCTGGGCGCTGATGACGGTCGATCCGACCCAGGTCAACGGGCAGCCGGTGTTCCTGTCCTGGATCTACGACATCACCCGCCGCAAGCTGGCCGAACGCCAGATGGAAAACGCCAAGGAGCAGGCCGAACAGGCGACCAAAGCGAAATCCGCCTTTCTCGCCACCATGAGCCACGAGATCCGCACGCCGATGAACGGGGTGCTGGGCATGTTGGGCCTGCTGGAACGGACGGAGCTGGACACCCACCAGATCGACACCGTGGCGACCATGCGGGAATCGGCCACCTCGCTGTTGCGCATCATCGACGACATTCTGGATTTTTCGAAGATCGAAGCCGGGAAGATGGACGTCGAGCGGGTCGCCGTCTCCATCCCCGCCCTGGTCGAAGGGGTGGCGGAAACGCTGGCCCCCTCGGCCCGCGCCAAGGGGCTGGCCCTGCTGACCTACATCGACCCGGCGATTCCGCCCGCCCTGTTGGGCGATCCGGTGCGGCTGCGGCAAATCCTGTTCAATCTGGGCGGCAACGCCATCAAGTTCACCGAACGCGGGCGGATCGTGCTGCGGGTGGGGTTGGACGGCCTCAGCCCCGACAGCGCCGCCCTGCGGATCGAGGTGATCGACACCGGCATCGGCATCGCCGACGCCGCCCGGCGGCGTCTGTTCCAACCCTTCACGCAGGCCGAAAGCTCCACCGCCCGGCGCTTCGGCGGCACCGGTCTTGGGCTGTCGATCAGCCGCCGTCTGGCCACCTTGATGAACGGTGAAATCGGGGTGGAGAGCAACCCCGGCGAGGGGTCCACCTTCTGGTTGACCCTCACGCTGGATCGGGCGGAGGCCCGGCTTGCGGTGGGCGAGACCGCCCCGGCCGCCAGCCCGCCGGATGGGCCGGAGGATTTGGACCTGTCGGGCCTGACGGTGCTGTTGGGCGTTCCCGACGCCACCGAACGCGAATTCCTGTCCCGCTATCTGGAACTGGCGGGCGCGCGGGTGTTGCCCGCCGGAGACGCCCAGCAACTGGCAACCCAGGCCCGGATCGCGCGGGAGGCCGGGTGCCCGGCCAGCGTCGTCGCGGTGGATGAGGCGCTGCGGGTTCCCGCCGCCGCCTGCGCGCCGGAGGAGTTGGGCCGGCGCAGCGGCGAGGCCTGCCCGCCCATCGTTCTTCTGATGCAGGGGGCCGGTGGCGACCGCCCCAGCGGCAACACGGTGCCGTTGGGCCGCCCGGTGCGCCGCGCGCCGTTCCTGCGCGCCGTGGCCGCCGCCGCCGGGCGCGGCCCGTTGGGCGAACCACCCGCCCCCGGCGTGACCGCGCCCCTTCCGCCCACCGAAACCGCCCCGGCCGACCTGGATCCCGAACAGGCGCACGCCGAAGGCCGCCTGATCCTGGTGGCGGAAGACAACCCGGTGAACCGCAAGGTTCTGGGCATGCAGCTGCGCGCCCTGGGCTACGCCGCCGAGATGACGGCGGGCGGGGCGGAGGCGCTGGCCGCGTGGCGTGGCGACCGTCGTTACGCCCTGTTGCTGACCGATGTGCAGATGCCGGAGGTCGATGGCTTTGAGTTGACCCGCCGCATCCGCGCCGCCGAACAGGCGGGCGACGGCCCCGTCGGTGCGCCGCGTCTGCCCATCATCGCCATCACCGCCAACGCCGCGCCCGGCGAGGTCGCCAGTTACCACGCCACCGGGATGGACGCCGTGTTGAGCAAGCCGCTCGACCTGTCGCAACTGGCCCTCACCCTTGCCCGCTGGATGCCGTCGGCCCCGGTTGCGTCCGGTGACGCCGTGACGGCCACGCCCGCACCGCCGCCCGCCGTTCCCAGCGAAACCGTTCCCAGTACACCCGTTTCTCGCGAAACCGAGGGCGACCCGCCCATCGACTTGACCGCCCTGCGCGCGCTGTGCGGCGGCGACGATGGTCTTGTGACCGAACTGCTGGGCGATTTCCGCAGCAGCAGCCGGGAGATTCTGGTCGGTCTGGATTCCGCCCTGCTTGGCCGCCATCTGGCCGGGGTGCGCGCCGCCGCCCACAATCTGAAAGGCTCCAGCCGCAACGCCGGGGCCAAGCCCCTGGCCAACGCGGCGTTGGCGCTGGAGCAGGCCGCCGCCGGTGAACCCGACTGGTCCCAACTCGCCCGCCTGGCCGACGCGGTGCACGCGGCCTTCGCAGCGTTGGAACGGCATCTGTCATGACCGCACCCGATCTCAAGCAGCGCCGCCCCAACCGCCGCGACGCGCTGGCCTTGCTGGGGGCCGCCACCGCCCTGCCCGCCACCGCGATGGCGCAGGACGCCCCCACACCCGCCCCGCCGCTGCCCCGCCTGGGCGAGGAGCTGACTCCCTTCGGCGCGATCAAGGCGGGCAACCGCACCCGCGTCATCCCGCCCTGGACCGGCGGCCTCATCAAGCCGCCGCGTGGCTACACCCCCGGCCGCCACAGCCCCGATCCCTTCATCGAGGATGGCCGTTGGATCACTGTCGGCCCGGCGGATGTGGAGCGGTACAAAATCCGGCTGTCCGCCGGGCTGCAAGCCTTGCTGGCAAAGTACCCGACCACCTTCGAAATCCCGGTCTTTCCCTGCCGCCGCAGCGCCGCCGCCCCGCAGCGGGTCTATGACGCCAGCCTGGAGAACGCGACCCGCGCCAATCTGGGGGAAAACGGGCTGGTCCTGTCCGGCGTGCGGGTGGGGGTTCCCTTTCCCATCCCGGCCAACGGCGTTCAGGCGATGTGGAACCACCTGCTGCGCTGGCGCGGCACGGCGATCAGCCACACCAGCCAAACCGTGCTGCCCGGTGGCGACGGCAAATTCGCCGACCGGCTCCATCAGGAGGATTTCTCCTTCCCCTACGCCGCCGGAGAGGCGGGCACACCGCTGCTCTACCGCCGCACCACCCTGAAGCCCGACGATCAGGCGGGGACCACGCTGCTGACGCAAGCGACCCTCAACCCGATCCAGGCGGGCTTTCGCGCCTGGCTGCGCACCGGGGAACGGGGCCGTGTCGTCCCGGCACCGGATTTCCTGTACGACACCAACGACCCGGCGACCGATGGCATCGCCACCGCCGACATGTTCGACATGTTCAGCGGCCCGCTCGACCGCTTCGACTTCACGCTGATTTCCCGGCGGGAGATGTATGTTCCCTACAACGCCTACCGCCTGAACACCCCCAGCCTCGCCCCCCACGAGTTCCTGTGGTACGGCCACCCCAACCCGCAGTTCCTGCGTTATGAGATGCACCGGGTGTGGATCGTGGACGCCCGGCTGAAGCCGAACTTCAACCACAAACTGCCCGACCGCACCTATTACCTGGACGAGGATTCCTGGCAGATCGTGATGGCCGAGCATTACAACGGCAAGGGCGAGTTGCAGCGCTACGCCGAAGCCCACAACGTCGCCCACTGGCAGGTTCCGGCCTTCGTTCCAGCCATCGAGTTTGTCTATGACCTGACCGGCGACCGTTACGCCGCGCGGGGCATCGACAATCTGCAACGCCCGCCGGTCTTCGACAAACCACTGAAACCCGAGGCCTTCACCCCGGACTCCCTGATCCGTCGCGGCCGCCGCGACTGAAGCCGCCGTGACCAAGCGGCACTGGCCTGAACGCCGCCGTTCAGGCCGCACTCTCAGGCCGCCGTCTGCTCAAGCTTGCGCGCGCGGCGGTCCACCAGCCACCAAGCCCCGCGCGAGGCAACCGCGCTCAGGCGGGAATGCGGCTTCAACCCACAGGCCTTGAACACCATGGAGACCGCCCGGTCGATGTGCTTGGGCTGGTAACGGCCATAGGCGCGCCGCATGTAGGCGGCGTTGCAGCGGGCATGGTCATAGGCCGCGTCCGGGGCCTCGTTGGCGGCGAAATAGGCGTAGGCGAGTTCGTCGTCTTCGGATTCGCCGATGCGCGACAAGGCCACCTTCAGGCGCTGGAAGGTGCTCAACTCCTCCAAATCGCGGTATTTCTTGGAGTAGTCGTAGAAAATCTTGTAGTGGCGCAGCTCATCCGCCGCGATCCGGCGGCAAATCTCCCGCAACAGCGGTTCTTCGGTCGAATCGCCGATGGCCGTGTAGTAGGAGCTGGTTCCGGTCTCGACGATGCAGCGGGCGATCATCTCGCCGGTGCGCGAACCACGCACCGAGGCGTCCAGATCGATCGGCACGCGGTAGCCCGCGCGGAAGCGCGCCACCGCCCCATCAAAATCAAAGGACGGGTCGGCCAGCGTCGCCCAACGGCCCAGCGCCGCGCCATGCTGGACCTCCTCGTCGGCCCAACCGCGCGCGACGGCCTGGAAGTCAGGGTCGTCGCTGAAAACGTTGCAGAGATAAGCGGTGTAGTCGTGGGCGTTGTACTCCACCAGGGCCGCCGCCTTGATGAGCGGAACCAGATCGGAGTCCACCTTGCTGGGATCAAACCCATCCCAGGGGAGATCCTCCAACCGCCAATGCCCGCGCGCCATGATCCGTTTCTCCTTCACCACCCGATTGGGGATGGCCTGATCGAACATTTGGGACCGGAACCACGCACGGCCTGATCCATCCGACCGTTGAATGTAATCACACTTTTTGGCGTTGCAACAGAAACGGGCGGCTCGGATGACCGAACCGCCCGTTCTTTTTCACACGATCGCGACCGAGGGTCAGTGGGCGGCACCCGGCGTCGCCAGCGCGTCCAGCTTGGCCTGCGCGACGGCCAGCTTCGCTTCGACGGCGGCCTTGTCGGCGTCCGACGCGGCGTCGCTCAGATCCTCCGACAGGTCCTTGATCGCCTTTTCCACCGCCGCGCGGTCGATGGCCGACAGCGCTTGCGCCTCTTCGGCCAGAACGGTGCAGCGGGTCCCGGTCACTTCGGCGAAGCCGCCCGCGACAAAGACGCGATCAACAACCCGGTCGCCCTCATACACCTCGATGACGCCCGGACGGACCGTCGCGATCATCGGCGCATGGCCCGCCAGCACGCCGAAATCGCCTTCCGCCCCCGGCACCACGACCATGTCCACCGGAAGCGACTTCAGCAGCTTTTCCGGCGAGACCAGCTCGAATTCGACTTTGTCGGCCATGGGTTCCCTGGTGCCTCTTTGTAAGCGCCCACCCCGTCCGAACGGGACAGGGTGGGCGAACCGTTTTCCAACCAGACCACGATCCGCCCCGGAACCGGGGCGGGATCAGGATCAGGCCGCCAGCTTCTTCGCCTTGGCGATGGCTTCGTCGATGGTGCCGACCATGTAGAAGGCCGCTTCCGGCAGGTGATCGTAGTCGCCGTTCACGATGCCCTTGAAGCCCTTGATGGTCTCTTCCAGCGGGACGAGCACGCCCGGGGTGCCGGTGAACACTTCGGCGACGTGGAACGGCTGCGACAGGAAGCGCTGGATCTTACGGGCGCGGGCCACGATCAGCTTGTCTTCTTCCGACAGTTCGTCCATGCCCAGAATGGCGATGATGTCCTGGAGCGACTTGTAGGTCTGCAGGACCTTCTGCACCGAACGGGCGACCGTGTAGTGCTCGTCACCGACGACGCGCGGGTCGAGGATGCGGCTGGTCGAGTCGAGCGGATCGACGGCCGGGAAAATGGCCATTTCCGCGATCGAACGCGACAGCACCGTGGTGGCGTCCAAGTGGGCGAAGGAGGCGGCGGGGGCCGGGTCGGTCAAGTCGTCGGCGGGCACGTAAATGGCCTGCACCGAGGTGATCGACCCCTTCTTGGTCGAGGTGATGCGCTCTTGCAGCGCGCCCATGTCCGTGCCCAGCGTCGGCTGATAACCCACCGCCGACGGGATGCGGCCCAGCAGCGCCGACACTTCCGAACCGGCCTGGGTGAAGCGGAAGATGTTGTCCACGAAGAACAGCACGTCCTGACCTTCTTCGTCGCGGAAATATTCCGCCAGGGTCAGGCCGCTCAGCGCGACGCGGGCGCGGGCACCCGGCGGCTCGTTCATCTGACCGTACACCAGCGCCACCTTGGAGCCGGGGCCGTCGAGCTTGATGACGCCCGACTCGATCATTTCGTGATACAGATCGTTGCCTTCACGGGTGCGCTCGCCCACGCCCGCGAACACCGACACACCACCGTGCGCCTTCGCGACGTTGTTGATCAGCTCCATGATGGTCACGGTCTTGCCCACGCCCGCACCGCCGAACAGGCCGATCTTGCCGCCCTTGGCGTAGGGAGCCAGCAGGTCGATGACCTTAATGCCGGTGATCAGCACCTCGGCGTCGGTCGACTGATCGACGAACTCGGGGGCGGCGCGGTGGATGGGGAAGCTGCGCTCGGCGGTGACGGGACCACGCTCGTCGATCGGCTCGCCGATGACGTTGATGATGCGGCCCAGGGTGGCCGGGCCAACCGGAACGGCGATGGGCGCGCCGGTGTCGACGACTTCGGCCCCACGCACCAGACCGTCGGTGCTGTCCATGGCGATGGTGCGGACCGTGCTTTCGCCCAGATGCTGCGCCACTTCCAGGACGAGGGTCTTGCCGTCGTTCTGGGTGTGGAGCGCGTTCAGGATCGCCGGCAGGTCGCCGTCGAACTGCACGTCGACGACGGCGCCCGTAACCTGCGTGATCTTGCCGACAGAAGTGGTGGTGGCCATGGAGTAAAGCTCCCTAGGAACTCGGTAAGTGTCGGTGTGCCGTCGCCGGCGCAATTGATGTCGCTGAAGTCCGCCCTACGCGGGATGCCGCCTTAGAGAGCCTCGGCACCGGAGATGATTTCGATCAGCTCCTTGGTGATGTAGGCTTGGCGCGTCCGGTTGTAGGTGATCGTCAGCTTGTTGATCATGTCGCCCGCGTTGCGCGTCGCGTTGTCCATCGCGGTCATCCGCGCGCCCTGTTCGGACGCGGCGCTTTCCAGAAGCGCACGGTAGACCTGGATCGACAGGTTGCGCGGCAGCAGTTCGGCAAGGATCTGCTCTTCGTCCGGCTCGAACTCGTACACCGCCTTCACCTCGTCCGCCGGGGCGGCGTCCGTTTCCGGAACGGCGAAGGGGATGAGTTGCTGCACGGTGACGATCTGCGAGATCGCCGACTTGAACTTGTTGAAGATGATCGTGCAGACGTCGAACTCGCCCGCGTCGAACATCGTCAGGACCTTCTGCGACACCATGTCGGCGTCGGCGAAGGACAGGCGGCGGCGACCCACATCCTCATACCCATGCACCATCAGCGCCCCGAATTCGCGGCGCAGCTGGTCGCGGGCCTTGCGGCCAACGGTGAGGAGCTTGACGGTCTTGCCTTCGCCCTGCAGGCGGGTGATCTGGCGCTTGGCCTCGCGGACGATGGAGCCGTTGAAGGCACCGCACAGACCACGATCCGAGCTGACGATGACGACCAAGTGAACCGAATCGGAACCCGTTCCGGTCATCAGCTTCGGCCCGTTGCCGCTGCCCTGCACGTTGGCCGCCAGCGACGCGAGCATACGGCCCATGCGCTCGGCATAGGGGCCGCTGGCTTGCGCCTGTTCCTGCGCACGGCGCAGCTTGGAGGCCGCGACCATCTTCATGGCCGAGGTGATCTTCCGCGTCGATTGGACGCTCGAGATCCGGTTCTTTAGGTCCTTGAGGTTAGGCATGCCGGCCCTTCATTCCGCTCGAGGTCGTTCCGTGTCCGTCAGGGATGACGGCTGAGGGGGCGGTTGCCCGCCCCCACACGGTCGGTCAGGCGAAGACCTTGGCGAAGCCGTCGAGGAACGCCTTCAGCTTCTCTTCGGTCGCCGACGTGATTTGCTTGTCGTTGCGGATCGCCGCCAGGATGTCCGCGCCCTTGGCGCGGATCTCGCTGAGGAACTTCGCTTCGAAGCGGTTCACATCCTCGACGCGGATGGCGTCGAGGTAGCCCTTCACGCCCGAGAAGATCGACACGACCTGCTCTTCGACCGGCAGCGGCTGGAACTGGCCCTGCTTCAGCAGTTCGGTCAGACGCGCGCCACGGGCCAGCAGACGCTGGGTCGCGGCGTCGAGGTCCGACGCGAACTGCGCGAAGGCCGCCATTTCACGGTACTGCGCGAGTTCCATCTTGATGGTGCCCGCAACCTGCTTCATCGCCTTGATCTGGGCGGCGGAGCCGACGCGGCTCACCGACAGACCGACGTTGATGGCGGGGCGGATGCCGCGATAGAACAGGCCGGTTTCCAGGAAGATCTGACCGTCGGTGATCGAAATCACGTTGGTCGGGATGTAGGCCGACACGTCGCCCGCCTGGGTTTCGATGACCGGCAGAGCGGTCAGCGAGCCAGCGCCATGGGCGTCGCCCATCTTGGCGGCGCGCTCCAGCAGGCGCGAGTGGATGTAGAACACGTCGCCGGGATAGGCTTCGCGGCCGGGCGGACGACGGAGCAGCAGCGACATCTGACGGTAGGCGACGGCCTGCTTGGACAGGTCATCGTACACGATCAGGGCGTGCATGCCGTTGTCGCGGAAGAACTCGCCCATCGTGCAGCCGGTGTAGGGCGCCAGGAACTGCAGCGGAGCCGGTTCCGAGGCCGTGGCGGCGACGACGATCGAGTATTCCAGCGCACCGGCGTCTTCCAGGGTCTTGACGATCTGGGCGACGGTCGAACGCTTCTGACCAACGGCGACATAGATGCAGTAGAGCTTCTTGCTCTCGTCATCGCCCTGGTTGATCGGCTTCTGGTTCAGGAAGGTGTCGATGGCGACGGCGGTCTTGCCGGTCTGACGGTCGCCGATGATCAGCTCGCGCTGACCGCGCCCAATCGGAACCAGGCTGTCCACGGCCTTCAGGCCGGTCTGCATCGGCTCGTGCACCGACTTGCGCGGGATGATGCCCGGGGCCTTCACTTCGACGCGCTTGCGCTCGACGTTGACCAGCGGACCCTTGCCGTCGATCGGGTTGCCCAGACCGTCCACCACGCGGCCCAGCAGGCCCTTGCCGACGGGGACGTCGACGATGGTGCCGGTGCGCTTGACGGTGTCGCCTTCCTTGATGCCACGGTCGTCGCCGAACACCACGACACCGACGTTGTCGGTTTCGAGGTTCAGCGCCATGCCCTGCAGGCCGCCGGGGAACTCCACCATTTCACCGGCGCGGACGTTGTCCAGGCCGTGAACGCGGGCGACGCCGTCGCCCACCGAGAGAACCTGACCGACTTCGGCGACATCCGCCTCGGTTCCGAAATTCGCGATCTGCTGCTTGAGGATCGCAGAGATTTCTGCGGCGCGGATATCCATCAGACTGATCCCCCTGAGGCCTTCATGGCGAGTTGCAATTTGTTCAGCTTCGTGCGCACCGAGGTATCGACCATGCGCGAGCCGAACTTAACGATCATGCCGCCGATCAATTCGGGATCGACGGAGGTGTTGACCAAGACATTGGCCCCGATGGACGCCTTGAGCGCGTCGATCACGGCCTGACGCTGCGCGTCGCTCAACGGCTGGGCCGAGGTGACGGAGGCCGTCACTTCGCCACGGCGCTTCGCCAGCATGGCCAGGAAACCGTCGATCATGCCGCCGATCGCGAACAAACGCCGGTTCGTCGCGGCCAGCCCGACAAAGCGCTTGGTCAGATCGGACACGCCCGCGCTGTCCAGCACGGCGGCCATCGCCCGCGCCTGATCGGCGCGGCTGATGACCGGGCTGCGGACGAGGCGACGCAGGTCAGCGCTCTCGGCCAGGATCTGCTTCAGCGTGGCCAGATCGCTCGCGACCGTGTCCAACGCCTGATTTTCGTCCGCAAGCTCGAACAGCGCGGTGGAGTAGCGCGCAGCGAGTTCGGAAACGCCTGTTCCTTCGGATGCCACCTGATCCCTCGAATTGAGTTCGGTAGACGGTGAATTCAGCGGCCTTAAAGGGCGTCAACCCGAGGCACAAACACCCCAGCCGCGAAAGCGAGCGGTCCAATATCACAGCTTCCGCCACCACGCAACGGGGTCTGGACAATTTGGCTGCGGCGTTTTGAGCAACTGCGGAATCGCCGCTGCGGCTGGGGGAAATCGGCGGTCACTGGTCATACCGGACGCCGCGTCCGGCGCGGCCGGATCGGGCTTTTCCGACCGATTCCGGTGACTTGCCCGGCGCGCGCCGACCAGCGCGGCCCAGAGCGGACCGCCGCCGCCCCAACGGTCCTGCTGCGTCGCAACATGCCCCGCTCACGCGCCACGCGGCTTGCGGCGATCCCGCACCCGCGAAACCGGGCCTCCCGGCCACGCTTTTGACAGCGAGTCGCACCGCCGTCAGCGGTACACCCCGACCGCCAGCGTGTGATCCTGGCCGTTCAGCACCAGACGCCGGGCGTGCAGCGTTTTGCGGGTGATCTGGCCCGACAGCGGGTCCAGCCATTGATAGGTGACGTCCGCCCGCCCCTGCTGCGCCACCCTGTCCAGCACCTCGCGGATGAAGGGCTTGCCGGTCACGTCGCGCAGGTCGGACAGGTTCGATCCGTTCAGGGACGGGGTCCAGCCATGGGCCAGCATCACCCCGTTGCGGTCCAGCACCATCGGGTACAGATCCCGGTCGATGAAGGGGCCGGTCCGGCTGGCGAAGGCCCCGACCGCCGCCGCCACGCCGTCCTGCCGCAGAAAGGCTTCGGCCCGGTCCATCATCGCCAGCGCTTCCGCGTCGGTCCCACGGGTGCGCGCGGGCGCGCCCGCCGCCAGCGCGATGATGAGCAGCAGCAGCAGCACGGGCAGAACCGTCAGCAGCGTGTGGCGATGGAATTGGCGAGACAGCCAGTGCATCAGACGATCCGGAGATGAGCGCGCGCCCACGCGGGGCAGGCCTCGTGTGGCAAGCTTGTGTGGTAGTACCATGCTGGATCGGCGCGCAACGGATCAATCGTCACAGGTGCCATGCTGGCGCGAACCGGACAATTCGCCGCAGCCCTGTCGACCAATTGTTTCGCATTTACAGAAAACTGTAGGGATCGACGTCGATCTGCACCCGGATGGCGGGCGGAATCTCCACCCGCTCCAACCAGGCGGCGATCAGCGGCTGCACCTGGGTCGCGCGCGGGGCCTTCAGCAGCAGGCGGCGGCGGTGCCGTCCGCGCAGCAACGCCAGCGGGGCCGGGGCCGGACCCAGCACATGCACGGTGTCGTCGCGCGGGGCCGCCCGCCCCAGCGCCAGCGCCACCCGGTCCACCAGCGTCGGATCCTCGCCCGACACGATCAGCGCGGCCAGACGGCCAAAGGGCGGCATCCCGGCGTCCTGCCGCATCTCCGCCTCCAACTGATAGAAGCCGTCGCGGTCCCCAGCGGCCAGCGCCTGCATCACCGGGTGTTCGGGCATGAAGGTTTGCAGCATGACCGTGCCGGGCCGCTCGCCCCGTCCCGCTCGCCCCGCCACCTGATGCAGCAATTGATAGGTGCGTTCCGCCGCCCGCAGGTCGCCGCCGTTCAGCCCCAGATCGGCGTCCACCACCCCAACCAGGGTCAGCATGGGAAAATGGTGGCCCTTGGCCATCACCTGGGTGCCGATGATGAGGTCCAGCTCATGGTCGCTGATCTTGCGCACCATCTCCTGAATGGCGCGCGGGCCGAACAGGGTGTCGGACGCCATGATGGCGGCGCGGGCGTCGGGGAACAGCTCGGCCACCTCCTCGGCGATGCGCTCCACGCCGGGGCCGCAGGCGGCCATGGTCCCTTCCTCCCCGCATTCCGGGCAGGCCGGGGGCAAGGGCTGTTGCAGGCCGCAATGGTGGCATTGGAGCTTGCGGGCCAGTCGGTGTTCGACCAGCCACGCCGTGCAGTTCGGGCATTGCATCCGGTGGCCGCAGGCCCGGCACAGGGTGAGCGGGGCGTAGCCGCGCCGGTTCAGGAACAGCATCGCCTGTTCCCCCGCCGCCAGCGTGTCGGCCAGAGCCTGGCGCAGGCTGGGGGCGAGCCAATGGCGGGCGGGCGGGCGGTCGCGCCGCAGATCGACCAACGCCACCTCCGGCAACTGCGCCCCGCCGTGGCGGGAGGGCAGCGCGATCCGGGTGTAGCGCCCGCTGTCGGCGTTCACCTTGGTTTCCAGCGACGGGGTGGCCGACACCAGCACGATGGGCAGCCCGCCCAGATGGGCGCGGGCAACCGCCATGTCGCGGGCGTGGTAGATCGCCCCCTCCTCCTGCTTGTAGGCGGAATCATGCTCCTCATCGACGATGATGACGCCCAGATCGGGGTAAGGCAGGAACAGGGCGGACCGCGCGCCGACGACGACCGGGACCTCGCCCTTGGCCACCGCCCGCCAGGTGTCGCGGCGCTGCGACCCGGTCAATTCCGAATGCCATTCGGCCGGGGTCGCGCCGAAACGCCGGGCGAAACGGTCGAGCCACTGCGCCGACAGGGCGATTTCCGGCAGCAGGATCAAGGCCTGCTTGCCCTGCTCCAGCGCGGCGGCGATGGCCTCGTAATAAACCTCCGTCTTGCCCGATCCGGTCACGCCGTCCAGCAGCACGGTGGTGTAACCGCCCGCCCGCACCCGCTGGCGCAGATCGTCCGCCGCCGTCGCCTGATGGTCGGACAGGGTCGGGCCGGGCCGGGTCCAGTCGGGCCGCCCGCCGGGCGGCAACGGCGGCAACAGCAGCGGCTCCAGCAACCCGGCCTCGGCCAGCCCGCGCACCACGGTCACGCCGCAGCCCGCCTCCTCCGCCAGTTCGCCGGGCGTGCGCGGCGGGCCATCCTCCAGCAGCGCCAGCACGCGGCGTCGGGCGTCGGTCATCTTGAAGCCGGGCGGGGCCGGCGCGTCGGGCCGCCGCCGATAGGCCAGCGTTTCGCGCGGCGGTTCCAGCGCGGCGGGGACGCTCATCGCCATGCGCAGGACGAAGCCGGGCAAGGTCATGGTGTAGGCCGCCACCCATTCGACGAAGCGCCGGGCCACCACGGTCATCGGCGGCACATCGAACCGGCGGACCACGGGCTTGAGCCGCCGCGCCTCCACCACCCCCGCGCCCGGCCCCCAGACCACGCCGATCACCCGGCGCGGCCCCAACGGCACCTCGACAAAATCGCCGGGGTTGAGCGTCATCCCATCGGGCACGCCATAGTCGTAGGCCTCGCGCAATGGCAGCGGCAGCAGCACGGCGACGCGCGCCTCCCCCCCCAGAAGATCGCCTTGCGGATCCCCGGAATCGGACGGGCGGGAACTGGCGGAAGCCTCACGCATGGGCTAAAGTGAGGCAACGTCCCAAGCGCGGCTCGGGATGGGCCATCGGCGCGCCGCCGGTGAGGCCGACCCGGTCATTTTCTGAAAGCATGGATCCTTCGTCATGAAGTTCTTCGTTGACACCGCCGACATCGCCGAAATCCGTGATCTGGCCGATTCCGGTCTGCTCGACGGTGTGACCACCAACCCCTCCCTGATCGCCAAGAGCGGCCGCCAGTTCCTCGATCTGGTCGCCGAAATCTGCGACGTGGTCAATGGCCCGGTCAGCGCCGAGGTGGCCTCGACCGATTTCGAGACCATGTTGCAGGAAGCGCAGAAGATCGCCAAGATCTCCCACCGCGTCGCGGTGAAGGTGCCGCTCACCCCCGCCGGCCTGAAGGTCTGCAAGATCATGTCGTCGCAGGGGACGATGGTCAACGTCACGCTGTGCTTCTCCCCGGCGCAAGCGATCCTGGCCGCCAAGGCCGGTGCCAGCTTCGTGTCGCCCTTCGTCGGCCGCCTGGACGACATCGGGCAGGATGGCATGGGCCTGATCACCGAGATCTGCGAGATCTACAAGAACTACGAGCATTTCAAGACCGAGGTGCTGGTCGCCTCCATCCGCAACCCGATCCACATCGTCAAGGCCGCCCGCCTGGGCGCGCATGTGGTCACGGCCCCGGCGTCGGTGCTCAAGCAGCTCTTCAACCACCCGCTGACCGACAAGGGCCTGGCCCAATTCGTCGCCGATTGGCAGAAGACCGGTCAATCCATCCTCTGATCCGGTGACAGGACGACGCCCATGGGCCGGGAAACGGGACACCCCCAACGACCGACGCACGCCGTCTCTTGCGACGACGTCCGCGCCTATCTGCGGGGGCACCCGGATTTCCTGGTCCAGAACGCCGATCTGGTTCCCCACCTGACCCCGCCCTCGATCGATCGCGGGCGGGGCGTGGTGGATTTGCAGATGTTCATGGTGGACCGCCTGCGCGGCGACCTGCGGCGGTTGAAGGACCAGAACCGCGAGTTGCTCGGGTCCAGCCGGGCCAACCTGAACAGCCAGAACCGCATCCACGCCGCCGTGCTCTATCTGCTCGACGCCCAGAGCTTCGAAGAGTTGATCCACACCATCACCAACGATCTGGCGGTGCTGCTGGATCTGGACGTCGCCTGTCTGGTGGTGGAATCCAACGGCAGCGACATTCCCCACGTCCAGACCTCCGGCGTGCGGGTGGTGGTGGCGGGGACGGTGGCCGATCTGCTGGGGCACGCCGACGTCGCCCTGAACACCGACATCACCGGCGATCCGCTGCTCTACGGCCACGCCGCCGCGATGGTGCGGTCCGAAGCGCTGGTCCGCATCCAGGTGTCGAGCGAAACGCCCGACGGGCTGCTCGCCTTTGGCAGCCGCGATCCCAACACCTTTCAACAGGGGCAAGGCACCGATCTGGTCGGTTTCCTGGCCCGCGTGATCGAACGCGTCATCCGGGGCTGGCTGGAACTGCCCGCATGACTCAACCGGTTCTCGGTTTTTCCGCCCAGCCCGACGTTCAGGACGCGCTGGACCATTGGCGGCGTTGGATGACGAGCGAGCGGACGCTCTCCCCCCACACCCGCGCGGCCTACAGCGCCGATGTGGCGGAGTTCCTGGTCTTCCTCACCGGCTATCGCGGCGGGCAACCGCCCAATCTGAACGATCTGTCGGAATTGAAGGCGGCGGATTTCCGCGCCTGGATGTCGCGCCTGTCGATGGATGGCCTGATCGGGGCGAGCCGGGCGCGCAAGCTGGCGGCGCTGCGCAACCTGTTCCGCTGGTTCGACCGCAGCGGGCGGCTGCACAACCCGGCCATCGCCAGCCTTGCCACGCCAAAGGTCAAGCGCCCCCTGCCCCGCCCGCTGACGGAGATCGACACCGACCGCCTGCTGGAGGAAAGCGAACAGGAGCGCGAAGACGTCTGGGTCGGCAAGCGCGACCGCGCGCTCTACACCCTGCTCTATGGCTGCGGCCTGCGCATTTCCGAGGCGCTGGGGCTGGCGCGCAAGGAGGCACCGCTGTCCGACACCCTGCGCGTCACCGGCAAGGGCCGCAAGGAGCGGATGATCCCAGTGCTGCCCGCCGTCAGCGACGCGGTGCGCGCCTATCTCGACGCCTGCCCCTTCACCCTGCCGCCGGATGGGCCGCTGTTCGTCGGCGCGCGCGGCGGCCGGTTGCAGGCCAGCGTCGCCCAATTGCAGATGCGCAAGCTGCGCGCCCTGATCGGCCTGCCCGACAGCGCCACCCCGCACGCCCTGCGCCACAGCTTCGCCACCCATCTGCTGGCCGACGGCGGCGATCTGCGCGCGATTCAGGATTTGCTCGGCCACGCCTCGCTGTCCACCACGGCGCGCTACACCGATCTGGAAAACGAACAGTTGATGAGCGTCTACCGGTCCGCCCACCCACGGGCGCGCAAGGGCTGACCACGCCATTCCCTATAGGTTATGGCGTTTTCCGCAAGGCTGATCCCCACCCAGCGCACGCGCCGTTGACGCGCCATTCACCAACGCGACCATCGCCATTCACCCGGACAGCGGACTGTTCCCATCGCCAACAATAACGAGCGGCGCAGCAACCGCGCCGCAGGGCATGGAGATCACCACGTGTCGATGACCACATTCGCCAGCGCGCTCGCCGTCTGCACCGCCTTGCTGACCAGCGCCGCCGCCTTTGCCCAAGACAAGCTGCCCAACGTCACCATCCTCGCCACCGGCGGGACCATCGCCGGGACGGGTGCGACCAGCACGACCACCGTCGGCTACACCGCCGCCAAGGTCGGCGTGGAACGCCTGATCGAAGCGGTGCCGGAGCTGAAGAAGGTCGCCAACGTCAAGGGCGAGCAGGTCTTCCAGATCGCCAGCGAAAACATGACCAACGAGCATTGGCTGACGCTGGCCAAGCGCGTGAACACGCTGCTGGCCCAGCCGGACGTCGATGGCATCGTCATCACCCACGGCACCGACACCATCGAAGAGACCGCCTATTTCCTGAACCTGACGGTCAAGAGCACCAAGCCGGTGGTGATCGTCGGCGCGATGCGCCCGTCCACCGCCATCAGCGCCGACGGCCCGATCAACCTCTACAACGCCGTCACCCTGGCGGGCAGCAAGGACGCTGTCGGCAAGGGCGTTCTGGTGTCGCTGAACGACCAGATCAACGCCGGTCGCGACGTGACCAAGGCCAACACCTCCACCGCCGACACCTTCCGCACGCCGGAACTCGGCTTCCTCGGCTACATGCAGGACAACAAGCCGCATTTCTACCGGCAGGTCATCCGCAAGCACACCGCCGAGACGGAGTTCGACATCAGCAAGCTCGACAGCCTGCCGCAGGTTGACATCGTCTATGGCTACGCCAACAACAACCGCATCGCGCTGGACGCCTTCGTGAAGGCCGGGGCCAAGGGCATCATCCACGCCGGTGTCGGCGACGGCAGCCTGTCCAACGCGATGAAGCCGGGCTTGGTCGAGGCCCGCAAGGCCGGTGTCCTGATCGTCCGCTCGTCCCGCGTCGGCAACGGCATCGTCGCCCGCAACGGCGAAGCCAACGACGACGAGCTGGATTTCGTGGTCAGCGACACCCTGAACGCCCAAAAGGCCCGCATCCTGCTGATGCTCGCCCTGACCAAGACCACCGACAGCAAGGCGATCCAGAAGCTGTTCTACACGTATTGATTGGTTTGCCGACGGATCGGTTGATCCTCGGATAATGCCGGGCGAGCGCGGCGGGGAACCACCGGCTCGCCCGGTGTTGTTTTGGGTGTGCGAGGGTGGGGTTTGACACAGATGAACACAGATAGACACAGATGGATTTAGAGTATCCGTTATGGACAAGCGGATTTTTCGTCCCACTTTCGGCCTTTGCTCAAGAGGGCATTGGCAAAGATAACGAGCTTTCGCATAACGGCGGTAATTGCGATCTTTGGAGCTTTTCCGGCGTCGGTGAGACGCCTGTAAAATTCTTTGAGGTTTGGATTGAAGCGAGCCGCGACGAGTGCGGGCATATAGAGAGCCTGGCGCAGGATAGCTCTTCCTCCGCGAATATGATCTTTTCCTTTCCATGTCCCGGACGCCTGGGTCATGGGGGCAAGTCCAGCGAGGCTTGCGGCCTGTTTGGCGTCAATAGCGCCCAATTCTGGCATTTCAATCAGAAGGATGGCGGCTGTCAGTTCGCCGACGCCGGGAATGCTGACCAGGATGGCGGCGCGTTTGGCCAGTTCGGCGTCTTCGGCGATTCGTTTGGCGATTTCGGCGTCGATGGTGGCGACGTCAGCCTCCACCTGCTTGATCCTGCGGTCGATCATTTTTTCGATCAACGGCAGAAGAGTGATCTTCTGACGGTTTTTCGCGGCGGTCAGATCCTTGGTTAAAGCGCGGCGGGCGAGGAGCAAATCCTTGAGCAGCAGGATATTTTTGCTTTGCGGCGGTGGAGGGGTCAACTCCAGGGCTTTGCCCATCCGGGCCAGCATGGCGGCGTCAACGGCATCGGTCTTGGCGAGCGTCCCGAGGGCTTCGGCAAAACGACGCGCTTGGCGTGGATTGACTTTGACGGTCGGCATCCCGGCGCTGACAAGAGCTTGCTCCATGTCGTGCGCGTAACGGCCTGTCGCTTCAAAAACGATGCGGTCGATCGGTGTGGCTTTGATCCAACGGATCAGCGCCTTGTGACCTGTCGTGTCATTGGTGAAGCGCTTGGCGGCTCCATCGGGCAGTCGATGGGCGTCAAGGCTGTCTTTTGAAACGTCGATGCCGATGCTAGAATTGCTCATCTTTTCCATGTCCTGTGCTTGTCGTGCGGGCCATGACGCCCTGGTATCCGTTCAGGTCTGTGGAAAAGACGGGGGTGATCAAACTCTAACTCGGTCCTTTCGACCAGCGCCGTGACGATCTATCCCCCGCCGTTTGGGGTGGGTGGCCACCCACCCCAAACGGCGGGGGATAGATCGTCACGGCGCTGGTCGAAAGGACCGAGTTAGAGTTTGATCACCCCCGTCTTTTCCACAGACCTGAACGGATACCAGGGCGTCATGGCCCGCACGACAAGCACAGGACATGGAAAAGATGAGCAATTCTAGCATCGGCATCGACGTTTCAAAAGACAGCCTTGACGCCCATCGACTGCCCGATGGAGCCGCCAAGCGCTTCACCAATGACACGACAGGTCACAAGGCGCTGATCCGTTGGATCAAAGCCACACCGATCGACCGCATCGTTTTTGAAGCGACAGGCCGTTACGCGCACGACATGGAGCAAGCTCTTGTCAGCGCCGGGATGCCGACCGTCAAAGTCAATCCACGCCAAGCGCGTCGTTTTGCCGAAGCCCTCGGGACGCTCGCCAAGACCGATGCCGTTGACGCCGCCATGCTGGCCCGGATGGGCAAAGCCCTGGAGTTGACCCCTCCACCGCCGCAAAGCAAAAATATCCTGCTGCTCAAGGATTTGCTCCTCGCCCGCCGCGCTTTAACCAAGGATCTGACCGCCGCGAAAAACCGTCAGAAGATCACTCTTCTGCCGTTGATCGAAAAAATGATCGACCGCAGGATCAAGCAGGTGGAGGCTGACGTCGCCACCATCGACGCCGAAATCGCCAAACGAATCGCCGAAGACGCCGAACTGGCCAAACGCGCCGCCATCCTGGTCAGCATTCCCGGCGTCGGCGAACTGACAGCCGCCATCCTTCTGATTGAAATGCCAGAATTGGGCGCTATTGACGCCAAACAGGCCGCAAGCCTCGCTGGACTTGCCCCCATGACCCAGGCGTCCGGGACATGGAAAGGAAAAGATCATATTCGCGGAGGAAGAGCTATCCTGCGCCAGGCTCTCTATATGCCCGCACTCGTCGCGGCTCGCTTCAATCCAAACCTCAAAGAATTTTACAGGCGTCTCACCGACGCCGGAAAAGCTCCAAAGATCGCAATTACCGCCGTTATGCGAAAGCTCGTTATCTTTGCCAATGCCCTCTTGAGCAAAGGCCGAAAGTGGGACGAAAAATCCGCTTGTCCATAACGGATACTCTAAATCCATCTGTGTCTATCTGTGTTCATCTGTGTCAAACCCCACCCTCGCACACCCAAAACAACACCGGGCGAGCCGGTGGTTCCCCGCCGCGCTCGCCCGGCATTATCCGAGGATCAACCGATCCGTCGGCAAACCAATCAATACGTGTAGAACAGCTTCTGGATCGCCTTGCTGTCGGTGGTCTTGGTCAGGGCGAGCATCAGCAGGATGCGGGCCTTTTGGGCGTTCAGGGTGTCGCTGACCACGAAATCCAGCTCGTCGTCGTTGGCTTCGCCGTTGCGGGCGACGATGCCGTTGCCGACGCGGGACGAGCGGACGATCAGGACACCGGCCTTGCGGGCCTCGACCAAGCCCGGCTTCATCGCGTTGGACAGGCTGCCGTCGCCGACACCGGCGTGGATGATGCCCTTGGCCCCGGCCTTCACGAAGGCGTCCAGCGCGATGCGGTTGTTGTTGGCGTAGCCATAGACGATGTCAACCTGCGGCAGGCTGTCGAGCTTGCTGATGTCGAACTCCGTCTCGGCGGTGTGCTTGCGGATGACCTGCCGGTAGAAATGCGGCTTGTTGTCCTGCATGTAGCCGAGGAAGCCGAGTTCCGGCGTGCGGAAGGTGTCGGCGGTGGAGGTGTTGGCCTTGGTCACGTCGCGACCGGCGTTGATCTGGTCGTTCAGCGACACCAGAACGCCCTTGCCGACAGCGTCCTTGCTGCCCGCCAGGGTGACGGCGTTGTAGAGGTTGATCGGGCCGTCGGCGCTGATGGCGGTGGACGGGCGCATCGCGCCGACGATCACCACCGGCTTGGTGCTCTTGACCGTCAGGTTCAGGAAATAGGCGGTCTCTTCGATGGTGTCGGTGCCGTGGGTGATGACGATGCCATCGACGTCCGGCTGGGCCAGCAGCGTGTTCACGCGCTTGGCCAGCGTCAGCCAATGCTCGTTGGTCATGTTTTCGCTGGCGATCTGGAAGACCTGCTCGCCCTTGACGTTGGCGACCTTCTTCAGCTCCGGCACCGCTTCGATCAGGCGTTCCACGCCGACCTTGGCGGCGGTGTAGCCGACGGTGGTCGTGCTGGTCGCACCCGTCCCGGCGATGGTCCCGCCGGTGGCGAGGATGGTGACGTTGGGCAGCTTGTCTTGGGCAAAGGCGGCGGCGCTGGTCAGCAAGGCGGTGCAGACGGCGAGCGCGCTGGCGAATGTGGTCATCGACACGTGGTGATCTCCATGCCCTGCGGCGCGGTTGCTGCGCCGCTCGTTATTGTTGGCGATGGGAACAGTCCGCTGTCCGGGTGAATGGCGATGGTCGCGTTGGTGAATGGCGCGTCAACGGCGCGTGCGCTGGGTGGGGATCAGCCTTGCGGAAAACGCCATAACCTATAGGGAATGGCGTGGTCAGCCCTTGCGCGCCCGTGGGTGGGCGGACCGGTAGACGCTCATCAACTGTTCGTTTTCCAGATCGGTGTAGCGCGCCGTGGTGGACAGCGAGGCGTGGCCGAGCAAATCCTGAATCGCGCGCAGATCGCCGCCGTCGGCCAGCAGATGGGTGGCGAAGCTGTGGCGCAGGGCGTGCGGGGTGGCGCTGTCGGGCAGGCCGATCAGGGCGCGCAGCTTGCGCATCTGCAATTGGGCGACGCTGGCCTGCAACCGGCCGCCGCGCGCGCCGACGAACAGCGGCCCATCCGGCGGCAGGGTGAAGGGGCAGGCGTCGAGATAGGCGCGCACCGCGTCGCTGACGGCGGGCAGCACTGGGATCATCCGCTCCTTGCGGCCCTTGCCGGTGACGCGCAGGGTGTCGGACAGCGGTGCCTCCTTGCGCGCCAGCCCCAGCGCCTCGGAAATGCGCAGGCCGCAGCCATAGAGCAGGGTGTAGAGCGCGCGGTCGCGCTTGCCGACCCAGACGTCTTCGCGCTCCTGTTCGCTTTCCTCCAGCAGGCGGTCGGTGTCGATCTCCGTCAGCGGGCGGGGCAGGGGGCGCTTGACCTTTGGCGTGGCAAGGCTGGCGATGGCCGGGTTGTGCAGCCGCCCGCTGCGGTCGAACCAGCGGAACAGGTTGCGCAGCGCCGCCAGCTTGCGCGCCCGGCTCGCCCCGATCAGGCCATCCATCGACAGGCGCGACATCCAGGCGCGGAAATCCGCCGCCTTCAATTCCGACAGATCGTTCAGATTGGGCGGTTGCCCGCCGCGATAGCCGGTGAGGAAGACCAGGAACTCCGCCACATCGGCGCTGTAGGCCGCGCGGGTGTGGGGGGAGAGCGTCCGCTCGCTCGTCATCCAACGCCGCCAATGGTCCAGCGCGTCCTGAACGTCGGGCTGGGCGGAAAAACCGAGAACCGGTTGAGTCATGCGGGCAGTTCCAGCCAGCCCCGGATGACGCGTTCGATCACGCGGGCCAGGAAACCGACCAGATCGGTGCCTTGCCCCTGTTGAAAGGTGTTGGGATCGCGGCTGCCAAAGGCGAGCAGCCCGTCGGGCGTTTCGCTCGACACCTGGATGCGGACCAGCGCTTCGGACCGCACCATCGCGGCGGCGTGGCCGTAGAGCAGCGGATCGCCGGTGATGTCGGTGTTCAGGGCGACGTCGGCGTGCCCCAGCAGATCGGCCACCGTCCCCGCCACCACCACCCGCACGCCGGAGGTCTGGACGTGGGGAATGTCGCTGCCGTTGGATTCCACCACCAGACAGGCGACGTCCAGATCCAGCAGCACCGCCAGATCGTTGGTGATGGTGTGGATCAACTCTTCGAAGCTCTGGGCGTCGAGCAGATAGAGCACGGCGGCGTGGATGCGGTTCTGGCTGTTCAGGTTGGCCCGGCTGGACCCGAGCAACTCGCGGTTCTGGTCCTTCAACCGCCGCAGGTCGCCGCGCAGGCGGTCCACCATGAACATCTGCAAATCCACCACGCCCCGCCCGCGATCGATCGAGGGCGGGGTCAGGTGGGGAACCAGATCGGCGTTCTGGACCAGGAAATCCGGGTGCCCCCGCAGATAGGCGCGGACGTCGTCGCAAGAGACGGCGTGCGTCGGTCGTTGGGGGTGTCCCGTTTCCCGGCCCATGGGCGTCGTCCTGTCACCGGATCAGAGGATGGATTGACCGGTCTTCTGCCAATCGGCGACGAATTGGGCCAGGCCCTTGTCGGTCAGCGGGTGGTTGAAGAGCTGCTTGAGCACCGACGCCGGGGCCGTGACCACATGCGCGCCCAGGCGGGCGGCCTTGACGATGTGGATCGGGTTGCGGATGGAGGCGACCAGCACCTCGGTCTTGAAATGCTCGTAGTTCTTGTAGATCTCGCAGATCTCGGTGATCAGGCCCATGCCATCCTGCCCGATGTCGTCCAGGCGGCCGACGAAGGGCGACACGAAGCTGGCACCGGCCTTGGCGGCCAGGATCGCTTGCGCCGGGGAGAAGCACAGCGTGACGTTGACCATCGTCCCCTGCGACGACATGATCTTGCAGACCTTCAGGCCGGCGGGGGTGAGCGGCACCTTCACCGCGACGCGGTGGGAGATCTTGGCGATCTTCTGCGCTTCCTGCAACATGGTCTCGAAATCGGTCGAGGCCACCTCGGCGCTGACCGGGCCATTGACCACGTCGCAGATTTCGGCGACCAGATCGAGGAACTGGCGGCCGCTCTTGGCGATCAGGGAGGGGTTGGTGGTCACACCGTCGAGCAGACCGGAATCGGCCAGATCACGGATTTCGGCGATGTCGGCGGTGTCAACGAAGAACTTCATGACGAAGGATCCATGCTTTCAGAAAATGACCGGGTCGGCCTCACCGGCGGCGCGCCGATGGCCCATCCCGAGCCGCGCTTGGGACGTTGCCTCACTTTAGCCCATGCGTGAGGCTTCCGCCAGTTCCCGCCCGTCCGATTCCGGGGATCCGCAAGGCGATCTTCTGGGGGGGGAGGCGCGCGTCGCCGTGCTGCTGCCGCTGCCATTGCGCGAGGCCTACGACTATGGCGTGCCCGATGGGATGACGCTCAACCCCGGCGATTTTGTCGAGGTGCCGTTGGGGCCGCGCCGGGTGATCGGCGTGGTCTGGGGGCCGGGCGCGGGGGTGGTGGAGGCGCGGCGGCTCAAGCCCGTGGTCCGCCGGTTCGATGTGCCGCCGATGACCGTGGTGGCCCGGCGCTTCGTCGAATGGGTGGCGGCCTACACCATGACCTTGCCCGGCTTCGTCCTGCGCATGGCGATGAGCGTCCCCGCCGCGCTGGAACCGCCGCGCGAAACGCTGGCCTATCGGCGGCGGCCCGACGCGCCGGCCCCGCCCGGCTTCAAGATGACCGACGCCCGACGCCGCGTGCTGGCGCTGCTGGAGGATGGCCCGCCGCGCACGCCCGGCGAACTGGCGGAGGAGGCGGGCTGCGGCGTGACCGTGGTGCGCGGGCTGGCCGAGGCCGGGTTGCTGGAGCCGCTGCTGTTGCCGCCGTTGCCGCCCGGCGGGCGGCCCGACTGGACCCGGCCCGGCCCGACCCTGTCCGACCATCAGGCGACGGCGGCGGACGATCTGCGCCAGCGGGTGCGGGCGGGCGGTTACACCACCGTGCTGCTGGACGGCGTGACCGGATCGGGCAAGACGGAGGTTTATTACGAGGCCATCGCCGCCGCGCTGGAGCAGGGCAAGCAGGCCTTGATCCTGCTGCCGGAAATCGCCCTGTCGGCGCAGTGGCTCGACCGTTTCGCCCGGCGTTTCGGCGCGACCCCGGCCGAATGGCATTCGGAATTGACCGGGTCGCAGCGCCGCGACACCTGGCGGGCGGTGGCCAAGGGCGAGGTCCCGGTCGTCGTCGGCGCGCGGTCCGCCCTGTTCCTGCCTTACCCCGATCTGGGCGTCATCATCGTCGATGAGGAGCATGATTCCGCCTACAAGCAGGAGGAGGGGGCGATCTACCACGCCCGCGACATGGCGGTTGCCCGCGCCCATCTGGGCGGGCTGCCCATCGTGCTGGTGTCGGCCACCCCGTCGCTGGAAACCAAGGTGAACGCCGACAGCGGGCGCTACACCCGGATCGCGCTGCCCTCCCGCCACGGCGGGGCGCAGTTGCCGGAGGTGGCGTTGGTCGATCTGCGGCGCGACCGCCCGCCCGCCCGCCATTGGCTCGCCCCCAGCCTGCGCCAGGCTCTGGCCGACACGCTGGCGGCGGGGGAACAGGCGATGCTGTTCCTGAACCGGCGCGGCTACGCCCCGCTCACCCTGTGCCGGGCCTGCGGCCACCGGATGCAATGCCCGAACTGCACGGCGTGGCTGGTCGAACACCGACTGGCCCGCAAGCTCCAATGCCACCATTGCGGCCTGCAACAGCCCTTGCCCCCGGCCTGCCCGGAATGCGGGGAGGAAGGGACCATGGCCGCCTGCGGCCCCGGCGTGGAGCGCATCGCCGAGGAGGTGGCCGAGCTGTTCCCCGACGCCCGCGCCGCCATCATGGCGTCCGACACCCTGTTCGGCCCGCGCGCCATTCAGGAGATGGTGCGCAAGATCAGCGACCATGAGCTGGACCTCATCATCGGCACCCAGGTGATGGCCAAGGGCCACCATTTTCCCATGCTGACCCTGGTTGGGGTGGTGGACGCCGATCTGGGGCTGAACGGCGGCGACCTGCGGGCGGCGGAACGCACCTATCAATTGCTGCATCAGGTGGCGGGGCGAGCGGGACGGGGCGAGCGGCCCGGCACGGTCATGCTGCAAACCTTCATGCCCGAACACCCGGTGATGCAGGCGCTGGCCGCTGGGGACCGCGACGGCTTCTATCAGTTGGAGGCGGAGATGCGGCAGGACGCCGGGATGCCGCCCTTTGGCCGTCTGGCCGCGCTGATCGTGTCGGGCGAGGATCCGACGCTGGTGGACCGGGTGGCGCTGGCGCTGGGGCGGGCGGCCCCGCGCGACGACACCGTGCATGTGCTGGGTCCGGCCCCGGCCCCGCTGGCGTTGCTGCGCGGACGGCACCGCCGCCGCCTGCTGCTGAAGGCCCCGCGCGCGACCCAGGTGCAGCCGCTGATCGCCGCCTGGTTGGAGCGGGTGGAGATTCCGCCCGCCATCCGGGTGCAGATCGACGTCGATCCCTACAGTTTTCTGTAAATGCGAAACAATTGGTCGACAGGGCTGCGGCGAATTGTCCGGTTCGCGCCAGCATGGCACCTGTGACGATTGATCCGTTGCGCGCCGATCCAGCATGGTACTACCACACAAGCTTGCCACACGAGGCCTGCCCCGCGTGGGCGCGCGCTCATCTCCGGATCGTCTGATGCACTGGCTGTCTCGCCAATTCCATCGCCACACGCTGCTGACGGTTCTGCCCGTGCTGCTGCTGCTGCTCATCATCGCGCTGGCGGCGGGCGCGCCCGCGCGCACCCGTGGGACCGACGCGGAAGCGCTGGCGATGATGGACCGGGCCGAAGCCTTTCTGCGGCAGGACGGCGTGGCGGCGGCGGTCGGGGCCTTCGCCAGCCGGACCGGCCCCTTCATCGACCGGGATCTGTACCCGATGGTGCTGGACCGCAACGGGGTGATGCTGGCCCATGGCTGGACCCCGTCCCTGAACGGATCGAACCTGTCCGACCTGCGCGACGTGACCGGCAAGCCCTTCATCCGCGAGGTGCTGGACAGGGTGGCGCAGCAGGGGCGGGCGGACGTCACCTATCAATGGCTGGACCCGCTGTCGGGCCAGATCACCCGCAAAACGCTGCACGCCCGGCGTCTGGTGCTGAACGGCCAGGATCACACGCTGGCGGTCGGGGTGTACCGCTGACGGCGGTGCGACTCGCTGTCAAAAGCGTGGCCGGGAGGCCCGGTTTCGCGGGTGCGGGATCGCCGCAAGCCGCGTGGCGCGTGAGCGGGGCATGTTGCGACGCAGCAGGACCGTTGGGGCGGCGGCGGTCCGCTCTGGGCCGCGCTGGTCGGCGCGCGCCGGGCAAGTCACCGGAATCGGTCGGAAAAGCCCGATCCGGCCGCGCCGGACGCGGCGTCCGGTATGACCAGTGACCGCCGATTTCCCCCAGCCGCAGCGGCGATTCCGCAGTTGCTCAAAACGCCGCAGCCAAATTGTCCAGACCCCGTTGCGTGGTGGCGGAAGCTGTGATATTGGACCGCTCGCTTTCGCGGCTGGGGTGTTTGTGCCTCGGGTTGACGCCCTTTAAGGCCGCTGAATTCACCGTCTACCGAACTCAATTCGAGGGATCAGGTGGCATCCGAAGGAACAGGCGTTTCCGAACTCGCTGCGCGCTACTCCACCGCGCTGTTCGAGCTTGCGGACGAAAATCAGGCGTTGGACACGGTCGCGAGCGATCTGGCCACGCTGAAGCAGATCCTGGCCGAGAGCGCTGACCTGCGTCGCCTCGTCCGCAGCCCGGTCATCAGCCGCGCCGATCAGGCGCGGGCGATGGCCGCCGTGCTGGACAGCGCGGGCGTGTCCGATCTGACCAAGCGCTTTGTCGGGCTGGCCGCGACGAACCGGCGTTTGTTCGCGATCGGCGGCATGATCGACGGTTTCCTGGCCATGCTGGCGAAGCGCCGTGGCGAAGTGACGGCCTCCGTCACCTCGGCCCAGCCGTTGAGCGACGCGCAGCGTCAGGCCGTGATCGACGCGCTCAAGGCGTCCATCGGGGCCAATGTCTTGGTCAACACCTCCGTCGATCCCGAATTGATCGGCGGCATGATCGTTAAGTTCGGCTCGCGCATGGTCGATACCTCGGTGCGCACGAAGCTGAACAAATTGCAACTCGCCATGAAGGCCTCAGGGGGATCAGTCTGATGGATATCCGCGCCGCAGAAATCTCTGCGATCCTCAAGCAGCAGATCGCGAATTTCGGAACCGAGGCGGATGTCGCCGAAGTCGGTCAGGTTCTCTCGGTGGGCGACGGCGTCGCCCGCGTTCACGGCCTGGACAACGTCCGCGCCGGTGAAATGGTGGAGTTCCCCGGCGGCCTGCAGGGCATGGCGCTGAACCTCGAAACCGACAACGTCGGTGTCGTGGTGTTCGGCGACGACCGTGGCATCAAGGAAGGCGACACCGTCAAGCGCACCGGCACCATCGTCGACGTCCCCGTCGGCAAGGGCCTGCTGGGCCGCGTGGTGGACGGTCTGGGCAACCCGATCGACGGCAAGGGTCCGCTGGTCAACGTCGAGCGCAAGCGCGTCGAAGTGAAGGCCCCGGGCATCATCCCGCGCAAGTCGGTGCACGAGCCGATGCAGACCGGCCTGAAGGCCGTGGACAGCCTGGTTCCGATTGGGCGCGGTCAGCGCGAGCTGATCATCGGCGACCGTCAGACCGGCAAGACCGCCGTCGCCATCGACACCTTCCTGAACCAGAAGCCGATCAACCAGGGCGATGACGAGAGCAAGAAGCTCTACTGCATCTATGTCGCCGTTGGTCAGAAGCGTTCGACCGTCGCCCAGATCGTCAAGACCCTGGAAGACGCCGGTGCGCTGGAATACTCGATCGTCGTCGCCGCCACGGCCTCGGAACCGGCTCCGCTGCAGTTCCTGGCGCCCTACACCGGCTGCACGATGGGCGAGTTCTTCCGCGACAACGGCATGCACGCCCTGATCGTGTACGATGACCTGTCCAAGCAGGCCGTCGCCTACCGTCAGATGTCGCTGCTGCTCCGTCGTCCGCCCGGCCGCGAAGCCTATCCCGGCGACGTGTTCTACATCCACTCGCGCCTGCTGGAGCGCGCCGCCAAGATGGGCGACGCCCATGGCGCTGGCTCGCTGACCGCTCTGCCGGTCATCGAAACCCAGGCGGGCGACGTGTCGGCCTACATCCCGACCAACGTGATTTCGATCACCGACGGTCAGATCTTCCTGGAAACCGGCCTGTTCTATCGCGGCATCCGCCCCGCCATCAACGTCGGTCTGTCGGTGAGCCGCGTCGGCTCCGCCGCCCAGATCAAGGCGATGAAGCAGGTTGCGGGCACCATCAAGATGGAACTCGCGCAGTACCGTGAAATGGCGGCCTTCGCGCAGTTCGCGTCGGACCTCGACGCCGCGACCCAGCGTCTGCTGGCCCGTGGCGCGCGTCTGACCGAACTGCTGAAGCAGGGCCAGTTCCAGCCGCTGCCGGTCGAAGAGCAGGTCGTGTCGATCTTCTCGGGCGTGAAGGGCTACCTCGACGCCATCCGCGTCGAGGATGTGAACCGCTTCGAAGCGAAGTTCCTCAGCGAGATCCGCGCCAAGGGCGCGGACATCCTGGCGGCGATCCGCAACGACAAGCAAATCACGTCGGCGACCGAAGAGAAGCTGAAGGCGTTCCTCGACGGCTTCGCCAAGGTCTTCGCCTGACCGACCGTGTGGGGGCGGGCAACCGCCCCCTCAGCCGTCATCCCTGACGGACACGGAACGACCTCGAGCGGAATGAAGGGCCGGCATGCCTAACCTCAAGGACCTAAAGAACCGGATCTCGAGCGTCCAATCGACGCGGAAGATCACCTCGGCCATGAAGATGGTCGCGGCCTCCAAGCTGCGCCGTGCGCAGGAACAGGCGCAAGCCAGCGGCCCCTATGCCGAGCGCATGGGCCGTATGCTCGCGTCGCTGGCGGCCAACGTGCAGGGCAGCGGCAACGGGCCGAAGCTGATGACCGGAACGGGTTCCGATTCGGTTCACTTGGTCGTCATCGTCAGCTCGGATCGTGGTCTGTGCGGTGCCTTCAACGGCTCCATCGTCCGCGAGGCCAAGCGCCAGATCACCCGCCTGCAGGGCGAAGGCAAGACCGTCAAGCTCCTCACCGTTGGCCGCAAGGCCCGCGACCAGCTGCGCCGCGAATTCGGGGCGCTGATGGTGCATGGGTATGAGGATGTGGGTCGCCGCCGCCTGTCCTTCGCCGACGCCGACATGGTGTCGCAGAAGGTCCTGACGATGTTCGACGCGGGCGAGTTCGACGTCTGCACGATCATCTTCAACAAGTTCAAGTCGGCGATCTCGCAGATCGTCACCGTGCAGCAACTCATCCCCTTCGCCGTTCCGGAAACGGACGCCGCCCCGGCGGACGAGGTGAAGGCGGTGTACGAGTTCGAGCCGGACGAAGAGCAGATCCTTGCCGAACTGCTGCCGCGCAACCTGTCGATCCAGGTCTACCGTGCGCTTCTGGAAAGCGCCGCGTCCGAACAGGGCGCGCGGATGACCGCGATGGACAACGCGACGCGCAACGCGGGCGACATGATCAACAAGCTGACGATCACCTACAACCGGACGCGCCAAGCCTACATCACCAAGGAGCTGATCGAAATCATCTCCGGTGCCGAGGCTCTCTAAGGCGGCATCCCGCGTAGGGCGGACTTCAGCGACATCAATTGCGCCGGCGACGGCACACCGACACTTACCGAGTTCCTAGGGAGCTTTACTCCATGGCCACCACCACTTCTGTCGGCAAGATCACGCAGGTTACGGGCGCCGTCGTCGACGTGCAGTTCGACGGCGACCTGCCGGCGATCCTGAACGCGCTCCACACCCAGAACGACGGCAAGACCCTCGTCCTGGAAGTGGCGCAGCATCTGGGCGAAAGCACGGTCCGCACCATCGCCATGGACAGCACCGACGGTCTGGTGCGTGGGGCCGAAGTCGTCGACACCGGCGCGCCCATCGCCGTTCCGGTTGGCCCGGCCACCCTGGGCCGCATCATCAACGTCATCGGCGAGCCGATCGACGAGCGTGGTCCCGTCACCGCCGAGCGCAGCTTCCCCATCCACCGCGCCGCCCCCGAGTTCGTCGATCAGTCGACCGACGCCGAGGTGCTGATCACCGGCATTAAGGTCATCGACCTGCTGGCTCCCTACGCCAAGGGCGGCAAGATCGGCCTGTTCGGCGGTGCGGGCGTGGGCAAGACCGTGACCATCATGGAGCTGATCAACAACGTCGCGAAGGCGCACGGTGGTGTGTCGGTGTTCGCGGGCGTGGGCGAGCGCACCCGTGAAGGCAACGATCTGTATCACGAAATGATCGAGTCGGGCGTCATCAAGCTCGACGGCCCCGGCTCCAAGGTGGCGCTGGTGTACGGTCAGATGAACGAGCCGCCGGGTGCCCGCGCCCGCGTCGCGCTGAGCGGCCTGACCCTGGCGGAATATTTCCGCGACGAAGAAGGTCAGGACGTGCTGTTCTTCGTGGACAACATCTTCCGCTTCACCCAGGCCGGTTCGGAAGTGTCGGCGCTGCTGGGCCGCATCCCGTCGGCGGTGGGTTATCAGCCGACGCTGGGCACGGACATGGGCGCGCTGCAAGAGCGCATCACCTCGACCAAGAAGGGGTCGATCACCTCGGTGCAGGCCATTTACGTGCCCGCCGACGACTTGACCGACCCGGCCCCCGCCGCCTCCTTCGCCCACTTGGACGCCACCACGGTGCTGTCGCGTTCGATCGCGGAAATGGCCA
Organism: Azospirillum sp.; assembly: GCA_027486405.1. Classification (GTDB taxonomy): domain Bacteria; phylum Pseudomonadota; class Alphaproteobacteria; order Azospirillales; family Azospirillaceae; genus Azospirillum. The sequence goes on along the minus strand of JAIXPD010000073.1, from coordinate 37,023 downwards.
TTTTCCCGGCCGTCGATCCGCTCGACTCGACCAGCCGCATCCTCGACCCGCGCGTCGTCGGTGACGAGCACTACACGGTCGCCCGTTCGGTGCAGAAGGTCCTGCAGACCTACAAGTCGCTCCAGGACATCATCGCCATTCTGGGCATGGACGAACTGTCGGAAGAAGACAAGCTGATCGTGGCCCGCGCCCGTAAGATCCAGCGCTTCCTGTCGCAGCCGTTCCACGTCGCCGAAGTGTTCACCGGCACCCCGGGCGTGCTCGTCCCGCTGGAAGAGACCATCAAGGGCTTCAAGGGCATCGTGAACGGCGACTACGATCACCTGCCGGAAGCGGCCTTCTACATGGTCGGCACCATCGACGAAGCCATCGCCAAGGCGAAGAAGCTGGCGGCCTGATCCTGATCCCGCCCCGGTTCCGGGGCGGATCGTGGTCTGGTTGGAAAACGGTTCGCCCACCCTGTCCCGTTCGGACGGGGTGGGCGCTTACAAAGAGGCACCAGGGAACCCATGGCCGACAAAGTCGAATTCGAGCTGGTCTCGCCGGAAAAGCTGCTGAAGTCGCTTCCGGTGGACATGGTCGTGGTGCCGGGGGCGGAAGGCGATTTCGGCGTGCTGGCGGGCCATGCGCCGATGATCGCGACGGTCCGTCCGGGCGTCATCGAGGTGTATGAGGGCGACCGGGTTGTTGATCGCGTCTTTGTCGCGGGCGGCTTCGCCGAAGTGACCGGGACCCGCTGCACCGTTCTGGCCGAAGAGGCGCAAGCGCTGTCGGCCATCGACCGCGCGGCGGTGGAAAAGGCGATCAAGGACCTGTCGGAGGATCTGAGCGACGCCGCGTCGGACGCCGACAAGGCCGCCGTCGAAGCGAAGCTGGCCGTCGCGCAGGCCAAGCTGGACGCGCTGGCGACGCCGGGTGCCGCCCACTGACCCTCGGTCGCGATCGTGTGAAAAAGAACGGGCGGTTCGGTCATCCGAGCCGCCCGTTTCTGTTGCAACGCCAAAAAGTGTGATTACATTCAACGGTCGGATGGATCAGGCCGTGCGTGGTTCCGGTCCCAAATGTTCGATCAGGCCATCCCCAATCGGGTGGTGAAGGAGAAACGGATCATGGCGCGCGGGCATTGGCGGTTGGAGGATCTCCCCTGGGATGGGTTTGATCCCAGCAAGGTGGACTCCGATCTGGTTCCGCTCATCAAGGCGGCGGCCCTGGTGGAGTACAACGCCCACGACTACACCGCTTATCTCTGCAACGTTTTCAGCGACGACCCTGACTTCCAGGCCGTCGCGCGCGGTTGGGCCGACGAGGAGGTCCAGCATGGCGCGGCGCTGGGCCGTTGGGCGACGCTGGCCGACCCGTCCTTTGATTTTGATGGGGCGGTGGCGCGCTTCCGCGCGGGCTACCGCGTGCCGATCGATCTGGACGCCTCGGTGCGTGGTTCGCGCACCGGCGAGATGATCGCCCGCTGCATCGTCGAGACCGGAACCAGCTCCTACTACACGGCCATCGGCGATTCGACCGAAGAACCGCTGTTGCGGGAGATTTGCCGCCGGATCGCGGCGGATGAGCTGCGCCACTACAAGATTTTCTACGACTACTCCAAGAAATACCGCGATTTGGAGGAGTTGAGCACCTTCCAGCGCCTGAAGGTGGCCTTGTCGCGCATCGGCGAATCCGAAGACGACGAACTCGCCTACGCCTATTTCGCCGCCAACGAGGCCCCGGACGCGGCCTATGACCATGCCCGCTGCAACGCCGCCTACATGCGGCGCGCCTATGGCCGTTACCAGCCCAAGCACATCGACCGGGCGGTCTCCATGGTGTTCAAGGCCTGTGGGTTGAAGCCGCATTCCCGCCTGAGCGCGGTTGCCTCGCGCGGGGCTTGGTGGCTGGTGGACCGCCGCGCGCGCAAGCTTGAGCAGACGGCGGCCTGAGAGTGCGGCCTGAACGGCGGCGTTCAGGCCAGTGCCGCTTGGTCACGGCGGCTTCAGTCGCGGCGGCCGCGACGGATCAGGGAGTCCGGGGTGAAGGCCTCGGGTTTCAGTGGTTTGTCGAAGACCGGCGGGCGTTGCAGATTGTCGATGCCCCGCGCGGCGTAACGGTCGCCGGTCAGGTCATAGACAAACTCGATGGCTGGAACGAAGGCCGGAACCTGCCAGTGGGCGACGTTGTGGGCTTCGGCGTAGCGCTGCAACTCGCCCTTGCCGTTGTAATGCTCGGCCATCACGATCTGCCAGGAATCCTCGTCCAGGTAATAGGTGCGGTCGGGCAGTTTGTGGTTGAAGTTCGGCTTCAGCCGGGCGTCCACGATCCACACCCGGTGCATCTCATAACGCAGGAACTGCGGGTTGGGGTGGCCGTACCACAGGAACTCGTGGGGGGCGAGGCTGGGGGTGTTCAGGCGGTAGGCGTTGTAGGGAACATACATCTCCCGCCGGGAAATCAGCGTGAAGTCGAAGCGGTCGAGCGGGCCGCTGAACATGTCGAACATGTCGGCGGTGGCGATGCCATCGGTCGCCGGGTCGTTGGTGTCGTACAGGAAATCCGGTGCCGGGACGACACGGCCCCGTTCCCCGGTGCGCAGCCAGGCGCGAAAGCCCGCCTGGATCGGGTTGAGGGTCGCTTGCGTCAGCAGCGTGGTCCCCGCCTGATCGTCGGGCTTCAGGGTGGTGCGGCGGTAGAGCAGCGGTGTGCCCGCCTCTCCGGCGGCGTAGGGGAAGGAGAAATCCTCCTGATGGAGCCGGTCGGCGAATTTGCCGTCGCCACCGGGCAGCACGGTTTGGCTGGTGTGGCTGATCGCCGTGCCGCGCCAGCGCAGCAGGTGGTTCCACATCGCCTGAACGCCGTTGGCCGGGATGGGAAAGGGAACCCCCACCCGCACGCCGGACAGGACCAGCCCGTTTTCCCCCAGATTGGCGCGGGTCGCGTTCTCCAGGCTGGCGTCATAGACCCGCTGCGGGGCGGCGGCGCTGCGGCGGCAGGGAAAGACCGGGATTTCGAAGGTGGTCGGGTACTTTGCCAGCAAGGCTTGCAGCCCGGCGGACAGCCGGATTTTGTACCGCTCCACATCCGCCGGGCCGACAGTGATCCAACGGCCATCCTCGATGAAGGGATCGGGGCTGTGGCGGCCGGGGGTGTAGCCACGCGGCGGCTTGATGAGGCCGCCGGTCCAGGGCGGGATGACGCGGGTGCGGTTGCCCGCCTTGATCGCGCCGAAGGGAGTCAGCTCCTCGCCCAGGCGGGGCAGCGGCGGGGCGGGTGTGGGGGCGTCCTGCGCCATCGCGGTGGCGGGCAGGGCGGTGGCGGCCCCCAGCAAGGCCAGCGCGTCGCGGCGGTTGGGGCGGCGCTGCTTGAGATCGGGTGCGGTCATGACAGATGCCGTTCCAACGCTGCGAAGGCCGCGTGCACCGCGTCGGCCAGGCGGGCGAGTTGGGACCAGTCGGGTTCACCGGCGGCGGCCTGCTCCAGCGCCAACGCCGCGTTGGCCAGGGGCTTGGCCCCGGCGTTGCGGCTGGAGCCTTTCAGATTGTGGGCGGCGGCGCGCACCCCGGCCAGATGGCGGCCAAGCAGGGCGGAATCCAGACCGACCAGAATCTCCCGGCTGCTGCTGCGGAAATCGCCCAGCAGTTCGGTCACAAGACCATCGTCGCCGCCGCACAGCGCGCGCAGGGCGGTCAAGTCGATGGGCGGGTCGCCCTCGGTTTCGCGAGAAACGGGTGTACTGGGAACGGTTTCGCTGGGAACGGCGGGCGGCGGTGCGGGCGTGGCCGTCACGGCGTCACCGGACGCAACCGGGGCCGACGGCATCCAGCGGGCAAGGGTGAGGGCCAGTTGCGACAGGTCGAGCGGCTTGCTCAACACGGCGTCCATCCCGGTGGCGTGGTAACTGGCGACCTCGCCGGGCGCGGCGTTGGCGGTGATGGCGATGATGGGCAGACGCGGCGCACCGACGGGGCCGTCGCCCGCCTGTTCGGCGGCGCGGATGCGGCGGGTCAACTCAAAGCCATCGACCTCCGGCATCTGCACATCGGTCAGCAACAGGGCGTAACGACGGTCGCCACGCCACGCGGCCAGCGCCTCCGCCCCGCCCGCCGTCATCTCGGCGGCGTAGCCCAGGGCGCGCAGCTGCATGCCCAGAACCTTGCGGTTCACCGGGTTGTCTTCCGCCACCAGGATCAGGCGGCCTTCGGCGTGCGCCTGTTCGGGATCCAGGTCGGCCGGGGCGGTTTCGGTGGGCGGAAGGGGCGCGGTCACGCCGGGGGCGGGTGGTTCGCCCAACGGGCCGCGCCCGGCGGCGGCGGCCACGGCGCGCAGGAACGGCGCGCGGCGCACCGGGCGGCCCAACGGCACCGTGTTGCCGCTGGGGCGGTCGCCACCGGCCCCCTGCATCAGAAGAACGATGGGCGGGCAGGCCTCGCCGCTGCGCCGGCCCAACTCCTCCGGCGCGCAGGCGGCGGCGGGAACCCGCAGCGCCTCATCCACCGCGACGACGCTGGCCGGGCACCCGGCCTCCCGCGCGATCCGGGCCTGGGTTGCCAGTTGCTGGGCGTCTCCGGCGGGCAACACCCGCGCGCCCGCCAGTTCCAGATAGCGGGACAGGAATTCGCGTTCGGTGGCGTCGGGAACGCCCAACAGCACCGTCAGGCCCGACAGGTCCAAATCCTCCGGCCCATCCGGCGGGCTGGCGGCCGGGGCGGTCTCGCCCACCGCAAGCCGGGCCTCCGCCCGATCCAGCGTGAGGGTCAACCAGAAGGTGGACCCCTCGCCGGGGTTGCTCTCCACCCCGATTTCACCGTTCATCAAGGTGGCCAGACGGCGGCTGATCGACAGCCCAAGACCGGTGCCGCCGAAGCGCCGGGCGGTGGAGCTTTCGGCCTGCGTGAAGGGTTGGAACAGACGCCGCCGGGCGGCGTCGGCGATGCCGATGCCGGTGTCGATCACCTCGATCCGCAGGGCGGCGCTGTCGGGGCTGAGGCCGTCCAACCCCACCCGCAGCACGATCCGCCCGCGTTCGGTGAACTTGATGGCGTTGCCGCCCAGATTGAACAGGATTTGCCGCAGCCGCACCGGATCGCCCAACAGGGCGGGCGGAATCGCCGGGTCGATGTAGGTCAGCAGGGCCAGCCCCTTGGCGCGGGCCGAGGGGGCCAGCGTTTCCGCCACCCCTTCGACCAGGGCGGGGATGGAGACGGCGACCCGCTCGACGTCCATCTTCCCGGCTTCGATCTTCGAAAAATCCAGAATGTCGTCGATGATGCGCAACAGCGAGGTGGCCGATTCCCGCATGGTCGCCACGGTGTCGATCTGGTGGGTGTCCAGCTCCGTCCGTTCCAGCAGGCCCAACATGCCCAGCACCCCGTTCATCGGCGTGCGGATCTCGTGGCTCATGGTGGCGAGAAAGGCGGATTTCGCTTTGGTCGCCTGTTCGGCCTGCTCCTTGGCGTTTTCCATCTGGCGTTCGGCCAGCTTGCGGCGGGTGATGTCGTAGATCCAGGACAGGAACACCGGCTGCCCGTTGACCTGGGTCGGATCGACCGTCATCAGCGCCCAGAAACTGGAGCCGTCGGCGCGCAGCAGCTTCACTTCGGCGTCGCGGATCTGGCGGCGGTAGAACAGCCACCGCTGTTCGTCCTGGCGATCGTCCATCGGCGCGAACAGCTCGCCGATGCTGCTGCCCAGCAGCCGGTCTTTGGAGACGCCGAGCAGCGTGGTCAGCCGGTGGTTGGTCAGAACGATGATGCCGCTCTCGTCATAGGCGCAGACCCCGATGGGGCTGGCCTCCAACACGGCGTTGATCTGCTCCTGGCTTTCGCGCAGCTCGCGGGTGCGTTCGGCCACGCGGGTTTCGATCGACTGGATCTGATCGAAGGCGCGCAAGGCGGCGATGACGGCGGTGAACAGGCTTTCCGCCGACAGGTCGGCCTTGGGCTTGTAATCGTTGATGTCGTAATCGACGATCACGTCCCGCTGCGGGGCCTGCCCCGGCTGGCCGGTGCGCAGGATGATGCGCACGTCGCGGTTGCCAAGCTCGTCCCGGATCCAGCGCACCAGCCGCAGGCCGGAATCGTCCTGTTCCATCACCACATCCAACAGGATCACGGCCACGTCGGGCCGGTGTTCCAGGATCATGCGCGCGGCGGCGGCGGTGTGGGCGCTGATGAGGTCCAACGGGCGTTTCTGGAACGTCACGTCGGCCAACAGCAGGTTGGTCATCAGATGGACGTCGGCCTCGTCATCGACGACCAGCACGGTCCAGGGCGGTGGCCCCGCGTCCTGGGTGTCAACGGGGCCGGAATCCTCCTCGTCGGCGAAGAGGATGTCGTCGTCGTCGAACATGCGGTCGGCGAGAGCGCCCATGTTCATGCTGCTGCGGTCTCCAGACTGATGGTGCTGACGGTCGCGGGTGGCTCCGTGGCCGTGCTGACGGTGTTGGTCGCCGGGATCGATTTCGGAATGCGAAGGGTGAACGTAGTTCCATCGCCGGGCGCGCTGTCAACCGAGATCCGTCCCCCCAGCGTCTGGGTGACGAGGTTGAAGACGATGTGCAGGCCCAAGCCGCTGCCCCCCGATCCGCGTTTGGTGGTGAAGAAGGGTTCGAACACCTTGCTGCGGTGGTCCTCCGGGATGCCGACGCCGTCGTCGGCGAAGCGGATTTGCAGGTCGCCATCCTCCAGATCATCGACGTCGATGACCATGTGCCCCTTGGTTCCGTCGTCGGGAAAGGCGTGGGTCAGCGCGTTCATCACCAGATTGGTGACAACCTGGCTGAGCGCGCCGGGAAAGCTGTCGATGACGATGCCGGGCGAACAGGCGATGGCGACGCGGTGCGGCCCCTTGCGCAGGGTGGGGCCGAGCGAGGTGACGATCTCCTCCAGATAGGCCAGCAGGTCGAAGGCGCGGCGCTCCTCGCTGGTTTGATCGACGGCCACCCGCTTGAAGCTCTGGATCAGTTCGGCGGCGCGGGTCAGATTCTGCTGGATGAGGCGGGAGGAGTCCCCGGCGGTGGCGACATAGGCCGCCAGATCGGATTTCTTCATCGTCCCGGCTTCGAACGCGTCGTTCAGCGCCTGGGTGCGACCGGACAAATGGGTGGAGCAGCCAAAGGCGATGCCGATGGGGGTGTTGATCTCGTGCGCCACACCGGCGACCAGCAGGGCGAGCGAAGCCATCTTTTCGGCCTGGACCAGGCTGGCCTGGGTCTCCTTCAGGTCGGCGTAGGCCGCCCCCAGCGCCTGCATGGCGTTGAAGATCTCTTCCGCCGAGCGGGCCTCCACCGTCACGTCGGTGAAGGTGCGGACAAAGCCGCCCTCCGGCAGCGGGTTGGTCCGCACCTCGATGATGCGGCCGTCGGGGCGGCGGCGCTTGAAGGTGAGCGGCTGTTCCCACACGCTGCCGCCCATCCCGCCGCCGCCGCCATACCCGTCCGGGTCGCCGTCGCCGCCATAGGCAAGGTAGAGGTCGGGGTCGTCCCCCATCTCGTTGAACTCGCCCCGGCTGCGTTGCAGGCTGACGATGTCGGGGAACACCGGGCAGGCGGCGAGGAATTCCGGCGGGATGTTCAGGAATTCGGCGGCGCGGCGGTTGGACATCACCACGCGCAGGTCCCGGTCCACCTTGATGATGCCCTGGTCGGTGTTGTCGAGCGTGATTTGCAGGATGTTGCGTTCGTGCGCCAGATCCAGTTCGGCCTGCACCCGTTCGGTCACGTCGGACATGGTTCCGGTGATGCGCAGCGCGTTGCCGTGGGAATCGCGCAGGGCGGTGGCGCGGTCCTCGATCCAGGCCCATTGCCCGTCGCGGCGGCGCATGCGGTAGACGGCGGTGTAGGCCAGCGCCTTGTCGCGGCGGCGGCGGCGCGATTCGGCGACGATGTCCTCCGCCTCGTCCGGGTGGAGCAGCGACACCCAGGTCTTGGTCGTCATCGCCAACTCGGTCGGGCCATAGCCCAACAGGGCGGGAAACTCCTTCGACCACCAATATTGCCCGGTGGTGGGGTCGTAATCCCAGACCGAGGAGCGGGTGGCGGTGATGGCCAGCGACAGGCGTTGTTCGCTTTTGCGCAGCGCGGCCTCTTCCTCCCCCAACCGGGCGAGCATGCCGTTGTAGGCGTGGATGACCCGCCCCAACTCGTCCGCCGCCCGCCAATCGACCGGGCGGTGGCCGTGGCCCTGTTCGGACGCCAGGATGGAGGCGATCAGGCGGCGCAGCGGTTTGCCGATGGTCAGGCGCAGGGCGGCCAGCGCGGCGGCGATGGTCCCGGCCAGCATCATCAGCAACAGGAACACCGTGTTGACGATCTCCTGCCGCAACTGCTCCCGCACCGCGTCGTAGCTGAAATGCAGGGTGATCGTCCCGACCTGGAGATTCTGCACCTTGATGGCGCGGCGTTCGGTGTCGGGGTTGTTGGTCGGGCAATCCACCCCGGGCCAGACGAACAGCCCGTCGGCGATGTCGTCCGTCACCTCGACGCAGACCAGTTCGCGGTTGGCGGCGATGGCCTGGACCACGTTGCGGATGGCGTTGACGTCGAACGACCACAGGCTGGCCGACAGCGCGGCCGCGTTGACATCGGCGATGGTCGCCACCTTGTCGCGCAGGGCAACCCGCAAGTCCTGGTGCCGATTGTAGAAAAACACCGATGAAAAGAGCGACACCGCCAGCACCAGGCTGGGAACCAGAATCAGCAGAAATTTCGCCGACACCGTCGGCACCCGCCGCCACGCCTGTGCGATTCTGTTCATGCCATGGTGTTCCGGCCAGTGGGCTGACTGATTGACTGGGGCAAGCGCGCGCGACGAACGCGCCCCATGGGTTCTTCTACCCTTTTCCGCCGGTGCCCGTCCATGACCGATGCCAAAGGCGAAAAAGTGTGGGATTGTGTCGCGTTTTTTCGCCGCTGCGAGCATCCCGGTATGACGATGCTTGAGCCGACGCGCGGCGTTGCACTACTGTGCATAGGCGTTTCGCCTGAGAAACGCGCGCGACCGCATCGGCGCGCGGCCCGCCACTGGAAGAGGACATGATGGAGTTTCGATCGCGCGTGGAGCAGGACACGGTTGACGTCCAACTGTCTGGGCGCCTGGAGTTCACCGACCATGACCGTCTGCGGGACATCATCGACCTGCTGGAGGGGCCTGGTCTGCGCCGGATCGTGCTGGACCTTTCGGTGCTGGACTTCATCGACTCCGCTGGCCTGGGCATGCTTCTCATCCTCCAGGAGGAGGCGGAGCAGCGGAACATCAAGCTGGTTGTCAGAGGTCCGCAGGGCGACGTAAAACGGTCCATCGATCTGGCCAAGATCAACGAAATCGTCACCATCGAGCCGTGATGGATGTGACCATGGATACGATCCCTTCTCCGTTGCGTCCCTTCTGCGTCGTGCGGGATCGTATTCCGGCCGACATGACGGCGCGGGTCACGGCGCGGTTCGACGTGCACGGCTTCGATCCGGTCCCGTCGGACGGGGCCGCCCCCTGGGCCGACGCGCTGCTGGTGGAGCGGGCCGACCGCGATTGCCTGCGCGAAGCCTTTCACCGAAACCCGTTTCTGATGGTTGAGCTGGGGGAAGGGGGCGACGAACCCGCCGCCCTGATGGAAGACTGGTCGGGCGCGCCGGCGGTGGAGCCGGGCTTTTACCTGTCCCTGACCACCGGCACCGCCTATGGCCTGCAATGCGCGGTGCTGGTGTGCGACGAGCTGACGCGGCGCGGGGCCTTGCCCGCCGACCACCGGGCGAATGTGGAAATGTGCCTGCACGAGGCCATCGCCAACGCCATCGTCCATGGCAATCTCGGGATTTCCAGCGCGGCCAAGAACCAGCCCGACGGCTATCGGGTGTTCGGGCAATTGCTGCGCGACCGGTTGGGCGATCCGGCCATCAAGCGCCGCCGCATCGATATCTTCTGCCGTTGGAACGCGGCGACCATCGCGTTGGCCGTGGTGGACCAGGGCAGCGGTTTCGACAGCGCCCCCAACGGCGGCGGGCCGACCGGTGCTGCCGTTGCCAAGGATGGCAAGGCGCGGTCCGGGCGCGGCTTCGTGTTCATGCGCGCCCTGGCCAGCCGGGTGGCGGTGACGGACGGCGGACGCTGCACCGTTTTGCATTTCGATCTCTGACGGACCATCGGCATGGCGATTTCGCTTTCCGACAGTCGTGTCCTGATTGTTGATGACAACGAGTTCAACCGCAAATCCCTGGCGCTGGTGATCCGGCGGGCCGGGATCACCCAGATCGCCTTCGCCGAAAACGGGGTGGAGGGGTTGAAGGCGGTGGACAGCTTCCGCCCCGATCTGGTGCTGCTGGACGTCGACATGCCGGTGATGAACGGGCTGGAGATGTGCGAGGCGCTGCGCCGCAACGCCACGCACGAACAGTTGCCCGTTCTGTTCCAGACCGCCTTCGACAGCGACCAGGAGCAGGTTCGCTGTTTCGAGGCGGGCGGCAGCGATTTCATCTCCAAGCCGATCAAGCCGGGCGAATGCGTGGCGCGGGTCCGCCACCAATTGGAAAAGCGCAAGCTGTTCAACGATCTGGCCGCCTACCGCGCGCGGGTGGAGCGTGAGTTGTCGCACGCGCGGGCGATGCAGCATTCGCTGTTGCCGGAAAAGCGCCGCTTGCAGGCGGTGGCGGAACGCTATGGCCTGACGTTGGACGCCCATTTCGAAACCTCGTCGGAACTGGGCGGGGATTTCTGGGGCGTTTACCCGCTCGACAACCGCCGGGTCGGCTTCCTCATCATCGATTTCGCCGGGCATGGCATCACGGCGGCGATCAACACCTTTCGTCTGCACACGCTGATCGACCGCTTTCCCATGCAGGACGCGGCACCCTCGCAATGGTTGATGCAGTTGAACGGCGCGCTGAAGGATGTGTTGCCGACCGGGCAGTTCGCCACCGCCTTTTTCGGCATCCTCGATCTGACCACCGACACGCTGACCTACGCGGCGGCGGGGTCGCCCAACCCGGTGTTGGGGGTGGGGGGGGACATCCGCCTGTTGGATTCGGCCGGGTTGGTGCTGGGGGCGTCGCGCCACGCCCGCTACACCGATCAAACGCACCGCCTGCCTCGCGGCGGCTTCCTGTTCCTCTACAGCGACGCGCTGATCGAATGCGGGGGGGCGGACGGGCAAAGGCCGCTTGGGCAGGACGCCGTTCCCGATTTCGTCCGCGCGGCGTTGGAAGACAACCGGGCGCACCCGCTGGACCCGATGATGGAGCGTTTTTACGCCCGCACCCGTCTGCCCCTGCGCGACGATCTGACGGCGGTGTGGATCGCGCGCCGGGCATGACCGGGGTCGCTTGAAACCCGGGGTCGCTTGAAACAAAGGACCGGCTGAAACAAAGGACCGGGTTAAACAAAACACCGCGCCGGGATGGCCCGACGCGGTGCTTCCTGCGGTCTGATGGTCCGCCGGTGGCGGGTCGTTGGTGTTCAGGACGCGGCGGTGTTCAGGACGCGGCGAAGCGCCGCACGACCCAACGGATGCTCTTGAAGGCGATCCAGAGGCCACCGATGGCCGCCACGCTGAGGATGAGGATCTTCGGCCCGTTCTCGCCGATGGTGGCCGCCGCCTCGCCAAACATGTAACCGGCCCCGGCGAAGCTGCACGCCCAGATGCCGGCGGCCAGGAAGTTCCAGAACAGGAACTTGCTCCACGGCATGTTCGAGGTGCCGATGGCGACCGAGGCGATGTTGCGCACACCGTAGAGGAAACGGAAGCTGAGGATGAAGGCGACGCCGTATTTCTCCAGCCAGCGCAGCGCCCGGTTGGCGTGGATTTCGGCGGAGGGGAAGCGCGCCAGCGCCTTGGCCCCCCAGCGGCGACCCAACCAGAACCAGAGTTGATCGCCCATGAAGCTGCCGATCCAGACCGTGCCGATCAGCCAATACAGGTTGATGATGCCGAGCTGCGCGCCCATCCCGCCGAAGATGACAAATGTTTCACCTTCAAAAAAAGCCCAGAAGAACGCCAGCGGGTAGAAGGCGTTGCCCCATTCCTGCAACCAGTTGATCCAGTCCAAAGCCCCCTCCGGGAGACGACGCGCGACGCTTTGCTGCCGGTTTGCTCCTGATGGGTCGCGTTATTGTGCGGCGCAGCATAAACAAAACGGCTGATTGCGCATCATGGCATAGGCCGGACGGCTTGTCCCCTAAACTTTCTGTCAGACTTTGAACGCCCGTTCAGACATCGTCGCCCGACAGCTCCGCCACCACTTGCCGCGCGGCGCGCAGCAGGGCCGGGTTGGGGCTGGCGTCGGCGTCGGAGTCGTTCGGGGCGGGGTCGTCCGGGTCGGTGTCGGGCATGGCGCGGCGCTTCAACTCCCGCGCCGCTTCGATCAACAGGTGGCTGAGCTTGTGATCGGGCAGGGCGTGGATCAGCGCCCGTGCCTCCGCGTTGGACAGGGCAGCCGGATCGAAGGGCGGCGGCGGCCCTGGCGGGACCAGATTGAACGAGCCGGTGACGGCGGGGATGTGTGTGGCCATGGGCACGACCAGCGGCGTGGCGCTGGCGGCGGGCCGCGCCTCCCGCAGTTGATCGACGGCAATCGGCGCGGCGATGCTGCCCGAGCGGGGGCGGCGCGGGATCTTGCGCGCGCGTTCGGTTATGGGCAGATCGGTGAAGAGCAGGGGCTGGGCGGTCATCCGTTCACTCGCGGTTTGCGAAGTGTTCTCTTTTTATTCCTCCAATGCCGCCGCCTGTCGAGCGAAATCGACCGGTGGGTGGTGAGAATCCCCGAGGATCAGTCCAACCGTTCCAGCAACCGTTCGGGACGCAGGATCACCGTGCGCCCGACCCGCCCGACCGACAGCAATTGCTGATCCACCGTGACCAGCCAATCGGCGTCGCCCGCCAGGGCCACGGCCAGGAACATGTCGTCGTTGGGATCGCGGCACAGCCGCACGTCGGGCGGATCCGTCACCAACAGGGTTTCGGCTTCGATGGCCTCGCAGAACCGGACCCGCGCCGCCTTTCTCTGGTAACGCTCGAAATCCGGCCGCAACAGGGTTGCGCGCAGTTCGGCCAGCGTCTGCGCGCTTCCCAACAACCCATGGTCTTTCCGCACCCGCTCCACGCACCGGCGCAACGCGTCGTGCTGGCGTTGGTTGTGGCGGGGCGGCCTGCCGTCCATCAGGGCGCAGGACACCAGGATGTTGGTGTCCAACACCGCCCGAAGGGGCGGAAAATCGACCGAAGGCGTATGAATTCTGACCGATTCGTTAGGTTTCGTTAATTTTTCGTCACCAAACATCCGAAACCCCGCCGCCCTTTCTTGTTCAAAACCAAAGTTTGCGCTAAGAACACCGAATTGTGTCAACCGATCATTCATGGCGGAACCCTGGGTATGACCACGATCCTCATCGTCGACGACAGTCGGCTGGCGCGCAACATGGTCAGCAGCGTCATCACGTCGTTGCGCCCGGACTGGACCATCGTCCCCGCCGCCAGCGGTGAGGAGGCGTTGGAGGTGATCGGCGACACGGTTCCGGTGGCCGCCATCGTCGATTACAACATGCCGGGCATGGATGGGCTGACCCTGTGCGAACGGCTGAAGGAACGTTTCCTGGGCCTGCACATCGGCCTGTTGACCGCCAACGTCCAGGATTCCCTGAAGATGAAGGCGGAGGCGCTGGGCGTGCGCTTCATCGCCAAGCCGATCACATCGGACAAGATTCGCGAGTTCCTCGCCGCTGGCGGGCAGTGACGCCGATGACCGCCGATGACTCGTTTCATTTGACGGGCGACGAAGCGGATGCGATTGCCGAACTCTTCAACATCGGCATGGGGGAACCGGCGGCGGCGCTGAGTTCCATGCTGGGGGAAGAGGTGCGGCTGTCGGTGCCGTCCTTCGCCGTGTCCACCCGCGCCCGCATCACCCACGATCTGGCTCCCGGGATCAAGCCGCCGGTCTGCGCCGTGCGCGGCGAATTCGTCGGCCCCTTCACCGGCGAAGCCATGCTCATTTTCCCGGAAGAAGGCACGCTGGCCCTGGTCGGCCGTCTGGTCCCGGTCGATCCGTCCGCCGACGGCCCCGGCGAGATGGAACAGGACGCGCTGACCGAGATCGGCAACATCATCCTGAACGGCTGTCTGGCCAGCCTGTCGAACCTGATCGGCGGGGAGATCGCCGGAACGGTTCCCGGCTATGGCTCCGGCAAGGCGGAGGAGGTCATCGGTTCCGCCGACGATCCGGTGCTGTTCGTGCGCATCGACATGGCGCTGGCGGCGGGGGATGCCCACGGTCACGCGCTGTTCCTGCTCGACATCGCGTCGCTGGACGCGTTCCGCGCGGCGATCCGGCAAAGCATCGCCAACCTCTGAGCGCCACCACCAAAAAAAGACGGCCGGACGCCTGGGGCGTGCGTCCGACCGTCGATGGGTTGGGGAACCAGGGGCGTGCTCCCCACCCGGGGAACGTGTCACATCTCATGGAAGACAGGCGTTCGGTCAAACCCCGCCGCACCGCCCGCCCACCGGTGGGTGAGGCGGGCGGTGCCTGAAGCGCGTCAGACCGTGCGTCAGGCCGCGACCGTTTCCAGCGCCGGATAGTCGGTGTAGCCCTTGGCCCCGCCGCCGTAATAGGTCGTCCGGTCCGGCTCGTTCAGCGCGGCGTTGCTGGCAAAGCGCACCGGCAGGTCCGGATTGGCCAGGAAGGGTTCGCCAAAGCTGATGGCGTCGGCCTCACCCTTGGCGATGGCGGCGTCGGCGTCGGCCCGGCTGTAGCCGCCGTTCAGGATCAAGGCCCCCTTGTAGACCGCGCGCAGGGCGGCGGCGACGTGCGGCTGACCTTCCGCCGGAGCCATGTGGTGGCCGGGGCGGCCCTCGATCACGTGCAGATAGGCCAGGTTGAAGCTGTTCAGCGCCTTGGCGATGGCGGTGAAATGGCCCAGCGGGTCGCTGTCGGCCATATCGTTGAAGGCACCGGTCGGCGACAGGCGCAGGCCGACGCGGTCCGCCCCGATGGCGTGGGTCGTCGCCTCCAGAATCTCCATCAGGAAGCGGGCGCGGTTTTCCACGTTGCCGCCATATTGATCGGTGCGGTGGTTGGTGCGGTCGCGCAGGAACTGGTCGATCAGATAGCCGTTGGCCCCGTGGATCTCGACACCATCCAGACCGGCGTCGAACACCGCGCGCTTGGCGGCATCGGCGAAATGACGGACCAGGGCGGGAATTTCGGCGGTCTCCAGCGCGCGCGGCGTCGGGAAGGGTTCCATGCCCTGGCCGGTGTAAAGCTGGCCCTGCGCGGCGATGGCCGACGGGGCCAGCGGCAGCGCGCCGTTGGGCTGGAACAGCGGGTGGGAGATGCGGCCGGTGTGCCACAATTGGGTGACGATGCGGCCACCGGCGGCGTGCACCGCCTCGGCCACCGCGCGCCAGCCGATGGTCTGGGCGTCGGTGTGCAGGCCCGGCGTGTTGGGATAGCCCTGGGCGGTGTCGCTGACCTGCGTCGCCTCGGTCACGATCAAACCGGCGCTGGCGCGCTGGGCGTAATATTCGGCGTTCAGCGCGGTCGGCGCGTTGCCTTCCCCGGCCCGGCTGCGGGTGAGCGGGGCCATGATGATGCGGTTGGGCAGCTCGATGGCACCCAGACGCAGCGGGGTGAACAGGTCGGCGGTGGTGCCTTGGGTGTTGGTGTTCTGGGTCATGGCGGGAGTCTCGTCGGCGGAGAGTTGTATGTATGTGGGTACATACTTGATCCATCCGCCTCCCCTTGTCAAGTATGCATCGACATACTTATTATCAACAGCACAGGGGGCGAGGGTCGCCCCAGAGGAGGATGAAACCGTGGAGCAGGAAACAGCGCCCGTGGATGGCTGCTGTGGTGGCGAGGGGGCGGCGCGCAAGCGCGACCGGGAGGCCACCAAGGGCGCGTTGCTCGACGCCGCCAAGATGGTGTTCGCCCAGCGCGGCTTTGACGCGGCGACAACGCGGGAGATCGCCGGGCGGGCCGGGGTCAACGAGCAGCTCATCCAGCGCTATTTCTCCGGGAAAAGCGGGCTGCTGCTGGCGGTGGTCGAACATTATTGGCGGCAGGAAACCGGCGGCTGCGCCTTGCCCCCGCCCGCCGACAGCCTGGAAGCCGATCTGGCGCATTTCCTGACGGCGCAGTTGGCGCACAGTTGGGCCTGCCGCGACTTCACCCGCGTGGTGTTGTCCCGTGCCCTGGTCGATCCGGCGATTGCCGAGGAGATGGGGCGCGCCCTGTCGGAAAGCCGGATTCCCTGCCTGCTCAAGCGGCTGGAAAGCTTCCGCGACCGGGGCCAGATCGCCGCCGACGCTGATCTGGCCAATGTGGCGGCGGGGATCGCGACGTTGAGTTTCGGCCTGGGTTTTTTGGATCAGGTGGTGTTCGGGCGCGACAACGACCGGGTTCTGGGTGTGGTCGCCACCCTGGCCCACACCATCGCGCATGGTCTGGCGCCGCGCGGCTGACGCGCAGCGGGCGCGGGAAGGCTGAAACGAAAACGGGGCGCTGCACGCGCCCCGTTCCGCATCCCTTTGCAGCGTTTCAGAGACGGATCACGCCCCGAACACGCGCTGGAACACCGTGTCGACGTGCTTGGTGTGATAGGACATGTCGAACATCGGGGTCAGCGTCTCCCGGCTGATGTGCTTGGCGACGTCGGCGTCGCTGGCCAGCAGCTCCAGGAAGTTGCCGCCCTTTTCCCACACCTGCATGGCGTTGCGCTGCACCGCCTTGTAGCTGTCCTCGCGGCTCATCCCGGCCTGGGTCAGGGCCAGCAGCACGCGCTGCGAGAAGACCAGCCCACCCAGATCGTCCAGGTTCTTTTGCATGCGCTCCGGATAGACCACCAGCTTTTCGATCATGCCGGTCAGGCGCGCCAGGGCGAAATCGAGCGTCACGGTGGCGTCGGGGCCGAACATGCGCTCGACCGAGCTGTGGGAGATGTCGCGCTCGTGCCACAGGGCGACGTTTTCCAGCGCCGGGGTGACGGCGGCGCGGACGATGCGGGCCAGGCCGGTCAGGTTTTCCGACAGCACCGGGTTGCGCTTGTGCGGCATCGCCGAGGACCCCTTCTGACCGGGGTGGAAATACTCCTCCGCCTCGCGCACCTCGGTGCGTTGCAGGTGGCGGATTTCCGTGGCCAGATTTTCGATGCTCGACGCGATGACGCCCAGGACCGAGAAGTAGAAGGCGTGACGGTCGCGCGGGATGACCTGGGTGGAGACCGGTTCCACCGCCAGCCCCAGCTTGGCGGCGACATGCTCCTCCACGCGCGGGTCGATGTTGGCGAAGGTGCCGACCGCGCCGGAGATCGCGCAGGTGGCGATGTCCTTGCGGGCCTGGACCAGACGTTCGCGCCCACGGGCGAAGGCGGCGTAGTGACCGGCCAGCTTCAGGCCGAAGGTCGTCGGCTCGGCGTGGATGCCGTGGCTGCGGCCGATGGTCACGGTGTTCTTGTGCTCATAGGCGCGGCGCTTCAGCGCGTCCAGCAGCTTGTCCATGCCGTCGAGCAGCAGGTCGGCGGCCTGGGTCAACTGCACGGCCAGGCAGGTGTCCAGCACGTCGGACGAGGTCATGCCCTGGTGCACGAACCGCGCCTCCGGCCCGACATACTCGGCCAGATTGGTCAGGAAGGCGATCACGTCGTGCCGGGTTTCGCGCTCGATCTCGTCGATGCGGTCGATTTCCCACTTGCCACGCGCCCACACGGCGGCGGCGGCCTCCTTGGGGATGACGCCCAGTTCGGCCTGCGCGTCGCAGGCGTGCGCCTCGATCTCGAACCAAATGCGGAAGCGGTTTTCCGGCTCCCAGATGCGGGCCATGTCGGGGCGGGTGTAACGGGGAATCATCGGCACTCTCCGAAGGATGCGGTCCTGAAACGACGGCGGTGGGCGGTGAAGGAACGGGTCGGGTGCCCGCAAGGCACCCCGCAGCGGGAAAGCCGCCACGCGCGCGCGACCATAGCGGCGGCGGCGGCTGTTGCAAAGCCTTGCTAAGGTCGTGGCAGGGGCGCAAACATGCATACGCGGTCGGATCAAGTCTTGGTCAGGTCGCTGGTCCGGGAATGGGGCGGGCACCAAGGATCGGTGGGAAAACGTCAAGGTTGTGTTCGCGTGTCCGGCAGGCGATCGGTTGTTGGTGAGCCGGTTGGTGGTATTGTTGCGGAGAGAAAATCTCTTGCGGGAAAAACGCTGGATCAGAGTCGCAGTGCGATCATTTCCGCGCGCTTGCGGTTGCAGTCTTGCGGGCATTCGGCAAGAATTGAGGCTTAGCATGGACTCGCTCGTCGTTGCGCGTGTCAGGAGGAGATTCGTTGTCTGACCCTGTTGCCGCGTTGGTGCGCGACCCGTCTCGCTCCTCCGACGAAGCCCGGCTTTACCGGATGCAGTTTCTCGCGTCGCTGTCGCTGGTGACGGTGCTGGTGCTTGGCCTGGGTTTCTATTTCGTCTGGCAGCATTGGGCGGATTTCGAAACCGACTTGCACCAGTCGGAAACGCGCTATCTCCAGGAACAACGCCAGGCGTTGGAGCAGGAGGTGGAGAACGCGCGCTCCTATCTGGCCTACATGCGCTCGCGCACCGAACCGCTGCTGAAGGAGCAACTCCGCTCCCAGGTGGACGAGGCCTACGCCATCGCCCGCAGCGTCTATGAACGGCAAAAGGATGTGCTGCCCGAAGCGGCGGTGAAGGAATCGATCAAGGACACCCTGCGCCCGCTGCGCTTTTCCAACGGTCGGGGGTATTACTTCATCAACGATCCGGTCGGCACCACGGTGCTGATGCCCATGGAACCGTCGCGGGAAGGCTGGTCGCCCATCGGCTCCACCGACACGGCGGCGGCCAAGGTGATGCAGGAGCTGCTGCGCGCCGCGCACGATCCGCATCTGCGCGGCTTTGCCCGCTACCGCTGGGGCATGCCCGAAAACCCGGCCAAGCCGGTGGACAAGATCGCCTATGTCCGCCGCTTCGAACCGTTTGACTGGATCATTGGGGCCAGCGATTCGATGGCGGCGGTGGAAGCCAAGCTGCAACAGGAATCGCTCGACCGCCTGCGGTCCTTCCGATTCGGTGAAAGCGGCTATGTCGGCGTCCTGCGCGAGGATGGCAAGGTTCTGCTGTCGCTGACCTCGCCGACGGCGGAGGGGCTGAACGCCGCCGATTTGCCGTGGCAGGTGGAACGCGATCTGGTCATGCAGTTCCTCGACATCGCCCGCAAGGGCGGTGGGGAGATCCGGTACGACTGGGTTCATCCCGTGACCGGGCGGCCAACCCCCAAGATGGCTTACGTCTCCGCCCCCGGCGTGTGGGGCTGGTCGTTGATCGCCGGATTCTACATCGACGACGTGGCGCGGGAGATGGAGGCGCGGCGGGCCGAAATCAGCCGGGGCGTGGACCAGCGCGTGTTGACCACGGTGGCCGTGCTGGGCGTGGCGCTGGCCGCGTCGGTCGGGGTGTCGTGGCTGGTCACGGGCTGGATTCGGCGGCTGGTCCACAAATACGAAAGCAGCATGCGGCGCAGCGACACCATGCTGCGCGAACGCGCGCGCCAGCTCTATCTGGCCAATTTCTTCGTCGATCACGTGTCGGAAATCGTCGTTCTGGCCGACGCCCAATTGCGCATCGCCTACATCAACCCCTTCGGCTGCGCCGCGCTGGGCAGCACGCTGGAGCATCTGGTGATGGGGCAGGCGGATTTGCTGAAGCGATTCGCCGAAGGGCCGGACGACACCGCCGCCCATTACGAAACCGTCTACCGCACCCCGGACGGCCGCACGCTGGAGCTGGAGGTCACGGCCAGCCGCATCGCCTATGAAGGCGACACCTATTACTCCGCCATCGCCCGCGACATCACCGAACGCAAACGGGCGGAGTGGGAATTGCGCCTGTCGGCCAAGGTGTTCGACAACGCCGCCGAGGGCATGTTCGTCACCAACGAACGCAACCGGATCGTCGCCGCCAACGACGCCTTCACCCGCATCACCGGCTACAGCCGGGACGAGGCGGTGGGGCAGGATCCGAAATTCCTCCGCTCCAACCGCCACGACCCGTCCTTTTTTCAGGACATGTGGGAGCAGTTGCAGACCAACGGCCATTGGGCCGGTGAAATCTGGAACACCCGCAAGAACGGCGAGGTGTTTCCGGAATGGTTGAGCGTGAAGGCGGTGGTCAACGAAACCGGGGCCGTCGTCAACTACATCGCCGCCTTCACCGACATCACCGAAACCCGCGCCCAAGAAGAGCGCATCCGCCATCTGGCGCAGTATGATTTCCTGACCGACCTGCCCAACCGCTTCCTGCTGCGCGACCGCCTGGAACGCGCGATGCTAGCGGCGGAGCGCCACGGCAACAAGGTCGGGTTGCTGTTCGTCGACCTCGACCGCTTCAAGACCATCAACGACAGTCTGGGCCACGAGGTGGGCGACAAGCTGTTGCGCGAGGTCGCGGTGCGGCTTCAGGCCACGGTGCGGGCCAGCGACACGGTCAGCCGCCAGGGTGGCGACGAGTTCATCATCCTCATCAGCGACATGGACACCACCGACGCCGCCGGTGTCGTGGCCCGCAAGGTGCTGAAAGGGCTGTCCGAACCCTTCCTGATCGATGGGCACGAGTTGCAGGTGACGCCGTCCATCGGGGTGGCCATCTACCCGCAGGACGGGACCACCATCGACACGCTGCTGAAGAACGCCGACATGGCGATGTACGCCGCCAAGGATGGCGGCCGCGCCACCTATCATTTCTTCACGCCGGAGCTGAACCGCCGGGCGTCCGACCGGATGTGGACGGAAAACAACCTGCGCCGCGCGTTGGCCAACAATGAGTTGGAGCTGTTCTTCCAGCCGCAATTCGCCGTGGGCGGGCGTCGTCTGGTCGGGGCGGAGGCGCTGGTGCGCTGGCGTCAGCCCGACGGCACGCTCATCATGCCCGGCCAGTTCATCCCGGTGGCCGAGGACACCGGCCTGATCCTGCCCCTGGGCGATTGGGTGCTGGGGGAGGCCTGCCGCCGGGCGGCGGAGCTGTTGCAGCACCATGATCTGTTGATCGCCGTCAATCTGTCGGCGGTGCAGATGCGCCGCCCCGGTCTGGCCGACCGGGTGGCGGGCTGGCTGTCGGCCTACAACGTCCCGGCGGAGGCGCTGGAGCTGGAGGTGACGGAAAGCGTCCTGATGGACGATTCCGAACTGGTCGCCGACACCTTCGCCCAACTGCGCGAAATGGGCGTGCAACTGGCCATCGACGATTTCGGCACCGGCTATTCCAGCCTCAGCTACCTCAAGCGGTTCCGGGTGGACAAGCTGAAGATCGATCGCAGCTTCGTCAACGAACTGAAGCCGGACGACCCTGACAGCGGGGCCATCGCCGAGGCGATCATCAGCATGGCCCGCTCGCTCAGCATGCAGACCCTGGCCGAAGGGGTGGAGACGGAGGAGCAATTCTCCTGCCTTGCCAACCTTGGCTGCGAGCAGATCCAAGGCTATCTCACTGGCCGCCCGATGCCGTACGACAAATTCGTGGCGTTCCTGAAGGCGCAAAACGGCGAAGACACCCCGCCGACGGACGGCCCGCACCGGGATGAGCCGCCAGCGCCGACCAAGCGGGAACGCGCGGTGGGTGTGGCTGGGGGGAGCAATGTCGCGGTCGCCGACGTCGCGGTGGCGGACGTGGCGGACTGAGGCCGCGTCCGGCGACCGGCTTTCCTGTCAGCCGTCCAGCGCGTCGGCTGTCTCCGGGTGGGACAAGTCGGCGCGGATGATGGCGTCGCGCAACACCCCCCGCATCCACAGGCTGGCCGGGTCGCTGGTCGTGTCCCGCCGCCACACCATCGACACCCGGTAGCGCGGCAGCGCAATCGGGGCGGGGGACAGCGCCAGACCGGTGGAGGCGGCCAGGACGGCGGCGGCGTGCTGCGGCAGGGTGGCCAGCGCCGGAAGCCGCGACAGGAAGGCGGGCAGGGCGGAAAAATGGGTCAGCGCGGTGTGGATGCGGCGGGTCTTGCCCATGCCGCGCAACACCTGATCGACGATTCCCTCCCGCCCGGAAAAGGACACCAGCACATGCGGCCGGGCCAGGAAGGCGTCCAGCGGAATCGGCGGGGCGAGGCCGCACAGGGTGGGGTCGAACAGGCAGGCGTAGCCCGATTCGCCAATCTCCTCCTGCGCCAACCATGACCGGCCGGTCGGGCTGGCGACCACGGCAAGGTCGATCTCGCGCGCGTCCAGCATGGCGTCCAGCGTGTGGCGGTTGGTCTGGCGGAAGATCACCGACAAGTTGGGGGCCTCGGTCAACAGCCGCTCCGCGATCAACGGGCCGATGGCCAGCTCAAAATCATCGGACATGCCCAGGGTGAATTGCTGGACGCTGCTGGCCGGGTCGAATCGCGTGGCCGAGGCAAAGGCCCCGTGGATCAGGCTGGCCCCGGTTTCCAGCCGTTCGGCCATCTCCTGCGCGCGTGGCGTCGGCTGCATCCCGCCGCGCGTGCGGATGAACAGGGGATCGCCGGTCGCCTCGCGCAGTCGGGTCAGGGCGGCGCTGACCGCCGATTGGCTGAGCGACAGGCGCAGGGCCGCGCGCGACACGCTGCGCTCCTCCCAGATCGCCAGAAAGGCGACGGTCAGGTTGAAGTCGAAGCGGCTGATATCATGCAGATTGATGGTCCTCATCAGAAACATGAGTTTGATCGATGACCCGACCGGGCGCAACTCTGCTGTTCCCACCGTTGGAGATGTCCCTCATGCCCACGCCGTTCCCGTGTCCCACCCCCGGCCTGCGCCGGGTGGCCGTTGTCCAAGCCGGATCGAGCCTGTTCGATCTGCCCCGCACGCTCGACCGGATGGAGGCGCTGTGCGACCGCGCCGCGCAGCAGGGGGCGGAACTGGTCGTCTTCCCCGAGGCCTATGTCGGCGGCTACCCCAAGGGGCTGGATTTCGGTGCCCGCGTCGGCACCCGCAGCGCCGCCGGGCGGCAGGATTACGCGCGCTATTGGCAATCGGCGATCACGGTTCCGGGGCCGGAATGCCGCCGCATCGGCTCCTTCGCCGCGCGGATGCGGGCGCATCTGGTGGTGGGCGTCATCGAGCGCGACGGGGCGACGCTCTATTGCACCGCCCTGTTCTTCGGCCCGGACGGCGCGTTGCTCGGCAAACACCGCAAGCTGATGCCGACGGCCAGCGAGCGGCTGATCTGGGGCCAGGGCGACGGGTCCACCCTGCCGGTGGTCGACAGCCCGGTTGGCCGAATCGGCGCGGCGATCTGTTGGGAAAATTACATGCCCCACCTGCGCTGCGCCCTTTACGCCAAGGGCGTGACCATCTGGTGCGCGCCGACGGTGGACGAGCGCGACATCTGGCAAGCCTCCATGCGGCACATCGCCTATGAAGGGCGGATGTTCGTGCTCAGCGCCTGCCAGTATCTGACCCGGGCCGACGCGCCGGAGGATTACGACTGCGTTCAAGGCCACGACCCCGCCACCGTGCTGATCCGGGGCGGCAGCGTCATCATTGGGCCGTTGGGCGATGTGCTGGCCGGGCCGGTCTATGACCGTGAAGAGGTGCTGGTCGCCGACATCGACCCGATGGACGTCATCCGGGGCAGATACGACCTGGATGTGGTCGGGCATTACGCCCGCCCGGACGTGTTCGCCCTGACGGTGGATGAAACCCCGCGCGCGCCGGTGCGTTTTGCGGGAGCGACGCCCCAGGGCGAGCCGACGGCGGCCCCGGCGGAGCGCGCCGCCGAGTCGCCGCCGGTCACAGCAGACGCTGCGCCTTGAAACTGGTGTGCTTGCCACCCTTGCCGATGATCAGGTGATCGTGCACCGCCAGCCCCACCGCGTGGGCGGCGCGCACGATCTCCTTGGTCATGTCGATGTCGGCGCGGCTGGGGGTGGGATCGCCCGAGGGGTGGTTGTGCACCAGGATAACGGCGCTGGCCGACAACTCCAACCCGCGCTTGACCACCTCACGCGGGTAAACCGGGGTGTGGTCCACCGTGCCGCGCTGCTGCACCTCGTCGGCGATCAGGATGTTTTTGCGGTCCAGGAACAGCAGGCGGAATTGTTCGGTCGGTTCATGCGCCATGGCCGCCGCGCAGTAATCGAGCAAGGCCTGCCAGGAGGCCAGCACCGGGCGGTCGATCACCCGCTGCTGCATCGCCCGCAGCGCCGCCGCTCCGACGATCCGCACGGTGGCGACGGCGACATCGCTGTTCATTGATGCGCGATCAACCTTGAAGCCGCGCAGCCGCTCCGCCGGGGCGTTGACCACCCCCCACAGATCGCCAAAGGCTTGGATCAAAGTCTTGGCCAGCGGTTTCACGTCGCATCGTGGGATGGCGTTGAACAGCACCATCTCCAACAGCTCGTAATCCTCCAGCGCGTCGGCTCCCCGGTTCAGGAAGCGGCCGCGCAGGCGTTCGCGGTGGCCGGAATGGTGGTCGGCATCGTCGGTGGGCATTGTGGACGCGCCGGGTGAGGACGCGACGGGGGGGCGCGCGACGGGTGTGGCGTGCGGGACGTCCGGGAACAGTTCGGCGTTGCTCAGGGTGGCGCTGCGCAACCCGGCGTCGTTCAAACCGCCGCTTGCGGCGGCGCGCGCCGTCTCCGTTTGCTCGCTTGTGCTCTTCTTGCGTTTGCCGCCCGCCATTCGTTCATCGCCATACAAGTGTAGGGCGATCACTATAGGGCTTGCGCGCGTGCGCGCCCAGAGGACACGCACGCAGAAAGCGCAGTGATGTGGCGATCAGGCCCTGGCGATCAGGCCCTGGCGATCAGGCGGTGGTCTCGGGGTAGGGCGGCTTGGTGTGCCCGGCCGGGGACAGGGTGAAGATCTCCGCCCCGTCGGCGGTGACGCCGATGGAATGTTCGAACTGGGCGGACAGGGATTTGTCCTTGGTCACGGCGGTCCACCCGTCGCTGAGGATCTTCACGTCGTGGCGACCGGCGTTCAGCATCGGTTCGATGGTGAAGATCATGCCCTCGCGCAGCACCAGCCCCTCGCCCGGCTTGCCGAAATGCAGGACGGACGGCGGCTCGTGGAACACGCGCCCCAGCCCATGGCCGCAGAAATCGCGGACGATGGAAAAGCGGTTTTCCTCCGCGTGGGTTTGGATGGCGTGGCCGATGTCGCCCAGCGTGGCACCGGGCTTGACGGCGGCGATGCCCAGCATCATCGCCTCATAGGTCACGTCGATCAGCTTGCGCGCCTTCACGCCGACGTCGCCGCACAGATACATCCGGCTCGAATCGCCGTACCAGCCATCGACGATGGGGGTGACGTCGATGTTCAGCACGTCGCCGTTCACCAGCCGCTTGTCGCCGGGAATGCCGTGACAGACGACGTGGTTGACCGAAATGCAGTTGGCGCGCGGAAAGCCGCGATAGCCGAGCGGGGCGGGGATCGCCCCATGGTCGCGGATGAACTGTTCCAGAATGCGGTCAAGCTCGCCGGTGGTGATGCCCGGCTGAACATAGGGGCCGATGAAATCGAGCGTCAGAGCGGCCAGACGACCGGCCTTGCGCATGCCCTCGAACCCTTCCGGGCCATGCAGCCGCACGCGGTTGGATTCGACGTTGTTGTGTTCCAAGACGAAAAGCCCCCAAGAGACAAGACCACGCGGGTGACGACACACGCCGACCGGCGGCGCTACAGCCGAACCGTCAGCGGATCCTGCAATTCAATCGCGTCTGTCGTGATTGCGCAAGACCAACACAGCGCCTCGACCCCCGAATCCAGCGCCCGGCGCAGCGCGGCGTCATAGGCGGGATCGAGATCGCGAGCGATTGTGAAATGGGTGCAGTCGCCGCGCTGGACAAGGTAGAGCATCACCGCCCGGTGCCCGTGGGCCACCATCGCCGACAATTCGGCCAGATGCTTGGCCCCGCGCGCGGTGACGCAATCGGGAAATTCGGCGGCCCGCCCGTCGCCCCGGTCGGGGCGGCGCAGATGGACGTTCTTGATCTCGACGTAGCAGAGCGGCCGGTCGGGGGCCTCCAGCAGCAGGTCGATGCGGGAATTGACGCCGTATTTCACCTCGCGCCGCAGCCGGGCGTAACCGGCCAGCTCCGGGATGGTCCCGGCGGCGATGGCGGCGGCGGCCAGCGCGTTGGGGTGGCCGGTGTTGACGCCGACCAGCCCCTCGCCCCAGGCCGGGACCGGCTCCACCAGTTCCAGCGTGTGGGCCAGCTTGCGTTTGGGGTTGTCGGAGCGCGAGAGCCAGACCACCGCGCCGGGCGTGTCCAGCCCGATCATGCTGCCGGAATTGGGGACATGGACCGTCACCACCTCCCCGCCCAGATCGACGTCGGCGAGGAAACGTTTGTAGCGGCGGATCAGTCGGCCTTGAAGAAGGGGGGTGGGAAAGCGCATCGTGTGCGCCCGACGCTACCCGCCCGCTCATGCGGGCGCAAGCGTGATCCCCGTCCCACTTCCCCGGAGCGCGTTCGGATGAACCCCACCGCCGCCGTCCTCGTCATCGGCAACGAAATCCTGTCGGGCCGCACCAAGGACGCCAACCTGCCCCACATCGCCGAAACCCTGGCGGGGATCGGCGTGCGCCTGCGCGAGGCCCGAATCGTGGCGGATGTGGAGGAGGAGATCGTCGCGGCGGTCAACGCGCTGCGCGCGCGCTATGACTATGTGTTCACTACCGGCGGCATCGGGCCGACGCACGACGACATCACCTCGGCCTGCGTCGCCAAGGCGTTCGGTGTGGCGCTGGAACGCAACCCGGAGGCCGTCGCCCGGCTGGAGCGCCATTACGCCCCCGGCCAGTTGAACGAGGCGCGTTTGCGCATGGCCAACATCCCGGCGGGCGGGGTGTTGATCGACAACCCGATCAGCCAGGCCCCCGGCTTCCAGCTTGGCAACGTTTTCGTCATGGCCGGTGTCCCCAACATCATGCGCGCGATGCTGGACGGGGTGATTCCGCGTCTGGTCGGCGGGCCGGAGCTGCACGCCCGCACCGTCGCCTGCGAACTGGGGGAGGGGGTGATCGCCGCCGACCTCAGCGCCCTGCAAGACCGCCATCCCAATCTGGAGATCGGCAGCTACCCCTATTTCCGCGCGGGCTATTTCGGCGTCAGTCTGGTGCTGCGCGGGACCGACGAGGCGGAGGTGGCGGGGGCCGCCGACGAGTTGGCCGGGATCATCCAACGGCTGGGCGGCACGCCCACCGTCACGGTTGGGTCGAAGGGCTAAGGGGAATCCCTGTTCGCGTCCCGATTCGCGCCCCGATTCGCACCAAGGGCGGGTTGCCGGTTGCGGCGGCCCGCCTATGTCCCTGTTCAACACGGGCCGCTGTCTTGATCGAGCCGCACCATGAAACCTTTTGAAAAAGCCGCCATCCTGTTTCTGCTGCGCCACCTCGTCGCCGGTTTGTCCGGGGCGGTGGTGCTGGGCAGCGGTTTGCTGTGGTTCGATGTGGCGCGTCTGGCCACTCTGATCGGCAACAGCGACTACGCGGTCGAAGCGGTGGTCATGCTCTACGCCAGCCTGATGCTGACCTTCGGCAGCGTGGCCATGGGCATCGGCATCATGGCGCTGAACGAGGACAACCGGCCCTGACCGCTTTGGCCTGATCTCAAAATCCGAAGGGGCCGAAACGGTCATACACCCAGACCAGAACCACCACCGCCGCCAGCCAGAGCGCGGCGTTGCGCAGGAGAACGCCCCGGTTCATCCGCAACGCCCCCGGAACCACCAGAACCGCCACCATCAGCAGTGCGGTGAGCGACAGCCAGTCAATCGAGTCCACGCGTCATCCCCTGTTTCGGATCGGTGTTGGTGATGCGATGGATATGGGGATGACGGGCGCGTTGCGCAGGGGTCTTGACCCGATCCCCTGCAATTGTCTAAGTCATGGCGACGCGATGGCGTGTGGCGTGTTGGTCTGTTCAATCCCAGCGGGCAAATCGCAACCATCCGTCGCCTTGTGCGGGCGTGGCGAAATCGGTAGACGCTAGGGACTTAAAATCCCTCGCCGTTAGGCATGCGGGTTCGAGTCCCGCCGCCCGCACCATCCTTATGATGTGGTTTGACGTGGCTGGTCAGCTCGCCGCGCTTTTGGCTGTGAACTGGTCGAACGCCTCCACCGCCTGGGCGGCGTACATCACCGACGGTCCGGCCCCCATGTAGATCGCCATCCCCATCGTCTCCATGTGAAGAGAACCATGGTCTGACGTAGTGGAAACGGCGGGATTTGGTGGGATTATCGGGGATTTGTCGGGACGGACGCCTTGCAAACGTTGAGTATTTGGCCGCTGTCTCGCCATCGACGTCAAACCATGCGTCATCGGCCTACGTCGCCCTGATTCGCAGAATGGTTTGATGGCGATTGGCGGATCAGGCGCAGTTCGTAGACCACGTCCCGCAGCCCAGCGCACAGGCTGCCGAGGCCAAACAGCACAACCCCACCTATAAAGATCATGCTCCCATCTGCGACGCCACCGGGTACAAGAATAATGGTGGCAATTCCAGAGAGAAAAAGAACGACGCCAATTATTCTTAAGAACCAAGATGAAATTGAAGGATGGCGCACAACTTCTTGATTTTCCTGTGTCATGTTGGTTCTCATTTTGGAAATCTTTTTTGCAAATTGCGAAAATTGGCGAACAGGTTTTAGGAAATCCCTTTCGCTTCATGCGCCGGTGGCGCTGGTGGATAGGTTCGGTGGTAGTCATTCTGAGCCGCCACGCGATGGGCTTTCCACGCGCATACCGCTGTATGACATGACAAATCCTGTCGCCGCACACGATCCGCCGACAGGCTGCGCAAGATGGCGATCAGCTCGTCGGCCTCAGGCGGTTTGATGGCCGGCGGGTAGTAATACATTGGCACACTCCGTGCTATCCATCCCTTGCCGCGCGGCAAGAGCTGGGGGAGGGGCCTCATTGAGAGACCCTTGATGTTGCTTCTCAAACGGGTGTGCCCACGCCCGCGACCGGGATTACCAGTCCCGGCCCCGCTCTTCTATCGGCATACTGACGTATGCCGATAGGTTGTGCGGAGTGAGAATTCTGCCATTGATAAAAGTGGATTTGCAAGAGTGCTGCGCGGCATCGTAGCAATGTTGCGCAAACACGCCACCTATGCCCGCATTGCGGCCACGCCGCTATAGACCAAGTCAGTCGATCAAGCTGACGATTTCCGACAAGATCGGATGAGCGGCGATATCGACCGGATGACCGGCCTCACGCAGATGCATCGGCATGTCCGCGCCTGATTCGGCGAGCTGTTCCCGCCAGCGTGACAGGATCCGGTAAAATACCACGGTCATGCGGGCTTTTTGCTGCGGCATGGGCAGCAGATCCTTGGCTGCCAAATATCGTTCCAGCCCCTCAACAAGATTCGCCAACAGGGCCTCATCGAGAGAGCCGCGGCCACCGGACGCGGTGGCGTTCCGCTCTTTCACCAGCATGGCACCCTGGCCAGTGACGAGCCAATCCAATGACACGCCCTTGGGAACGCATAGCCGCGCGACGGTGTCTAAAAACGGTCGGTTCAGCGCTTTCAGCTGCCGAGTGAGCTGCTCGGGTGTAATGCCCGCCGTCTTTGCCGCCATAGTTTTCGTGTCATAGAGGCGGACCACCATATCTATGCGGGTTGCCAGTTCATCGACCGAACCGGAAACGCGGGGTTCCAGTTTGCCCACTTGGCCCTGGTCCGGATTTTCCATTGATTTTCCTTAGTATTTCCGTGGAGACCCACCGGACAAGGTTCGACCGAACCGGCAACCGTTTCCAGATCGAAAGTTTTCCTTGCAGCCAATATCTTTTCTGGGTAAGACAATATCCATGGAAATTGACGAGACAAGCATGAGAACCAATCACCATTCTCATCCCATCCCCATTCCCAACGACGCGGCGCGTCGCGCGCAGTGGATCATCGGTGAGTTGAAGTTGGCAGGCAGCAGCTTGGCAGCCATAGCCCTGGAACTG
Source organism: Azospirillum sp. (assembly GCA_027486405.1). Taxonomy (GTDB): domain Bacteria; phylum Pseudomonadota; class Alphaproteobacteria; order Azospirillales; family Azospirillaceae; genus Azospirillum. The sequence goes on along the minus strand of JAIXPD010000073.1, from coordinate 7,127 downwards.
AATTGCTCACGGCAAGCCGGTGCGTTGGCTCTGCGCATGGGGTCGCAACGCTGGGAGGCCGCCATCGCTTCAAAGCTCGGGCGGTCACTGCATGAGCTGTTCCCGGATCGTTACGACAAAACGGGCCGTCGCCTGCGTCAGACAAGAGGGGTGACGCAGGTCGCCGCTTGAGAGCGCCGACCGTAAAGCCGACCGACGGCGGCTGACGCCTCAGCCCAGCCAAGATGTGCGGCGGCAACATCGACCAAAGCAACGGAGAAGGGGCCACCCACGGCCTGAACAGAGACCGACAAGCTGGCCAGAGCGATCACAAGATGCCGCTTCGCTGCGGCCTCGAAAACATTCGGTCCCAGCTTCATTCGATCCTCCTCAGTCTTGTTGGAACGCACGGTCTCAAAGCAACGCACACACGCACAACGGGAACAGACATGGCTAAATCTCCCTATAAGCCTCGCCGTCCTGGCAGCCTGAAGGCGGCGGTCGCCGAATTGATCGAGCGCTGCGGCGGTGTTGTCCGTGCGTCAGAACTGGCGCGGGTCAGTCGGTCACAGCTTTTCCGATACTCAAACGACAGTGATGACGACGCGAACACCCATATGCCCGCCGACATCGTCGCGGCTCTGGAGCGGTCCTGCGGTTACGCTTACGTCACAGAATGGCTTGCGGTGGAAGCGGGCTGCACCCTGCTGCCAATCGAAATTGACCCGTCCGACGAAGCGATCCCACAGGATGTTGGGTTGGTCGCTCAACACACGTCTGGGCTGTTTCGTGAATTTGCGGTGGCTTTTGCGGACAGTCGCATTGATTCGATTGAAGCCGCAAAGATGTTGAATGCGGGCGATGCGATGGTGCGCGCCTACATGCACCTGCGTCCGGCGTTGACCGCGCGCATCCAGGGGTGACGCATGGGCGATGACTGGAAATCACCAGCGGAATGGGCCGCCATGGGATTGCCCGGCGTTCCTGGCAGCAGGCAGGGCTTCCAAAAAAAAGCCACGAGCAAGAAGTGGGGGCCAAGTCGCCCACGTGACGATCAAGGCGGCGGCAGAGAATACCACGTCTCCGCGCTGCCTGAGATCGCCCGTCTTGAACTGGGCCGCCGCGCGGCGTCCACGACGACGGTTCCGGCTCTCCCCACCTCGACGGCGAGACCCACGGTTCCGGCCCTGCCAATCAGCACGGACGCGCAACTGCGCCAAGACTACAAGCTGGCGATTCTGGCGGCTTTCGACCGCTTCCACAGCGCCAGCGGCGACGCCTTGACGCCTGCCCGTCACAAATTCGTGGGCTTCTACAACGCCCGCCAGATTGACGTGCCGGATTGGTGCCGCGCGGCGTCGCCCACCATCAGCATGTCGTCGTTGGAGCGTTGGGCGAAGGCTCGCGACACCGGAGACGCGTCCCGCTTGGCCGGACGCTACGGCAACCGGCTTGGAACGGGCGTTTTGGACAGTGCGGCAAAGGACATCCGGGGGTATTTGGTCGCGGTGTTGGTGGAAAATCCGCATCTGTCGATGCACCAAGTCCGCCGCCTGTTGGTCCAGCGTTTCGGCGACGATGTGGAGCTGTTTGACGGCACCAGCCGACCAATGCCCAGCGAGCGCCGTCTGATGGACGTTTGGGCCACTTGGAAAAAGCAAAACCGTCAACTGCATCTGGCGCTGACCAACCCGGATGATTGGAAGAACAAGCATCGCGCGGCGGTGGGATCGGCGTCCGAAGGGATCGAACGGCCCAACCAATTGTGGGAGATCGACGCCAGCCCGTCCGACTGTCTGCTGACCGACGGTCGCCATTCGATCTATGTCGTGGTGGACGTTTACACCCGCCGCATCATGGTTTTGGTCACGAAGGTGCCGCGAACCTCGGCAGTCCTGCTGCTGATCCGCCGCGCCGTCCTGGCCTGGGGCATGCCGGAAGCGATCAAAACGGACAACGGGTCCGATTTCGTCAGCCGTGAAGCCGAACGCGCCTATTTCCTGCTTGGCGCGCGGCATCCGACCTGCACGCCCTACTGCCCGGAGCAAAAGCCGCATGTCGAACGGGCCATTGGCACGGTACAGCATGGGTTTATGCCGCTGCTGCCCGGCTACACCGGCCACAACGTCGCCGCCCGTCAGGCGATCCGGTCGCGGGAAACCTTCGCGACCCGCATGGGTGAAGCCGAAGCCGACGTTTTCAAGGCCCGCCTCACCGGCACAGAACTGCAAGCCTTGGCCGATGAGTGGGTGAGCAACGTCTACCAGCACAGTCCACATGAGGGCTTGGGCGACCGCACACCCTTCGCCCTGGCGGAAGCCTGCGCTGGTCGTGAAGCCCGGCTGGTTGATGAGCGCCAGCTTGACCTGCTGTTGATGCCAGCCCCCGACGGCGGCACTCGCACGGTCGGAAAAAAGGGAATTCGGGTGGAGGGCGCGGAATTCTGGGCACCGGACCTGATCCCTTACATTGGCACCGGCGACCGTTTTGACGTGCGGTTGGATCCCGAAGACATGGGCCGCGTGTGGGTCTACCACGCCGACCCCTTCGCCTTCCTGTGCATTGCGGAAAACCCGGAACGCGCGGGCCTGTCGCGCGCCGCGTTGGCCGCCGAAGCTGTGGAACTGCAAAAGCGGTTCATCGCCGCAGGGAAGGCGCCGCTCCGTGGTGCAAAAACAAAGTTCCGCCCACAGGATTTGGCCGACGCCCTGATCGGCAAGCCGATGGCCAGCGTCACGGCCTTGCCCAGCGCCGCGCCGCCGCCGTCCACCGTCCAACCATCCGCCGGTCTGATCGCCGCGCAGGACGCCGCCCGCGCGGCCTTGCCCACGCCGCCTCGCCCGCGTGATGAACGCGAAGCGGCGCGCGCGGCGGACATTGCCCGGAGGATCGCCGCGCCGGTGGCGATGGCGGAAAAGCCCGAAGATCGCTGGTGGCGGCGCGCGCAGGACATCGAGGCGCGGATCGCCGACGAGGCGGAAGTGAGCGCCGAGGATCTCGACTGGCTCCACACCATCGAAACCGCCGCTTGGTATCGCGCCCGCAAGAACGACGCCGCGCGGAAGGCCGGGTTTATCCGGGCGGTCGAATGACCGGCCTGCAAAATCGAACGGCCCGCGCGTGGGGCGCGCGAGCCGTCCAAACCAAAACGAACTGAGAAGACCAGACCATGCCGAAAATCACCCGATCCCGCAAGTCCGCCTCGTTCGCCCCGCTGCGCAATCTGACGCTGTTGGAAGAACTGGTTTTGAAACTGAAGGGCCGCAGCCCGGACGTGCCCGGTCTTGGCGTCTTCCATGGCCGATCCGGCGATGGCAAGAGCCGCGCCGCCGCTTGGGTCGGCGCGTCGGACCACATGGCCTATTATGTGGAGGCGAACGATTTTTGGACGCCGCGCGCCATGTTACGCGCCATCGTTGACGCGATGGGGCTGGCCTTGCCCGCACACGCCACCAACAACGAACTGGCGGGGAAAATCTCCGAAGAGCTGGAGACCAGCCGCCGCCCGCTGATTATCGACGAAGCCGACCATCTGGCGAAAAAGGACATGATCGACAAGGTGCGGGCGCTCCACGACATGGCCGCCCCCGGCACCGCGTCCATCGTGCTGATCGGCGAAGAGGGCTTGCCGCAGAAACTGCAACGCTACGAGCGGTTCCACCGCCGCATTCTCGACTTCGTGCAGGCCGAACCCTGCGACATGGATGACGCGCGCCAATTGGCCGCGCTCTACTGCCCCCGCGTGATGGTCGCTGATGACCTTCTGTCCCGCCTGTTGGAACAGACCTACAGCTCGACCGGACGTGTGGCCGTCAATCTGGTGGCCATCGCCGCCTTCGCGGCTGGCGAAGGGCTGAAAAGCATCGACTGCGCAGCGTATGAGGGGCAGCGGATCAACACCGGCGCGGCACCAGCCGTTCGGCGGTTCGCATGACAGCGGTCAAACGCCCACGTTTTGACGCGCAACGGCGTTTTTGGGCGGAAATTCGCCGCCTGCGCCTCTTTTCTATTGCCGATCTGGTGGCGGTTGGCGGTTCGACGGACAGCGCCAAGATGTTCGTCCGACGCCTGCGCCAAAACGGGCTAGTCGAAATGCGCCCCGGCCCGATTTCGAAACCTGGCTGCTTTCCCCCTGCTTTGTATGAACTGGTCAAGGATCTTGGTCAGCGCTGCCCGCGCTTCACCAGCGCCGGTGCAATCGAGACGGCCCCCACTGCGCAGGAACGGTTGTGGGCCGCAATGAAGCCCTTACGGCAGGGGTTTTCGGTAACGGAACTGGCCACTCTTGCGCGCGTCAGCGTGGATAACGCCAAAACCTATACCTCTGCTCTGCGCGACACCGGCTATCTCGACCAGATCACCAGCGCGCCGCCTCACAGGTTCCGTCTCAAGAAGGCTATGAACACTGGGCCGGAACCGCCGCTCCGTGTGCCCGATGGCGTCTGGGACATCAACATCAACGCGCTGATGCCGCATGTGCCCAAAGAGGCGCAGGAATGACCACGCACCTAACCAAAGCCAACAGCGCATGGCACGGCGCGCCGCCGTCCTTTGTGGTCGCGCTGGCCGAGTTGGCCGACCGATCCGGTTTGGCCGCTGCCGGAGCCGCCATCGGCTACGGCAAGACCGCCATCTCTCTGGTCATATCAGCCCGCTACGGCGCGGGGCTGGCCCGCATCGAACAGGCGGTGGCCGAGAAACTCGGCGTGGTCTCCACCTGTCCGGTCTTTGGCGAGATCGACGACGCGCGCTGCGCCAGAGAGCGGGAGACGGCGACCCGCAACCGATCCCTTCTCGGGGGCCTTCTTAGAAACGCTTGCCGAACTTGTCAGCGAGGAAAGTCATGAGCCACATTCCACCAAATTCGGTTGCAAATGCGTTCGGAGCGCTTGCTGACCAGATTGCATCCATGGTTCTGAGCCAACAAGCCCCTGCACAGACTGCCGCTTTGGCTGATCGCATGGCTGAACTCGGAACCATGCTCCGGAAGCTAGACTTTCGGCGCGGCATCCGGCTTGGCCAACGTGTCGAAACCATTCGAGGCAGGGCGGCTTCTCGCCCTTTCCACCCCTTCACATCCGATGAATTGGCTGAACTGGTGGCTCTGCTGCGTGAGAATGCCGCTGCTGCCCGTGAGCAGGCGCGACTGTTGGGCGTGACCGGCACCAAGGGCGGGGACGTGGCATGAGCGCCACCACTTACAACCGCTACAGCACGACGACCATGTTGCGCCTGCTGGAAGCCTACGCCGCCCCCGCCTACACCACCGCCGTCCGTCCCCCGTCGGCTGTTGATCTGGCCCCGCAGGTCGGCGTGTCCGGCAACACCGCCATCGGCCTGCGCCGCGCCCTGTTGGACGTGGGTTGGCTGGTGGTGGCCGAGCCGCCGCGCGGCAACCATCCGGGCCGCGTCGTCCTGACCGCTGCCGGTCGTGTGGCCTTGGACCACCGCCCCACCACCATCGCGAAGACGGGCGGCGAGATCGCCACGCCGCGCAGGCGAAGCGCGACCTACACCCCGCCACCGAGGACGAAGCGCTCCTGCCTGTGCTGCCGTCGTCCGTTTGACAGCTCCGGTGCCGGACATCGCATCTGCGGTGGATGCAAGTCCACGGACGCCTATCAGTCCAGCGACGCCGGTTCCTATGCCGTGAGGCTGCGGTGAGCGCCCGTATCGTCCCACCGCCGGGCGGGATCGTCGAGATCGACATCCCGTCCAACGGGCCGTCCGCCGGTCACACCGTGACGCGGCGGGTGGAGACGGTGTGAGCTTGCGGTGGTGATTGGCGTCAATGCCTGCTGGCCGACCCGGTGACGGGTGCCCTGTCCGCCGCCCTGATCGCCCCGGCGAAGAACGGGCGGGCCGATCACTGGCGGTGCGCCGATCTGCCGGTGGCCTTGGCCGATCCGCCGCCTCCGCGTCGGGTCAGCTCGTGACCAGCGCCGCCGCCATCCAGGCGGCCCTGTTCGGCGCGTTCGGTCTGCCACCACCACCCCGCCCGCCGGTTCCGGCACCCGCCGACCGCTTTCCAATCTTCACCCGTCCGGCAACCCCGCCGGTCGCACTCAACCCGGTTCGTCTCGCCATCGGCGGGACCATCACCACCCACTCCCCCAAGAGGTAAGATTTCATGGCCCCCAAGAACACCCGAACCAAATCCGCCGCCTCGACTGTCCCCGTGCCGCAAAGCCGGGACCAGGCCGTGGACGCCATCGCCCAGATCGGCCAGTCCCAACGGGAACAGGCCCGCATTGAAGCCGCGATGAACGATGAGTTGTCGGCCATCAAACAGCGCTACGAGGAAGCCGCTACGCCCTTCAAGAAGCAGATCGGCGACCTGACGGCGGGCGTTCAGACGTGGTGCGAAGCGAACCGCGCTGTGCTGACCGACGGCAACAAGACGAAGACGGTCAACCTGTCGTCCGGCGTCGTCAAATGGCGTCTGACCCCGCCGAGCGTGAAGGTGGGGCGTGGCATGACCGCCGCCGTGCTCGCCGCCATCCGTCTGGCCGGGTTGGCCGACCTGTTCATCCGCACGACGGAGGAACTGAACAAGGAAGCGGTCCTCGCCGCGCCGGAGAAGGTCGCCGGGGTCGGTGGCCTCACCATCCATCAGGCGGAGGAGTTCGTGATCGAACCCTACGCCGAAGAAATCGCCGCGTGAGGTGGGCCATGTCTGACCATATTCACACCGATGCCGTGACCGATGGTCTGCCGATCCTGGTCGAACTGGCCCACTACCCCGACGCATTGAACGGCGCGGCGGGCAACGCCCTGGCCGCCCTGCTGTCGGAGGTGGCGAGCGCGATCCCGGCCACCTCCGTCGCCAACCCCGCCGTGTCGCGCACCCTGCTGATCGACGCGGAACGGGAGGTCGATGACCTGCGCGTGCTGCTGTTCGCCCAGCCGCCCAATCCGGCGGCCCGCCAGTATGCGGTCCGGCTGGCGGCCACGGCCATCGCGCTCGTCGCCGATCTGGACGCACGAAAGCCGACAGCGACGGCGGCGCGCGAGGCCGAGGTGACGCGCTGGCTGCGCCAGACCATCGGCCAAGCGATGGGCCGCACCGGTGAGGCCGCCATCCTGGCCGTCACGCCCCGCATGCTGGTCAGCGCCCTGCTGGTCGCCCCGCAAATGGACAGCCTGGA
>JAIXPD010000071.1 GCA_027486405.1 Azospirillum sp. | reverse complement strand
GGCAATCGCATTTGGGGCTGATATTCCTTGAAAAAGACTTTCGTCATCCCCGCGAAGGCGGGGAACCAGAGTTTGCAGGACGACTCTGATGGAAAAGCCTGGATCCCCGCCTACGCGGGGATGACGTGATTCCTCGAAATGGAAAACAATCTCCATATGCGATAACCCTGAGGTGGTGCGGGGGTGGCGTTGCGCCAGTGCATCCTATCTGTATAGTGGGGCATGAGCCGTTTCGGCGCTCAACCCTAAAAATTCTGTTGCGCGGACAAGCGCGACCGCCGCGCCGCCACCGGCGCGGACACGAAGAGGGGGCGGGCATGAAGATCACCATCGACATCGATTGCACCCCGGAGGAGGCCCGCCATTTCCTGGGCCTTCCCGATGTCAAACCGATGCAGGACGCCATGATGCGGGAGATTCAGGAGCGGATGAGCGCCAATCTCCAGGCGATGGACCCCGACACCATGCTCAAAACCTGGCTGCCCGCCGGGATTCAGGGCGTGGAGCAGTTTCAGAAGATGTTTTGGACCCAGATGGCCTCGGCCCTTGGACAGGAAGGACGAAAGTGAGCGACCCGAAGCCCTATTTCGAAGCCCATGTGTTTTGCTGCACCAACCGCCGCCCGGACGGGCACAAGCGGGGAAGCTGTGCCGCCGAAGGATCGGAAAAGCTGCGCGACTATATGAAGGTGCGCGCCCGCGAACTGGGGCTGGACGCGCGGGTGCGCGTCAACGCCGCCGGGTGCCTGGACCGCTGCGAGCTGGGGCCGACGCTGGTCGTCTACCCGGAGGGCGTCTGGTACACCTACCGCACGACGGCGGATGTGGACGCCATCCTGCAAACCCATCTGGTCGAGGGTGGCCGCGTTGACCGCCTGATGCTGACCACCGAGCAGCGGGAGCTGCGGCCGGACCAGCGCGGGTGAGGCGGGATTGAGCCAATCGATGACCGTGACACCGACATGACCGCGACGATCTTCGCGCTCGCCACCGCCCCCGGACGCTCCGGTGTGGCGGTGGTTCGCGTTTCGGGGCCGGACGCCGCCGCGACGCTGGCCGCCCTGACCACCCGCCCCCTGCCCGAACCGCGCCGCGCCGCGCTGGTGACGTTGCGCGATCCGGCGACCGGCGATCCGCTGGACGACGCGCTGGTGCTGCGCTTCGTCGCCCCCGCCAGCTTCACCGGGGAGGATGTGGTGGAACTCCACCTCCATGGTGGCCGGGCGGTGGTCGCCGGGGTGATCGCCGTCTTGGCCGCGCGGCCCGGTTTGCGCTTGGCCGAACCGGGTGAGTTCACCCGCCGGGCCTTCGAACATGGCAAGCTCGACCTGACGGAGGCCGAGGCTGTCGCCGACCTGATCGACGCGGAAACCACCGCCCAGCGGCGGCAGGCGCTGCGGCAGATGGACGGTGCGCTGGGGCGGCTCTACGACGGATGGCGCGACCGGCTGACCCGATCCCTGGCCCATCTCGAAGCCGACATCGATTTCGCCGACGACGATTTGCCGGGCGGTGTCTCCGACGCCGTGCGCCCGGTGATCGAGACCTTGCGGGCGGAGATCGCCGCGCATCTGAACGACGGCGGGCGCGGCGAGCGGCTGCGCGAGGGGCTGCACATCGCCATCGTCGGCGCGCCCAACGCGGGCAAATCCAGCCTGCTGAACGCGTTGGCCCGGCGCGACGCCGCCATCGTTTCCGCCCGCGCCGGAACCACCCGCGACGTGATCGAGGTGCAGTTGGATTTGGGCGGCTATCCGGTGGTGCTGGCCGACACGGCGGGCCTGCGCGAGGCCGCCGCCGACGAGGTGGAGGAGGAAGGCATCCGCCGCGCGCGCGACCGGGCGGCACGGGCGGATGTGAAGGTGGCCGTGTTCGATGCCACCGCCCTGCCCGACCTTGATCCCGCCACCGTCGCCCTGATCGACGGCGACACCGTGGTCGTTCTCAACAAGATCGACGCCCGCCCGGTCATGGCGGCGGCTGCGCCGACGACCATCGCCGGTGTTCCGCCCGTTCCGCTGTCGGCCCGCAGCGGTGCTGGTTTGCGCGAGCTGGAAGAGCGTTTAACCGCGTTTAGCGCCGACCGGCTGGCGGTGGGCAGCGCCCCGTCGCTGACCCGCGCCCGCCACCGCGCGGCGTTGGAGGAATGCTGGGTCGCGCTCGACCGTGCCTTGACCGCGCCCTTGCCGGAACTGGCGGCGGAGGATGTCCGCCTTGCCAGCCGGGCGCTGGGCCGCATCACCGGGCGCGTCGATGTGGAGGATTTGCTCGACATCATCTTCCGGGATTTCTGCATCGGCAAATGAGCGTTCTTTGACTGTCGTCGGGATGGGCGGTGTTTCACGTGAAACATCGCCCATCCCGGCGGGTGGAACCGGTCGATGTCACGGGAGATCCCGTTGGCGTTCGGGAGATCCCCTTGGCGACGGCGATGGCTTCGGGTATGGTCGCGGCCATGCAAAGCTTTGATGTCATCGTTGTTGGCGGCGGTCACGCCGGCTGTGAAGCGGCTGCGGCTGCGGCGCGCATGGGCGCGCGCACCCTGCTGCTGACCCACAAAATCGAAACCATCGGTGAGATGTCCTGCAACCCCGCCATCGGCGGTTTGGCCAAAGGGCATCTGGTGCGGGAAATCGACGCGCTCGACGGCGTGATGGCCAAGGCCATCGACCGGGGCGGCATTCAATTCCGCATCCTGAATCGCAGCAAGGGACCGGCGGTTCGTGGCCCCCGCGCCCAGGCGGATCGCAAGCTGTACCGGCAGGCGATGCAAAGCCTGCTGGCCGAACAGGCGAATCTGACCCTGGCGTCCGGCGGGGCGGAAGACCTGATCGTGGACGCCAACGGGCGCATCGCCGGGGTTGTCACCGGATCGGGCGAGCGCATCGCCGCCGGGGCCGTCGTGCTGACGACCGGAACCTTCCTGCGCGGCCTGATCCACATTGGCGAGGAACGCACCCCGGCGGGCCGGGTTGGTGAGGCTCCCTCGCTTGGGTTGTCGGACACGCTGGCCCGTTTGGGTTTTCCGTTGGGCCGCTTGAAGACGGGGACCCCGCCGCGTTTGGATGGGCGCACCATCGATTGGGACGCGCTGGAGAAGCAGCCGGGCGATGTGCCGCCGCCGCCCTTCTCCTATCTGACCGAGCGGATCGACACGCCGCAGATCGATTGCGCCATCACCTGGACGACGCCGGAGGCCCACGCGCTGATCCGCGCCAACCTGCACCGCGCGCCGATGTATTCCGGTCAGATCACGGGGACCGGCCCGCGCTATTGCCCGTCCATTGAGGACAAGGTGGTGCGCTTCGCCGACAAGGAGCGTCACCAGATTTTCCTGGAGCCGGAGGGGCTGGACGATCCCACCGTCTACCCCAACGGGATTTCGACCTCCCTGCCCCGCGACGTCCAGCTTGGCATTCTGAAGAGCATGCCTGGCCTGGAGCGCACGGTGATGATTCGCCCCGGCTACGCCATCGAGTATGATTACGTCGATCCGCGCGAGCTGAAGCCGACGTTGGAAACCCGCCGCGCCCCCCGCTTGTTCCTGGCCGGACAGATCAACGGAACCACCGGGTACGAGGAAGCGGCGGCGCAAGGGCTGATGGCGGGCATCAACGCCGCGTTGGTGGCGGGTGGCTCGCAGGACGGCTTCGTGCTCGACCGGGCCGACGCCTACATCGGCGTGCTGATCGACGATTTGATCGGGCGTGGCACCAACGAACCCTACCGCATGTTCACCTCGCGCGCCGAATACCGGCTGTTGCTGCGCGCGGACAACGCCGACCAGCGTTTGACCGCGAAGGGCATCGCCATCGGCTGCGTCGGGTCGCAACGCCGCGACGCTTTCGCCGCCAAGGACGCGGCCTTGCAAACGGGGCGCGCGCTGGTCCACGCGCTTCAGGCGACGCCGGTCGAACTGGCCCGCCAAGGGGTGGCGGTCAATCAGGATGGCGTGCGGCGCAGCGCGGCGGATCTGTTGCGCTACCCCGACATCGACCTGTCGGTGCTGGCCCGGCTGTGGCCGGAGTTGGGCGAGATCAGCCCGGAGATTGGCGAGCAGTTGGAGATCGACGGCAAGTACGCCGGGTATCTCGGACGGCAGGAGGCCGACATCCGCGCCTTCCGCAAGGACGAGTCCCTGGCTCTGCCCGAGGATTTGGACGTGGATGGCATTGGCAGCCTGTCAGCTGAAATCCGGCAAAAGCTGCGGCAGTCCCGCCCGGCCACCTTGGGGGCGGCGGCGCGGATTCCCGGCATGACCCCGGCGGCGCTGGTGTCGCTGCTGCGGCATGTGAAGCGGCGCGACGCGCAGGCGGCGGAGTGATGGCGGTGTTCGACGCGTCGGCGTTCCAAGAGGCCACCGGTGTTTCACGTGAAACACGCGACCGGCTGACCGCCTATGAAGCGGTGCTGCGCAAGTGGCAGCCCAAGATCAATCTGGTCGGCCCCTCCACCCTGCCCGATCTGTGGCGGCGGCATTTCCTCGATTCCGCACAGCTTTTGCCGCTGCTGCCGGATCAGGCCCGCGTGCTGGTCGATCTGGGCAGCGGGGCCGGTTTCCCCGGTCTGGTGCTGGCGATCCTGGGCGTGCCGGAGGTGCATCTGGTCGAGAGCGATTCCCGCAAGGCCGCCTTCCTGCGCGAAGCCGCGCGGGTGACGGGGACCAGCGTGACGGTGCACAACAAGCGGATCGAAACGGTGGCAGGGCTGGCGGCGGATGTTGTCACCGCCCGCGCCCTGGCCCCGGTCGCCGATCTGCTCGCCTGGGGCGTGCCGTTGATGGGGCCGCAGCGGGTCGGCCTGTTCCTGAAGGGCCAGGCGCTGGACGAGGAGTTGAGCGCCGCCGCCAAGGGCTGGACGATGCGGGTCGAACGCTTCGACAGCCGCAGCGATCCCACCGGAACCATCGTGCGTCTGAGCGGCATCGCGGCGGTCTGATCCCCCGCGCTGCCATCGCTTTCCTGTCCTGAGGCTTCCCGAGAGGCTGCCATGTCCGACGTCATCACCGCCCCCGCCCGCGTGGTCGCCATTGCGAACCAGAAGGGTGGTGTTGGCAAGACGACGACGACCATCAATCTGGCCACCGCGCTCGCCGTCATCGGCAAGCGGGTGCTGGTCATCGACCTCGATCCCCAAGGCAACGCGTCCACCGGGCTGGGGATTCCCCGGTCGGATCGTCGGATCGGCATTTACGACGTGCTGTTCGACAACGTGCCGTTGGAAGACGCCGCGATCGAATCCGCCGTTCCCAACCTGTCGATCATCACCTCCTCGGTCGATCTGTCGGGGGCGGAGATCGAGTTGGTCGGGGCGGAGCGCCGCGAGTTCCGCCTGCGTGAGGCGGTGGCGAACAGCGCGCTGGAGTATGATTACGTCCTGATCGATTGCCCGCCCGCGCTGGGGCTGCTGACGCTGAACGCGCTTGTCGCCTCGCACGCCGTCATGGTCCCGTTGCAGTGCGAGTTCTACGCGCTGGAGGGCTTGAGCCATCTGGTCCGCACCATCGAACGGGTGAAGCGCGCCTTCAACCCCAACCTCGACATTCACGGGGTGGTGTTGACCATGTTCGACAAGCGCAACAATCTGTCGGACATGGTGGCCGCCGACGTGCGCGGCTTTTTTGGCGAAAAGGTTTACGACACGGTGATCCCGCGCAACGTCAAGGTTTCCGAAGCGCCGTCGCACGGCAAACCGGTGCTGATCTATGACATGCGGTGTCCGGGGTCGCAGGCATACATCCATTTGGCGGGCGAAGTGCTGCGCCGGGAAAAGAGGCTGTGCGCATGATCGACGACGCCAAGCGTATGGATGGTGGGGGTGCGCGCCGCGCCAGCCTCGGCCGTGGCCTGTCCGCCCTCTTCGGCGAGGTGACGGAGGATTACTCCGCGCTCGACAAGGCGCGCCAGTCCAAGCAGGTGCCGATCGAGTTCGTCCATCCCGGCAAATACCAGCCGCGCCGGAAATTCGACGAAGAAGCCATCCAGGGCTTGGTCGAGTCGATCCGCGACAAGGGCATTCTGCAACCCCTGCTCGTCCGTCGCGACGGCGACTCCAGCAACGCCTATGAGCTGATCGCCGGGGAACGGCGGTGGCGGGCGGCGCAGATCGTCGGCCTGCACGAGGTTCCGGTCATCATCCGCGATCTCAGCGACCGTGAAGCGCTGGAAATCGCCCTGATCGAGAACATCCAGCGCCAGGATCTGACCCCGCTGGAAGAGGCGGAGGGCTACCGCCGCCTGATGGACGAGTTCGACCACACGCAAGAGGATCTGGCCCGCGCCCTGGGCAAGAGCCGCAGCCACGTCGCCAACATGATCCGCCTGCTCGCCCTGCCCGACCCGGTCAAGGGCATGGTCCAGGACGGGGCCTTGAGCGCCGGTCACGCCCGCGCCCTGCTGACCGCCCCGGATCCGGTGGCGGTCGCGCGCGAGGTGGTGTCGCGCGGTCTGAACGTGCGCCAGACCGAAGATTTGATGCGCGGCGATCAACCCAAGGCCCGCAAGGGCGAGGCCGGATCCGCCGCCAAGGCCCCGGCGATGAAGGACGTCAATCTGCTGACGCTGGAGGAGGAAATCTCCGCCCGCATCGGTTTGAAGGTGGCGATCAACCCGCAGGGCCAACGCGGGACCATCACCATCCATTACCAAACCCTGGACCAGCTCGACGACGTGCTGCACCGCTTGGGTGGCGAGGGCTGAACGGCCATCGATTGCGGAATGAGCGTGCTCCGCTTGCGTCAACCGCGCTCGCGGTTGATGAAGCGGAAGGTCAGGCCGTTCTCGGTCTGTGGCGCGCTCACCCAGCGGTCGGTCCAGCCCTCGCCCAGTGGGGGCAAGCGGGTGTCGCCGTCGATGTCCTGGTCGATCCGGGTCAGGTGCAGGCGGGTGGCGCGCGGCAGAGCGGCCATGAACAGGTCCGCCCCGCCGATGACGCACAGCTCTTCCCGCCCGGCCTGTTCGGCCCAGGCGATGGCCGGATCCAGGCCGGAGAACCAGAGCGCACCCTCCTCCGCTACGCTGGGTTGGCTGCGGCTGGCGACTTGGCGGCTGACGACCAGATTGTCGCGTCCGGGCAGCGGGCGGCGCGGCAGCGATTCCCAGGTCTTGCGGCCCATCAGGATCGGCTTGCCCAACGTCAACTCTTTGAACCGCTTCAGATCGCTGGGCAGATCCCAAGGCAGGCCACCATCCTTGCCGATCACCCCATTCGCGGCGGCGGCGACAACCAAGGTGATGCGCACAGGAACGGCTCCGGTCTGGCTTGGCGGTTCTTGATGGTGGTGTCGGCCCGGTCGGTCAGGCCAGCAAGGCGGCCAACACCGCGTTCAGGCGCTGCCGCCCCTCGTGGGTGGCGCGCAGGGTGGCGTGGTCGATGGTGAGAAACCCGCCATCGGTTAGGCGCTTGAGCGCGTCCGCGTCCAGAAGGTCGGCCGGATCCCGTCCGCCTTCCTCGGCCAACCGGGCCAGCGGCACGCCTTCGCTCAGGCGCAGCCCCATCATCAGCAATTCGGTGGCGCGGGCGCTGCGGTCGATGGGATCGGGCGTGGCGGCCCCATGGCCGTCGCGCTCCACCCGCTCCATCCAGATTTCCGGGGCGCGGTGGGCGCGGGTGGCGACCTTCGTCCCGTCCAGGGTCAGGCGGCCATGCGCGCCCGGCCCGACGCCGATGTAGTCGCCGTACCGCCAATAGGTCAGGTTGTGGCGGCTTTCCTCGCCCGGGCGGGCGTGGTTCGACACCTCATAGGCGGGCAGCCCGGCGCGGCCCAGCAGGCTTTGGGTGGACTCGTAGAGATCACCGGCCAGATCCTCGTCCGGCAACACCAGATCGCCGCGCGCGTGCAGGGGAAAAAAGGCCGTCCCCTCCTCGATGGTCAATTGATAGACCGACAGATGGCCGACGGCGTGGTCGAGCGCTTGCGTCAACTCGGCCTCCCAGGCGGCCACGCTCTGTCCGGGGCGGGCGTAGATCAGATCGAAGGAAAAGCGGTCGAAGATCCGGGCGGCCAGGGTGATGGCCCCGGTCGCCTCCGCCGCGCTGTGCTGGCGGCCGAGAAAGCGCAGGGCCGTGTCGTCCAACGCCTGGATGCCCAGCGACACCCGGTTGACCCCGGCGTTGCGGAAGGCGCGGAACTTGTCGGCCTCGACCGAGGTCGGGTTCGCTTCCAGCGTGATTTCCAGCCCGTCGGCGACCGTCCAGCGCTGGGCGATCCGGTCGATCACCGCGCCGACCGTCGCCGGGTCCATCAGCGACGGCGTGCCGCCGCCGAAAAACACCGAGGTGACGCGCCGTCCGGCGGTCTGGTCGGCGTAATGGTCCAACTCCCGCAGCAGCGCGGCGCGCCAACGGTCATGGTCCACCCGCTCCCGCACATGGCTGTTGAAGTCGCAATAGGGGCATTTCGACTTGCAGAACGGCCAATGGACGTACACGGCAAAGCCCGGATCCGGGTGGGGATTGCCCGGGTGCGGATTGCCTGGATGGGCAACGTCCGGTTGGCCCGAAGACTGGATCACCGGAAACACCGCTCCACCAATTGGGCGAAGGCGTCGGCGCGGTGGCTCATCGCGTGCTTGGCCGCCGGGTCCATCTCGCCAAAGGTCAGGCTGTGGCCGTCGGGGCGGAACATCGGGTCATAACCGAAGCCGTGCGGCCCCTGCGGCGGCCACACCAGCGTGCCATAGCAGCGGCCTTCCACCGTTTCGACATGGCCGTCGGGCCAGGCGAGCGACAGGGCGCAGACGAAATAGGCGGAGCGGTCGGTCTGGCCGACCAGGCCATCCTCCACCTTGCGCATCGCCAGGGCGAAATCCTTGGTCGGCCCGGCCCAGCGGGCGGAGTAGATGCCGGGATCGCCGTTCAGCGCCGGAACCACCAGCCCGCTGTCGTCGGCGAGCGCGACGTGACCGGCCGCCGCCGCCGCCCGCGCCTTCAATTCGGCGTTGGCGACGAAGCTGTCGCCGGTCTCCTCCGGCTCCGGCAGGCCCAGCGCCCCCGCCGTGGTGAAATGGGCCGCGTAGGGGCCAAGAAGCTCCGCGATCTCGCGGACCTTGCCAGCGTTGTGGCTGGCGATCACCAGGGTGTCGCCGGTGAAACGGCGGGGGGTGGTCATGGTCGTCGGCCCTTATTGGATCTTGAGAACGGCTTTCTGCAGCGCCACCAGCTCGTCCACGCCCTTGCGGGCCAGTTCCAGCAGCTCCAGGAACTGCGGCTGGGTGAAGGGGGTTTCCTCCGCCGTGCCCTGGATTTCGACGATGCCGCCCTTGCCGGTCAGCACGAAATTGGCGTCGGCCTGGGCGTTCGAATCCTCGGGGTAATCCAGATCGAGGACGGCGTTGCCCTTGTAGATGCCGCAGGACACGGCGGCGACCTGATCGGTCAGCGGCATGGTCTTCAGCGCGCCGATGTCGATCAGATGCTGGAAGGCCAGATGCAGGGCGACGTAGCTGCCGGTGATGGCGGCGGTGCGGGTGCCGCCGTCGGCCTGGATGACGTCGCAGTCGATCTTGATCTGCTTTTCGCCCATCGCCGCGCGGTTGGTCACGGCGCGGAGCGCACGGCCGATCAAACGCTGGATCTCCTGGGTGCGGCCCGATTGCTTGCCCTTGGCGGCTTCGCGGTCGGTGCGGCTGTGGGTGGAGCGCGGCAGCATGCCGTATTCCGCCGTGACCCAGCCCAGGCCGGTGTTCTTCAGAAAGCGCGGGACCGTCTCGTCCACGCTGGCCGTGCACAGCACATGCGTGTTGCCAAAGCGCACCATGCAGGACCCTTCGGCGTATTTGCTGAAGCCGGGTTCAAGCGAAACGGTGCGCAATTGATCGAGGGCGCGGCCAGAGGGGCGCATGGGCATCATCCAAACGGTCGGTTGTTACGTCGGCGCAAGCTAGCGACTCCGCCCCACCGCGTCCAGCGCGGCGGCGGATGGGGGGTGGCGGGTGGCGCGCTCCAGCCAATGGGTCAGCAGCGGCACGGCCAGCCCGATGGCGATGGACAGACCGGCCATGACACCGACATGGACCAGCGCGCCGTCGGGCGCGGTGTCCAGGATGTGGGCCGACAGGAACGCGCCAAAGGCCGAACTCATGTGCTGCACGGCGGAGACCAGGGCCATGAAGCCGGCGCGCTCCGCCGGTTCGGGGACCCGCGACAGGGCGGTGCCGTTCGCCACCATGCGGATGCCGATGAACATCATGAACAGCGGGAAGATCACCAGCACCGGCAGCCAGACGGGGTGGTGGATGAAGGCGAGATCGATCACCACGCACAGCCCCGCCGTCCCCGCCAGCGTCACCGGCGACGCGCCGATCCGGTCCACCAGCCGCCCCGTCCAGCGGGTGGTCAGAAAGCTCAAGGACCCGCCGATCAGATAGAACAGGCCCAGATGCTCGCGCGGGAAGCCCAGATTGCCTTGAACATAGGCGGCGATGTTGGGGATGATCATGAATTGCTGAATCTGCACCAGCGCCACGGTGGCGTAGGCCAGCCACACCTTGCGCCGGGTCAGCAGGGCGGTGAAGCGCACCCACGCGCCGGGGCCGGTTTCGTGGCTGAGATGGCCGCGCTGGGGCGGCAGGATTTTGATGGCGATCGCGGCGACGATCAGACCGGCGGCGGCGACCGCGAAGAAGGGCAGCCGCCAGCCGCCCAGCCGCGCCAGTTCCAACCCCACCGGGACCCCGGCGATGGCGGCGAGCGAGAAGGACGACATCACGATGCCGGTCGCCTGCCCGCGCCGTTCCGGGGCCACGCTGTCGCTGACCACGGCGATGGCGATGGCCACCGCCGGACCGCCGAACAGACCGGCCACCACCCGCGCGGCCAGCAGCGACGGCAGATCCCAGGCCAGCCCGCCCAACGCGGTGGAGCCGACCAACCCGGCCATCGCCACGGCCAAGGCCCGGCGACGGTCGAAGCGGTCGAGGAACAGCGACCCCAGCAACCCGGCCAGACTGGCCGCCGCCGTGTAGCTGCCGCCGATGTAGCCGATGTGGGCGACCGGAATGTCGAGCGCGCGGGCGAAATCCGGCCCGAGCGGCATCACCATCATGAAATCCAGGATGTTGATGAACTGCACCGCCGCGATGACCAAAGTCAGGCGGCGTTCCTGTGGCGTCAGGGACAAGCGGATGGCTCCGAGGATGGGGGCGGACGGAACGCGTCCGGTGGGATGCATCGGACAGGATGCGTCGGGTGGTCGCACCACTCTACCCACGCGCGGCCGTTTGACCAAACCGGGGCCAATCGGGGGAGCCATGCGGCAAACGCGCGCTGGAATGGCAAGGGGGAGGCGTCGCTTGTTGCCGTCCTATGACGTCTTATGTCGTGGAGGACGCCTTTTTTGCATTTTTCGTGCGGGAAACGTCAAAGTGGGCTTGGCGAGGCTGCGGTGGCAAGGCTAACATCCTTGCCCCACCGTCGGCAGCGCGACCCAACGGCGCACAACCGCAGAAGGTCCAATGACGACCGACGGACGCCAGCTCTTCCGTTGAGGAACACGACACCCATGTCTGACAACAAGCGCGTCACCGACGAAGAAGCCCTGCTGCTGCATTCCAGCGGGCGGCCCGGAAAGCTGGAGATCACGGCGACCAAGCCGTTGACGACGCAGCGCGATCTGGCGCTGGCCTATTCGCCCGGCGTGGCGGTTCCCTGCCTGCGCATCGCCGAGGATCCCTCGCTGGCCTATGATTACACGGCCAAGGGCAATCTGGTCGCCATCATCTCCAACGGCACGGCGGTGCTGGGGCTGGGCGATCTGGGCGCGCTGGCGGGCAAGCCGGTGATGGAAGGCAAGGCGGTGCTGTTCAAGCGCTTCGCCGACGTGGACGGCATCGACCTGGAGGTTGACACCCGCGACGTGGACGAGTTCGTCAACTGCGTCCGCTTCCTCGGCCCGACCTTCGGCGGCATCAATCTGGAAGACATCAAGGCCCCCGACTGCTTCATCATTGAAGAGCGGCTGCGCGAGCTTCTCGACATTCCGGTGTTCCACGACGACCAGCATGGGACGGCGATCATCGCCGCCGCCGGTCTGATCAACGCCTGCGACATCACCGGGCGGAACATCAAGGACGTCAAGATGGTGGTGAACGGGGCCGGTGCGGCGGGCATCGCCTGCGCCGAGCTGTTCTGCACCGTCGGCGTTTCACGTGAAAACATCATCCTGTGCGACACCAAGGGCGTGGTCTATCGCGGCCGCACCGAAGGGATGAATCAGTGGAAGTCCTCCTTCGCGGTGGACACCGACCGCCGCACGCTGGTGGAGGCGGTGGCCGGGGCGGACGTCTTCGTCGGCCTGTCGGCCAAGGGGGCGATGACCCAGGAGATGGTCAAGTCGATGGCCGCCAAGCCGATCATCTTCGCGCTGGCCAACCCCGACCCGGAAATCACCCCGGAGGAGGTCAAGGCGGTGCGCAGCGACGCCATCGTCGCCACCGGTCGGTCCGATTACCCCAACCAGGTCAACAACGTCCTGGGCTTCCCCTATCTGTTCCGGGGCGCGCTCGACGTCCGCGCCACCACCATCAACGAGGCGATGAAGGTCGCCGCCGCCAAGGCCATCGCCGCCCTGGCGCGCGAGGATGTGCCGGACGAGGTGGACGCCGCCTATTCGGGCCGTCGCCTGCGCTATGGCGCGGAATACATCATCCCGGTCCCGTTCGACCCGCGCCTGATCGTGACCATCCCCGCCGCCGTGGCCCAGGCCGCGATGGAGTCCGGGGTGGCGCGCAAGCC
Source organism: Azospirillum sp. (assembly GCA_027486405.1). Lineage (GTDB taxonomy): Bacteria > Pseudomonadota > Alphaproteobacteria > Azospirillales > Azospirillaceae > Azospirillum. The sequence goes on along the minus strand of JAIXPD010000071.1, from coordinate 70,406 downwards.
GATCGTCGATCTGTCGGCCTACCGCCACACCCTGCGTACCCGCCTGGATCCGACCGCCGACAGCCTGGAACTGATCCTGGAAAAGGTGCGGACCAACCCGCGCCGCGTCGTCTTCGCCGAGGGGGAGGAGGAGCGGACGATCCGCGCCGCCATGTCCTTCCGCAACGCGGGCTACGGCACGCCGGTGCTGATCGGTCGGGAGGAGGTCATCAAGGAGCAGTTGGCGGCCATGGGCCAGCCCAACGTGACCTTCGAGATCCACAACGCCCGCCTGTCCGACGCCAACCGCCGTTACAGCGATCACCTCTACCGCCGTTTGCAGCGCAAGGGCGCGCTGCTGCGCGACTGCCAGCGGATGGTCAACCAGGACCGCAACGTCTTCGCCGCCTGCATGGTGGCGCAGGGCGACGCGCACGCCATGGTGACGGGCCTGACCCGCAGCTTCGGCGTGGCCTTTGAAGAGGTGCGCCGGGTCATCGACCCCAAGGCCAACGAGCCGGTGTTCGGCCTGCATCTGTTCATCACACGCAACCGCACCGTCTTCATCGCCGACACCACCGTGCATGTCCGCCCGGACGGTGCCACCCTGGCCGACATCGCCGTGGGCGCGGCGGCCAAGGCGCGGCAGATGGGGCATGAGCCGCGCGTGGCGCTGCTGTCCTTCTCCAACTTCGGCCAGACGCCGCACCCGAACACCGACCCGATCCGCGAGGCCGTGGGCATCCTCGACACGCGGCGCGTCGATTTCGAGTATGACGGCGAAATGTCCGCCGACGTGGCGCTGGATTACCAGTTGATGAAGCGGGTCTACCCGTTCGCCCGCCTGTCGGGTCCGGCCAACGTCCTCATCATGCCGGGTCTGCATTCGGCCAACATCTCCGCCAAGTTGATGAACAAGATGGCGGGCGGCCAGATGATCGGCCCGCTGCTGATCGGTCTGGAGAAGCCGGCGCAGATCGTCAGCATGGGGTCGTCGGTCAACGACATCGTGACCGCCGCCGCGCTGGCGGCCCATGATTCGCTGCCCTGGTAACGTGTAATCGGGTGAGGTGACACACCGGGGCCGCTTGGCGGGGGTGGTTGACGCAACCCCCCCTCCGCTGCGGCCCCGGCCCCCGCCCCCGTCTGCGCCGGTTAATCTTTTGTGACCGCTGCGCGGGTCGCGTTGGGATGGTGTAGAACGGCGCATCCCCTGTCCTGCCCACAACGCACCGGTCTGCCATGCGCCTGAAGGCGATGCCGCCCCTTCGATTGATGATCGCCGTCGGCCTGATGCTGGCCCCGCTTGTGGTGGCGCTGGCGGCGGCGGTGCATTCCGAAGCGCTGTCCTCCGGCGTGGCCGCCCTGACCGGCCTGCTGCCGCTGCTGGGGGCCGGTCTGGCCCTTCGCCTGCACCAGCGCGAGGCCGCCGCCGTTGCCGACTACGCCGCGCAACTGAGCCACAGCGGCAGCCCTGCCCTGCCCAGCGCCGCCCCGGTGGCCTTGGGTGGTCTGATCGCGGCGGTGGCCCGGCTGCACCGCGTCGCTGCCCGGCGGACGGAAAGCGTCCAGGCGCAGTTGGACGCCAACGACTCCATCCTCGACGCGCTGCCCAGCCCCCTGCTGGTGATGGACGCCACGCGGCAGGTGACGCGGGCCAATCTGATGGCGCGCGATCTGTTCGGCGACAAGGTGCTGGGCCGCGATCTGGCCGCCACCCTGCGCACCCCGGCGGTGCTGGAGGCGGTGGACGCCGTGCTGGGCGGCGGGGCGACGCGGGTGTTCGAATTCACCCTGCCGGTTCCGGTCGAACGCACCTTCGAAGCCCAGGTGAAGCCCTTTCAACGCACCCTGCCCACCGCCGATCCGCTGGCCGATGCGGTGGCCGACCCTGCGAACGATGGGCTGTCGGTCCCTGTTCCGGTTGCGCAGACCATCCGCATGGCGATCCTGACCCTGCACGACGTCACCGCCGCCCGGCGGTCGGAGCAGATGCGCGCCGACTTCATCGCCAACGCCAGCCACGAACTGCGCACGCCGCTGTCGTCGCTGCTGGGCTTCATCGAGACGCTGCGCGGCCCGGCGCGCGACGATCCCGAGGCGCAGGACCGCTTTCTGGCCATCATGCACGATCAGGCCAGCCGGATGAGCCGTCTGGTGAACGACCTGCTGTCGCTGTCGCGCATCGAACTGGACGAACACATGCTGCCCAACGGACGGGTCGATGTGCTCGATGAGTTGGAGAACGTCATCGCCGCGCTGGAGTTGAAGGCGGCGGAACGCCGGATCCGGCTGATCCTGGACGCGCCCGACAGCGTGCCGCGCGTGGCCGGTGACGACGACCAGTTGACGCAAGTCTTCCAGAATCTGGTCAGCAACGCGATCAAATACACGCGTGAAGACAGCGACGTGACCGTTCAGGTCACGGTCGTCGATGGGGCGGCGGTCGGCTTTGCCGGGCTGCCCGCCTCGGGGCGGCGTGGCGGGCGCGGTGGGGCGCGGATGGTGGCGGTGGCGGTGCGCGACCAGGGCGAGGGCATCGCCCGCACCCATTTGCCCCGCCTGACCGAACGCTTCTACCGGGTGGACGCCGCGCGGTCGCGCGCCATGGGGGGGACCGGCCTGGGCCTGGCCATCGTCAAGCACATCGTCAACCGCCATCGCGGCCGCCTGACCATCGAGAGCGAGGTCGGGGTGGGCAGCGCCTTCACCGTCTATCTCCCGGCGACCGACAGCACGTCCGCGTCGGCGGATCCCGCCGCGCGCCGCAAGGCGGGGTGACGGCACCGTCGGGGCCAACCTCTGCCGTTGTGGCATGCCCCGCATCCTGCCCGCGCACGGTGTCACCAAACTGTCATAAATTCGTAATCATTGCGTCTCCCTCCCCGACTAAGGTCCCGGAAATCGCGGATGGGGTCCTGATCCCCGCTTCCGCAAGCGGGGCAAGGCCAGCGGGCCGCGCTCGCGATCCATCGGTTCCATCGGAGGGATTTCCCGTGAACACCAGCAAGCACCTGATGACCGCAGCGGCGGCTGTGGCTCTGTCCGTCGCCGTCCTCGGCGCCACCACCGGCGCGCAGGCGCAGTCGCGCGACCAGATCCGCGCCGTCGGCTCGTCCACGGTGTTCCCCTTCACCACCGCCGTCGCCGAAGCGTTCGGCAAGGGCGGGAAGTTCAAGACCCCGGTCATCGAATCCACCGGGACCGGTGGCGGTCTGAAGCTGTTCTGCGCGGGTGTCGGCCCGGCGCACCCGGACATCGCCAACGCCTCGCGCCGCATCAAGAAGTCGGAAGTCGAGCAGTGCGCCGCCAACGGCGTCACGCAGATCACCGAACTGAAGATCGGTTTTGACGGCATCGCGCTCGCCTACTCCAAGAAGGCCCCGGACGTCGCCCTGACGACCGCCGTGATCTGGAAGGCGTTGGCCAAGGAAGTGCCGGTCAACGGCAAGATGGTCGCCAACCCCTACAAGAAGTGGTCGGACATCGACGCCAAGCTGCCGAACGAAGAGATCGAGGTCATCGGCCCGCCCCCGACCTCCGGGACCCGCGACACCTTCAACGAGCTGGCCATGCTCGAAGGCTGCAAGAAGGTGCCGGAAGTCAAGGCCGTCATCGCCGACGAAAAGGCCCGTGAAAAGGCCTGCATGACCATCCGTGAAGACGGTGGCTATGTCGAAGCCGGTGAGAACGACAACCTGATCGTTCAGAAGCTGAACGCCAACCCCGGCGCGTTCGGTGTGTTCGGCTACAGCTACATCGACCAGAACCGCGACAAGCTGAAGGCCGCCAAGATGGACGGTGTCGAGCTGACCGCTGGAAACGTCGCTGCCGGCAAGTATGAGCTGTCGCGTCCGCTGTTCGTCTATGTCAAGAACGCGCACGCGGGCGTCATCCCCGGCATCCGCGAGTTCATCGCCGAATACACCGCCGAGCGCGCTGTGGGCGACGATGGCTACTTGACCGACAAGGGGCTGATCCCGGAGCCGAAGGAAGCCCGTGAAGCGGCCCGCACCTCGGCGATCAACCTGACGCCGCTCCAGCTCTGACCCTCAAGCGGCGCGCGGGCGGTGGCTCTCAACAGGGCCGCCGCTGCGCGCTTGCGCGTGGGCGCATTGGCCCCTCACCCGGCGGTTCCGCATGCAGATCACCGTTCTTGTCCTCATCCTGGCTTTGCTCACCGTGTCCGGTTACCAGATGGGCCGGTCGCGCGCGGCCGCCTCCGTCGGCGGTCGCCTGGTTGAGCTTCACTCGGTTCCCTCCTATCACGGCTTCTACGTCGCCTTGTGGGCCGGCCTGCCTGCGCTGTTCCTGTTCGCTCTGTGGACGGCGTCGGAAGGCTGGCTCATCATGCGCATGGTGATGTCGGCCCTGCCCGACCGCCTGGTCGCGGGCGATCCCCAGACGCTGAACCTGCTGAAGGCCGACATCCTCAACATCGCGCACGGCATTTCGACCGGCCGCGACGTTGATCCGGCGGTGACGGCGGCGGCGGCCCATTACAACAGCCTGCGCGCGATCAGCGACTGGAGCCTGCTGGCCATCGGTGCCAGCCTCGCGGTGGCCGGTCTGGCTTATGGCCGTCAGTGCATCAGCCCCGATCTGCGCGCCCGCAACCGGGTGGAGCGGGTCGTCAACATCGGGTTGGTGGTCTGCTCGATGGTCGCCATCCTGACCACCATCGGCATCGTCCTGTCGCTGCTGTTCGAAGCGATGCGCTTCTTCTCCGTCGTGTCCCCCATCGACTTCCTGCTGGGGACCCATTGGAGTCCGCAGATGGCGATGCGGGCCGATCAGGTCGGCTCCTCCGGCTCCTTCGGCGTCATCCCGCTCTTCACCGGCACGCTGCTCATCACCGCCATCGCCATGATCGTGGCGGTCCCGGTCGGGCTGATGTCGGCGATCTACATGTCGGAATACGCCAACCCGAACGTGCGGACCTGGCTGAAGCCGATTTTGGAAATTCTCGCGGGCATCCCGACGGTCGTTTACGGCTTCTTCGCCGCGCTGACCATGGCCCCGTTCGTCCGCTCCATCGGTCACAGCATCGGGCTGGATGTCAGCTCCGAATCGGCGCTGTCGGCGGGCATTGTCATGGGGGTGATGATCATCCCCTTCGTCAGCTCGCTGTCGGACGACGTCATCAACGCGGTGCCGCAAGCGCTGCGCGATGGCTCTTATGGCCTGGGGGCCACCAAGTCGGAAACCATCCGCCAGGTGGTGATCCCCGCCGCCCTGCCCGGCATCGTCGCCGCCATCATGCTGGCGGTCAGCCGCGCGATCGGCGAAACCATGATCGTCACCATGGCCTCGGGCCTGACCGCCAACCTGACGGCCAACCCGCTGGACGCCGTGACCACGGTGACGACGCAGATCGCCACCCTGCTGGTCGGCGACCAGGAATTCGACAGCCCCAAGACGCTGTCGGCCTTCGGCCTGGGTCTGGTGCTGTTCGTCGTCACGCTCTCCCTCAACATGGTCGCCCTGCGGGTGGTCCAGAAGTATCGAGAGAAATATGACTGATCTCGTGCAACAGGATACGCGGGCCATGACCGTCACGGCTTCCAAATCCCATTACCAGAGCGAGGAGTTCGCCCGTCGGCTGCGCGGTCGCTACGCCGCCGAGCGCAACTTCAAGATCGCGGGCATCGCAGCCCTGGCGCTGGCGTCGCTGATGCTGGTGGTGCTGCTGACCTCCATCGTCTCCAAGGGCTACACCGCCTTCCAACAGGCGCAGGTGCGGCTGGAGGTGACGTTGGACAAGGCGCAGGTGGAGGAGCGGAACTACACCGCCATTCTCCGCCAGGCGCTGTACGCCCAGTTCCCGCAGATCACCGACCGCACCGGCAAGCGCACGCTGAACGAGCTGCTGTCGTCCGGCGCGCCCTATGAGCTGGAGGCGCTGGTCAAGCAGAACCCGGCCATCGTCGGGACCACGCAAACCGTCTGGGTGCGTGTGGACGACGAAGTCGACCAGTTCGTGAAGGGCAACTTCTCGCGCAGCGCGCCGGAATCCGAACGCCGTCTGAACGACGCCAAGATCGCCGCCATCGACGCGATGGTTGCCAAGGGCACGCTGGTCCAGGCCTTCAACACCACCCTGTTCTCGGCGGGCGACAGCCGCGAGGCCGAACAGGCGGGCATCTGGGGTGCCATCGTCGGCTCCATGCTGACGCTGACGGTGACGATGCTGCTGTCGGTTCCGATCGGCGTGGCGGCGGCGGTCTATCTGGAAGAGTTCGCGCCGAAGAACAAGTGGACCGACCTGATCGAGGTCAACATCAACAACCTCGCCGCCGTGCCGTCGATCATCTTCGGTCTGCTGGGCTTGGCGGTGTTCCTGGGCTTCTTCGGTCTGCCGCGTTCGGCCCCGCTGGTCGGTGGTCTGGTGATGGCGCTGATGACCCTGCCGGTCATCATCATCTCCGCCCGCGTCGCCCTGAAGTCGGTGCCGCCGTCGATCCGCGAAGCCGCGCTGGGCATCGGCGCGTCGCCCCTGCAAACGGTGACGCACCATGTGCTGCCGCTGGCGATGCCGGGCATCCTGACCGGGACCATCATCGGCATGGCCCGCGCGCTGGGCGAAACCGCCCCGCTGCTGATGATCGGCATGGTCGCCTTCATCGTTGACATCCCCCACGGCCTGACCGACAGCGCGACCGTGTTGCCGGTGCAGATCTACATGTGGGCCGACAGCCCCGAGCGTGCCTTCACCGAACGCACCTCGGCGGCGATCATGATCCTGCTGGGCTTCCTGATCCTGATGAACGGGTTGGCCGTTTTCCTGCGCAAGAAATTCGAGAGGCGGTGGTAAGCCATGAGCGTCCAGACCCAGATCCACACCAAGCCGCAAGCCGCCGCGCGCACCGCTCCGGCCGTGCCGAACAAGATGGTGGCTCGCGACGTCAAGGTGTTCTACGGCGCCAAGCAGGCGTTGAAGGGCATCAACGTCGAGATCCAGGAAAACAAGGTGTTGGCGCTGATCGGCCCGTCGGGCTGCGGCAAATCCACCTTCCTGCGCTGCCTGAACCGGATGAACGACACCATCGAGAATTGCCGGGTCGAAGGCCTGATCGCGCTCGACGGTGAGGACATCTACGGCAAGGGCATCGACGCGGTGCAGCTCCGCGCCCGCGTCGGCATGGTGTTCCAGAAGCCGAACCCCTTCCCCAAGTCGATCTACGACAACATCGCCTACGGCCCGCGCATCCACGGCATGGCCACCGGTCGCGAGGAGTTGGACGAGGTCGTCGAGAAGTCGTTGCAGCGTGCGGGCCTGTGGAACGAAGTCAAGGACCGCCTGCGCGAGCCGGGGACCGGCCTGTCGGGCGGCCAGCAGCAGCGTCTTTGCATCGCCCGCGCCATCGCGGTCAGCCCGGAAGTCATCCTGATGGACGAGCCGTGCTCCGCGCTCGACCCCATCGCGACGGCCCACATCGAAGAGCTGATCGACGAGCTGCGCGAGAACTTCACCATCGTCATCGTCACCCACAACATGCAGCAGGCGGCCCGCGTGTCCCAAAAGACCGCGTTCTTCCACCTGGGCGACATGGTGGAGTGCGACGACACCGAGGAAATCTTCACCAACCCGCGCGACGAGCGCACCCAGGGCTACATCACCGGCCGTTACGGCTGATCGGGTGAAGGGTCGCCCCCTTCCCCTGGGGTTGGGGAGGGGGCGTGTCGGGTTGGCGGATGCGCCGAGTATTGTTGAAGGAAGCAAAGATGCTGGGTAACGTCGAAGCGCGCGCAGTGAACGGAGCCACCATGAACGCGGCGCTGAAGCCGCTCGTCCTGATCGTCGAGGACGAGGCCGACATTGTCACCTTGTTGAAGTACAACCTGGAAAAGGATGGCTTCCGCGTCGTGACCGCCACCGATGGGGAGGAGGCCCTCCTCCTGGCCGGTGAGCAGACCCCGCACATCGTTCTGCTCGATTGGATGCTGCCGCTGATGAGCGGGCTGGAGGTCTGCCGCCAGCTTCGCCGCAACAGCAAGACCCGCGACATCCCGATCATCATGCTGACCGCGCGCGGGGAGGAAGGCGACCGCGTGCGCGGCCTGAATTCCGGGGCCGACGATTACATCACCAAGCCCTTTTCGCCGACGGAGCTGGTGGCCCGCATGCGCGCGGTGCTGCGCCGCGCCTCGCCGGGCATGACCGACGAGACGCTGCAATTCGCCGACGTCACGATGGATCTGGCCGCCCACCGCGTGCGCCGCAACGGGCGCGACATCCATCTCGGCCCGACCGAATTCCGCCTGCTGCGCCATTTCATGCAGCATCCGGGGCGCGTCTTCTCGCGCGAACAGCTTCTCGATCTGGTGTGGGGCCACGACGTGTATGTCGAACCGCGCACGGTGGACGTCCACATCCGCCGCCTGCGCAAGGCGATGAACGAGGACACCGAACTGGATCTGATCCGCACCGTGCGGTCGGCGGGCTACGCGCTCGACACCAAGTCGATTTGAGCGAACTTGATCTGAATCGCCTCTCCCCGTCCGGTCGTGGCGGGGGTGGAGGGGAGTGACCAGGGGGACGCCGCCGCGTCCCCTTTTTTCATGCCCGCTCCGCCCTCACTCCACCATTACTCCACCGTCACCGCGTCGCCGACGGACAGCCCCCAATCGCGGTCGGCCCGACCGGCGTGGACGGCGATTTCGGCCAGACCGTTGGAGTTCTCGTACCACAGCGCCGCCCCGCGCGGCGCGTCGGCGAAGGTGCGGTGGCGGTGCGCCACTCGGTCGCCCACCCGCAGGGTCGCGGTGCTGGGCAGAATCGCTGCGCGCAGGCCGGTCATCGCGTTGCCATAGACATCGACATAGACGATGCGGGCGAGGTCGTCCGGCCAATCGGGGCGGTCGATGGTGGCGGGATCCAGCGCCGTGCGCACCACCGGCTGACCGGTCGCCAAGCGGGCGATCACCGGGGCGAACAGGTCGCGGCCGTGGAAGCTGGCCGACAGCCGGTCGGGCCGCCAATCGATCCGCCACGCCCGTCGGCTGGCCGCGCGCCGGGCCACCAGGGCGAACAATCCGTTGTCGGGGCCGACGAACCACCGGCCATCCGCCTCGACGATCACGGGCGCGCGGTCGGTGCCGACGCCGGGATCGACCACGCACAGGAACAGGCTGCCAACCGGAAGGGCGGGGGCGTGGGCGGCCAGAAGATAGGCCGACAGTTGCGGGTCAAAGGCCGGGGCGTCGGCGAACAGGTCGATCACCGGCACGCCGGGGGCCTGTTGCGTCAACACCGCCTTGACCTGCCCGGTGTAGGGGCCGGACAGGCCGAAATCGGTGAACAGCAGGATCATGCCCGGCAGTGTAACCGCTTCGTCCCCAGGTGGGAACGGTCGCCAGGCCGGAACGGCTTCTCAGCCGCCCGCCTTCAACGCGTCCAAGCGCGCCTTCAACAGCGTGTGTTCCGGGTCGCCCGGCTTGAATTGGGCGATCAGACGGCCCCAGAACTCTTGCACCTCGGCCTTGCGGCCGGTGGTCATGGCGTCCAGACCCAGCAGCCACAGCGCGTCGCGGTTGGTTGCGTCAACCGCCAAGGCTTGACGCAAGGCCGCCGTCACCTCGCCCGGCATCGGGGCGGGGGTGTCGCTGCGCGGGATGCCTTGCAGGATCGCTCCGGCGTAGGCGACCAGCACATCCGGGCGGTTGGGCGCGCGCTCCTTGGCCTTGGTCGCGGCCTCCAGCGCCTTGGCCCGTTCGCCGAGCACGCCGTAGGAGCGGATCAGCTTCAGCCAACCGTCGATGTCCGACGGGTCGGCGTCCAGCTTGCTGGCAAGGTTGGCAACCATGCCCCGGATCATCTGGTCGCGCTCGTCGGCGCTGGGCTGCCCGGCTTGTGGTGGGGCGTTTGGTGCCGGGGCGGCGTTTGGCGCTGGGTCGGCCTGGGCCGTCGGCGTTTCGGGCGGCAGCGGCTCCGGCGTGACGGCGGCGGGGTCGAGCTTCAGGGCGATGGCCGCCTCGCGGATCTGGTCGCGCAGGACTGGGACCCACGGGGCGTTGGCCGGGGAATCGGCCATCAGCGCGCGCCAGCGGTCCAGCGCCGTGCGCTGGTCGCCCGCCTGATACCGGGCCAGGGCGGCGAAGAAGCGGGCGCGGGCGTCCTTGGGATCCTTGGTCAGCACACGGTCGAAGGCGGCGCGCGCCTCCTCCGGGACCGCGCCGTCGTTGGCGTCGGTTGCGACCTCCCCGAACAGGCCGAGCAGTTCGACGTCGTCGGGGCTGAGGGCGGCGGCGCGGCGCAGGGCGTCCACCGCCTCCGCCGGGCGGTTCATCTTGACATAGGCCTGACCGAGGATGGTCCAGCCCTGCGGGTCGTTCGGGTTGTCGGCGAGCTGCTTTTTCAGCGACTCCACGGCGGCGAGCACCGATTGCGGCGGGCCGCCGCGCTCCTTCTCCAGATCGCGGGAGGCGAGCGGCTGGGCCGGAGCCTCCGGCCGTCCCAACAGGGCGTAGACCGTCACCGCCCCGACCGGCACCAGCAGCGCCAACAGCAGGGCGAGCGCGCGGGCGGTGCGCGGTGCGGTCGGTCGGGCCGCGTCGGCGGCGCTGTCGCTGTCGGCCAGCATCCGCCGCGCGATCTCGGCCTTGGCCGCTTCGGCCTGCGCGTTGTTGATGAGGCCGCGCGCGCGGTCGCGCTCCACCTCGTCCAACTGGTCGCGGTAGACCTCGTGGTCGTATTGGGCGCGGGCGGCGACCGGTGGGGCGGCGCGGAACAGCGGCCACAGGATCAGCAGAAGGGCCGCCGCCGTCATCGCGGCGGCGAAAATCCAGAACAGCATCAGAGATCGTCTTTCCGCAGCAGCGCGTCCAACCGGCGGCGCTCATCCTCGGTCAGGGGGGCGGTGTCGGCCTCCGCCGTCGCGCTGCGCCGACGGCGCAGGAACAGCGCGGTTGCCAGCCCGCCGATCAGCAGGATGGCGAAGGGGGCGACCCACAAGACCAGCGTCGTCGCCTTGAAGGGCGGGCGCAGCAACACGTAATCGCCGTAACGGTCGGTGACGTAGGCCAACACGCCCGCGTCGCTGTCACCGGCCTTCAGCCGGTCGCGCACCAGCACCCGCAGATCGCGGGCCAAAGGGGCGTTGCTGTCGTCGATGGATTGGTTTTGGCAGACCAGGCAGCGCAGATCCTTGCTGATCTCCCGCGCGCGGGCCTCCAGCGCCGGATCGGGCAGCACCTCGTCGGGTTGAACGGCCCAGGCCGGTCCCACCGGCAAGACCAGCGACGTTAGGGCCAGCGGCGTCAGGGTCAAACCCAGCCCCCCCAGCCCCAGCCCCAGCGACAGGGCGCACGCGCGCGCAATCCTTCTCATCCCTGCCTCAAACGCTTGACCAGGGGGAGGATCTGCTCCTCCACCACCTGCGGGGTGAGCGGGCCGACATGCTTGAAGCGGATGCGGCCCTGGCGGTCGATCAGGAAGCTTTCCGGCACGCCGTACACGCCCCAATCGATCGACACCCGCCCGTCCAGATCCGCGCCGATGCTGGCGTAGGGATCGCCGTTGCGGGTCAACCAGGCCAACGCATCCTCCGCCTTGTCCTTGTGGTTGATGGCGCGCACGGTCACGCCCTGTTCGCGGGCCAGCCGGGTGATGACCGGGTGTTCCGCCTTGCAGGGGATGCACCAGGAGGCAAAGACGTTGACCAGCGTCACATCGCCGGTCAACCCGGTCGACGACAGCCCGTCCGTCCGCCCCGGCAGCGGCGGCAGGGAGAAGGACGGAACCGGCTTGTCGATCAGCACCGACGGGATGTCGCGCGGATCCCGCTCGAACCCCAGGTAAAAGGCCACGCCAACGCCGACGAACAGCAGGAAGGGCAGCAGATAGAGCACGCGGCGCATGGGAAGGCGTCTCTCCTCACTCGGCGGGCTGGGCGGGGGGCTGGGCGGGCGGAACCAAACCGGCCTTGGCGGCGCGGCGGCGTTCGGGCGCGCCGATGCGGAACCGGCGGTCGGTCAGGCTGACCAGCCCGCCCAGCATCATGCCGACGCCGCCGATCCAGATCCACGGAACCATCGGGTGGTGATAGATGCGGACGATCCAGGCCGTGCCGTTCTGCGTCGGGTCGCCCAGGGCGATGTAGAGATCGGAGAACAGCGTGGTGTGGATCGCCGATTCCGTCGTCGTCATCCGGGTGACGGGGTAGCTGCGCCGCTCCGGCGTCAGGGTGGCGACCGGCTGGCCGTCCCGCGTCACGGTGAAGATGGCGCGGTCGGCCTTGTAATTCTCGCCCGCCACCGGGCCGACGCTGTCAAAGCGGAACTCGTACCCGGCGAGGCTGGCCGTCTGCCCCGGACGCATCGAATCGATCCGCTCGCTCTGCCAGGCCGAGGTCGCGGTCATGCCCATGATCGACACGCCGAGGAAGGCGTGGGCGATGGTCATGCCCCAGGCGCTGCGCGGCAGATGCACCGCGCGGGTCCAACTGTCGGCCAGCGGCACGCGGAACAGACGGACGCGCTCGGCGAACTCCACCAGCGATCCGACGATGGCCCAGGCGGCGAGCGCCACCCCGACCAGCGCCAGCAGCGGCCCGCCGCCCGCCGTGACATAGGCGGTGACGGCGACGCAGACGACGACCACCACCCCGGCCACCCACAGCCGGGTCAGTGCGGCCCCCAGATCCGCCCGCTTCCACGACAGGAAGGGGCCGACGACCATGGCGGCGACCAGCGGAATGGCGATTGGCACGAAGGTGGCGTTGAAGAAGGGCGGGCCGACCGACACCTTGCCCGCCTTCAGAATGTCGAGGAACAGCGGGTACAGCGTGCCGATGAAGACGGTGGCGGTGGCGGTGGACAGCAGCAAATTGTTCAGAACCAGCGCGCCTTCGCGGCTGACCGGGGCGAACAGCCCTCCCGCCTTCAACGCCGGGGCGCGCAGGCTGTAGAGCAGCAGCGACCCGCCGGTCGCGATGACCAGCAGCACCAGGATGAAGGCCCCGCGCGCCGGATCGACGGCAAAGGCGTGCACCGAGGTCAAAATGCCCGACCGGACCAGGAAGGTTCCCATCAGCGACAGCGAAAAGGTCACGATGGCCAGCAGGATGGTCCAGCTTTTCAGGGCGTCGCGCTTTTCCACGACGATGGCGGAATGCAGCAGCGCCGTTCCGGCCAACCACGGCATGAAGGACGCGTTTTCGACCGGATCCCAATACCACCAGCCGCCCCAACCCAACTCGTAATAGGCCCACCAGGATCCCAGCGCGATGCCCATGGTCAGGGTGGACCAGGCCGCCAGCGTCCAGGGCCGCACCCAGCGCGCCCAGGCCGGATCGACCCGCCCCTCGATCAGGGCGGCGACGGCGAAGGAAAAGGCCATGGAGAAGCCGACATAGCCCGCGTAGAGGAAGGGCGGGTGGAAGGCCAGCCCCGGATCCTGCAACAGCGGGTTCAGATCGTTGCCGTCCAGCGGGGCCGGGATCACGCGGATGAAGGGGTTGGAGGTGGTCAGGATGAACAGCAGGAATCCGATGCCGATCAACCCCTGCACCGCCAGAACCCGCGCCTTCAGCGTCGGCGGCAGGTTGCGGCCAAACACGGCGACGGCGGCCCCGAACACGGCGAGCATGACGATCCACAGGACCATCGAGCCTTCGTGGTTCCCCCAGACGCCCGACACCTTGTAGAGCATCGGTTTCAGCGAGTGGCTGTTCTGCACCACATTCTGCACGCTGAAATCGGACACCACATGCGCCCAGGTCAGCGCGCCATAGGCGACCAGCACCAGCAGCATTTGGGCAATCGCGGCGGGTCCGGCCACGCTCATCCAGGCGGGGTTGCGGGTGGCGGCCCCGACCAGCGGCGGACCGGCCTGGACAAAGGCGACGAACAGCGCCAGCACCAGCGCGTAATGGCCGAGTTCGGGGATCACGGTCCCGCTACTCCTTCTTGGTCGCCGCCGGGGGGGCGTTGGTGTTGGCGGCGGTTTTCCCCTCGGCGGGGTTCTTGTAGACGCCCGCCTGTTTCAACGCCTCCGACACCTCCGGCGGCATGTAGGTTTCGTCGTGCTTGGCCAGCACCTCGCGCGCGACGAAGACGCCGCCGGTCAGCTTGCCTTCGGCCACCACCCCCTGCCCTTCGCGGAACAGGTCGGGCAATTGGCCGCGATAGCGGACGTCGATGGTGTGGGCGGTGTCGGTCACGCGGAATTCGGTGGTCACGCCGTCGGTCAGCTTGCGCACGCTGCCCTGTTCGACCAGCCCGCCCAACCGGAAATTCCGGTCGCCGACCTGCTGGGTCTGCAATTGGCTGGGGCTGTAGAAGAAGACGATGTTGTCCTGGAACGCGGTCAGCGTCAGGGCGGTGGCCGCGCCAAGCCCCAGCAGGGCCAGGCCCAGCATGTAGAGGCGGCGTTTCTTCCGGGTCATCCTTCGCTCGCTTTCCCCGGCAATCCGGGGGCGCTGGAGGGGGCGGTGTGGGGGCTGTCGGTGTGAGAGTGGGTGGTGTGGGAATGGGCGGCGCGCGCCCGGCGGCGCGGCGTCCGCACGCCTTCCAGCGCCCGCACGGTGGCCTCGGCCTCGCGCAGGCCCTTCAGGCTGACGGCCAGAAGGCCGATCAGCACCAGCGCGGCCAGGCCGTAGGCGGGCCAGACGAAGGCGGCGTAGCCGCCCATGGCAAAAAATTCGGTCATGCCGTTACCCCGTCGCTCCGTCTCCGGCGACGCTGAAGCGCAGCGTCTGGATCTTGCGCTGCGCCAGTTCGGCGCGCAGGCGCAGGATCACCACCGTGATGAAATAAGTGGTGAAGCCGACGGCCATCACCAACAGCGGAATCAGCATGCTGGAATCGATGGTGGGGCCGCCCATGCGCACGACGCTGGCGGGCTGGTGCAGCGTGTTCCACCAATCGACCGAAAATTTGATGATCGGCACGTTGACGATGCCGACCAGCAACAGCACGTCGCCCGCCCGTGCCCCGCGTTGCGGGTCGTCAAAGGCGTTCACCAGGGCCATGTAGCCGAGATAGAGGAAGAACAGGATCAGAACGCTGGTCAAACGCGCGTCCCACACCCACCAGGTTCCCCACATCGGCGCGCCCCACAGCGATCCGGTGACAAGGCAGATCAGGGTGAAACCGGCCCCGATGGGGGCGGCGGCCTTGGCGAACAGGTCGGCCAGCGGGTGTTTCCACACCAGCCCGGCGGCGGCGGCGATCGCCATGTTGGTGTAGACGAACAGGCTCATCCACGCCGCCGGGACGTGGATGTACATGATTCGCACGGTGTCGCCCTGCTGGTAATCGGGCGGGGAGCCGAACAGGCTGAGATACAGCCCGGCGATCAGCAGGATCACGGTGGCCCCGGCGGTCCATGGCAACAGCAGGGCCGACAGGCGCAGGAAGCGGGCGGGATTGGCGAAACGGTGCATCGTGCAGGGCCTTGCGGGTGGTGGCCTTCGGGCGCTCGTGTCGAGGATATAAGCCCATGGATGACGGAGCGCGAGGAGTTTCGCCTTGATCTTGGTCAGGTGGGACCGCCTGTCTATCCCCGATCCGATGACGGGCCGGACAATGGTGTGCGGCCGATGAACGGGGCCTGAACGTGCGACGCCGGAGGGTGGGCGTTTCATCCCTCCCCCCGGCGCGGCGGTGTCAAAAAATCGTTACAGCAGGGCCGGTTGGGCCGGGGCCGGAACGGCGGTCCCCATCGCCTGCGCGATCAGCTCCATGTCGTGGTCGCTGATGGCGAACAGGCCGAAGCGGAGCTGATAGCCCCAATTCCGTTGCCCGGCGGAAAACTCCAGTTGGTCGAGCAGGGGGTGGATCGGCGTTTCCGCCCCGCCCATCCACGCCACATCGCGGCGGAAGGGAACGAAACCGCCGCCCATGTCAAAGGGGTATGGCTCGCGGTCTTGCACCACGCCGATGGCGGTGAAGGATTGGGCGCGGTCCTTGCCGCCGAAGCTCTCGGTTGGCGAGTAATAGGCGACGCGGTCGCCCGGCTGCATCCGGCGCAGCGGTGCCGCCTTGCCGTGGCACACCTGCATGAAGCCCCCCGCGCGGCCCCGCCGGACATGCTCGGCGGAGGCGACGGCGATCCAGTTCCGGCCCATGGTTCCCTCCCAGGTATCAGGTGGCGGGCATCAGGCGGCGGGCGGGGCGGACGGCGCGAACACGCGCAGCCGGTGCCCGTTGGGGTCGAGCGCCACGAAGGTGTGGCCGAAATCCATCGCCGTCGGGGCCTGCACGATGGGCAGGCCGCGCGCCGCCCAATCGGCGTGGGTGGCGTGCACCGCGTCGGCGTTGGCCACGGTGAAGGCGATCTCCGACCCGCCGCCGCCCGCCGCCGGGGCCGGTTCGACCGTGTGGCGCGACCACAGGCCCAGCATGGTCCCGGAGGTCATGGCGAACAGCGCAAAGGTGGGGGAGGCTTCGACCGGCTGCTTGCCCAGCAGATCGGCGTAAAAGGCGGCGCTGGCGGTCGGGCTGTCGACATAGAGCAGGACGAAATCGAGATCGAGCATGGGTCGCATCCATTCGGTTTGGTGTGTGATTCGGTCGGGAGCGCCCCGTCCGGTGAAACCAACCTTATGCGGACCCACTGTCAGATTCTGTCAGCATGGTGGTGGGGGGCGGGCAGGGCAATCGCTTGAAGCACCGTGCGCCCGGTCAAAATAAGAATGGACACGGATTGCACGGATTTTTTCACGGATTTTTTCACGGATTTCGCGGAACGCGTCTCAGCGCCATCCTGTTTGTAAGCTCACAACAAACATTACAGCGGGATACGGGATGCAATCGGGGTCGGACATCCGTGCAATCCCTGATTTTGTCCGTGAAATCCGTGTCCATTCTTGCCGATGTGATGATGCTCGCTCGTTCAAGCGATTGCCCTGGGGTGGCGTGCACCATCGCCGACCGTCACCGGGGTGTGGGGATGCCCTCCGCCGCGCGCCACTCCTTCAGCATGGCGTGGCGGCGGCGCGGATAGCGGGTGTCGGTGGCGGTCAGGGCGACGATGCGGTCGGTGCGGAAATGGCGGAAGGATTGACGCAACTCGCACCAGGCCACCACCACCCGCACCCGGTCGAAGAAGCCCAGGGCAAAGGGCCAGACCACGCGACGGCTGTCCGAACCGCGCCCGTCCCGGTACAGCAGCTCCAGCTTGTGTTCGCTGCGGATGGCGTGGCGGATGGCCGCCAGTTCGGCGTCCCCGGCGGCGATCGGTTCGCCGGGTCCGACCAGCAGGGTGGACGCGTCCATACCCTCGCGCCGGTCGGGCGGCAGCACCGCCGCGATCTTGGCCAGCGCGTTGCGGGCGGCCCCGGCCAGACGGCTGTCGCCCCGGTCCACCACCCAGCGCGAGCCAAGGGCCAGCGCCTCCACCTCCTCCTCGGTGAACATCAGCGGCGGCAGCAGGAAGCCGGGGCGCAGGATGTAGCCGACGCCGGGTTCCCCCTCGATCCCCGCCCCCTGCCCTTGCAGCGTGGCGATGTCGCGGTAGAGCGTGCGCAGGCTGACGCCCAGCTCGGTCGCCAGCGCGTTGCCGCTGACCGGTTGGCGGTGGCGGCGCAGGATCTGCATCAGGTCGAGAAGCCGTTCGGCGCGCGACATGGCGGCGCGCTCCGGTCAGCCCACCGCGATGGGGCAGATTGTGGCCTTGGCCAACCGGGCGAGGTCGGCGGGGGCCAGCACCAGTTGCAGGCCGCGCCGCCCACCGTTCACCACCATGTCGGGCAGGGCACCGGCGCTGGCGTCGATGAAGGTCGGCAGGGCTTTTTTCTGGCCCAGCGGGCTGATGCCGCCCACCAGATAGCCGGTGGTCTTTTCGGCCAGCGCGGGATCGGCCAGATCGGCCTTTTTCGCCTTGGCCGCCGCCGCGATGGCTTTCAGATCGAGTTTGGCCGCCACCGGGATGACGGCGCAGGCCAGGGCCTTAGGCTCCAACTGGACGATCAAGGTCTTGTAGACGATGGCCGGATCCAGCCCCAGGGCGGCGGCGGCGTGCAGGCCGATGGCGTCGGCGGATGGGTCGTACTCATACTCCATCACGCGGAAGGCGACACCCGCCGCCTTCGCCGCGTTGACCGCCGGTGTCACCTTCGCCGCCATAACCGCCTGTTCCTGTCCGTGATCGGTGCGCCCCGGTCACTCGCCGCGCGAGGAGGGGTTGCCGATCATGGTCAGAAACTCCCGCCGGGTCGAGGGGTCGTTGCGGAACGCCCCCAGCATCCGGCTCGTCACCATGCTGACGCCCGGCTTGTGGATGCCGCGCGTGGTCATGCATTGGTGCTGCGCCTCGACCACCACCGCCACGCCTTCGGGCTGCAACACCTCGTTGATGGTGTTGGCGATCTGGGCGGTCATCTTCTCCTGGATTTGCAGGCGCTTGGCGTAGGCTTCGACCACGCGCGCCAGCTTGGAGATGCCGACCACCCGGTGTTTGGGCAGATAGGCGACGTGGGCCTTGCCGATGATCGGCACCATGTGGTGCTCGCAATAGGATTCGACGCGGATGTCGCGCAGAATCACCATCTCGTCGTAGCCGTCGGTCTCTTCGAAGGTGCGCTGGAGCAGATCGACCGGATCGATGGTGTAACCGGCGAAGAATTCGTCATAGGACCGGACGACGCGGTCGGGCGTGCCGACCAGCCCCTCGCGCGTCGGGTCGTCGCCCGCCCAGCGCAGCAGGGTGCGCACGGCCTGTTCGGCCTCTTCGCGGGACGGACGGGCGGTGTTGGCGGCGGTCACGCGCGGCAGGCCGGGGCCGGGGACCACCTTTTCGGCGAACTGGGTCTTGGAAGCCGTCACGGGGATAACCTTTCGATGCTGGTGCGTCGATGCTCGTGCGTCGATGCTGGGGCGCGGTTCAGGCTCTGCCCGGCCGTTGGGCGGACCGGTCCGGCGTGCTGCGCGTCGATACGCGGGACGTGGCGGCTTGGATCACCGCCAACGTTCGATCGGACCCGTCAAGACATCCGACCGGAGTCCCAAAATTGCACAAGCCCCACAACTTTCAAGGGACTCAAAGACCACAAAATCGCGGGGTTATCCGTTCAACCCGTCAGTTCAGCCGCATCGGCTGGTGAGGGCTGTCCAGGGAAAAGGCCGGAATGGCGATGTCAAAGGGCGCGCCGTCGGCGTCCTCCATGCCATAGCTGCCGACCATGATGCCCGATGGCGTGCCCAGCGGGGTGCCGCTGGTGTATTCGAAGGAACCGCCCGGCTCCAACACCGGCTGTTCGCCGACCACGCCGGGGCCGCGCACCTCCTGCACCCGGCCCATCGCGTCGGTGATTTGCCAATAGCGGGTGCGGAGCTGGACCGTCTCGTCGCCCTCATTGTCGATGCGGACGTGGTAGGCCCAGACGTAACGCCCCTCGGCGGGGGCGGACTGGTCTTCCAGAAAGACGGGCTGGACGGTGACGCGGATCGCGCGGGTGACGGCGGTGTACATCGGACGGCCTGAAAGATTGGCGGGATCAATCGGTCGAGCCACCATAAAGGCGGGACTCCCCAACTGTCCAGACGCCCCCGACGCGTCCGGGACCACCGCGCCGCGCCGGGGGATGGAGAAAGGGGGCCGGGGTCAGCGGCGTTCCGGGCGAAAGGCGTCGGGATCGGTGAAGGGGCGCTCCCCGCTCATCAGCTCGGCCAGCAGGCGGCCGCTGGCCGGACCCATGGTCAGGCCCTGGTGGCCGTGGCCGAAATGCAGCCACAGACCCGGATGGCGCGGGGCCTGCCCGATCACCGGCAGCATGTCGGGCATGCAGGGCCGGGTGCCGAACCAGGGCGTCGGGCTGACGGGATCGCCCAGATCCAGCAGGGCGCGGGCCGCCGCCTCCGCCCGCGCCAACTGCACCGCGTCGGCGGGGGCGTCGGCATGGGTCAGTTGCGCGCCGGTGGTGATCCGCAGCCCCAGCGCCATCGGGGCCAGCACGCAGCCGAAATCCGCGTCCAGCAGCGGCAGGGACAGGCCACCGCCGCTGTAATGCTGGTGATAGCCGCGCTTGCGCACCATGGGAAAGCGGTAGCCCAGCGGCTGCACCAGCGCGGGCGACCAGGGGCCGAGCGCCACCACCGCCGCCTCGGCCTCCACCCGGCCCTCGTCGGTGGTCACGGACCAGCCGTCCCCCGGCCCGGCGGCCAGCGTCGCCGCGTCGCCCTGGACCAGCCGTCCCCCGGCCTTGACAAAGGACTGGGCGTAGGCGGCGACCAGCGCCCCCGGATCGGACAGGGTCCAGGGGTCGAGCCAATGGATGGCACCATGGATGGCGGCGATTCCGCTCTGGGTCAGGGCGGGTTCGGCCCGCCCCAGCTCCGCCGGGGTCAGGGTGGCGTAACGCACCCCCCAGCGCTGGCGGTGGTGCTCCACCTCGGCCACCGCCTCGTCAAAAGCGACCGGGTCGCGGAAGACGGCGCGGAAGCCCTCGCGCCGGACCAGACCGTCAACGGGCTGGCCATCGGCGGCGCAGACCGCCATCAGCGCCCCATGCTCCGCCGTCGCCGCCGCGATCAGCCGGGCGTAGGCGTCGGAAATCCGGCGGTGGCGGTCCGGCTCGGAGTGCCACCAATAGCGGGCCAGCGGTTCGGCGTGGTCGGGCAGCGCGCCCAGATGATAATGCACGTCGTTGGTCTGGCCGGTGGCCATGGCCAGCAGGCGGCGCACCCCGCGCGGCATGGCGTGGGGGCTGACCGCCTCGCTCTGGATGATTCCGGCGTTGCCATAGCTGGTTTCCTGTCCCGGTCCCCGGCGGTCCACCACCGTCACCGCCCATCCCCGCTGTTGCAGGTGCAGCGCGGTGCCGATGCCGACCATGCCCGCGCCCAGAACGATCGCCTGCCTCATGCCGTCCACTCCCAAAAACCGGCCAAACAGCCGGAACCATACCAGCAGAGGTTGGAAGCGACTTGCAAGCCCTTGCCCGCCGTGGCACCCGCCGGACTGTGCTGTGGAGGAACTGCGGAGCCGCTTGGAAAGCCTGTGAAAAATCGGGGTCGGCGGGGGGATGCAGTCATGCGTTCCCTGCGGGTCAACATCGTCTTGCACCGGTGGGGCAAGGGTGTTATACGCGCAAGTCCCAGCAACGGCCCATGAGCCTACGCAATGTCTCGTTCGCACGCCCTCCGCATCCGACGACGGAGCCTCGCCCCGCAAAACGCGGGTGCGGCCGTCCTTGGGTCGCGTGCGAACGCCAAAGGCCACTGCGGGACCTGATCCCCACGGCAACCGGCGACGGCGCGACCCCGCAGCAGAAGACCATCTTCCCGCCGGGAGCCATCGCATGATCATCACGGTTGAACAGCCCAAGCACGCCTGCACCATCGAAGCCCTGCTCGACTCCGCCTTCGGGCCGGACCGGTTCAAGAAAACCGCCTACCGGCTGCGGGAGGGCGTGGACTCGATCCCCGATCTGAACCTCGTCGCCATCGATCATGACGAGCATGGCCACGAAGTTCTGCTGGGGACCATCCGCTATTGGCCGGTGATGATCGGCGACACCCCGTCGATCATGCTCGGCCCCATCGCCGTGTCGGGCGATCTCCAGGGCGGCGGTCTGGGCAGCAAGATGATCCGGATGAGCCTGAACAAGGCGGTGGCCTTGGGCTACACTTCCGTCATCCTGGTGGGCGACGCCCCCTATTACGAGCGGTTCGGCTTCACCCGGGCGCTGACGCTGGGCATGCAGATGCCCGGCCCGGTGGACATGAACCGGCTGTTGGGGCTGGAGCTGGTGGACGGCGCGTTGCAGGGCGTGGCGGGCATGATCGGCCCGGCCCATGGCCCGGTCGCGCTGCCGGTGGCGACGGAGGCGTCGGCCCCCCTGTCTTTTCTCTTCTCCCGGACCTGGCGGGAACGGATGTGGCCGGAAGCGGCCAGCGCCGCGTGAGCGGCTCCCGCAGCATTGACCATGGCGGTTTGGGCCATTCCGGCACGGGTCGCGGCCTTCATGGCGTGACGGATGGCGGGGCGAACGGGCATTGACTCGCTTTTCCCCGCCTGAGATACCATCTTTCTCATCAGCGACGCCGACGGTTCGGCGTGACGCGCGCCACGCCCTGCCGTGTGGCGCGCCGTTCGTTTTTGTGCCGACGGGATCGGCGCGGATTTTTGCGCGGAAGGGTGTGGGTTGAGCAAGAAGCTGTTCATCAAGACCTGGGGCTGCCAGATGAATGTCTACGACTCCGCCCGGATGGCGGATGTCCTGGCGCCGCTGGGTTATCGTCCGGTCGATGAGCCGGAGGGGGCCGACATGGTCATCCTCAACACCTGCCACATCCGCGAAAAGGCCGCCGACAAGGTCTTTTCGGAATTGGGGCGGCTGCGCATCCTGAAGGACGAAAAGGCCGTCGCCAGCGATGGCGGCGATGGCAAGATGATCCTGGCCGTGGCCGGCTGCGTCGCCCAGGCCGAGGGCGAGGAGATCGTCGCCCGCGCGCCTTATGTCGACATGGTGTTCGGCCCCCAGACCTACCACACCCTGCCGGAGATGGTGGCCAAGGCCAGCCGCGCGGCGGGCAGCGTGCTGAACACCGATTTCCCGGCGGAATCGAAGTTCGATTTCCTGCCCGAAGAGGCGACCAGCCAGGGCGTCGCGGCGTTTTTGGCGGTGCAGGAGGGCTGTGACAAGTTCTGCACCTTCTGCGTCGTCCCCTACACCCGTGGCGCGGAGTTTTCCCGCCCCGCCGACCAGATTCTGGCGGAGGCGCGGCGTCTGGTGGCGGGCGGCACGCGGGAAATCAGCCTGCTCGGCCAGAACGTCAACGCCTGGCACGGCGACGGCCCCAACGGGTCGAGCTGGGGGCTGGGCCGTCTGATCCGGGCGCTGGCGGAGATCGACGGGCTGGCCCGCATCCGCTACACCACCTCGCACCCGCGCGACATGGACGACGAGCTGATCCGCGCCCACGCCGAGGTGCCGCAGCTCATGCCCTATCTGCATCTGCCGGTGCAGTCGGGATCGGACCGCATCCTGGCGGCGATGAACCGCAAGCACAGCGGCGACGATTACCGCCGTCTGGTGGACCGGCTGCGCGCGGTGAACCCGGATCTGGCGCTGTCCAGCGACTTCATCGTCGGCTTCCCCGGTGAAAGCGACGCCGATTTCGCCGCGACGCTGAAGCTGGTGACGGATGTCGGCTACGCCCAGGCCTACAGCTTCAAATACAGCCCGCGTCCGGGAACCCCGGCGGCGCTGGAAAGCAAACAGGTGCCGGAGGATGTGAAGGAGGCCCGCTTGCAGGCCCTGCAACAGCTCATCGGCGCGCAGCAGGTCGCCTTCAACCACAGCTTCGTCGGGCGCACCATGCCGGTGCTGTTCGACCGCAAGGGCCGCCGTCCCGGCCAGCTTTTGGGCCGCAGCCCGTGGATGCAGTCGGTCCACGCCGACGCCAACGAACGGCTGTTGAACCAGATCGTCGAGGTGCGGATCGAAGACGCCAGGCCCAACAGCCTGGCGGGCCGCATCGTCACCGGCGAACACGCGTCGGCGGTGGGCCGCGCGGTCGATCACGCGGAGGCCCGCGCTTGACCGCCCCGACCAGCGACCTGACCGCCCGGCGGATCGACGTCCAGTTCGACGACAACCGGCTTTTGCCGATGCTGTATGGCGAGCATGACCGCCACCTCGCCCGGATCGAGGCGCTGTTGGGCGTGTCGCTGTCCTCGCGCGGGAACACGCTGATCGTGTCGGGACCGGCCGACGCCGCCGACGCCGCCCGCTCCGCCCTCAACGCGCTGTACGCCCGGTTGAGCCGTGGTTTGCCGGTCGGGCCGGGCGAGGTCGACGCCGCCGTGCGCATGGCCACCTCCGACACCGACGAGGAAACCCGGTTGCAGACGCTGGCCACCGTCGCGTCCACCGAAATCACCCTGCGCACCCGGCGGCGCGGGGCCATCACCGCGCGTTCGCCGATGCAGGCGGCCTATCTCCAGGCGCTGGCCGAAAGCGAACTGGTGTTCGGGCTGGGTCCGGCGGGAACCGGCAAGACCTATCTGGCGGTGGCCCAGGCGGTGGCGCTGCTGACCACCGGGCAGGTGGACCGCATCATCCTGTCCCGCCCGGCGGTGGAGGCCGGGGAACGGTTGGGCTTCCTGCCCGGCGATCTGAAGGACAAGGTCGATCCCTATCTGCGCCCGCTCTACGACGCGCTGCACGACATGCTGCCCGCCGAACAGGTGAAGAAGCGGCTGGAATCGGGCGAGATCGAAATCGCCCCGCTGGCCTTCATGCGCGGCCGGACGCTGGGCAACGCCTTCGTCATCCTGGACGAGGCGCAGAACACCACGCCGATGCAGATGAAGATGTTCCTCACCCGCCTGGGCGAGGGCGGGCGGATGGCCGTGACCGGCGACATCACCCAGATCGATTTGCCCAACGGCACCCGGTCGGGCCTGCGCGACGCCATGGAGATTCTGGCCGGTGTCGAGGGCGTCCGCTTCATCCAGTTCACCGACGCCGACGTTGTCCGTCACCCGATGGTGGCGCGCATCATCCGCGCCTATGACCGGGCCGAGGCGCAGCGCGCCGCCGCCGCCCCGTCCCGCGCCTGGGAGACGACACGATGAGCGGTTCCGCCCCCGATCAGACCCAGCCGGATCATCAGGCCATGCCGGAGCTTGAGATCGCTGTGTCCCGTGAAGCCGGGGATTGGCCCGACCACGCCGAAGCGCTGGTCGAACGCGTCGCCCGCGCCACGCTGGCCGCCACCTACCCGCCCGACGACGGCCCGGCCGAACTGTCGCTGGTGCTGGCCGACAACGCGCTGGTGCAGCGGCTCAACCGCGACTATCGCGGCAAGGACAAGCCGACCAACGTGTTGTCCTTTGCCCTGACCGAGGCCGAGGAGCCGGACCCGGAGGAGGGCGCGCCCGTCCTGCTGGGCGACGTCATCCTGGCCTATGAAACGGTCCAGCGCGAGGCCGCCGAACAGAACAAATCCCCCGACGATCACCTGACGCATCTCGTCATGCATGGTGTTTTGCATCTTCTGGGGTACGATCACGAAACGGACGACGAGGCCGAGGAGATGGAAGCGCTGGAAACCCGGCTGCTTGCCTCGCTCGGCATCGCCGATCCATACGCCGACAACCACGAACCGCCGGACCAATGAGCGATCTTTCCGACAGTCGCACGCCCCGTGAAGACGGGGCCGAAGACCAACACTCCCTGGGCCACCTGTTCAAGGGGTGGCTCCGCACCGTCATGGGGGGGCGCGGCGATTCCTCGCTGCGCGCCACGATCGAAGGGATGATCGACGATCCCGACGCGGCGGAAGAATCGGTGGGCGCTGGCGAACGCGCCCTCCTCACCAACATTCTGAAGCTGCGCGGGCGCACGGTGGCCGATGTGATGGTTCCACGCGCCGACATCGTCGCGCTGGACATCGACACCCCCTTTCCCGCCCTGATCCAGAAGATCGCCGAGGAAGGCCATTCCCGTCTGCCGGTCTTCCGCGAGACGCTGGACGAGGTGATCGGCGTCATCCACATCAAGGATGTGCTGTCGATCATGGCCCGCCAGGCGGCGGGGCACGCGGTGGCGGCCGATTTGCACGGCATCCTGCGTCCGGTGAAGATTGTCGCCCCGTCGATGCGGGTGCTCGATCTGCTGGTGGACATGCGGCAGAGCCGCAGCCATCTCGCCCTGGTGGTGGATGAGTTCGGCGGCATCGACGGGCTTGTCACCATCGAGGATCTGGTCGAGGAGATCGTCGGCGAGATCGAGGACGAGCATGACGAGGCCGCCGCCCCCCGGCTGGATGAGCGGCCCGACGGCAGCCTGATCGTGGACGCCCGCCTGCCCATCGAGGATTTCGAGGAGCGCGTCGGCCCGGTCCTGACCGACGAGGAGCGGGAGGACATCGACACGCTGGGCGGTCTGGTGGTGTCGCTGGCCGGTCGCGTGCCGGGGCGTGGCGAGTTGCTGACCCACCCCTCGGGCCTGGAGTTTGAAATTGTTGACGCGGACTCGCGCCGTTTGAAGCGGTTGCGGGTGCGCAACGCGCCCGCCAACAGCGCCGCTCCGTTGGCCGAAACCGCCTGATTTCATCGGTCTTCGCGCAACCCTGCCCTGCCTGTGACATCGGGCGCGGCAGGGTTGTGTTTGTCATGCGTTGCGCCAAGTCTGGCGCGCGCCCTGTTTCCGGCGCGTTGTGCCCGTTTCTCTGGAGTGTGTGCGGTGATCCCTTCTGACACGCCCGTCGGCCTGGCATCGGCCGCGCGCGCGCGCGCCGCGCTGATGGCGCTGTCCGGGCGGCGGCGGTGGCTGGCGGCGATGGCGTTGGGCGGGCTGGCGACCTTTGCCCTGCCCCCGGCCTATGCCCTGCCGGTGCTGCTGGTGGCGTTCCCCGGATTGATCTGGTTGCTGGAGGGGGCGACGCGTGGACGCAGCGCCTTTGCGGTCGGCTGGTTCTTCGGCTTTGGTCATCACCTGCTGGGGCTGTATTGGATCAGCGCCGCGCTGTTCACCGACATTGGCCAATTCTGGTGGGCCTTGCCCTTCTCGGCGGTGGGGCTGCCCGTGCTGCTGGGGCTGTTCACCGGGGTGGCGGGGTGGCTGTTCCACACGCTGCGTACCCGGGGGGCTGGCGGCGGGGTCGCCTCCGCCTGTCTGTTCGCCGCCGCCTGGGGGGTGATGGAGTGGGTGCGGGGGCACGCCTTCACCGGATTTCCCTGGAATCTCATCGGCTATGGCTGGGTTGGCGTGCTGCCGGTCCTGCAAGGGGTGTCGTTGGTCGGCATTTACGGGCTGTCGCTGTTGACCGTGCTGGTCGCCGCCCTTCCCGCCGCGCTGGCCGATCCACAAGCGCGGCCGCGCCGGGCCTGGGGCGCGGTGCTGGCCGGATTGGCCGCGCTGGCGCTGTTGGGCGGCTGGGGCGGCTGGCGGCTGGCCACGGCCTCCGACGCGGTGGTTCCGGGGGTCCGGCTGCGGCTGGTGCAGGCCGCCATCGACCAGCGGCTGAAATGGGCCGAGGGCCAGCGGGAACAGAATGTGCGGGAGAATCTGGAACTGTCCGCCCTGCCCGCGCCCGAACCGGTGACGCACATCCTGTGGCCGGAAACCACCGTGCCGTTCTTCATCGAGCGCGACGCGCGGGTGCGGCAGGCGCTGGCGTCGGTGACGCCGTCCGGCGGGCTGCTCATCACCGGCGCGCCCCGGTCGGAGCGGGCCGAAGACAATGGGTGGCGTTACTTCAACAGTCTGGTCGCGGTGGACGGCAGCGGTGCTGTGGTGGGCAGTTACGACAAGGCCCATCTGGTCCCGTTCGGCGAATACATGCCCTTGCGCCGTTGGATCCCGGTGGACGCCATCGCCAGCAACGGGGCGGAGTTCTCCCCCGGTCCCGGACCGCGCACGCTGACCTTGCCCGGTCTGCCGCCGGTCAGCCCGCTGATCTGTTACGAAGGAATCTTTCCGGGGGCCGTGGCCGACCCGATGGAGCGCCCGCGTTGGCTGCTGAACCTGACCAACGACGCCTGGTATGGGCACACCGCCGGACCCTATCAGCATTTCGCCATCAATCAGGTGCGGGCGGTCGAAGAAGGGATGCCGCTCGTCCGCGTCGCCAATACGGGTATTTCCGGGCTGGTGGACGCCTATGGGCGTGTGAGACAGTCACTCGGGCTGGGGGAACGGGGAATCATCGATACCACGTTGCCGAAAGCGCCGGATGAAACCACTCTTTATAGCCGTGCTGGGGATACACTCTTCGGCTTTGGGCTTCTGGCGTGTTTTCTTGCGGCGATCTTCCCCCGACGCCATTCACTGCGCAGCCGTTTTACCGATCTCTCTTCCTGGTTTTGAGGACTGAATCGCGGCGGGCTTGACTGCATACGTGGATATGCCATATCTAAGTTGCACAACTGTTACAGGGATTAGCCAGATGCAAGCAGCGACAGGGGCGCCGCGGGGGCGCCGTCCGGGGTCCGGACGTCCGAAAACCGGAAAGCCGAACCCCATCGACGTGCATGTCGGATCGCGTGTTCGGCTTCGCCGGACTCTGCTGGGCATGAGCCAGGAAAAGCTGGGTGAGGCCATCGGCCTGACCTTCCAGCAGGTTCAGAAGTACGAGCGTGGGGCGAACCGCATCGGTGCCTCGCGTCTGTTTGACCTGAGCCGGGTTCTGGACGTTCCGGTGTCCTTCTTCTTCGACGACATGCCGGCCGAGGCCGCCGCCGCCCGTGTGGACGACGAGGACGAGGCCGCCGGTGGCGAAGAGCGGGCGACCGGTGGGTATGAACCCGATCCGATGGCCAAGCGCGAAACGCTGGAACTCGTCCGCGCCTACTACAAAATCAATGATCCGTCCGTGCGCAAGCGTCTGTTCGAATTGACCAAGGCGGTTGCCAACGCCGCCGTCGCTGACGCCGCCGAATAAGCCGGATCATGCCGACCATCGAAGGGGAGTGCGATTTTTTAAACGCACTCTCCATTCGATGATGACGATCGTATGATGACCATGATCGTGTGTGGTCATTATTAACGGTACGAATGTGTTCATCGGGGAGATGGCTTGACCCCGGAGCGAATCCTTGTCACATACGCAGTGGGTCGGTGTCCTGCGGGCGCTGTACCGATCTGTCGTTTCGACTTGTGAAATAGCGCACCGCCAAAAGCCGAGGTTCCCCGTGGCTAAGCTGAACTACGTCTTCACCAGCGAATCCGTGTCGGAAGGTCATCCCGACAAGGTCTGCGACCGCATTTCCGACGCCATCGTCGATCTGTACCTGTCGCACGACCCGCAGGCCCGCGTCGCCGTCGAGACTCTCGCCACAACCAATCAGGTTGTTCTGGCCGGTGAAGTTCGTGGTCCGGACAGCATCAAGCCCGACCAGCTGGTCGAGGTTGCCCGCGCGGCGGTGAAGGACATCGGTTACGAGCAGGACGGTTTCCACTGGCAGAAGATGGACGTCAAGTGTCTGGTCCATTCCCAGTCCGCCGACATCGCCGTTGGCGTTGACGCCGCTGGCAACAAGGACGAGGGCGCCGGCGACCAGGGCATCATGTTCGGCTACGCCTGCCGCGAAACCCCGGCGCTGATGCCCGCCCCGATTTACTACTCCCACGCCATTCTGAAGTCGCTGGCCGAGGCCCGCCATTCGGGCGCCGCCCCGCAGCTTGGCCCCGACGCCAAGAGCCAGGTGACGCTGCGCTACGTCGATGGCAAGCCGGTCGGTGCCACCGCCATCGTGCTGTCCACCCAGCACGCCGAGGGTCTGAGCCAGGACGAGGTCCGCGAGATCGTCCGCCCGCACATCGTCAACTGCCTGCCCGAAGGCTGGATGTGCGACGAGGCGAACCTCTACGTCAACCCGACCGGCCGTTTCGTCATCGGTGGCCCGGACGGTGACGCCGGTCTGACCGGCCGCAAGATCATCGTCGACACCTATGGCGGGGCCGCCCCGCACGGCGGCGGCGCCTTCTCCGGCAAGGATCCGACGAAGGTCGACCGCTCCGCCGCCTACGCCGCCCGCTATCTGGCCAAGAACGTCGTCGCGGCGGAACTGGCGGAGAAGTGCACGATCCAGGTGTCCTACGCCATCGGCGTGTCAAAGCCGCTGTCGGTCTATGTCGACACCCACGGCACCGGCGCGGTGGACGAGGATCGTCTGTCGCAGGTGTTGCAGCAGCTCGTCGATCTCAGCCCGCGCGGCATCCGCACGCATCTGGGCCTGAACAAGCCGATCTACGCCCGCACCGCCGCCTATGGCCATTTCGGCCGCACCCCGGACGCCGATGGCGGCTTCTCGTGGGAAAAGACCGATCTGGTCGGCGATCTGCGCAGCGCGCTGCTCTGATCCGCTCCGTCCGGTTTCGGGCGATGTTGACGCAACAGGGGCCGTTCGCGGCCCCTGTTGTGTTTTATGAAGTCTGGATTTTCTTGAGACCCGTTTCACCGCCATGACCGACCCGATGCAATCCGCCGACCCCACCAATCCCGCGACCTCGGATGACGCCGAGTCCGGCGGGGTCAAGAACCGTGTCTATGGCCGCCGCAAGGGCCGCCCGCTGCACAAGCGCAAGACCGGTCTGCTCGACACGCTGTTGCCGACGCTCAGCATCCCCACCCCGCAGCGGGGCGACCGGCTGGATCCGCCGGGCCTGTTCGCCGTTCCGGTGTCGGATGTCTGGTTGGAGGTGGGATTCGGTGGCGGTCATCATCTGGCCCGGGTGGCGGCGGACAACCCATCGGTCGGGGTGATCGGGGCCGAACCCTTCATCAACGGCGTGGCCAGCCTGTTGGCGCTGGTTGAGGACGCCGGTCTGGAGTCGCGGGTGCGGGTGCTGGCCGATGACGCCCGTCCGCTGATCGACGCCCTGCCCGACGCGTCCATCGGCCGGGCCTTTGTGCTGTTCGCCGACCCCTGGCCGAAAACCCGCCACCACAGCCGCCGCTTCATCGGGCCGGAAAATCTGGCCCGCCTGTCGCGTGTGCTGAAGGACGGGGCCGAACTGCGGGTGGCCAGCGACGACATGGGGCTGGTGCGCTGGAGCCTGGAACACCTGATGAAGCACCCGGATTTCACCTGGACCGCGCGGGTGCCGTCCGATTGGCGCGTCCGTCCGGCAGATTGGCCCGCCACCCGTTACGAGGAAAAGGCGATCGAGGCGGGGCGCAAGCCCGTTTTCCTGCGCTTCGTCCGCAACCCGCGTTGACCCGCTGCGGCGGGGTGAGGGTTTTCCTCGTTCCGCCGCGCCCCGATCAGGCCGATCCGGCTGACGCCGGTGATGCCGGATCGGGAACCGCGACCACCGCCGGGGCGAAATGCTCGACCAGCGGGAACGGGTCGTAAAAATGGTGAAGCAGCGCCTTCCAACCCGCGTAGCGCTCCGACCCCCGGAATCCTTGCGTGTGGTCCTCCAGCCGGTCCCAATGGACCAGCAAAAGGTAACGGTTGGCGACCTCCAGACAACGCCGCACCTCCATCCCACGAAAACCGGGCGTGGCGGCGATCAAGGGCCGGGCCTCGGCCATCGCGCGTTCGAAATCCGGCTCCTGTCCTGGGCGGACCATCAGCAAAGCGGCTTCCAAAATCATTCGTCATCCCCGGTATCATCCTGTCGCCACCCCAGCCTTGCTTGATGCGCGGGACAAGGCCAGGGAAAAAGCTTGCGGCGTCGGTGGGAATGACTATAGTCAGCCTCGTAAACCCATACGGAACGGCGGTCCGGGAAACCAGGCCGTCGGGACGCATTGCGGGTGGGCTTTTGCCCACTTATTTTTTTATCAGCGTGCGGCAACGCACGGGCAAGAGCCTGGCCCGGTCCAATCCCGGTCGCAGGCAGCAGGTTGGTTGAACATGGACGCATCAGGTCGCATCGAACAGATCATCACGCCGTCGGTCGAGGCCATGGGCTACGAGGTCGTGCGTGTCCAGATTTCGGGCGGCCAGCGGGCGATTCTCCAGATCATGGCGGAACGCGCCGACGGCGCGGCCATGACGGTCGAGGATTGCGCGGACATCAGCCGGTCTGTCTCCGCCCTGCTCGACGTCGAGGATCCGATCCGCGACGCCTACACGCTGGAGGTCAGCTCGCCGGGCATCGACCGTCCGCTGACCCGCCTGAAGGATTTCGCGCGCTTCGCCGGTTTCGAAGCCAAGCTGGACACCCGGCTGGCGTCAAGCGATGGCCGCAAGCGCTTCCGAGGCATATTGAAGGGCGTCGAAGACGGCCTTGTGTGCATCGACACCGAACAGGGAGCCGCCCGGCTGGAATTCGACAACATCCTGCGCGCCAAGCTGGTTCTGACGGACGAATTGATCCGCGCCAGCCAGGAGTCGCAGGGCTGATCCAGCCCCTGCCCCGCCCCCAAGACCACACGCCGACCCAGGAAGTGTAACGGATGGAACTGCTGCAAGTCGCTGACGCGGTCGCTCGCGAAAAGAACA
Organism: Azospirillum sp.; assembly: GCA_027486405.1. Classification (GTDB taxonomy): domain Bacteria; phylum Pseudomonadota; class Alphaproteobacteria; order Azospirillales; family Azospirillaceae; genus Azospirillum. The sequence goes on along the minus strand of JAIXPD010000071.1, from coordinate 38,575 downwards.
TCGACCGGGACGAAGTCCTGGAGGCGATGGAGCAGGCGATTCAGAAGGCCGGTCGGTCCAAGTACGGCCACGAGCACGACATCCGCGCCCGCATCGACCGCAAGAGCGGCGACATCCACCTGACCCGCTATCTCGAAGTGGTCGAGACGGTGGAGAACGAGGCGACGCAGGTCACGCTGGCCTACGCCGTGCGCCGCAAGCCCAGCGCCAAGGTCGGTGATTTCCTGATCGATCCGCTGCCGCCCATCGATTTCGGCCGCATCGCCGCGCAGACCGCCAAGCAGGTCATCGTGCAGAAGGTGCGCGACGCCGAGCGCAAGCGCCAGTTCAACGAGTTCAAGGACCGCAAGGGCGAGATCGTCAACGGTCTGGTCAAGCGCGTCGAGTATGGCAACGTCACCGTCGATCTGGGCCGCGCCGAAGCGATCCTGCGCCGCGACGAGCTGCTGCCGCGCGAGCATTTCAAGAACGGCGACCGTGTGCGCGCCTACATCTACGACGTGCGCGAAGAGCCGCGCGGCCCGCAGATCTTCCTGTCGCGCACCCATCCGATGTTCATGGCGAAGCTGTTCGCCCAGGAAGTGCCGGAAATCTACGACGGCATCATCGAGATCAAGGCCGTCGCCCGTGACCCCGGTTCCCGCGCCAAGATCGCGGTGCTGAGCAACGACAGCTCCATCGACCCGGTCGGTGCCTGCGTCGGCATGCGCGGCAGCCGCGTCCAGGCGGTGGTCGGCGAGTTGCAGGGCGAGAAGATCGACATTATTCCGTGGGCCAGCGAGGCGGCGACCTTCGTCGTCAACGCGCTCGCCCCGGCCGAAGTGGTCAAGGTCGTGCTCGACGACGACAACCGCCGCATCGAGGTGGTGGTGTCGGACGATCAATTGTCGCTCGCCATCGGTCGCCGTGGTCAGAACGTGCGTCTGGCCTCGATGCTGACCGGCTGGGACATCGACATCCTGACCGAACAGGAAGAGTCCGAACGCCGCAGCGACGAGATTCAGAACCGCTCCGGCCTGTTCATGCAGGCGTTGGATGTGGACGATGTCATCGCCCATCTGCTGGTCGCCGAAGGCTTCACCTCGGTCGAGGAAATCGCCTATGTCGAAACCGAAGAGCTGGCCGAAATCCAGGGCTTCGACGAGTCGGTGGCCGATGAGCTGAAGCAGCGTGCGCTGGCTTTCCTGGACGAACAGGATGCCCAGGCCAACGAACGCCGCCTGGAGCTGGGTGTGGAGGATGTGGTCGCCGAACTGACCGGCTGCACCGCCGCGCAACTGGTCAAGCTGGGCGAAAACGGTGTGAAGACGCTGGACGATCTGGCCGATCTGGCGGGCGACGAACTGGTCGAGATTCTCGGCAAGGACGGCCCGACCGAAGAGGAAGCCAACGAGATCATCATGGCGGCCCGTGCCCATTGGTTCGACGGCGAGGGCGCTGCGGCGGCCGGTGACGCCGACGCGTCGGGGCAAGGCGCTTCGGCGTGATGACGTCCCGCTGCGGCAACGCGGCTGTTGAGTTTGGGGATCGCGACGGGTGGATGACGAACGGATGACCGAGCGGAACGACGCAGAGGCACCGGACGCCACCGACGGCACGATCCCGGAGGTGGTGGACCATCACCCGGCGGACGACGAGAAGGGGCCTTTGCGCCGCTGCATCGCGTCGGCCACGGTGGGACCGAAGGGTGGCATGATCCGGTTCGTGATCGCCCCCGACGGCACGGTGGTTCCCGACCTGGAGGAAACGCTGCCCGGTCGTGGCCTGTGGGTCACGGCGGATCGGGCGGCACTGGCCAAGGCCATGGGGAAGTCCGTCTTCGCCAAGGCCGCGCGCCGGGCGGTGACGGTGCCGCCGGATCTGGCCGAACGGCTGGACCGGTTGCTGGAACGGCGCTGCCTGAACGCGCTGGGGCTGGCCCGCCGTGCGGGTTATGTTCTGGCCGGGTATGAGAAGGTGCGCGAAGCGTTGCGCGGCAATCAGGTTGGTCGGTCGGGTCCCCCGCCCGCCCTTCTGGTCGAAGCCAGCGACGGTTCGCTCGACCAACGCGGCAAGGTGACGGCGCTCGCGCCGAACCTGCCGGTGATCGCGCTGTTCGCGTCGGCTGATCTGGCCGCCGCGTTGGGCCGCGATCACGCGGTGCACGCGGTGGTCGCGCAAGGACGGTTGGCCAAGAGCCTGGCGCGCGATGCGGCCCGGCTCTCCGGCCTTCGGGGGGCAGACGCCCCCGCTGTGTGTGATAAGGGCTTGGGAGTCGGCGATGGCGCCGACCGGCCTGCGATGTAACGACTGACCATTCGGGAACCGATGACCGACAGCAACGACCAGGACCAGAAGAAAGTCTTGCACCTCTCCGGCTCCGGCAAAGGGAAGCTGGAGTCGAAGAAGCCGGTCGAGACGCAGGTCCGGCAAAGCTTCTCCCATGGCCGGTCGAAAGCGGTGACGGTCGAGGTCAAGCGCAAGCGCCATGTTGAAAAGGGCGCCGTTCCTGGCATCGCCGACGGCGGTGCCGCCGCCCGCCAGGCCGCTCAGGGCCTGCCGATCCGTGGCCCGGCGGGGCAGCGCCCCCGTGGTGGCGCGCCGACCGGTGGCCGCAAGCTGACCAGCGAGGAGCTGGAAGCCCGCATGCGCGCCCTGCGCGGTGCCGCCCAGGAAGAAGAACAGCGCCGCATCGATGCGGAAGACGAGGCCGCCCGCGCGGCGGTCGCCGCCGCCGAGGCCGCTGAGGCCGCCGCCGTTGCGGCGAGCGCTCCCGCCCCGGCTCCGGTCGAAGAGATCGCCCCGATCATTCTGGACGCCGAGACGCTCCGCCAGCGTGAGCTGGAAGAGCTGCGCGCGATCCAGGAGGAGGAGCGGAAGGTCGCCGAAGAGGTGGAGCGCCGCCGCAAGGAAGAAGAGGCCCGCCGCAAGGAGGCCGAAGAGGCCAAGCGCCGCGAAGCCGAACCGGCCCCGCGCCGCGACGGCCAAGGCCGTGATGGGGCTGGCCGTGATGGCTCTGGTCCGCGCACCGCTGGTGGTCCGAACCGCAGCGCGGGCGACGCCCGTCCGGGTGCGGCCACGGCCAATCGTCCGGTCACCACCGACAGCGCCCGCCCGGCCCCCGGTGCCGTCGCCGCTCACCCGGTTCGCGCCGAGGATGAGGACGACAACCGTCGCAAGGGCGGTCGTGGCGCTCCCGGTGCCGCGAAGGCTGCCCCGGCCCGTCCCGCCGCCAAGGCTCCGGCCGGTGGCGACCGCCGCAAGGGGTCCAAGCTGACCGTCTCGCAGGCTCTCAGCGACGATGGCAGCAGCGACCGCACCCGGTCGCTGGCCGCCGTCCGCCGCGCCCGCGAGCGTGAGCGTCTGCGCATGATGAGCCGTCAGGAGACGGCGAAGGTCACGCGCGACGTCGTTCTGCCGGAAGTCATCACCGTGCAGGAACTGGCCAACCGCATGGCCGAACGTGGGGCCGACGTCATCAAGTCGCTGATGCGCATGGGCGTGATGGCGACGATCAACCAGACGATCGACGCCGACACCGCCGAACTGATCATCGGCGAGTTTGGCCACCGCGTCCGCCGCGTGTCGGAATCCGACGTGGAAATCGGCCTGCGCGCCGACGAGGAGGCGGATGCCGTCCTGGTCGCCCGTCCGCCGGTCGTCACCATCATGGGGCACGTCGACCACGGCAAGACCTCGCTGCTCGACGCGCTGCGTCAGACCGACGTGGTGTCGGGTGAAGCCGGTGGCATCACCCAGCACATCGGTGCCTATCAGGTGACGCTGGAGTCGGGTGCGAAGATCACCTTCATCGACACCCCCGGTCACGCCGCCTTCACCGAGATGCGCGCCCGTGGTGCCAACGTCACCGACGTGGTCGTTCTGGTGGTGGCCGCCAACGACGGCGTCATGCCGCAGACGATCGAAGCCATCCGCCACGCCAAGGCGGCGGGCGTGCCGATCATCGTCGCGATCAACAAGTGCGACCTGCCCGACGCCAAGCCCGAACGGGTCCGTCAGGAGCTGTTGCAGCACGAGTTGGTCGTCGAAGAAATGGGCGGCGACGTGCTCGACGTCGAGGTGTCGGCCAAGGCCAAGCGCAACCTGAACAAGCTGGAAGAGGCCATCCTCCTCCAGGCCGAAATTCTGGAGCTGCGCGCCAACGCCAACCGCACCGCCGAGGGCGTGGTCATCGAAGCCAAGCTGGAACGCGGTCGCGGCTCGGTCGCCACCGTGCTGGTCCAGCGCGGCACGCTGAAGGTCGGCGACGTGTTCGTGACCGGTGCCGAATGGGGCCGCGTCCGCGCGCTCATCAACGACCGTGGCCAGAACGTCACCGAGGCCGGTCCGGCCGTCCCGGTGGAGGTGCTGGGCCTGAACGGCACGCCGATGGCGGGCGATGACTTCTCGGTCGTCGAAACCGAAGCGCGCGCCCGCGAAATCGCCGAATTCCGTCAGCGCAAGAAGCGCGAAGCGACGGTGGCGGCGACCGCGCGCGGCTCGTTGCAGGACATGTTCAGCCGCATCCAGGCGGGCGAGGCCAAGGAACTGCCGGTCGTCATCAAGGGCGACGTGCAGGGGTCGATCGAAGCCATCGCCAGCTCGCTGGAGAAGCTCACGGCCGAAAACACCGAGGTCAAGGTCCGCGTCCTGCACAACTCGGTCGGTGCGATCAACGAATCCGACATCACGCTCGCCAACGCGTCGAACGCGATGATCATCGGCTTCAACGTCCGCGCCAACCCGCAGGCCCGCGATCTGGCCAAGCGCGACGGTGTGGAAATCCGCTACTACTCGATCATCTACAACGTGATCGACGACGTGAAGGCGGCGCTGACCGGTCTGCTGTCGCCGACGCTGCGGGAACGCTTCATCGGTTACGCGACGATCCGCGAGGTCTTCAACATCACCAAGGTCGGCAAGGTCGCCGGTTGTATGGTCACGCAGGGCACGGTCAAGCGCGGTGCCGGTGTCCGTCTGCTCCGCGACAACGTCGTCATCCACGAGGGCACGCTCAAGACGCTCAAGCGCTTCAAGGACGAGGTCAAGGACGTCCGCGAGGGTTACGAGTGCGGCATGGCCTTCGAGAATTACGACAACATCCTGCCGGGCGACCAGATCGAAGCCTTCGAAATCGAAGAGATCGCTCGCGAACTCTAAGCGGTGTTGGATCGCCCGCCCGTCTTCGGCCTGTTGCCGGGGACGGGCGGGCCTTCCTGTTTTGACGACCCTTGTTGCGGGTCGCGCGGTGCGGGTCGCAGGACCCGATCAACGCCGATCCGTCCCGACCGCCTCCATGGTGGTCCCCAGCGGCGGCAACGCCATCCGAACCGACGCGCCCCGCCCTCGCTTCGCCAGCGACGCCGCCGGACGCGGATCGCCCGGACGCCGTCCGACACGACACGACAGCGACGAAAGAATCTGCCCATGGCCAGCAAGAAGCGCGGCGCGGTCAACGCCGGAAAGCCCCCCTCCCAGCGGCAATTGCGCGTCGGCGAGGAGTTGCGCCACGCGTTGGCCGAGCTGTTCCGGCGCGGCGATTTCTATGACCCGGAACTCTCCGCCTTCAACATCACCGTGACCGAGGTGCGGATCAGCCCCGATCTGGCCAACGCCACCGTGTTCTTCACCACGCTGGGCGGTGGCCAGATGGAGGAAGCGGCGGTGGCGCTGAAACGCGCGTCGGCCTTCCTGCGCGGCCAGGTCGCCCGCATGGTCAATCTGCGCCACGCGCCGACCCTGTTCTTTGAGGGCGACACGTCCTTCGACTACGCCCACCACATCGACACCATCCTGCACAGCCCGGAGGTCGCCCGTGATCTCAGCGGCCAGGGGCTGGGCCGCGTCAACGGCGACGACGATCACGACGATGATGATGATCGCGACGACGATGAGGGTGATGAGGACGGCGACGATTGGGACGATGAGGAGGACGGCGAGGGTGCCGACTCCGACGATGACCACAGCGGCAAGGGCGCGCGCCGTGGCTCGTAAGCGCAAGGGCCAGCCGATCCATGGCTGGGTCGTGCTGGACAAGCCCGAAGGGCTGAGTTCCACGCAGGCGCTGTCCAAGGTGCGGCGTCTGTTGAACGCCGACAAGGCCGGGCATGGCGGCACGCTCGACCCGCTGGCCACCGGCATCCTGCCCATCGCGTTGGGCGAGGCGACCAAAACCGTCTCCTACGCGATGGACGGGGCCAAGACCTACCGCTTTTCCATCCGCTGGGGCGAACGCACCAGCACCGACGACCGCGAGGGCGCGGTGATCGACCGCTCCGATCATCGCCCGACGGTCGAGGCCATCACCGCCGCCCTGCCCGCCTTTTTGGGTGAGATCGACCAGGTGCCGCCGCAATATTGCGCCATCAAGATCGACGGCGAGCGCGCCTATGACATCGCGCGCGAAGGCGACGTGGTCGATCTGGCGGCGCGGCGCGTGCGCATCGACCGCTTTGCCCTGGTCGAGGTGATCGACGCGGACCACGCGCTGTTCGAGGTCGATTGCGGCAAGGGGACCTATGTCCGCTCGCTGGCCCGCGATCTGGCCGAAGCGCTGGGCACGGTGGGCCATGTCCAACTGCTGCGCCGCCTGCGCGTCGGCTCCTTTACGCTGGACAACGCGATTTCCCTGGACGAATTGGCGGCCATGGAGCAAGGTGCGGCCGTCGAACGACTTCTGTTGCCGATCAAGACCGCGCTGGACGACATCCCGGCGCTTGCCTTGACCGAAGCGGAAGCGCACCGACTGAGACACGGCCAGACGGTGGCTCTCCTCACCCGGCAGGACCGCGAACGCCTAGAGGCGCTTCGGGGGGCTGTTGGCGGGGATGGCACCGTCATTGCGCTTTGCGGCGAGACGCCGGTGGCGCTGGCGCGGGTCGAGGGGGCGGAGGTCCGTCCGGTGCGCGTGCTCAACCTTTGAATTTGTAGGAGACCCCGATGTCGATTACGCCCGAGCGTAAGGCCGAGCTGATCAAGGAATACTCGCGCGGTGAGAACGACACCGGTTCGCCGGAAGTCCAGGTTTCGATCCTGACCGAGCGGATCAGCAACCTGACCGAACACCTGAAGAGCCACAAGAAGGACTTCCACTCCCGCCGTGGTCTCCTCGTGATGGTCGGTCAGCGCCGCAGCCTGCTTGATTATCTGAAGAAGAAGGATCAGGGCCGCTACGCCACGCTCATCGAGCGTCTGGGCCTGCGTCGTTGATCGACGGCTTGTCCAGCCAGTGACCGGATCCAACGCCCTGACCAGCCTTCGCCCCGCCGCTCCTTCGGGTTCCGGCGGGCGCGACGCGCCGGTTGGGGCGTTGTTCCTTTTCAGCGCTGCGTTTTCATCATGCCATTGGTTTAGAGCTTTGTGATGGACCGGCCGGCCCGTTGACGCGGGACCCGGCCTTTTTCACGCCAATTCTCTGCCGTAATTTCACATGAACTCTCTGCGGGGCCTTACGACCGATGGCCTCGGCCCATGGCGGCAATCCGGCCGTTCTGGGTGTCGGATGGAAGGAAAGACTCAATGTTCACTGTTCACCGTAAAGAAATCGAATGGGGCGGCCGCAAGCTGGTTCTGGAAACGGGCAAGATCGCCCGTCAGGCTGGCGGCGCTGTGATGGTGACGTATGGCGACACCACCGTTCTCTGCACCGCCGTCGCCGCCAAGGCGCCGAAGCCGGGCATCGATTTCTTCCCTCTGACGGTCAACTATCAGGAAAAGGCGTTTGCCGCTGGCAAGATCCCCGGTGGGTTCTTCAAGCGCGAAGGCCGCCCGACGGAAAAGGAAACGCTGGTCAGCCGCCTGATCGACCGCCCGATCCGTCCGCTGTTCGTTGAGGGCTTCCGCAACGAAACGCAGGTCATCTGCACGGTTCTCAGCCACGATCTGGAAAACGACCCCGACATCGTGTCGATGGTCGGCGCGTCGGCGGCCCTGACGCTGTCGGGCGTGCCGTTCCTCGGCCCGATCGGCGCGGCCCGCGTCGGTTACAAGAATGGCCAGTTCATTCTGAACCCGACCGCCGACGAGATCGCCGACTCCGATCTGAACCTCGTCGTCGCCGGGACCACCGAAGGCGTGCTGATGGTGGAATCGGAAGCCAAGGAGCTGACCGAAGAGGTCATGCTCGGGGCCGTCATGTTCGGCCACAGCGGTTTCCAGCCGGTCATCAACGCGATCATCGACCTCGCCGAACTGGCGGCGAAGGAGCCGTGGGATCTGCCGGAGCCGGCCTATGACCGCAAGGCTCTGAAGGCCCGCCTGCGCGACACCGTCGGTGCCGACGTCGAAGCCGCCTACACCGAGACGGTCAAGCAGGTCCGTTACGAAAAGGTCGGGGCCGCCAAGGCCAAGGCCCTGGAGACGCTGGCGGGTGAGTATGAGGCCCAGCAGATCGGGACCGAGTTCAAGGAGCTTGAGGCCGACATCCTGCGCGGCGCGGTTCTGAAGACCGGCCGCCGCATCGATGGCCGCGACACCAAGACCGTCCGTCCGATCGTGTCGGAAGTCGGCGTTCTGCCGCGCGCCCACGGTTCGGCCCTGTTCACCCGTGGCGAAACCCAGGCGCTGGTCGTGACCACGCTGGGGACCAGCCAGGACGAGCAGATCATCGACGCGCTCGAAGGCGAATACCGCGAGCATTTCATGCTGCACTACAACTTCCCCCCGTACTCGGTGGGTGAAGCGGGCCGCATGGGGTCGCCGGGCCGCCGCGAAATCGGCCATGGCAAGCTGGCGTGGCGCGCCATCCACCCGCTGCTGCCGAAGAAGGAGGATTTCCCCTACACCCTGCGTGTGGTGTCGGAAGTCACCGAGTCGAACGGCTCCTCGTCGATGGCCACCGTCTGCGGCACCTCGCTGTCGCTGATGGACGCCGGTGCGCCGCTGGCGCGTCCGGTCGCGGGCATCGCCATGGGCCTCATCAAGGAAGACCACGGCTTTGCCGTGCTGTCGGACATCCTGGGTGACGAAGACCATCTCGGCGACATGGACTTCAAGGTGGCGGGGACCGAACTCGGCGTCACCGCGCTCCAGATGGACATTAAGATCACCTCGATCACCGAAGAGATCATGAAGATCGCCCTGGCCCAGGCCAAGGACGGTCGTCTGCACATCCTCGGCGAGATGGCCAAGGCGCTGACCGGTGCCCGCGACGGCGTGAACGAAAACGCCCCGCGCATCACCGTCATCAACATCCCCAAGGAAAAGATCCGCGACGTGATCGGTTCCGGCGGCAAGGTGATCCGCGAGATCGTCGAGCAGACCGGTGCGAAGATCGACATCGACGACGACGGGACCGTCAAGGTTTCGGCGGTCGATCAGAAGAAGTCGGACGCCGCCATCGAGTGGATCAAGGGCATCGTCGCCGAGCCGGAACTGAACGTCGTCTACACCGGCAAGGTGGTGAAGGTCGTTGATTTCGGCGCGTTCGTGAACTTCCTCGGTTCGCGCGACGGTCTGGTGCACATCTCCGAACTGGCCCCGCAGCGCGTGGCCAAGGTGTCGGACATCGTGTCCCAGGGCGACGCGGTGAAGGTCAAGGTCATCGGCTTCGACGATCGCGGCAAGGTCAAGCTGTCGATGAAGCAGGTCGATCAGGCCACCGGCGAGGATCTGACCAAGAAGGCGGAGTGATCCGCCGCCCGGTTCGGGCGGTGGCGGGCCTTGCGCCCGTCCGGCCTGCCCACCCCGGTCTGTGATCCTGTGAATCGGGCGTTCTTCCCGGGGCTGTGGCCCATGGGGGGAGCGCCCTTTTCGTTTGTGTCCATTTCGGTAGCGCCCATTTCGTTAACGCTTGGGGCCGGTCGCCAGCCGGGGCGTGCGCCTGCGGAGGCAACCCCGGCGTTAATCACGCATTCACCGTGCAAAAAATAAACTCAGCCGCGATGGACCTGTGTCCCGCGCGCAAGACCGCGCGCGGCGGTCGGTTCCGGGTGGATGGGCCGATACGGATGGGCCGATGACGATCCTGAAGACGATCCGATGTCTGGCGCTGCTGATGCTGTGTCTGGCCGCCGCTCCCCCCGTGGGGGCGGGAACGCTGGAACGGGTGCGGGCGGCCGGGGTTCTGCGTTGCGGCGTCACCGCCGCCGGTCTGGGGCTGTCGGCGCTGGACGAGGCGGGGGTGTGGCGTGGCTTCTTTCCCGATCTGTGCCGCGCCGTCGCCATCGCCACCCTGGGGCGGGACGATCCGGTGGTCTTTGTCGAGGTCGGGGCGGAAAACCGCTTTTCCGTGCTGCGCGACCGGCTGGTCGATGTGGTGATGGACACCACGACCTCGACGCAGGAGCGCGAGCGCAGCCAGGACGTCGCCTTTCCGGTGGTGTATCTGTTCGACACCCAGGCGGTGATGGTTCATCGCGCCTTGGGCATCGCCGCCTTGCCGCAGGCGGCGGGGGCGAGCGTCTGCGTGGTGGACGGGACCACGGCGGCCAGCGGGATCGACGGTTGGATCGCCCGCAGCGGGACCCGCCTGATGATCAAGCGCTTCCGCTCCACCGAAGGGGCGTTGGGGGCCTTCTTCAACCATCATTGCGATCTGTACACCGGCCACCGGCTGGCCCTGCACGGGCAGCGGGCGCAAAGCGCGCCCAGCCCGCGCGACTATGCGATTCTGCTCGACGCGGACGCCCGGACGCCGCTGTCGCCGATGGTGCGCAACGATGACCGGGCGTGGGAGGCGATCATCCGCTGGACCGTGCTGGCGCTGCTGGCGGCGGAGGAAAAGGGCGTGACCAGCGCGAACGCCGCCGCCCGCAAAAGCACCGGCGACGCCGAAACCCGCCGTCTGCTGGGGGGCGTTCCCGGCTTTGGCCAGGATTTGGGCCTGGACGATGGTTGGGCCTTGCGGGTGATCGGCTGGGTCGGCCATTACGGCGAGCTGTACGACCGCCATCTTGGCCGCCGGTCCGATCTGGGGATCGAACGTGGGGCGAACGCCCTGTGGAACGCCGGGGGGCTGCACCAAGCCCCGCCGCTGGGCGGTTGAGCCGCACGGAGATTCAGGCCGGGGATTCGGGCCGGTGTTTCAGGCCGGTGTTTCAGGCCACCCCGGTGGAACCGAAACCGCCAGCGCCGCGCGCCGTCTCGTCCAGGGAGTCGACCTCCACCAGCGCGGCTTGCGGCGCGCGGGCGACGACGCCCTGGGCGATGCGGTCGCCATGGGCGATGACGAAGGGGTCCGCGCCCAGATTGACGAGGCAGACGCCGACCGGGCCGCGATAGTCGCTGTCGATGGTTCCAGGGCTGTTCAGCACGGTGACGCCGTGTTTCACCGCCAAGCCGGAGCGCGGGCGGATTTGCAACTCCCACCCCGCTGGCACGGCGACGGCGAAGCCGATTGAAACCAGCGCGCGTTGGCCGGGATCGAGTCGCAGGCTGTCCCCCGTTGGCAGCGCGGCGCGCAGGTCAAATCCGGCGGCTCCGGCGGTGGCGTAGGCGGGCAGCGGCAGGTCGCTGTTGCCGGGCAGGCGCAGGAAGGACAGCGTCGGCGAGGAATTGGTCATCGGATCGGTCATTGGTGCGGCGTCCGGTCAGGATCAGGGGGACTCAGTCGGCGAAATGGGCGGCGAAATGGGCGGCGAAATGGGCGGCGATGGCCTCGGCCAGCCGCGCGCCGACGGCGTCCTTGCCCATGGTCGGCCAGGACTCCGCCCCATCGGCGCGGATGACGTGCACGGTGTTGTCGGTCCCGCCAAAGGTGGTGGTCCCGAGCGACACGTCGTTGGCCACGATCCAGTCGCAGCCCTTGCGGGCGCGTTTGGCGGTGGCGGTGGCGACGACGTCGCCGGTCTCCGCCGCAAAGCCGACGACCAGCGCCGGGCGGCGCGGCCCGGCCTGCGACAGGGTGGCGAGGATGTCGGGATTCTCGGTCAGGGCCAGCGCGGGCGGACCGCCGCCGTCCTTCTTCAGCTTGCGGTCGGACGCCCCGACCACACGCCAATCGGCCACCGCCGCCGCGCAGACGGCGATGTCCACCGGCACAGCGGCCTCGCGGGCGGCCTCGCAGGCGGCCAGCATCTCGCGCGCGGTTTCGATGGCGACCACGGTGCAGCCGGGCGGGTCGGGCAGGCGGGTCGGGCCGCTGACCAGCGTCACGTCGGCCCCCAGCGCGGCCAGCGCGGCGGCGATGGCGTGGCCCTGCTTGCCGGACGACCGGTTGGCGATGTAGCGCACCGGGTCGATGGGTTCATGGGTCGGGCCGCTCGTCACCAGGGCGCGTTTGCCCGCCAGCGGCTTGCGCGCCGACTCGGTGAAAAAGGCGGCGATGGCGTCGATGATCTCCATCGGTTCGGCCATGCGGCCCGGCCCGAACTCGTTGCAGGCCATCACCCCGTCGTTGGGGCCGACGCGGCGCACGCCGCGCTGTTCCAACCGGGCCATGTTGTCCTGCGTGGCCGGGTGCTGCCACATGCGGACGTTCATCGCCGGGGCGACCAGCACCGGCTTGTCGGTGGCGAGCATGACGGTGGCGGCCAGATCGTCGGCCATGCCGGCGGCCATGCGCGCCAGCAGGTCGGCGGTGGCCGGGGCGACGACGATCAGGTCGGCCTCGCGCGACAGGCGGATGTGGCCCATCTCCGATTCATCGGTCAGCGACCAGAGATCGCGGTACACGGTGTCTTCGGTCAGCGCCTGCACCGACAGCGGGGTGACGAAGCGCGCCCCGGCCTCCGTCAGCACGGCGCGGACGGTGACGCCGCGTTCGCGCAGGCGGCGAATCAGGTCGAGGCATTTGTAGGCGGCGATGCCGCCCGCGATCACCAGCAGCACGCGCTTGCCGGACAGACTGGCGTGATCGACCATGACCCTACCCACCCCTGTTGCGTTGGATCGGGGGCTGCCCCCCGGCTGTTGCAGATAATCCATCCCGAACGGCGCGTCCATGGCCGCCGCGCGGGCGCAGCAATCTTGCCGATCGGCTTTTTGAGTGTTTCATCAGGTTTTGCGATTGCAACGGATGGGAATTCGCAAAAGATCTGGTAGACATGAAGGGCGAATCGCCTTTCCCGTCCACGACCGCGCGCTGCCTTCGCATGCCCCTTGGCCCCATCCCCGTCCTGCTCATCGAAGACACGCCGTCGCTGGCGCGCGTCTACACGGAATTCCTGAAGAAGGAATCCTACCGCGTCATCGCGGTGGAAACCGGGGCCGCCGCCATCGAGCAATTGGCCGATGGCGCGCCCAAGGTGGTGTTGCTCGACCTTCAGCTTCCCGACATGAACGGGATGGAGGTGCTGAAGCGCATCAACGCCCAGGCCCTGCCCTGCGCCGTCATCGTCATCACCGCCCACGGGTCGGTGAACGCGGCGGTGGAGGCGATGCGCTACGGGGCCTATGATTTCCTGGTGAAGCCCTTCTCGGCGGACCGCCTGATCGTGACCGTGCGCAACGCGGTGGAACGGCTGCGGCTGGCCCAGATGGTGGACAGCCTGGAACAGAATCTGGGCCGCGCGCGCTATCACGGCTTCATCGGCTCGTCGCTGGCGATGCAGGCGGTCTATCGCATCGTGGACAGCGCGGCGTCCTCGCGCGCCACCGTCTTCATCACCGGCGAATCCGGCACCGGGAAAGAGGTGTGCGCGGAGGCGATCCACCGGCAGAGCCAGCGGGCGGCCAAGCCCTTCATCGCCATCAATTGCGGGGCGATTCCCAAGGATCTCATGGAAAGCGAGATCTTCGGGCACATGAAGGGGTCCTTCACCGGTGCTGTGGCGGACCGCGAGGGGGCGGCGGCGCGGGCCGACGGCGGCACCCTGTTCCTGGACGAGATTTGCGAACTCGCCCCCGACCTGCAAACCAAGCTGCTGCGCTTCATCCAGACCGGGACCTTCACCCCGGTGGGCGGGTCGAAGCTGGAAAAGGTCGATCTGCGCATCGTCTGCGCCACCAACCGCGACCCGCTGCACGAGGTGGAGGAAGGCCGCTTCCGCGAGGATCTCTATTACCGCCTGCACGTCATCCCCATCCATCTGCCGCCGCTGCGCGAGCGCGAGGACGATGTGTTGGAGATCGCCCGCCATTATCTGGCGGAATTCACGGCGGAAGAGAAAAAGGGCTTCACCCAGTTCGCGCCCGACACCGAACAGGCGCTGCGCCATTACCATTGGCCGGGCAACGTCCGCCAATTGCAGAACGTCGTCCGCATCGTTTCCGTCCTGCACGACGGCGACACGGTGTTGCCGCAGATGCTGCCAGCTCCTTTGGGGGGACCGGGTGGGGGCGCGTCGGGTTTGATCGCTGCGGCCCCCGTGCCGATGGCGACGGTTCTTGAAGCCGCCGCCCCCCCACCCGCCCCGATCCCGCCGCCCTTGACGCCCGAGACGATCAAGCCGCTGTGGGAGGTGGAAAAGGACGCCATCGAAAACGCCATCGCCGCGTGCGAGGGCAACATCCCCCGCGCCGCCGCGCTGCTGGAAATCAGCGCCTCCACCATCTACCGCAAGCGTCTGGCCTGGCAGGCGGAAGGCAAGCTGTAAGGCCCCCTGAAAGACCCCCTGTAAGACCCCGAGGGGGATTTCAGGGCAGATAGCCCGCCGCGCGGTAGGCGGCGATGGCCTCCTCCGCCAGGCGTGGAATCTCGAAACGCAGCGCCCGCACCTCGGCCTCCGCCCGGGCGCGGCAGGACATTTCCAGCGCGCGGGCGGCGACACAGAGCGCGTGCGCGCCAAAGGTCCCCGCCGTGCTTTTCAGCGTGTGCGCCTCGCGCGTCAGGGCGTCGAGGTCGGGTTCCTGGGCGATGCGGGCGATGCGGTCCTGGGTTTCGGCCAGGAATTGTTCCAGAACCTCCACCAGCAAATCGGCGTCCAGATCCTCGGCCAGTTGACGCAACACCTCCTGGTCCAGCACGGCGTCGGCGCTGGGTTCGGCGATGGGGCCGCAAGGGGCGGTGGCGCTGCGCTGGTCGGCGGGCTTCAGCCATTCGGCGACGGTGGCCAGCAGTTGGGCGCGCTCCACCGGCTTGGCGACATGGTCGTTCATGCCGACATCCAGGCAGCGCTGGCGGTCGGCCTCGTCGCTGTCGGCGGTCATGGCGATCACCGGGACCCGCCCGGCCGGGCCGGGCAGTTCGCGCAACAGCCGGGTGGCGGTCAGGCCGTCCATCTCCGGCATTGACAGATCCATCAGGATCAGGTCGAAGCCGCCCGCCTGGGCCGCCATCACCGCTTCCAACCCGTTGTTGGCCATCTCCACCCGGTAATCGGCCGATGACAGGATGGCGTTGACGATCATCTGGTTCAGCGGGCTGTCCTCGACCACCAGGATGCGGCGGGGGGTGGTCGGCTCCGGTTCCATGGGGGGAAGGGCGGCGGACATGGGCGGTGCTTTCGAAACAAACCAGGGAGCGGGACGGGAACCGTCACTCTATGCGCCCGGCCCACGGGCGGCAACGCCGCGCGTGTCGGTGGCCAGGGCAATCGGGTGAAGGCTTGAAATTCCTTTATTAGGACATTCGTCATCCCCGCGAAGGCGGGGATCCAGAGTTCGCAGAGTGGCTCTGACGGGAAAGCCTGGATCCCCGCCTTCGCGGGGATGACGGTAAATCCTTCATATAGGTTTATAAACCTTCAAGCGATTGCCCTGTGTCGGTGGCGTGTCGGTGGAAACCTTATCTCCGGTGCGACGGGGCCGACGGCGCAAGAGAGTGTTATTTCCGGTCATCCGTTTGGGCGGCGGATGCGTATGGTGAAGGGACGGATCCCGATCCGGCCGCCGATCATCCGTCAAACGCTTCAAATCGGCGCGCGTCACCGCTATGGTGACGCCTTTGACGGCGCGTCAACCCGCTTCAGGCAGTTCCCCAGACGATGACCAGACCCAACACCTACCGTTCCGGTCCCGATGAACAGGGGCATTTCGGCATTTTTGGCGGGCGCTACGTCGCCGAAACGCTGATGCCGTTGATCCTCGACGTGGAAAAGGCCTACCGCGAGGCCCGCGCCGATCCCGCCTTTGAAGGCGAGATGCTCCGGCAGCTCAAGCAGTATGTCGGGCGGCCCAACCCGCTCTATTTCGCCGAGCGGCTGACCGAAAAGCTGGGCGGGGCGAAGATCTACTTCAAGCGCGAGGAGCTGAACCACACCGGCGCGCACAAGATCAACAACTGCATCGGCCAGATCCTGCTGGCCCGCCGCATGGGCAAGACCCGCATCATCGCCGAAACCGGGGCCGGTCAGCACGGCGTGGCGACGGCGACCGTCTGCGCGCTCTACAACATGCCCTGCGTCATCTACATGGGCGAAACCGACATCGCCCGGCAGGCCCCGAACGTCTTCCGCATGAAGCTGCTGGGGGCGGAGGTCCGCGCCGTCACCTCTGGTGCCAAGACGCTGAAGGACGCGATGAACGAGGCGCTGCGCGACTGGGTCACGAACGTCGCCGACACCTTCTACATCATCGGCACCGCCGCCGGGCCGCACCCCTACCCCACCATCGTGCGCGATTTCCAATCGGTGATCGGCACCGAGGTGAAGACCCAGATGCAGGAGCAGGAAGGCCGCCTGCCCGATTCGCTGATCGCCTGTGTGGGCGGCGGATCGAACGCCATCGGTCTGTTCCATCCGTTCCTGGACGATCCGTCGGTGGCGATGATCGCGGTCGAGGCCGCCGGGCGCGGGCTGGACAAGGGGCCGCTCGACCACGCCGCCTCGATCAACGGCGGGCGTCCGGGCGTGCTGCACGGCAACCGCACCTATCTGTTGCAGGACGAGGACGGCCAGATCCTGGAAGGCCATTCGATCTCCGCCGGTCTGGATTACCCCGGCGTCGGCCCGGAACACGCGTGGCTGAACGATGTGGGCCGCGTCACCTACGCCGCCGCCACCGACGCCGAAGCGCTGGAGGCCTTCCAGCTCTGCGCCCAGACCGAGGGCATCATCCCGGCGTTGGAATCCGCCCACGCCCTGGCCGAAGTCATCAAGCGCGCCCCGACCCTGCCGAAAGACCATCTGATGGTCCTGTGCCTGTCGGGCCGTGGCGACAAGGACATCTTCTCCGTCGCCCAGCATCTGGGAGTGAGCCTGTGAACGCCGTTGCCGAAAGCCGTCCGCCTGAGTCGCGCATTGACCGCCGTTTCCAGGCTCTGAAGGCCGAGGGGCGGGCCGGTCTCATCACCTTCATCACGGCGGGCGACCCCGATCCGGCCGCCTGTCAGACCCTGCTCGACGGCCTGCCCGCCGCCGGGGCCGACCTGATCGAACTGGGCGTTCCCTTCACCGACCCGATGGCCGACGGCCCGTCCATCCAGGCGTCCTCCCTGCGGGCGTTGAACGCCGGGATGACGGTGCGTAAGACGCTGTCCCTGGTGACGAAGTTCCGCGAGAAGGACGGCGAGACCCCGATCATCCTGATGGGCTACTACAACCCGATCTACGCCTATGGCGTGGACCGCTTCCTGGTGGACGCCAAGGCCAGCGGCGTGGATGGTCTGATCATCGTCGATCTGCCACCGGAAGAGGATGGCGAGCTGTGCGTTCCGGCGATCCGCGCCGGGATCAACTTCATCCGCCTGACCACCCCGACCACCGACGAAAAGCGTCTGCCCGCCGTGCTGCAAAACACCTCGGGCTTTCTCTATTACGTCTCCATCGCCGGGATCACCGGGACCGCAAGCGCGGCCAACACCGCCGTCGATGCGGCGGTGGCCCGGTTGAAGCGCAACAGCGATCTGCCGGTTGCCGTCGGCTTCGGCATCAAGACGCCCGCCCAGGCCGCCGAGGTGGCGCGCGTCGCCGACGCGGTCGTCGTCGGTTCGGCCATCGTCTCCCGTCTGGCCGATGGGTTGGACGAGACCGGCGCGTTGAGTCCGGGGTTGGTGGAGGATGTTCTGGGCTTCGTCCGCGAGCTGGCCGAGGGCGTGCGCACCGCGCGGGGCTGATCCCGCTTTCCGGCGTTCGGGTTCGGCCGTCCCCCGTTGCGCGGTGTTGCGCGACGTTTTGGGATGGTCGGCCCGGCCTTCCCCCTCCGGCGGGACGGTTTACAAGCGCGTCAAACCGCATTACCACACCCGCAGCAAAAACCGCTCGCGGCAACCATCAGACCCACTCGCTTGATGTGGTCCCGTCGGCTGCCCACATCCAGCGCGTCGTCGTGCCGTTGAAAGGCGTTCCATGAACTGGCTTACCAACTACGTCCGTCCCAAAATCCGCGCCCTCTACGCCCGCAAGGAGGTTCCCGACAACCTCTGGCACAAATGCCCGAGCTGCGAGGCGATGCTGTTCCATCGCGAGTTGGAAGAGAATCTGCATGTCTGCCAGCATTGCGGCTTCCACATGCGGCTCGACCCGATCAAGCGGCTGGAATCGCTGTTCGACGGCGGGGCTTATGACGGGGTGGAGTTGCCGAAGTCGGTCGCCGATCCGCTGAAGTTCCGCGATCAGAAGCGCTACACCGACCGCCTGAAGGAAGCCCAGACCAAGACCGGCCGCACCGACGCCATCGTCGTCGGCAGTGGGCTGGTCGGTGGGCTGCCCGCCGTGGTCGCCGCCTTCGATTTCGGCTTCATGGGCGGGTCGATGGGCATTGCCGTCGGCGAAGGGCTGTTGACCGCCGCCAAGCTGGCGGTGGCGAAGAAGGCCCCCTTGATCGTCGTGCCCGCGTCGGGCGGTGCCCGCATGCAGGAAGGCATCCTGTCGCTGATGCAGATGCCGCGCACCACCATCGCGGTGGAGATGGTCAAGGAAGCCGGCCTGCCCTACATCGTCGTGCTGACCGATCCGACCACCGGCGGCGTGACGGCCTCCTTCGCCATGCTGGGCGACATCCACATCGCCGAAAAGGGCGCGCAGATCGGCTTTGCCGGGGCGCGCGTGATCGAAAGCACGATCCGCGAAACCCTGCCGGAAGGCTTCCAGCGGTCGGAATATCTGCTGGAGCACGGCATGGTCGACATGGTCGTCCACCGCCGCGACCTGCGCGGCACGCTGGTGCGGGTGATCGACCTGCTGACCCAGCGCGTCCGCACCGACGACGAGGTGATCGACGCGGAGTTCGAGGACGCGGCCCCGGTGGGCAAGGCGGTGGCGGTGTCGGCCGCCCCGGCCACGACGGCGGCGGGCGACGACTGACGTCCGGCGTCATCACGCGCCCGGCTTCATCAGCAAGGAACAGGCGATGACCGACTCACACCGCTCCGACCCGGTTCTGGACCGTTTGAAGGGCTTGCACCCGAAGGTCATCGACCTGTCGCTGGACCGTGTCCATCGGCTGCTGGCGGCGCTGGACCATCCCGAGCGGCGCTTGCCGCCGGTGGTGCATGTGGCCGGAACCAACGGCAAGGGATCGACCGTCGCCTTTCTGCGGGCGATCCTGGAAGCCGCCGGATACCGCGTTCATGTCTACACCTCCCCCCATCTGGTGCGCTTTCACGAGCGCATCCGGCTGGCGGGCACGTTGATCGACGACAACCACCTCGCCAGCCTGCTGGAAGAGTGCGAGGCGGCCAACGCGGGCGGTCCGATCACCTTTTTCGAGGTGACGACGGTGGCGGCCTTCCTGGCCTTCTCCCGCGTTCCGGCCGATGTGGTGCTGTTGGAAACCGGGCTGGGCGGACGGCTGGACGCCACCAACGTGGTGAACAGCCCCGCCGTCACCGCGATCACCCGCATATCCTACGATCACCGCCAATTCCTGGGCGAGACGCTGACCGCCATCGCCGGGGAAAAGGCGGGCATCTTCAAGCCGGGCGTTCCGGTGGTGCTGGCCGATCAACCGGCGGCGGAGGCGCGCGACACCCTGCACCGCCACGCCGAGGCCGTCGGCGCGCCGGTCAAGGGCTGGAGCGTCACGCCGCAGCCCGGCGGTTTCCGGTTCGAAAGCGCGGCGCGCGGTGCCATCGATTTGCCGATGCCGGGCCTGCCCGGCGCGCACCAGATCGGCAACGCCGGTTTGGCGCTGGCCTGCCTGGATCATCTGCCGCTGGCGGTGGACGCGGCGGCGATCCGCCAGGGTCTGGCCTCGGTCGAATGGCCCGCCCGTCTGCAACGGTTGACGCGCGGCCCGTTGGCCGAGTCGCTGCCGCCGGATTGGGAACTTTGGCTCGATGGCGGGCACAACGACTCGGCGGGCGAGGTGCTGGCCCGGCAGGCGGTGGATTGGACGCAGGCGGACGGCCCCCGCCCGCTGCTGCTGATCTATGGGATGCTGACCAGCAAGGACCCGTATGAGTTTCTTGGCCCCTTGGCCCCCTTCGCCCACGCCATGCGCACCGTGGTCATTCCGGGCGAGGAAGCGTCGCTGACCGCCGAGGAATCGGCGGAGGCCGCGCGGACCTGCGGCATCGCCGACACGGCGGCGGCGGACAGCGTGACGGCGGCCTTGGCGTCGCTGGTGGCCAGCCGCAGCGGCCCGGCCCGCGTGCTAATTTGCGGCTCGCTCTATCTGGCCGGGTCGGTGTTGGCCGACAACGGGTAACGCCGTCGATTGCCACACGAAAAGGCCGCGTGCGGGGCATCCCGCGCGCGGCCTTTTCGTGTGGGGTTCTGGAACGGATCAGCGCTTTTTGCGACCGTCCAATTCCAGCATGCCGCGCAGGGCGGCGATGGTTTTGCTGAGCGGGCTGTCTTTCGCCGCTTCTTTGGGGGCCGCTTCTTTTGTCGGCATGTCCTGCGCCGCTGGCCGTGGCGGTGAGGCGGGGGGCGGTGAGGCCGGGGGCGGTGGGGCCGTGTCCTCCATCAGGGGGAGCGGGTCCGGCGTCCGGGGCGGGTGCCGTGGGGTGTCGAGGTCGTCGTCCTCCTCCCAGGCGGCCGGGCGGGGCAGCGGACGGTTGACAGCGGGGGTGGCTTTCGCGGAAGCGGGCGGTGGGGTGTCCTCGTCGTCCTCGACCAGATCGCGCAGGGCCTTCATCGCCTCTTCGATCTCGCGTTCCTGCGCCGACTGTTTGCTGTTGCCGCCTTTGCTGGCGGATGGCTTGGCCGATGCCTTGCCAGTGGGCTGGCGCGGTGGCGGCGGAGCGTCGTCCATGGCCTCGTCGTCGGGCGGGGCGCCACCGAGATCGTCCAGGGCCGGTTCGGGCGGCGGCGCTGGTTTGGCCTTGCGGCGCGCGCTGGGCTTCGGCTCGACCGCCGCGTCCTCGATCATGGAGCGCAGGGCCGCGAGCGTCTTGTCGAAGCCGCCATCCTCATCGCCGTCGGCAGCGGCGGTGGGCGCGCGCCGGGGCGACCGTTCGGCCTTGGCCTTGACTGGTGCGGGCGGCGGCGGCGGTGGCGGTGGCGGCGGCGGTGGGGCCGGGCTGCGGATTTCCGGGTCGCGGATGGCGAAGGCGAGGATTTCCGCGTCGGTCGGTTCCTCCTCGTCCTCGTCGTCCAAATGATCGGCCCAACGGCGGGCGGGGTCCCCCAAGTCACTATCCCCCAAGTCACTATCCCCCAACTCGCTATTCGTCGAGTCGCGGTCCATCGCGTGGTCGTCGGCGAAGGCGTCCTCGTCTTCGGGATCGTCCTCGAAATCCTGGCGGACGAACGCCTTGTGCGAGAAGACCGGCTCGGCGTCGCTGACCGCGTCCTCCTCGTCCAACTCCAGGGGCAGATCGTCCACATCCGGCGGTGCGTGGCGGCCCAGGCGGGCTGGGTTGCGGTCCGCTGGGGTGAACGCGCGGTCGTCTTCATCCTCATCGGCGCGGTCCGACTCGGCGAAGAAACGGCGCATCGCCGCCAGCGTTTCGTCTTCGTCGCTGTTGGGGCGGGTGGTGGCGCGGCGGGGTGGGGGCGGTGCCCAATCCTCGTCGTCGTCGCTTTCCTCCGGCGGCGGGGCGCTGGCCCCTTGATGCTTGGTCCCTTCGCGGTTGGCCATATCGGCGAGCGACACCGGTTCCCACAGCGGCTCGGCGTCGTCCGCCGGACCATCGGCGATCAACTCCTCCAGCGGGCGGGCGGGGGGGCGGGCGGGTTTGCGCGGCGGTGGCGGGGCGTCGAACGGGTCGGCCTCCTCCTCCGGCGGCAGCGCGTCCAGCGGGGCGCGGTTGCCCAGATCCCAATCGGACTCGGCGTCGTCCTGGCCGTGATCGTCCTGGATCGCGGCGAAATCCGGCAGCGGCGGCAGTGGGAAGGGCGCGGGGGTGAAGGCGGGGCGTTCGGGTGGCGGATCGGCGCGGCGGGGCGCTGGCGGCGGATCCTCCCCCCGAATGGAGGCCAGAAGCCCGTTCAGCGCGGACAGCGAGGCGTCAAAGGACGGATCGGCGGCGCTGTCATCCGTTTCCAGCGCTGCGGCTTGCGCCTGCACCGGACGGCTTTCGGTGTCGCGCGAGTCGCAACGGGAGCAGCGGTAATGCGGCGCGATCGACAGCACCGGGTAATTCGGGCCGAATCGGCGCTCCAGCATGCCGCGTGGCAGCACCCCGCTGTGCCCACAGGCGCAACAACGCAGGTGAACGTCGGAGGTGATGTCGCGAAGGAAGAGCATGCGGGCCATGATCGCCGCAGTATACGCGCGGGATCCCGGCTTTCCCAACCGTTTCCGACGGTTGGCAGGCGGTGCGCGGCGGTCGGCGAACCCGGTCATAGTGCCGGGTCGGCCCGCCCGAATCAAGATCACCCCCGGCGCTTCCGCGCGAAAGCGCCGGGTGCAACAGGCGTCACACCATGCTGTTGAAATCGTCCAGCAGGGTGGCGATGCGCCCAAGGTCGCTCTGGTCCATGATGACGCGGGCGCGACGGCTGGCCTCCATCAGGTCCAGGCCACGGATGCGCTTCTTCACCGCCGGAACCGACGGCGGCGACATCGACAGCTCGCGCACGCCCAGCCCCATCAGCAGGGCGGTGTAGCGCGGATCCCCGGCGATCTCGCCGCACACCGACACCGGGATGCGCGAGCGCAGCGCCGCTTCGATGGTGAACTGGATCAGGCGCAGCACCGCCGGGTGCAGCGGGTCGTACAGGGTGGCGACCTGTTCGTCGGCGCGGTCGATGGCCAGCGTGTATTGGGTCAGGTCGTTGGTGCCGATGGAAAAGAAATCGGCGGCATAGGCCAGGGCGTCGGCGGCCAGGGCGGCCCCCGGCACCTCGATCATCACCCCGACCGGCGGCAGGGGATCGGCGATCACCACCCCCCGGCGGCGCAGGCGGCGGGCGACCTGCCCCATGATCTCGCGGACCTTCTGGACCTCCGACACCGACGAGATCATCGGCAGCAGGATGCGCAACGGCCCGTGCGCCCCGGCCCGCAGCATCGCCGCAAGCTGGGTTTCCAACAGCTTGGGTTCGCGCAGGCTGAGCCGGATGGCGCGCAGGCCCAGGGCCGGGTTCGCCGGTTCGCCATAGCGCCCGGCCATCCAGCCCGCCAGCTTCTCGCCGCCCAGATCCATGGTGCGGGCGGTGACGGGGCGGCCCCCCATCCCTTCCACGATGGCGCGGAGGACGGTGTATTGCTCCTCCTCGTCGGGCAGATCCTCGCGGTTCATGAACAGGAATTCGGTGCGCAGCAGGCCAACGCCCTGCGCGCCGTTTTCCAGCGCGTGGTCCAGATCGCGCGGCAATTCCAGATTGGCCAGCAGCGTCGCCGCCGTGCCGTCGCGGGTGACGGCGGGCAGCTTGCGCAGGCTTTTGAGCTGTTCACGCTCGCGCTCGCGGGCGGCGCGGCGGCCCCGGTACTCTTCCAGCACCTCCGGCGACGGATCGATGATGACACGGCCCTGAACGCCGTCGACGATGACGGTCACGCCGTTGCGCACCCCCGCCAGCAGGCCGGTGGCTCCCAGCACGGCGGGCAAGCCCAGCGAGCGCGCCAGGATCGCCGTGTGGCCTTCCGCCCCGCCCAGCACGGTGGCGAAGCCGCCCACCGCCTTGGGATCCAGCAGGGCGGTGTCGGCGGGCGTCAGCTCCTCGGCCAGGATGATGCTGTTGGGCGGCAGGGTCGAGAAGGCGCGGTATTCCTGCTTCAGCAGGTTGCGGGTCAAGCGCCGCCCCACCTCGCGGATGTCGCCGATGCGGGCGGCGAGATAGGCGTCGTCCATCTCGGCGAAGGTCTGGGCGATGCTGGCGATTTCCGCCTGGATCGCCGCCTCGGCGTTGATGTGGTCCTGCTTGATCCGGCGCTCCACCCCCCGCGTCAGACGGGAGTTGGTCAGCATCGACAGATGGGCGTCGAGCAGGAAGCCGATTTCCTCCGACGCCGAGTCGGGCAGGACCAGCGCCTTGCTCTTCAGCTTCTTGATCTGGCGGCGGGCCTTGGTGGCGGCCTCGTTGAAGCGCGTGACCTCGCCCTCCACCGCGTCGGCGGGCAGGCTGTATTCGGGGATGGTGACGGAACCGCTTTCCACCACATGGGCCGGGCCGATGGCCACGCCGGATGACACGCCCAGCCCGCGCAGGCTGCGGTTGGGGCCATGGGCCGCGCCCGGACCCTCGTGCTTGGCGTCACTCTTCATCGAATTTGCGATTGATGAGGTCGAGCAGGGCGCCCATCGCCTCGGTGGCTTGCGCGCCCTTGGCGCGCAGTTCGATGGTGGTCCCGGGACCGGCGGCCAGCATCATCAGCCCCATGATCGATTCGCCCGACACCACCGATTCGCCCCGGCGCACCGCGATTTCCGCGTTGAAGGTGGCGACCAGCTTGACGAATTTGGCCGAAGCGCGGGCGTGCAGGCCGCGCTGGTTGGTGATGGTGGCGGTGCGGCGCAGCTCGTCGGCGGCCAAACCGTTGGCGGTGTCGTCCGTGTGGCTCATGCGGGGGATCAATCCGACAGCAGGGAAGAGGCGACGTTGATGTATTTCTGCCCGGCGTCGCGGGCGGAAATGACCGATTTGTCGAGCGATTCGGTCTTGCGGACGCTGGCGAGCTTGATGAGCATCGGCAGATTCATGCCCGCGATCACCTCGACCTTCGCCTTGTCCATAATGGAGATGGCGAGGTTGGAGGGGGTTCCGCCGAACATGTCGGTCAGCACCACCACGCCGGACCCGTCATCCACCTCGGCGACCGAGTTCAGGATGTCCTGACGCCGCTGCTCCATATCATCGTCGGGACCGATGCACACGGCGCGCACCTGATCCTGTTCACCGACCACATGGAACAGGGCGGCGATGAACTCTTCGGCGAGATGCCCGTGGGTGACAAGAACCATACCAATCATGGGACATCCTTCAAGGTTGGATCCTCCCCGGAAAATTTTGTATCGCGAAATGTCATGTCGCGACTGCGGGTCGTGCGTCTGTGTGGATCGTGGGTTGCGGTCGGGTCGTCAAGGCGCAAATTGCATCACCCCGTGCCGTTGGGCCGGGCGGTTTGGCGGCTGAGTTCCCGGTGGTTCAGGTTGACGCGGACGCCCAGCCCCGCCAACCAGGCCGCCAGCCGCTCGGCAACGAAGACGGAGCGATGCTTGCCCCCGGTGCAGCCGACCGCGATCGTCAGGTAGCTCTTGCCCTCCTGGACGTAACGCGGCAGCAGCGGGCGCAGCAGCCCGGTCAGATGATCGAAGAAGGCCGGGAAATCGGCATCCCCCGCCACCCGCGCGGCGACCGCCGGATCCAGCCCGGTCAGGGCGCGCAGGGCCGGGTCGTAATGCGGGTTGGTCAGGAACCGCACGTCGAACACCAGATCGGCTTCGCGCGGCAGACCCAACCGGAAGGAGAAGGAGGTCACGAACACCTGAAGGGCCGCCTGCGCGTCGCGTTGGAAATGCCCGGACAGGATGCGCCGCAAATCGTGAATGGACAGTTGCGTCGTGTCGATGGTGACGTCGGCCTGTTCCCTCAGCGGGTGCAGCAGCGTGCGTTCGCGAGCGATCCCGTCGGGAACGGTGCGGTCTTCGGCCAAGGGGTGGCGGCGCCGGGTTTCGGTGAACCGGCGTTGCAGCACCTCGTCGCCGCAATCCAGGAACACAAGGCGAACATCAAGGTCGGTGTTGGACCGCAGCGCCGCGACCTCGTCCAGGAAGCTTTGGGCGGAAAAATCGCGGGTGCGGCTGTCGATCACCAGCGCCAGCGGACGGCGGCGCGGATCGGCCTGTTGCAGCAGGGCGGGAACCAGGGACAGGCGCAGATTGTCGACCGCCTCATAGCCCAGATCCTCCAGCGCCTTCAGCGCCACCGACATGCCCGCCCCCGACAGGCCCGTGACCAGCACGATCCGGCCGGGCGGTTCACCGACCGGTTGGTCGTCCATCGTCGGTTGGACCGCTGGCGGTTCAGCGGCGGAGGGAGCCAATGTCCGGGTCATGGAAAGGCCGTCATCGCGGCGGGGATGCGTCCCAGCGTGCCATCGCGCGCGGCGGCGGCGGCCAGCCGCAGCTTGGCATCCGCCGAGGCGTCGAAAGGGTGCAGGGTCAGGCGGGGCAGGGCAACGCTCAGGATCGTCTCACGTTCCACGTCCGGCAACCGTTCGATCCGGTCGCGGGCGACCAGATCGACGATCAGGCGGAGGTCAGCCGAGGGGACGGACGGCGCGGGAAGGATGCCAACCCCCCGGACCTCCAGCCATCCGGCCAGCGACGGCGGCGCGGTGGCGATCACGCGATCACCGTCCACGCGCACACACACTTGATCATCGGCGACCAGACGCGCGCCACGGTCGATCAGTCGCAAGGCCAGATCGGATTTTCCGCTTCCCGGTCCTCCTCTCAGCAACACGCCGATGTCAGAGACCAGAACGCAGGTGCCGTGCATCGTCACCATGATCGTTCGAAGGTGAGACGTGCCGCGCGTTCTGTCAATGGACTCGAAAGTCGGGGGAGAAAGTCGGGGGAGCGGGCGAACCCGGCGGCGGGGTGGGCCACCAGGGGCGTGGCGATGGCCCGAACCGGGGAAAATCAGGTTCCTGTGGATTCGCGCGGGGTGCGGCGGATCGATTCCAATTCCCGCACCAGGGCGTCGCGGCGGCGGATCATCTCGTCCAGATCCTCCAACTCGGCGGCTTCCTGGCAGGCGTCGCGGAAATCCTTTTCCCGCTTCAACCGCACGAGCAAGACCTTGTAGCTGTCGGCGATCCGCGCCAGATGCTTTTGCGCGCCGTTCAGCGCCTCGGCCAACTGTGTCCGCTCATGCGCGGAATCGCGCATCATACGGGCCAATTCCCCCTGCTGCCGCCCGGCGTCGCTGATGAGTTTCGCAAGACGGTAGCGCTTGAGATCAATGACTTGAGCGGATCCGGACATGGAAACCTCACACAGTTGCCAAGGTCAGGCGCGCGCGCAAGCGAAAGCCACCGGCAGGGTGCGTGCGAGGAATGACCGTCAACAGGATTGACCTATACTCGGGCTTTGTCCATAGCATTGAAAGGCCCGATACAACTTTTCCGCAAAAATTCAGAGCAACGGCAGCGTGACGCGAAAGTCTGCGCCGTCAATACGACCATCGGCCAGCCGCCTGTTTCGTGCGTGTATCGAACCATTGTGAGCGCTGACTATCTGTTGAGAGATGGAAAGCCCCAAACCGGAGTGGGTTCCGAATTTTTCTCCTGCCGGACGCTCGGTGTAGAAGCGCTCGAAGATGGCGTCTTCTTTGCCGTCCGGGATGCCGGGGCCGTGGTCGGATACGATGATCTCCAGCGCCCGGCCAACCCGGCGGGCGCGCACCCGCACCTCGCCACCAGGGGGGGAGAAGGACAGCGCGTTGGCGATCAGGTTCTGGAACACTTGCGTCAAGCGTCCTTCCAGCCCTGGAACGACCAACCGCTCGCCCACGGGCAGGTCGATGACCAGATGGGGCGGGCGCTCTGGATCGCTTGGACTGGTCGGATCGCCCAACCCATCGCTGTCAACGCTGCGTTGCAGATCGGCCAGCGTTTCCAGCATGGCCCGGATGTCCACCGGCTCCGGTTCGGCCCGCGACAGTTCGGCGTCCAGGCGCGAGGCGTTGGAAATGTCGCTGATGAGGCGGTCGAGCCGCTGCACATCGTCGGCGATGATGCCCAGCAGCCGGGCGCGGCGGCCGGGATCCTCGATGCGTAGGACCGTTTCCACCGCGCTGCGCAGGGAGGTCAGCGGATTCTTGATCTCGTGCGCGACGTCGGCGGCGAACCGTTCGATGGCGTCCATCCGCGCCCACAGCGCGGCGGTCATGTCGCGCAGCACGCCCGACAGCTCGCCGATCTCATCGCCCCGGTGGGTGAAGTCGGGAATTTCGGTGTGCCGCCCGTGGCCGGTGCGCAGCCGGTCGGCGGCCTGGGCCAATTTTCGGATCGGTTGCGCAATGGTCCCGGCCAGATAGATGGACAAGCCCACCGTCACCAGCAGCGCCACGGCGAACACCCGCAGAATGTCGAAGCGGACGGAGCGGATGGCCCGGTCGATTTCCGCCCCGCCGCGCGTCAGCAGCACCGCCCCCAACACCTCGCGGTAGCGTTGGACCGGAACCGCAACGGTCAGCAGAAGATCAGGGTCGCCGCTCGCCGACTCCACCCGCCAGACGGTGGCCCCGGTGTCGCCGGTCAGCGCGCGTTCAACGTCGGGGGAGGGTTTGCCCCGCTCTTCACGGAACAGCGGCAACCCCTCGCGGCTGGGAACCACATCGATCAGGCGGTTGTAAACGCTGTTCACCGCCTGGGACAGCGGATCGCCCGCCGGTGGGGTCGGCAATTCACGGATTTCGATCCGCCCCTGGGAACCGGTCAGCACCCGGCTGTCGGACAGCATCCGCCCGTCGATGTCGTAAAGGCGGGTGCGGGTCGCCGTCGCCTCCGCCAGGCGGCGGATCATCTGGCGGGCCAGTTCGGGTTCCAGTTCGAACCGCTCCCGGCCGACATCCTCGTTCATTCCATCGCTGGGGAGAACGGGGGGCGGGGTCAGGATGCGGTTGACCGCCCCTTCGCCCAGCGCGGACGCGAAGATGCGGGCCTCCGTCGCCAGCGCCTCCATCTCCGCCTGGATCAGACGGTCCTGGTAGCGTCCGAGATAGAGCAGCCCGATCACCAGCAGGACCAGCGCCAGCACGTTGACGGCCAGGATGCGCAGGGTCAGCGGCGACACCCGAGGACGGCGGTGGCGGCGGCGCGGCGGTGGCGCGTTATTCCTTGTAACGGTATCCGACGCCATACAGGGTCTCGATCTGGGCGAAATCGGGGTCGATCGCCTTGAATTTCTTGCGCAACCGCTTGATGTGGCTGTCGATGGTGCGGTCATCGACATAGACATGCTCGCCATAGGCGGCGTCCATGAGCTGGTCGCGGTTCTTCACATGGCCGGGCCGCTGGGCCAGCGCCTTGACCAGCAGGAATTCGGTGACGGTCAGGTCGATCGGCTGATCCTTCCAGAAGCAGGCGTGGCGCGCCCCGTCGAGCAGCAGCGGCCCGCGCGTCAGGAGTTGACCCGGATCGGCCACGGCGGCGGCGTCGCCGCGCAGCGCCTCCCGCCGCAGCAGGGCGCGGATGCGCTCGATCAGCAGGCGTTGGGAAAAGGGCTTCTTGATGTAGTCGTCCGCGCCCATGCGCAGGCCCATCAGCTCGTCCAGCTCGTCGTCCTTGCTGGTCAGGAAGATGACCGGAAGCTGGGAGGTCTGGCGCAGGGTGCGCAGCAGCTCCATCCCATCCATCCGGGGCATCTTGATGTCGAGCACGGCCAGATCGGGCGGGCGCTGGCTCAGGCCGCGCAGGGCCTCGGCCCCATCGGTGTAGGTGCGCACCTCGAACCCTTCGGCTTCGAGCGCGATGGACACGGAGGTGAGGATGTTGCGGTCGTCATCCACCAGGGCGACGGTGTGGGCCATGGTCGTTTGTCGGGTCCAAAAAGGGTGGGGCCATCGGAAAAGGACAACAGCCATTCCATCAGATTATGACAGACACGAGGCGATCGCGGCAGTTTTCACTTTTCCCGGGGCATTTTTCTGGTCCAATATGGCGGCAATGCGGCGCTGAACAACGGCACCGCGCGGGAGAGCGCACTCAATTTTCGGCATGAGTTCCACGCAAGCCCTTGGCGCGTCCGCCCGCGATGGGATGGACGGCGCGTCGCCCCTTGGGGCGAACCGGCCACACGCCGAGTCGGCGCGCCGCTTGATGCGCGCCTGCGACCGGGCGAGTCTGGCCACCGCCGGGCGGGCGACGGACGATGGCGGTGCCAATGACAGTGCCGCCGCCGGTTGGCCTTACCCCTCCCTGGTGCTCGTGGCCTTCGATCTGGATGGCTGCCCGCTGCTGTTGCTGTCGGCGCTGGCCGAACACACCCGCAACCTGTCCGCCGACCCGCGCATCGGCCTGCTGTTCGACGGTACCGCCGGGCTGGAGCAACCCTTGACCGGCGCGCGCCTGTCCGTGCTGGGCCGGGTGGTCCGCACCGACGACCCGCGCCACCGCGACCGCTTCTTGCGCCGCCACCCCGACGCCGCCCTCTACGCCGGTTTTGCCGATTTCGCGCTGCACCGCGTGGTGATCGAGCGCGCCCATCTGGTCGCCGGGTTTGGCCGCATCCATTGGTTGACCGCCGCTGACCTGGGCCTGCCGATGGCGGCCGAGGCGCTGGCGGAGGCCGAACCCGATCTGCTGGACGCGGGCAACGCCCTGCTGTCCGCCGCCGGTTCCGATGGCGGTTCCGATGCCGGGTGGTGCCTGACCGGTGTGGATCCCGACGGGCTGGATCTGCGCCGGGGCGGCCGTGTCGCCCGCCGCGAATTTGAACAGACCACAAACAATCCGGAATCGGTTAGACTGGCGTTGTCCGGTCTGCCGCACTGGGTCCGCCATGGTGGAACCCCGGTCAACGCCCCCGCCGTTCCAGCGAATGCGGGGATCCCTGGTGCAGCCTCATCCGACGCAACGACGACCGGATGAGGCGCAACACCCAAGAAGAAGAAAGCACAGCCTGCAACCCTCGACCCTTTTTTTGACGCCGCACCAAAAACAACAACGCGGCGCATGACCAGCGCAACCAGGAGATCACTTCAGTGGACCATAACGGATCGACCCGTTGTCCCTCGGGGCTTCTCGCCCTCGGACCACCCCTTGCACCGTCCTGTCTCGGCTTTGGGTCGGCGGGCGTTGGCGGACGCTGCGGCGACCGCCGATTTGCGTCCGCGCGCCAGCGCTGAACCACGGCGGCGACCGCCGCCTTTCGCACACGACACGACGAACACACCAGCCGGACCGACCGGACGCCATCGCATGGCCGCGCCTGACGCGCGGGATGCGCCCTGTTGTCGCACACTGACGCCGCTCAACGCGCGGTGGCCGGGGATGCGCTTCGATGGGGCTGGGCGCGGGGCCGACCCGGCGCGCAAGGGATGAGAACGACGATGACTGGAAACACGCGGACGCGGAACAAGAAGCTCCTGGCCTGGGTTGAGGAAATCACCCTGAAGTGCAAGCCGGAGCGGGTCCACTGGTGCGACGGCTCGCAAGAGGAATACGACCGCCTGTGCAGCGAGATGGTGGAGGCCGGGACCTTCATCCGTCTGAACGAGGCCAAGCGCCAGAACTCCTTCCTCTGCCGCTCCGATCCGGGCGACGTCGCGCGGGTCGAAGACAGCACCTACATCTGCTCCAAGACCAAGGAGGAGGCCGGTCCGACCAACAATTGGATGGACCCGGCGGAGATGAAGGCCAAGCTGGACGGCCTGTTCGACGGCTGCATGCGCGGGCGCACCCTGTATGTCGTCCCGTTCAGCATGGGGCCGCTGGGGTCGGACATCGCCCACATCGGCGTCCAGCTGTCCGACACCCCCTATGTCGCCGTCAACATGCGCATCATGACCCGCATGGGCCAGAAGGTGCTGGACGTGCTGGGCGACGGCGATTTCGTGCCCTGCCTGCATTCGGTCGGCGCGCCGCTGGAACCGGGGCAGGCCGATGTGGCGTGGCCGTGCAACGCCGATCACAAATACATCGTCCATTTCCCCGAAGAGCATTCGATCGTCTCCTACGGCTCGGGCTATGGCGGGAACGCGCTGCTGGGCAAGAAGTGCTTCGCGCTGCGCATCGCCTCGTCGATGGGCCGTGAACAGGGCTGGCTGGCCGAACACATGCTGATCCTGGGCGTGGAAAGCCCGACCGGCGAAAAGACCTATGTCGGCGCGGCGTTCCCGTCCGCCTGCGGCAAGACCAACTTCGCCATGCTGGTTCCGCCCAAGGAATTCGAAGGCTGGAAGGTTCGCACCATCGGCGACGACATCGCCTGGATCAAGCCGCAGCCCGACGGCACGCTGCGCGCCATCAACCCGGAGGCGGGCTTCTTCGGCGTCGCCCCCGGGACCAGCGTGAAGTCGAACCCGAACGCGCTGAAGACGCTGGACCACAACGTCATCTTCACCAACGTCGCGCTGACCGACGATGGCGATGTGTGGTGGGAAGGGCTGACCGACACCCCGCCGGAGCATCTGATCGACTGGCAGGGCAAGGATTGGGCGCCGGGTTGCGGCCGTGCCGCCGCGCACCCGAACTCGCGCTTCACCGCGCCGGCGGCGCAATGCCCGTCGATCGATCCGGCGTGGGAGGATCCCGCCGGTGTGCCGATCAGCGCCTTCATCTTCGGCGGTCGCCTGTCGAAGACCTTCCCGCTGGTGTTCGAGGCGTACAACTGGCGTGAAGGCGTCTATTGGGCGGCGACCATGGGGTCGGAAGCCACCGCCGCCGCCGTCGGTCAGGCCGCCATCCGCCGCGATCCGTTCGCCATGCTGCCCTTCTGCGGCTACAACATGGCCGATTACTGGAATCATTGGCTGTCGATGGAAGGCAAGATCGAAAGCCTGCCGCGCATCTACCGCGTCAACTGGTTCCGCAAGGACGAGAACGGCAAGTTCGTGTGGCCGGGCTTTGGCGACAACATGCGCGTTCTGAAGTGGATCGTCGACCGCGCGCGCGGCCGGGCCACCGACGTCGCCGCCTCGCCGTTCGGCTATTCGCCGCGCTACAAGGACCTCAATTGGGCCGGTCTGGATTTCGCGGAAGACAAGTTCCGCAAGATCATGGACATCGACCGCAAGGAGGCCGAGGCCGAAACCCGCGACCAGGAGGAGCTGTTCAACCGCTTCGGCAGCCGTCTGCCGCCGGAGATCGAGCAACAGCGTCTGGCCGTGGTGAAGCGGCTGGAGGATGTGCCGGAGGTTTGGCGCATCGGCTGACCGCCCGGTTCGGGTCGGCGTTGATCGTGAAGGGGGCTGCCGCAAGGCGGCCCCTTTTTCGTTGCGGGCCGGGTGTGGCGGTGGGGGGCTGTTGCGGTTGCGCATGCCAGCCATGGCGCGGGCGCGTATCTCAATAGCCATCAATCATATTGCGCGCAATTAAATGTGACGCTATTGATTGTCCATCAGAACACGACGCTCCGGCGCCCGCCACCATCGGCGGCATGCCCAACCGAAAGGATCAGTCCCATGACCGCTCTCTACACCGCCCACGCCCGCACCTCCGGTGGCCGCGACGGCCAGGTCCAGACCGACGACGGTCTGCTGAACCTGAAGCTGGCCATGCCGAAGAGCCTGGGCGGCAAGGGCGACGCCACCAACCCGGAACAGCTGTTCGCCTCGGGCTACGCCGCCTGCTTCGAAAGCGCGGTGCGCCACGTCGCCCGTCTGCAAAAGCTGCCGCTGACCGACGCGTCGGTCGCCTCCAGCGTCAGCCTGTTCCAGAACGCGGAGGGCGGCTTTTATCTCTCCGTCGCGCTGGCGGTGACGGTGAAGGGGCTGGACGCGGCGGTGGCCGAAGAATTGGTTGCCACGGCGCATCAGGTCTGCCCCTATTCCAACGCTGTGCGCGGCAACATCGACGTGACCCTTTCCGTACAGGCGGCATGACCGACGATCAGGACCCGATTCGGGGGGCGGCTGGTCCGCTCCCCACCCCCACCGGAACCGACGCGGACGACGCGGCTGGCGGCGAGCTGTTGCGGCTCGACCGCCAGCTTTGCTTTGCGCTTTATTCCGTCAGCAACCGCATCACCCGGCTCTATCGCCCGCTGCTGGACGAGCTGGGGCTGACCTACCCGCAATATCTGGCGATGCTGGTGCTGTGGGAACGCGCGCCGCGCACGGTGGGGGAGTTGGGCGATGCGCTCGATCTCGATTCCGGCACGCTGACCCCCTTGCTCAAGCGGATGGAGGGCAACGGGCTGGTGTTGCGCCGCCGCGACCCGGCGGACGAGCGTCGGGTGATCGTGGCGTTGACGGAGGCCGGGGCGGCGCTGCGTCAGGCCGCGCTGTCGGTCCCGCGCCGTCTGGCCTGCCATTTCGCCCTGCCATTGGACGAGGTCGGGCCGCTGCGCGACCGGATCAAGGCGCTGTTGCCGCCCGAGCAAAGCTGAGCGGCCAACCCGTATGCGCCCAGGGCAATCGCCTGAAGGTTTATAAACCTATACGAAGAATGTGCCGTCATCCCCGCGAAGGCGGGGATCCAGGCTTTCCCGTCAGAGCCACTCTGCGAACTCTGGATCCCCGCCTACGCGGGGATGACGAGTGTCCTAATAAAGGAATTTCAAGCCTTCCCCCGATTGCCCTGCGTATGCGCCAGTCCTGTCGTGACAGGCGGCACCCGCATCGTTAGGATCGGGGCGCGGTGTCGTGCGCATGGCGAGCCGTGCGGATAAAAGGGGCAGGGCGCGCAAGGCGTTGCTCACCCTCGTGGTTTCGGGCGCGAGGTCCGGTTGCCAACCGCCACCGCCGACAGTTGGGAGGACAGTGACCCCATGTTCGTGATGATCGGTTTCGGCGTCGTGATCTTCTGCGTGTTCGGCGGGTATGTTCTGGGCGGCGGCCATATGGGCGTGCTGTGGATGCCCTTCGAGTTCATGATCATTCTGGGATCGGCCGCCGGCGCGTTCTTCATCGCCAATCCCAAATCGGTGATCTCCCACACCGGCAAGGAAATCGGCCATCTGTTCAAGGGGCCAAAATACAAGAAAGAGGATTATCTCGAAGTCCTGACCATGATGTATCAGGTCTTCAAGATCGCCAAGACCAAGGGTCTTCTGGCGTTGGAACAGCATGTGGAAAAACCGGAAGACTCACCGCTGTTCCAACAATTCCCCAAATTCTACGCCGATCACCACGCCATCGCCTTTCTCTGCACCTATTTGCGGCTGATGTCGCTGGGGGCGGACAACCCGCACGAACTCGTCGATCTGATGGACGAGGACATCGAAACCATGCACCACGAACACCAGCGCATCGCCGACGCCATCCAGGCGGTGGCCGACGCCGTGCCCGCGCTGGGCATCGTCGCGGCGGTGCTGGGCGTGATTCACACCATGGGATCGATTTCCGAACCGCCGGAGGTGTTGGGGAAGCTGATCGGCGGCGCGCTCGTCGGCACCTTCACCGGCATTCTCGTGGCCTATGGCTTCTTCGCCCCCATGGCCAGCGGCTTGAAGAACATCTACCACGCCGAGGGCAAATATTATCAGGCGATGAAAACCGGGATGATCGCCCATTTGTCGGGCTATGCCCCCGCCATCTCCGTGGAATACGCCCGAAACGTGTTGGAACCCGAATACCGACCAACCTTCGCCCAGGTGGAAGAGGCAACCAGCGCCTTGCCGCCCGCCTGATCGGGTTTGATTCCCCATGCCGGATGTTTCCATCGCCTGGAACGAGGGCACGGTGGGCGAATGGGATGCGCTGTTCGCCCGTGTGACCCACTCCACCCTGTTGCAAAGCTTCGCCTATGGCCGGGCCATGGGGCGGACCTATGGCTATCTGCCGCGCCTGGGCGTGATCCAGCGCGACGGCGTGCCGATTGGGCTGGTCCAACTGCTGGAACGCCGCCTGCTGAAGATCTTCCACGACCGGCAATGCCATCGCGGGCCGCTGTGGCTCGACGGCCAGGAGCCGGACGCGGAGACGGTGGAGGCCGCTCTTCGCCTGTTGCGCAAGGCCTGCCCGCACTCCCTGCTCAGCCGCGCCAGCCTGTTGCCGGAACTGCCCGCCTCGCCGGAGAACGAGGCGTTGCTCCAGCGTTGCGGCTTTCACCGCCACGGGCCGGGCTATCAAACCGTTTGGCTTGAGTTGGGCATGAACGAGGAGGCGTTGCGCGCCGATTTGGCCCGCGATTGGCGGCAGCGCTTGCGTGCGGCGGAAAAGGCCGGGCTGGTGTTGGACGTCGATTGGAAGGCGGACAATCTGCCCTGGCTCTTGAAGCAGGAGCATGACCAGGCGCTGGGCAAGGGGTTCCGCCCGATGACCGGGGCGCTGGCGGTGCGGTTGCGCAACGCGCTGGTCAAGGCCGGTGGGTCTGAGTCGGGGGCCTTGATGGTGACGGCGATGGACAAGGGCGCGCCGGTGGCCAGCGGCCTGTTCTTCCGCCACGGGGTGACGGCCACCAGCCAAATCAGTTGGGCCAACGAGGCCGGGCGCGCCCACGGCGCGATGCGCCTGGTGCTGTGGCGCGCCATGCTGGCGCTGAAGGAACGTGGGGTGAAGCGCCTGGATCTGGGCGGCATCAACCCCGACACCGCCCCCGGCGTGACCGAGTTCAAACGCGGGACCGGCGGCAAGGCGGTCGAAACCGCCGGGCAGTATCGCTGACGCTCAGGGCGCGCAGGGGCCGTCGTCGTCATGATTGCGGCAACACACGGCTTGGCGCAGGATGGGGCATCCTCATCCTTTTTCAACTCAGGGCACCGAGCCATGGCGAACAACGATGTGACGACGCCA
The DNA here is from genome assembly GCA_027486405.1 of Azospirillum sp. GTDB lineage: Bacteria > Pseudomonadota > Alphaproteobacteria > Azospirillales > Azospirillaceae > Azospirillum. Next base: position 2,102 of record JAIXPD010000071.1, on the reverse strand, counting down.
AGCGACGTGGAGGTCGCCATCGAGCGCGCGATGAATCAGAAGCCGAAAGCCGTGCTGATGCGCGAAAAGCTGCAACGGATGCTGGACGACGAGGCCAACTGCAAGCAGATGGTCGGTGCCCTGCGCAAGATGATGCACCAGGAGTGAGGAACCGCCACTGCGCGCGGGACGGTTCAGCGTCTCCGGTCAGCAGGTGGTGGTTTTCGCGCAGCTCTTGTCGTCATTGCCGTTCTGCGGACCCGCCGGGTTGCGGGCCAGTTGCAGCGCGCCGCGCGTCTCCTCGAAGCTCTTGTCGAGCGCGCGCACCGTTAGCAGGAAGTCCTGCAACTCCCGCCCGTCCAGCTTTTCCCCCGTCGGCAGATCGACGGAGCGCGGGTTGACCTGACGGCCGCCCTTCAAGACCTCGTAATGCAGATGCGCGCCGGTCGAGCGGCCGGTGGACCCGACATAGCCGATCACGTCGCCCTGATCGACCCGCGCCCCGCGCTTGCTGCTGGTGGCGAAGCGGCTCATGTGGGCGTAGGCGGTGGACATCTCGGTGTTGTGGCGGATGCGGATGTAGTTGCCATAGGCCCCGTGCGGCCCGACCTCTTCGATCACCCCGCGCCCGGCGGCGTAGATCGGCGTTCCCTTGGGCGCGCCGAAATCCACGCCCTGGTGCATCTTGCTGTAGCCAAGGATCGGATGCTGGCGCATGCCAAAGCCGGAGGTGATGCGGGCACCGTCGATGGGGGTGCGCAGCAGCGCGCGGCGGATGCTCTCGCCATCGCGGTTGTAATAATCGATGCGGCCGTCGCGGCTCTTGTGCCGGTAGATCGGCATCTCCTCGCCGCTCAGAACCAGGGCGGCGTAGAGCACGTCGCCGTCGCCGACGGTCGCGCCGTCCGCCGTCACCAGCTTCTCATAGAGGATTTCGAAACGGTCGCCCGCTTGCAGGTCGCGTTGGAAATCGACCTCATAGGAATAGTCGCGGATCAAGGCCATCATCACGCCGGTTGGTACCCCGGCGGTGGCCCCGGCCTCGAACAGGCTGGAGCGGATGATGCCCTGCGCCGCCACCACCTGCCGCGTCACCGCCTTTTCCGCCTGGCTGGAGGCAAAGCCGCTGTCGGGTTTGCGGGCGATCGACACCGACCGGGTGGCGCTGGGCTGGAATTCCAAGCCGACGAATTTGCGCGTGCCGCCCCGGCGCGGTTCGAACAGAACCGTGACCTGCTGCCCGACCTTCAGCTTGTTGGGGTCGTACACATCGCGCAGGGCGGCGATGGCGTCGCTCGCCTCGTTGCGCGGAACGGCGGCGTTGGTCAGCAGATCCATCAGCGTGTCGCCGCGACCGACCGCGCGGGTGTGGCGATCCACACCGGCAATGGTTTGGCTGGCGACGCTGCGGTGCCGTTCGTCCAGCTCGCGTTCCAGTTCGGTGACGGGCTGAAAGGCGACGGCGTCCGCATCGGGCGCTGTGGCCAGCGGGGCGACGGCGGGCAGGTCGTCGAGCGGAACGCTGAGCTGGATCGTGTTGGTGGCGGGAGCATCATCGGCGGCATGGGCCAGTTGGCTCGGCAGGCCGCCCAGGCCCAGGGTCAACCCGGCGACGGTCACGGCGAGCGTGGGAAGGCGGCAAAGCCTCGAACGCATCGTCATTCTCCTGTGATGCTCAAAATCCAGCGAAACAAGCGGCCCGCGTTTGGCCGTGCTGCGACCGGACGATGCCCGCCATGGGCAGGGCTGTCAATGCGCGCGGCGGGAACGACCCCGATCTTCGAAGGTCGCCATTATATAGATACGGCGAAGGCCCTCGGAGCGCGGTTTGACAGAGGCGTCAGATTTTTTTCACGGATACGCAAAAAAGATGTTGCGCGGTTTGGTGTGGTGCCACTATAACCCGCTCCACCGACGGGGCGGCGCTTCACGAAGCGACGCGGCGGCGGCGGAAAAGGAAGCGGAAACAAGCGGTTAGGTCGGCGATGCCGGGTTGATCGAGCGGTTGGAAGTGTCCTTCTTCGACCAAGAATTTCGGCCTTCTTCGGCCCGTTCCCGAGACAAAGGGAAGACGGGGAAGAGGTCGATGCGGCGCTTCAAGCGTTGCGGGATGTTGAACAAGT
>JAIXPD010000078.1 GCA_027486405.1 Azospirillum sp. | reverse complement strand
CCGACACCGCCACGGCGGTGGAAGCGGGCGGGACCGCCAACGCCACACCAGGAACGGACCCCACCGGCAACGTCCTGACCAACGACACCGACGTGGACAGCGCCGACACCAAAACCGTATCGGCCATCGCGGGCGGGACCGTGGGAACGGCGCGGGTCGGCGTCTATGGCACGCTGACGCTCAACGCCAACGGCGGCTATGTCTATGTGGTGGACAACACAAACAGCGCGGTGCAGGCGTTGCGCACCAGCGCCAACACCCTGACCGACAGCTTCACCTACACCGTCCGCGACACCGGCGGACTGACCGACAGCACCACCCTGACCATCACCATCCAGGGCGTCAACGACGCACCCGTCGCGGTGGCCGACACCGCCACGGCGGTGGAAGCGGGCGGAACCGCCAACGGCACGGCGGGAACCAACCCCACCGGCAACGTCCTGACCAACGACACCGACGTCGACAGCGCCGACACCAAGACCGTGTCGGCCCTGACCGGCGGCACGGTCGGGCAGGCGTTGGTCAGCGCCTATGGCACGCTGACGCTCAACAGCGACGGCAGCTACAGTTATGTGGTGGACAACAGCAACGCCACCGTGCAGGCGCTGCGCACCAGTTCCAACACGCTGACCGAAACCTTCACCTACACCGTCCGCGACACCGGCGGCTTGACCGCGTCCAACACCCTGACCATCACCATCCAGGGGGCCGACGACGCCCCGGTGGGGGTGGCCGACACCGCCACGGCGGTGGAAGCGGGCGGAACCGCCAACGCCACGGCGGGGACCACCCCCACCGGCAACGTCCTGACCAACGACACCGACGTCGACAGCGCCGACACCAAGACCGTGTCGGCCATCACCGGCGGCACCGTGGGCGGCGGCTCGGTCGGCAGCTATGGCACGCTGACGCTCAACGCCGATGGCAGCTACAGCTATGCGGTGGACAACGCCAACAGCAGCGTGCAGGCGCTGCGCACCAGCGCCAACACCCTGACCGACAGCTTCACCTACACGGTCCGCGACACCGCCGGGCTGACCTCCACCGCCACCCTGACCATCACCATCCAGGGGGCCAACGACGCGCCCGTGGCGGTCGCCGACACCGCCACGGCGGTGGAGGCGGGCGGGACCGCCAACGGCACGGCGGGAACCAACCCCACCGGCAACGTCCTGACCAACGACACCGATGTGGACAGCGGCGACACAAAGACCGTGTCGGCCCTGACCGGCGGCACGGTCGGGCAGGCGCTGGTCAGCGCCTATGGCACGCTGACGCTCAACAGCGACGGCAGTTACAGCTATGTCGTGGACAACAGCAACGCAACCGTGCAGGCCCTGCACAGCAGCGCCAACACGCTGACCGAAACCTTCACCTACACCGTGCGCGACACCGCCGGGCTGACCGCGTCCAATACCCTGACCGTCACCATCCAAGGGGCCAACGACGCGCCGACCTTGACCAGCAACCACGCCGCCACCCTGTCGGCGGGCAGCACCACAGTGCTGTCGGACAGCAATCTGGTGGCGGCGGACGTCGACGACACAGCCGCCAACCTGATCTACCGGATCACCACCCTGCCGACCAAGGGCGCGATCAAGCTGAACGGCACCACGCTGGGGGTTGGCGACACCTTCACCCAAGCCGACCTGAACAGCCGCAGCAACGTGACCTTCGTCAGCTCGGGCAGCAACGGGGCGGACAGCATCGGCTTTTCGGTGGAGGACAGCTCCGGGGCCACGCTGACCAGCCAAACGCTCTCCATCACCGTGGAAGCCGCGCTGGGCACCGCCCCGTCCAACATCGTGCTGTCCCCGACCGCCGCCAGCATCGGCAGCGGTTACACCATCACCGCCGGGCACGCCGCCGTCAGCGGGCTGGGCGGTGCGGCGGGATACGGCGAGACAACACTGAACAAGGCCGACGATTCCTATCAGCAGATCAACGTCTCCGCCGCCTTCACCGATGGCTTCAAGCTGGGCGGAACCACCTATTCCGCCGCGACCCAGTTCTTTGTCGGCACCAACGGCTACATCACCTTCGGCCAGGGGCTGACCTCCTTCAGTTCGCAAGGCATTCCGTCGGTGTCGGTGCCGATGATCGCCATCCATTACGCCGACATCGACACGAACAAGGGCGGCAACATCTACGTCGATGTGGACAGCGCCAACCACGCCGTCACCGTCACCTACAAGGACGTCCACGCCTACAGCGGGTCATCGACCGGCAACACCTATCAGATCCGCCTCTACAGCCTGGGCAACGGCGACTTCACCATCGAAGAGCGCTATGAGTCGATCACCTGGGGCAGCGGCGGGACCGCCGGTTGGACCACCGGCGGGGCGGCCCCCCGCACCTATGGCCAGGTCGACGGGTCGGGAACCGCGAATTTCGTCAACAACACCACCTACAGCAACGTCGGCCAACCCGGCGTCTATGTGTGGGAGGTGCGCGGCGGCACGGTGGGCAGCGCGGTGTCGGTGTCTGAAACGGTGGCGGTCGGCACCGCCGTGGCGCAATTGTCGGCCACGGTGCCGACGCCGGGCGACACCACCACCTTTACCGTGATCGGAGGGGACGGACGTTTCACCGCCGTCAACAACAACGGTGTGTGGGAACTGCGCACGGCCTTGGCGCTGGATTACGAAACGGCGACCAACCACGCCTACACCGTCAGCCTTCAGGCCACCAACTCCACCAGCCAGACCTACACCAAGGATCTGACGGTCTATGTCGGCAACGTCGCCCCGGTGGTGGACACGACCAAGTCCGGCAGCCTGACCACCGTGGTGATGTCCGACACATCGCCCAGCGGCACGCCGATTTCCACGCTGGTCGCCACCAGCGACGTGACCGATGCCGGGGCGGCCCTCACCTCGGTCGCCATCACCGCGCTCGACGGATCCAACGGCACCTGGCAATACCAGTTGAACGGAACCGGGGCCTGGACCAGCGTCACCGCGTCGGCGGTCAGCGCCAGCCACGCCCTGCTGCTGCACAACAGCGATGCGCTGCGTTTTGTCCCGACCACCGGCTGGACCGGGGCCACCGCCATCACCTATCGGGCCTGGGACGGGTCGACGGGGACGGCGGGCGGTTACGCCGACACCAGCACCAACGGCGGAACCTCCGCCTTCAGCACCGGAACCCAGACCGCCACCCAACTGGTGGTGCAAAGCCCCGCCGGATTCCCGGTGCAGGAATCGGCGTCGTCCACTTGGTCCGGTTGGAGCATCTCCGGAACCCCGGCGCCAACCGTCACCTCGGGCGTGCTGCATCTGACCGGAACCGGCAACAGCGAATCCGGAACCGCCGTCTACAACAGCGCCATCGACCTGCGCTATGGCATCCATGTGCAGTTCGATTACCGATCCTATGGCGGCGGTACGAACCCCGGCGACGGTTTTTCCTTCTACATGATCGACGGATCGGTGACGACGCCGACCGTTGGCGGATTGGGCGGCGCGCTGGGCTATGGCTATCTCAACTCCACACCGGGCGTGAACAAGGGCTATCTGGCCATCGGCTTCGACACCTACGGCAATTTCCTCAACTCTGACTTTTGGAACCATGAAGGGGCGGGGGCAGGCCTTCATCCGAACACCATCGGGATTCGCGGCTCCTCCACGGGGGCCACCGACAGCACCGCCGTGGAATACCGCTACATCACCGGCAGCGAAGTGCCGGTGTCAAGTTACGGCGGCATCGATTCCAACAACTACATCAAGGTCGATCTGACCCTGACCGCCAACCAGCACATCACCATGCGGATGAGTTGGGACGACGGTGTCACCTGGCGCACCATCTACAACGATTTCGATTTCGGCAGCGCCAACGTGAAGGCCTCCAGCGTCGCCTACAATCGGCCCGACACGGTGAAGCTGGGCTTCTCGGCCGCGACCGGCGGCGCGGTGGACGATCACGCGATCGCCAATCTGTCGGTGTCGATCCCCTCGGACTCGACCTACCCGGTTGGGTCGGGTGAACACGCGTTGAGCCTGAGCAACGGCAGCGTCACCGCCGCCCACACCGCCGCCCTGGCCCCGACCAGCGGACTGACGGTGGAAGCCTGGATCCAGGTGTCGAACACAACGTCTGGTGAAACCATCATCAGCAAGATGAGCGGCAGCGGCAGCGCGCTGACCGGCTATCGGATGACGATGGACGATCACGGCAAGGTCGTCTTCGATCTGGGCAACGGCACGACCACCACATCGCTCACCAGCACCGCGTCGGTCAACGACGGGAAATGGCACCACGTCGTCGGCACCTTCGACGACAGCGGCCGGACCATGTCGCTCTATGTGGACAACAGCCAGAACGCCACCCGCAGCACCGCGTCCGGAGCGCTGGGGGCGTCCACAGCCAATCTCGTGATCGGCAACGACGCCAGCAATTCAAGCCCCTTCATCGGTTCGATCAACGATGTGCAAATCTGGTCGGGTCCTCGCAGCGCCGAACAGGTGGCCAGCGACGGGTCGCACCGGCTGGTCGGCAACGAAAGCGGGTTGGTCGGCTATTGGAAGTTCGACGAGGTCAGCGGCAGCACCGCGTTGGGATCGGCCCCCGGCACCCCCAGCGGGACCATCTCCAACGGGACCCTGACCAGCCTGGACAGCATCACCCTGTCAACGGGACAGACCTACAAGGGCATGGTGCTGGGCTATTCGCCGGTGGGAGACGCGCTGACCTACAGCCTGCACGCCGCCAACGCCGCCAACGCCGCCAACGCCGCCGTCACCGGCGACACCAGCGGACCGGGCTTTGTCTACAGCTATCAGGCGGGGGCCTCGGCGGGGAACGACACCATCCTGGTGGACATCACCGACGCCCACAGCCACACCGTGACCCACACGATCAACGTCCACGTCGTGTGACGGCCCGGCCCGCAACGCGTTCAACCCCAGCAACGCGTTCAACCATGAACGCGCGTGCAAGGACTCGCCCGGGCCAACAAAAACGGCGCGCCGCTTGTGCGACGCGCCGTTTTCAAATCCTCCGGAGGACCCCACCACACACAGCGTGATCAGTGCGCGGTTCCACCCACCGGAGCCGCCGCAGCGGCTGCACCATGGTCGGCCGCCGGGGCCGCGTGCGGATCCGCCGGGCCATGCCCGGCCCCATGGGCGTCGGCGGGGCCGTGGCCCGCACCATGACCCGCGCCATGGTCGCCGTGATGACCGCCGCCGAACAGGCTGCTGCCATGCCCGCCGCCATGCCCATCGCCGTGACCGCCGCCCAGAAAGCCCAACCCCAACAGGGTCAGGATCGTGCTGCTGTGGCCGCCGCCATGGCCGCCCGCATCCTCGCCATGCCCGCCGTGGCTGCCGCGTTTGCGCGCGGCCAGCACCTTGGGAATGCCGTGATCGCTGCGGCGGACATGGCCGTCGCTGCTGGCGTTGCTGTTGCCGCCGCCACTGGCGCGCGCCGGTGACGGGGCCGAAACCAGCGTGGCCAGACCAACGCCGAGAGCCAAGGCCGCAACCAGCGGCATCAAGCGGGGTCGTGCGATCAATGGTGTGGCCATGCTCTGGTCTCCTCCGTCAATCCGTGCGGGTGGTGTCGGCGGTTATTGCAGGGTCGCCGCAGCGGGCAGGCTCTGGACCGCGCCGATGAGGTTTTCGGTGTAAACCACTTCGGTCGGGGCCAGCGCCAAGGCGCGGGCGGTCATGCGGGCGGCGTCTTCCTTGCGGCCCAGGGCGCTCAGCACCTCGGCCCAGCTCGAATAAACGTCGGCGAAGGTCCCGTCGGTCGTGACCGCCGTTTCGAACTTGGCGAACGCCTCGTCATACTTGCCGATCAGGGCCAGCGAGAAGCCCCATTCGCTGTAGGCCGCCGCCGCCGCCGCCGTGTTCTTCGCCGCCGCCGCCTTGTTGGTGGTGATCGACTTGAACAGCTCGATGGCGCGGGAATGGTTGCCCTCGCGGGCCTCGACCACGCCCCAGTTCAACAGCGGGGAGAGGAAGTCCTTGTCCAGCGCGCTGGCCTCGCGGAACTTGTCGATGGCACCGGGCCGGTCGGACTGCTGGTAGAGCACCATGCCCCACAGGTTCAGCATCCACTTGGCGTATTCGGTGTCGTGGTTGTCCAACTCGCGCTGGATGATCTCCAGCGTCGGGGTGAAGTCACGGGTCAGGCGGTCGCGCTTGAACTGATACGCGGCCAGAATGTACGGGTTGACGACGCGCATGGCCTCATAAGCGGCCCCGCGCACCAGCTCCGGCACCTGATCGTGATGGGCGGTCTTCACGATCTGGAACTGGCGGTGATGGCTGTCATACCCGCGCAGCTTCATTTCCAGATCATCGCCGTGGATGACGATCTCACCGGAGAAGGTGAAGGGCGTCAGCGACACCGATTCCTGCACGACGCGGACCAGCGGGGTCAGGCCGACGAACTCGCTGAGCACGGCGACCGGCTTCTTTTCCTCGTGCAGCTCAACCTGGCGCACTTCGGCCTTGGTGCTGGCCTTCTTGGCGATCAACTGCATCTCGTCGGCCAGCCGCGTGACCAGCACGGGCGAGGTGTAGCCGGTTTCCGCCGCGATGCTCTCCGGCACGTCCACATACTCGATGTTGACGGTCTGGGTGTCGGTGAACACGGCAAAGCCGAACGCAATCAGCGCCATGTAGATGGGAACGGTCAGAAATCCGAAATCCATGGTTGTGCTCCTGCGCTCAGTTCACGGCTGAGGTTTTGTTGCCGCCGGTGGGGACCTTCGGCTCGACGATGGACACAAAGCGGCTCGGGTGGACGTCGCGGATGTTGAAGGTCCAGCCCTTCACCTTCGGGCTGACCAGCGACTTCGTCGCCCAGTGGTAGATCGGGATGACCGGGAATTCGTCGGTCATCAGCTTTTCCGCTTCCGACAGCAGGCTCGACCGCTCCGACACCTCGGTCGTGGTCGCCGCCTTGGCCAGCAGCTCATCGAACTTGGGGCTGCGATAGCCCGGATCGTTGCGCGGCGGCAGGGCGGTGGACAGCATCAGGTTCAGGAACACGGTCGGGTCGGCGAAATCACCGATCCAGGCGGCGCGAACGATCTGGAAATCGCGACGGGCGCGGCGCTTCAGATACTCGGTACGATCAACGCTGACGCTGGAGACCAGCAGCCCCTTGCCGAACGCGCGGTTCCACTGCGACATCACCGCTTCGGCGATCACCCGGTTGTTTTCCGAGGTGTTGTAGAGGATTTCCAGCTTCAGCGGCTGCGACGGGCCGTAACCGGCGTCGGCGAACAGGCGGCGCGCCTCTTCCAGGCGGACGTCCATCGGCTCGGCGGCGAAGGCGGGCAGCGGGCGGCGGTAGTTCGGCACGATCGGCGGGACCAGCCCATAGGCGGGCATCTCACCGGCGCGCGTCACCTTCTCCACGATGGATTCGCGGTTGATCGCCAGCGACAGCGCCTTGCGCAGGTTGCGGTTGCCCTTGAACGGCTCCGCCGTCAGGTTCAGCGCGTAGTAATAGGTCGCCAGGAAGGGCTTGTTCCAGAATTCCTTGGGCTGGCTCAGCGAGATCCACTTGACCTGATCCTGCGGCACCTCGTTGGTGATGTCCAACTTGCCGGACCGGTACAGGGTCATTTCCTCGCCGGGGTCGGCGATGGGGTGGAACAGCACGCGGTCGATGGAAACCGAGTCCTTGGCGTAGTAATTGGTGTTGCGGGTGACGACCACCGGCTTGCCACGCTGCCATTCGACCAGCGTGTAGGCCCCGTTCGACACCATCTTGCCGGCTTCGGTCCACTTGTCGCCGTTCTTTTCAACGGTCGCCTTGTGCACCGGCAGCGCCATGTTGTCGGAGCTGAGCACGCCCAGGAAGAAGGGCGTCGGCGTCACCAGCGTGATGCGCAGGGTGGCCGGATCGACGGCCTTGACGCCCAGCTTGTCCGCCGGACCACCGGCCATGACGGCGTCGGCCCCCTCGATCATGCGAAGGTTCGCGGCAGACGCACCCGGGTGCGGGGCCACGGCGCGGCGGAAGCTGTAGACGAAATCCTCCGCCGTCAGCGCGTCGCCGTTCGACCATTTGGCGTTGCTGCGCAAATGGAAGGTGTAGACCAGCCCGTCGGGAGAAACCTCCCACGACTCGGCCACACCCGGAAGGAAGCGCCCGTCGGGTCCATAGACCACCAGACCTTCGAACAGGTCACGGAAAATGTTCGATTCGATGCGGCCGTCCGTGGCGTGCGGGTCGAGGGTGGACGGTTCGCCGCCGTTGCCCCGGTTGAACACGGTTTCGGCCAAGGCGATCGAGGACGTTGCCACGCTGGCACCAAGCCAGATCGCGGCCACCGTGCCGGCGCAGCGGACGATCGATTTCATCGTCTCTCCTCCGATAAAAATATGACGGTTTGCAGGCGGATTTTCAGTCGAACATTTCTGAGTATGCACCAGCCACCCCACTCAAACAACCGCACCGTCGGCCCGAACAGGCCAACAATCCAAAAGACTTAACCCGCGCCCCCGGCGGCAACCGGGAGCGTGTCGTGTTGTCACTTCGCCTTCGGGGCCTCGGCGGCGGGCTTGCCCAAGGTGGAGGAGGTCAGAACCGACCGGACCATCTCCTGCCGCAACTCATTCCGGCGCAGCGGTTCGCCCTTGCGCCAGGAGATGTGATAGTAAAGGCTGGCCAGCTCGGGGAAGGTCTCGAAATTGTCGAGGTTGGCGCTGGCCTTGCCCTTGTACTTCATCGCGCCGACGACATCGCCGCGCTCCTGCTTCACCTCGGCGCGCATCGCCGGAACGATCGAACTGCTCGGATCCCAATATTCGGCGTCGTCCAGCGCGGCTTCGGCCTGATCGAACCTGCGGGCGCTCATGTAGGCCCCGGCGCGGATCAGGTCGGCGGCCGCCAGCAGCACATAGGCGCGCTGGTAACGCGCAGCGTCGATCGTCGGCTTCAGGTACGCCTCGACCTCCATCTCATGATCGGTGGCGAGCATGACGAAGGCGCGGTTGACGCGCGGAATCAGCAGATCCGGATCGGCCTTGTCCGACTCCTCGAACAGGCGCGCGGCCTCCGGCATGTTGCCTTTGTGCAGGGCGACGATGCCTGCAATATTCAGGACCGAAGCCCGCTCCTTGGCGTGGCTTTTCGACGCGTAGGCGACCAGTTCGCGGCCGATCAGGTCGTCCACCTGGGTGTAATCGTGGCTTTCATCGCCCTTCTGCAACAGATACAGGGTGGTGATGTAGGGGGCCAGATGCTCCATCACCTCCTGCGCGGCACGGCCGACCATGCTGGTGATCGGCTCGCCGTCGCCACGCTTGATGACCAAAGGGAAGGGCGGTTCGTCCGGATCGCGCACCATGGCGACGAGCTGGACCTTGCCCTCCTTGTCATCCTTGGAGAAGCTGCCCAGCACCGACGCGGTCTTCATGCCGAAGGTGTGCTGAACGGCAGCGGCGAAATCCTCGACCTTCAGGGCGCGGGCCAGCACCACGCCCAGCGTGCGGGCGCGGTTGGACTGCACGTTCGGACGGCCGAAATAGGATTTGACGTCGCTGATCTCCTGCATCTTGGAGATGAACATGTCCTCCATGACATCGCCGCGCGCGGTCGTCTTGGCGATGTCATCGGGCACGTAGAGGCTGACGTTGACGCTGTCCGCGTGCATCACCGCATCAGCGGACATGATGCCGAACGCGGTCGCAAGAGCCGCAAGGAGCGAAATCGGATCCATGGAGGTACCTCGTGCTGGGGGCGGAGCCTGATCGACGGTCGGGGCGGAATCGCATAGGCGCTTTGGGCGGCCATACAATCATATTAAATTTTAGGGGTCTATAGCCCTCAAAAGACTGAGCACCATCATTAACCATTTGGTCATATTTTTCCCAAAATGAAACTTTGCATTTCTCTGTTTTAATTTTTAAATTTCAAATTTAAATTACCACTTATTTTGACATTTGCAGTAAATTTTCATAATTCTTCTGTCCCAATTCAGAAAACATCCATTTTTTACCACAAATTTTCATGGCAATCCGCCAGACGCGGCTATTTGTTCACATTCAGCGCTTTGGCCGGTTCGCCGGTTGGGATGAGTCCTCTCATTTTCAAGAGATCGCCATTGAATTTTCTGCGCATCGGGGCTTTCCCTAGGGAACCAAAAACGGGCAATCCATTGATTGTGTTACCGCTTTCCCGATGCACGATTCCCATCGTCAATCCGGCAAACCCCGGATAGCGATCCGACGAATCCGCGCGGACGCCAGATGAATCGACACGGGCGGGCCGTGGCGCACCGGTCGGGAATGGACGGGCGCGGGAGTTTACGAGGCGATCCGAATGTGCAATCGTCCCACCCCTCATCGGGCCACCGCCGGGGCCGTCGATTCAGCGAAATGAGGGGTCCGTGCGTCGCGTCACACCGCTTTTGGTCAGCGCTGTCCTGTCGGTTCTGGTCGCGTCCTGCGCCAGCGGTCCGCGCACCGCGTCGCAGGCCGACATCGATTCCTCCATCGCGGAAGCGTCCAAACGGTTCGACATGCCGGAATTGTGGATTCGCGAGGTCATCCGCCAGGAAAGCGGTGGGCGCACCATGGCGAACGGCAAGCCGATCGTCAGCAAGGCCGGGGCGATGGGGCTGATGCAACTGATGCCCGGGACTTATGAGGAGATGCGGCGCAAGCACGGCCTTGGTTCCGACCCGTTCGACCCGCACGACAACATCATCGCGGGCACGGCCTATCTGCGCGAGATGTACAATCTGTTCGGCGCGCCCGGCTTTCTCGGGGCCTACAATTGCGGGCCGGGCTGCTACGGCGATTATCTGGCCGGAAAGCGCGGCCTGCCCGGCGAAACCAAGCGTTACATCGCCTCGGTCGGCCCGCGCCTGAACCGCACCACCGCCCCCAACGGGGCCGACATCGTGGTGGCCACGGCGACCGACAGCGCGCCCATCGTCGCCACGCCCACGCCATCCTACAGCGCACCATCCTACAGCGCGCCCGCCGCGCCCAGCGCGCCGCCGCCCAGCTACACCCCTCCGCCGTCGGCTGGCCGGTCGTCGGTGGCGGTGGCGGCCCTGCCGCCGCCCACCCCCAGCGTGTCAGCCCCGGTGCTGTCCACACCGATTCCGGCCGCGCCGGTCACGCGGGTGGTTGCCCCCGACACCTCGCTGCCCGCCGCCCCGGCCACCGTGTCCACCGCCGCGCTGCGCGCGGGCGCGACCGGGGCCTGGACCGTGCAGCTTGGCGCCTTCCGCTCCGCCGACGACAGTTCGCGGGTGATCGACCGTGCCCGCCGGTCGTTGCCCGGCATGCTGTCGCAGACGCAAAAGATCGTGCAGGCGGTGGACACCCAGACCGGGCCGCTCTACCGCGCCCGCCTGTCGGGGCTGTCGCAGAAGGACGCGGCGGCGACCTGCACCGGGCTGGTCGATCTGGGCATGGCCTGCTTCGTCGTCGCCCCCGGGGCGTAAGGACCGGCGGGGACGACGACGGACGCGTGGAGGCGGACGCCCTACCCAGCTTCAATACCCCCCGTCGGTGGTCGCTCCACCGGTGGTCGCCGTCGGCGCGGGCGCATCCCGGAAGCGGGCGGCGAGCGCGCTGGTGGCGCGGGCGTACAGCGTCGCGTCCACCCCAACCCCGACGAACAGCGCGCCAGCGGCCAGATAGGCGCGGGCCACCGCCTCGTCGGTGGCGAGCACGCCAGGGGCCTTTCCGGCGCGACGGACGCGGGCCATGCCGTCTTCAATCGCGGCGCGCACCGTCGGGTGGTTGGGCTGGCCGCGCAGACCCATGGAGGCCGACAGGTCCGACGGACCGAAAAACACGCCGTCCACGCCGGGAACCGCCGCGATGGCGTCGAGATTGTCCAGCCCACGCACGCTTTCCACCTGCACCAGCAGACAGATTTCCCCATCGGCCTCGTCCAGATAATTCGGAAACCGGGTCCAGCGCGAGGCGCGGGCCAGCGCGCTGCCCACCCCGCGCACGCCGGCGGGCGGGTAACGGGTGGCGGCGACCAGTGCTGCCGCCTGCTCGGCGGTGTCCACCATCGGGATCAGCAGCGTCTGCGCGCCCAGATCCAGCATCTGCTTGATGATCGCGGTGTCGCCGATCACCGGGCGGACGATGGGGTGGCTGCCGGGATAGGCGGCGATGGCCTGCAACTGGGCCAGCACGCTGCGCACGTCGTTCGGCGCGTGCTCCCCGTCGATCAACAGCCAGTCGAACCCGGCCCCGGCGGCGATTTCGGCGCAATAGGGATCGGCCAGCCCCAGCCACAGGCCGAATTGCGGCGTTCCCGCCGCCAGCGCCCGCTTGAACGCGTTTTCCGGTGTCTTCATCGCGGCACGCCCTCCTTTGTCCGAATTTATACGAAACGGAAGCCGATGGACCCGAAGGGACCATAGTCGCAATGAAAGGTATCACTGGACCGCACCGGAACGGGACGGGTGAAGGATCCGGCCAGAATGATTTGTCCCGGCTCCAGCGCCACCCCGTGCGGGGCGTATTTGCGGGCCAGCCACGCCAGACCGTTGGCCGGGTGGTTCAGCACCCCGGCCGCGACGCCGGTTTCCTCGATCACACCGTTGCGGTGAAGGAGGGCTGCGGCCCAGCGCAGATCGGTGTCGAGCGGGCGCATCGGCCGTCCGCCCAGGATGATCCCGGCGTTGGCGGCGTTGTCGGAAATCGTGTCCATCACCGTGCGCGGGCGTTGGCTGTCGGGGTCGATGTGGTGGCAGCGGGCATCGATGATCTCCACCGCCGGAACCACATACTCCGTGGCCGACAGCGCATCGAACAGGGTGATGTTCGGCCCCTCCAACCGGTTTTTCAGGATGAAGGCGAGTTCGACCTCCACCATCGGCACGATGAAGCGGTCGAGCGGAAGGTCGCCACCATCCGGAAACACCATGTCGTCGAGCAGCGCGCCGTAATCCGGCTCGTTGATCCGCGAGGATTGCTGCATCGCGCGGGAGGTCAGGCCGATCTTGTGCCCCACCAGCCGACGCCCCTCGGCGATCTTGGCCGCCACCCACCCGCGTTGGATGGCGTAGGCGTCCTCGATGGTGATGTCGGGGTGATCCAACGAGATCTGGCGGGTCTGCGTCCGGCTCTGTTCGGCCTGGTGCAGGCGGGCGGCGGCGGCCTGGATGGCGTCCGGGGTCAGCATGGCGTGTCCTTACTTCTTGTAACGGGCGTGGATGTTGTTCTGCTTCCAGGTTCCGGCCTCGCTGAACTCCTGGATCTCCAGCGACAGGGCCAGCGGGCGGCGGGCGTACAGGGCGGCGAAATGCGCCGTGACCATGGCGAACAGGGCGTCGCCCGCCGCCTGCTTCTGCGCCGCGCTGCGTCCGGCCCCGATTTTCAGGGTCAGATGGACAAAGGCGTCGTCCGCCGTGCCGTCGGCCACGCAGTAATCGGTCAGACGAATGGCGCGCGACCGGATGCCGCCAATGGGAAACACCCCGCTCTGCGCGATCAGCACGGCGTTGGCCTTGCGCAACAGATCGGGGATGGCGGCGTCTTCGCCCAGATTGTCGGTGTGTTCGACGATGAGATGCGGCATGGCGAGGACCTTTTCGTGACAGGGACGGACGGTCGCAGCCGTCAGACCGAAAACACCGCGTTGATCTGGCCGGTGCCCGACGACGGGAAATAGGGCGTCACGATGTCCACCGTGCCCCGGTACTGGTCCCAGCCCAGCGCGCCGAACAGCATGGCGGTGTCGTGCATGTTGCCCTCGCCCCAGCATTTTTCGGCGTACATCGGCAGCATGGCGGTGAAGGTCGCCCAATCGCCCTGCGTCCACAGATCGACGACGCGGCGGTCCACCTGCTCCAGGAACGGATCCCACATCTTGTGCAGATACTCTTCCGACACGCCGTTCTGCGCGAAGCGGTGGGACAGCGAACCGCTGGCGAAGATCGCCACCGTGCCGTCATACTCCTCCTCGATCGCGCGGCGGACGGCGCGGCCCAGCGTGGCGCTGTCCTTCAGATCATGCACGGTGCAGAGCGCGGAGACCGACACGACCTTGAAGCGCTGATCCTCGTTCATGTAGCGCATCGGCACGAGCGTGCCGTATTCCAGCGTCAGGGTGGTGTCGGCATGGGCGCGGGTGCGCACCCCGGCGGCGGTGACGGCGTCGGCCAGCAGATGCCCCAACTCCGGGTTGCCGGGATAGGCGTAGGGCAGATTCTTGATGAAGTGCGGCAGCTCGTTGCTGGTGTAGACGCCCTCGAAACGCGGGGCGCAATTGATGTGATAGCCGGAATTCACCAGCCAATGGGTGTCGAACACCACGATGGTGTCGACGCCCAGGGCGCGGCAGCGGCGGCCGATTTCCTGGTGCCCGGCGATGGCGGCGGCCCGGCATCCCTTGTGCGGGCCGTCCAGCTCCGACAGATACATCGACGGCACATGCGTGATCTTGGCGGCGAGAGCGAGCGTTCCCATGGCGTTCCTCGTGTTTTTTGATGGGTGTTGTTCTTGAAAAGAATGGTTGGGGAGGGATGGTCAGCGGTCGGCGACGATGGTGTTGTCCAGGCAGCCGATCCCCTCGATCTCCGTCACCACATGGTCGCCGGGCCGGACATCGGCCAGACCGTCCGGCGTGCCGGTCAGGATCACGTCGCCCGGCGACAGGGTCATCAGGGACGAGAGGTAGGCGATCAGGTGCGGCACGTCGAAAATCATGTCGCGCGTGCTGCCGGATTGGGTTTCCACCCCGTTGACCCGCGTGCACAGCCGCAGATCCATCGGGTTGGGCACGTCGGCGGCGTCCACCAGCCAGGGGCCGAGCGGCGTCGCCCCGTCGCGGTTCTTCACCCGCAGATTCGGGCGGTAGTAGTTTTCCAGATAATCGCGGATGGCGTAATCGTTGGCCACGCTGTAGCCGGCGACCACCTCATAAGCGCGCTCGCGCGGGACGTCGCGCGCGGTCTGGCCGATCACCACCGCCAGTTCGCATTCGTAATGCATGAAGGCGACCCCGGCGGGGCGGGTGGTGGTGGCGCGGTGGCCGATCAGCGCGGTCGGCCCCTTCAGGAAGACCAGCGGCGTTTCCGGCGGTTTGAAGGCCAGCTCCTTGGCGTGATCGGCGTAATTGAGGCCAAGGGCGAAGATGGTCCCCGGTTCGACCGGCGGCAACCACGCCTCCACCGCGTCGGCGGCGATGACACGGCCGTCGGCCAGACGCAGGGCCACGCCATCGGCGGAGGTGGCGGTGTGAAGGGTTCCCTCGTAACGGATGCGGGCGTGTTTCATGGCGTGCTGTCTCCGATCCGAATCTCCAGCGGGGCAAAGCCGTCGATCTCCAGCGACACGCGGTCGCCGGGACCGGCCTGCGGCCCGTTCAACGCGATGCCCAGCGTCAGGATGTCGCCCGCCCGCAGCGTCATGAAGGCGGTGACGTCGGCCAGCAGCCGGGCGGCCGGGCGCACCAGATCGGACAGGCGGCGTTCGGCCACAACCGCGCCGTTGACCCGCGTGCGCAGGGTGAACGCGGCCAGATCGCGCCCCCGGTCAAAGGCGACCACCGGCCCCATCGGGCAAGATCCGTCAAAGCAGCGTTCGCGCACCGGCGGGCGGTAAACCACCGGGTTGGGCAGGCTGACGTCCAGCACCGGGCGCAGGCCCGCCACCGCGTCCAACGCGTCGGCCTCCGTCACGGCGGTGGCGTCGCGGCCCATCACCAGCCCCAGCGTGGCGGCCAGCTCCAGCCGGTCGGCCCCGCGCGGCGGGACCACCACCGCCCCCGGCCCGGCGTGGGTGTTGCGGGGTTTGATGTAGAGCACCGGGGCCTTGGGCGGGGCGGCGTAGGGCGGTTCGCTCAGGGCCGTTCCCAGCCGCTCCAGCGACGGACGGTCGTTCAGGATCACGCCGTACAGCGTGCCCGGATTCGGCGGTATCATGGAATGCGATGTCATGGGATGCGATGTCATGGGGGAATCAGCCTCCGATCACGCGGACCAGCCACAGGCAGACGCCCGGGCAGAAGACCAGCAGCAGGATGCGCAACAGGTCCGACGCCAGAAAGGGCAGCACGCCCAGCGCCGTTTCCCGCATCGGCACGCCCTTGGCCAACCGGTTGATGACGTACAGGTTCATGCCGACCGGCGGGTGGACCAGCCCAATTTCCACCACCATCAGGGCGAGGATGCCGAACCACACCGACTTGTCGGCCACCGACAGGCCGAAAAACTCCAACCCCATCACCATCGGGTAGAAGATCGGCACGGTCAGCAGGATCATCGCCAGCGAATCCATGACGCAGCCCAACAGGATGTAGACGCCGATGATGGTGAACAGCACCAACAGCGGCGGCATCCCGCTGTCGCGCACCCAGGCGGCCAGCTCCACCGGCATCTGCGACACCGCCAGCGCCGAATTCAGCAGATCGGCCCCGATCAGCACCAGGAAGATCATGGCGGTGGCCTGCGCCGTGCCGTAGACGCTGGCGACCAGCTCGCGCCAGCCCATGCCGCCCGACAGCACCGCGATGATGCCGCAGGCGGCGGCCCCGATGGAGGCGGCCTCGGTCGGGTTGGCCCAGCCGTCATAGATGCCGACGATCACCACCAGAAAGACCAGCGCCACCGGCAGCACGTTGAGTTGCGCGCGCAGCCGCGCCCCCCAGGGGACCGGCGCGCTGGCCGGACCGGCGGCGGGGTCGCGCCGCACGATCAGCGCGATCACCGCCAGATAGCCGAGCGCGGCGAGAATCCCCGGAACCACGGCGGCGACGAACAGCTTGCCGATGGATTCCTGCGTCAGCACCGCATAAACCACCAGCGGGACCGACGGCGGGATGAGGATGCCGAGCGTGCCGCTGGCCGCCAGCGTGCCGGTGGCCAGCCGCCCGGAATACCCGTGACGCTGCAACTCCGGCAACGCCACCTGCCCCATGGTGGCGGCGGTCGCCAGCGACGAGCCGCAGATCGCGCCGAAGGCCGCGCAGGCCGCCGTGGAGGCCATGGCCAGACCGCCGCGCCAATGGCCGATCAACGCCCCCGCCGCCTTGAACAGCGCCCGCGACAGGCCGCCATGGGTGGCAAACTGCCCCATCAGCAGGAACAGCGGAATCAC
The DNA here is from genome assembly GCA_027486405.1 of Azospirillum sp. GTDB lineage: Bacteria > Pseudomonadota > Alphaproteobacteria > Azospirillales > Azospirillaceae > Azospirillum. The sequence goes on along the minus strand of JAIXPD010000078.1, from coordinate 144,709 downwards.
CGACAGGTCATAGTTCGACAGCCGGGCAAAGGTCAGCGTGTTCAGGGTGAACAGCAGGGCGGCGCTCTCCCCGCCGTTGATGGTCAGGTAAATCCCGGCCCCGGCGATGAACATGGCCACACCGATGTGCACGCGCAGCGCCAGCATCCCCAGCAACCCGCCGAAACCGATCAATCCGATGGCCGTGCCGCTCATGACAGCGCCTCCGTCAGACGGGGGGCGGTCAGGTCGCGCCAACCGCGCGCCAGGGCGCACAGGGCGACCAGCGTCAGGCTGGGGATCATCGCCGCCATCGGCAGCCACAGCGGCAGGCCCAGCAGCGGCGTCACCTCCGCCGCCTCACGGATGTCGAGGGTTTGCAACCCGGTCCGCCAGGCCAGCAGCAGGGCGACCAGCCCCAGCAGCAGATCGGCCAGGGCGTCGAGCGCGCGGCGCACCGCCGCCGGGGCGAAGTCGCTGAAGAAATCAACGCGCAGATGCTCGCCCAGCGTGGTGCACAGCGGCAGCAGCGCCGACGCCGCCACCGCCGTGCCGACCTGCATCAGCTCGACATCGCCGGTGATCGGGGCGTTGGCCAGCTTGCGCCCGACGATGGACACCAGCGACAGGCCGATCAGGCCGATGAACAGACCGCCCCCGGCCAGCGCGAAGCCGCGCGCCGTGGTCAACAGCCAGCGGTCCAGGCCGCGCGCGCCTGGCGCTTCGGCGGCCCCGCCCGGTGGGGCCTGCATGACGGATTCCTGCATGATGGGACCCTCCCACAAAAGCGGATCGGCGGGGGATCAGCGGGCGGCCAGCGCGCGGGCGGCGGCCACCAGCGCGGCCCCGTCCACCCCGCGCGCGCCGATCTCCTTCACCCAGTCCTCCTCCACCACACGGGCGGCGGCGCGCATGGCGTCGTAGTCCGCCGGGGTCTGGACGACGACCGCGCCGCCTTCGGCCGTCACCTGCGTCTTGGTGGCGGCGATCACGCCGTCCCACACCGCGCCGAACCGGTCGACCAGCGGCGCGCCGCTGTTGCGGTCGATCACCGCCCGAAGGTCGGGTGACAGACCGGCGTAGCGGGCCTTGTTCATCAGCAGGGCCAAGACCGTGCTGGCGTAATAGGGTTGTCCCTTGGGCGGATCGGCGTGAAATTTGGTGACTTCCTGGAGTTTGGTCGGCGTCACCACCTCCCACGCCGACATGGCGCCATCGACCACCCCCTTGGCGATCGCCTCCGTCACCTGGGCCGGGGGCATGTTGACCGGCGTGGCCCCCAGCGCCTGCACCGTCTTGGCGCTGATGCGGGTGGGCGCGCGCATCTTCAGCCCCTTCATGCTGTCCGGCCCGGCGATGGGCTTGGCGGCGGTGTGGAAGGTGTCGCCGCCGTTGGAATGGAGCGCCAAAACCTTGTAGGCCTCGAACTCCTTGGCGGCGTGGGCCTGGAAGAAATCCCAGACGGCGCGGCTGCCGGACGCCGCGTCGCGCACGATGAAGGGCAGTTCCATCGCCTCGATCACCGGGAAGCGCCCGGTCGAATAGCCCGGCGCGGTCCACACGATGTCCGCCACCCCGTTCTTGGCCAGATCGACGAGTTGCCCCGCCGTGCCGCCCAATTGCAGGGCCGGGAAGATCTGGCATTTGATCTGGTTGTTGGAATCGGCCGCCAGCGTGGCGCACCAGGGTTCGATCACCTGCTTTTGCGCCGGGGCACCGGGCGGCAGGAAATGGGCGATCTTCAACGTCACCGTCTCGGCCCGGGCCAGCGTGGGCGGCAGCAGAGGTACGGCGAGCGCAACGGCCAGGGTCAGGCCGCCGACGGTCCGGGGAAAGGCAAGGCGGATCATGGGGTTTCCTCCGTCTGGTTCCGCCCGGCCACGCCGGTGTCCGGTGGCCAAGGGCGGGATTTTTATTAACGCGTTAACTATCTGGTCGCGCGATTCCCGTCCGGCGGCGCAAACCGCCGGAGTCCCGAGCGGGCGCGTCAGCGGGGGTGGGTGATCAGCGGCGGTAGGTGGGATCGACCCGGTCGACGATCCGTTGCAGCGCGGAAAAGGCGTCCTGCCCCGCGCCGAATTTCGGATCGAAGTTCAGCGAATCCCGCACGCATTTTTCCAGGACCGCGACCGGAATCGGCGTCGCCTCCCCCATCGATTGGGTGGCGAGCTGCACTTCGCAGGCCCGGGTGAACAGCCACATCAGGGAAAAGGCCTGCGGCAGCGAGAATCCGATGGTCACGGGGCCGTGGTTGCGCAGCATCAGCACCGGCTTGCCCTGGGCGCTGGCCAGGATGCGGGCACCCTCGTCGCGGTGGACGGTGATGCCCTCGAACTCATGATAGGCGATCTTGCCGTAAAGCTGGGCGGCGTAGAAGTTGGTGAAGCTCAACCCGTCCTTCAGGCAGCACACGGCCTGCGTCGGCGTGGTGTGGACGTGCATCACGCAATGGGCGTCCGGCAGCGTGGCGTGGATCGCCCCGTGGAAGGTGAAGCCCGCCGGGTTGATCGGCCAATCGGAATGCCCGATGATCGACCCATCGGCATCGACCTTGACCAGATTGGAGGCGCAGACCTCGCTGTAATGCAACCCGAAGGGGTTGATGAGGAAATGGGCGTCCGGCCCTGGCACGCGCAACGAAATATGATTGTAGATCAGTTCGGTCCAACCGAGATGATCGAAGATGCGGTAGGCGGCGGCCAACTGGACGCGGGCCTCCCATTCCTCGGGGCTGAAGCGGGCGGGTCGGGTGAAGGCGGAGTCGGTCATTCCCGTCATATCCTCTGTGCGGCGGTGGCGCGCGGGTGGCGTGGGATCGGGGTGTGCTCTGTTGTTAACGAGTTAAACATTAACATGTTAATCAGTCAAGCGGAGGATTCGTTGGGCGATCAAACCGCCTGCGTCGCGCTCGCCCCACCCCGCCGGATTGACAGCCCACAAGACAAATCGCCACAGTTATGTGATTGATAGCCGGAACGAATCCAACCGAACGCCCGCCCCGCCCTTTTGACAGCCCCGATCATGACGAACACGATGCCCAAACACGATGAGCGACGGAACGCCTTGCGGATGGTCGGGGTGGCGCTGACGCTGCTGGTGGCGGTCCCGCAAGCCGATGCCGCTGCGACCAGCCAGACCGCCCCCCCAGGACCGGCAGCGCCCGCAGCCGCCGCACCGGTCGCCACCACAGCGGACGGCGCGGGCGGAACCGGGCTGGACAGCGCCGCGCAGGCGGTGAACGCCGCCGCGCGGTCGGTCTATGACACCGGGTCTTGGGCCTTTTGGGCGGCGGCGGACACCGCCGCGTCGGTCTATGCCGGGGTCGGGCAGGCGCTGTACGAAACCGCCTACATGATCGGCATCAACGCCACACCGCTCGACCGGCCCGACTACGTCGATCCCATCGCCCTATCCAAGACCGGCGACACGCCGACGCCCCCACCGGCAACCGACAAGGCCGCAGCGGCCATCCCCCCATCCCCGGCGGCCATCGCCGCCACAACGCCCGCCGCCGCTCCGGCAGGACCAGCCGACGGCGACGCCGGCGCGGCGGACGAACCGCCCCCCTCCCCCACCCTCAAGCCCATCGCCCCCGGCCTGCTGGCGAACCTGATCTACGACCGGTCGTCCCGCAACGCCGATGGTTCCTATTTCGTGCCCAAGACCCTGCAACGCATGTTCGAGGTGCGGACCCAGCGCCTGACCGAAACGGAGATCCGGGCGGGCATCAAGCTGAACGGCCGGGTGATCCCCGATCCCCAGGCCCATGGTCAGGTCCAGGCCGGGGTCACGGGCCGGATCGACGCGCCGGACACCGGCCTGCCGGTGCTGGGCGACAGCGTGCGCAAGGGCCAGATCCTCGCCACCATCACCCCGGTGGTGGGGGTGGTGGACCGCAGCCAGGTGCGGCGCGAGGTCGCCCGCCTGACCCACGAGATCCGGCAGACCGCCGAAAGCATCGAGATGATGAAGCAGTTCAGCTTCGTCCCCTTCCGCGAGGGCAAGATCATCCAGATGGAAATCCGCCTGGACGGGCTGCGCCAGGAACGCGCGGCGCTGCTGCCGATGCTGAAGACGCAAGAGTATCTGCGGGCACCCATCGACGGGGTGATCGCCGCCTCCACCGCCGTCGCCGGGCGGGTGGCCCAGCCGGGGGAAATGGTGTTCGACATCGTCAACCCGTCGCTGCTGTGGATCGAGGCCAGCGTTCCCGACCCGCAGATCGCGTCCGACACCCAACCCGGCATCACCGCCACCGCCCGCACGCCGGAAGGCCAGACCCTGAACGTCACCTACGTCGGCAGCGGCCCGGCGGTGCGCCAGCAATCCACGCCGATGCTGTTCCGCATCGATTCCCCGCCCAAGGGGCTGCGCGTCGGCCGTCCGGCGGCGATCCTGCTGCGGGAGGAACGGCAGACCCAACGCGGCCTGCCGGTCCCGCGCGCCGCCATCTCCGTCGGGGCCGACGGCGTGCAACAGGTGTGGGAACAGACCGACGCCGAGACCTTCGTCTCCCACCCGGTGCAAACCCAGGACATCGACGCCCAAACGGTGCTGATCGTCAACGGCGTGCGCGACGGCGCGCGGATCGTCGTCCGGGGCGTCAGCCTGATGGCGCAGGTGCAATGATGGAACAACAGACGATGCGGCGGTTGGACAAGCGTTCCCAGGGCGCGCGGCGGCGGCCCGCCCCATGGATGGCCCCATGGATGGCCGTGTGGATGGCGGCCCTGTGGATGGCCGTGATGGGGTTGATCCTGGCCCCCCTGCCGCTGCGGGCCGAGGATGGCGGCGATGCCCCGCCCAGCCGGTCGCCGCGCGTGACCGTGACGGTGGGGGAGGCGACGGTCGTGCTGATCGCCACCAACGACCGCCTCTACGCCTTTGTCGACCGGATCGACGGCAACGACCCGATTCTCGGGGCCAGCCTGACCGTGCAGCGCGCGGGCAAACGCAACGCCCTGCCGCTGACCGAGCAGGCCCCCGGCCTGTTCATCGGCCCGTTCAAACGGTCAACCCAGGGCAAGGACGTCTTCACCCTGACCCTGGCCTCCCCGGCTGGAAAGGGCGAACAGACCGCCACGCTGGTCTATGACGACGACGCAACGGGCAAGACCGGTGGATCCGGCGGTGGGCGGGCGTTGTGCCTCGCCCTGCTGTCGGCGTTGGCCGGGGCGGGCGGCGGGGCGCTGGCCTGGCGTTGGTGGAGCCGCCGGGCGCGTCCGGCCCCCGCACCCCCAAGCGCCCCCTGATTCCCCCGCGTTGCCCGTCACGCCGTTTCATCTGGTGAGGTTTTGCGATGTTCCAGGCCATTGTCGCCTTCAGCCTGCGGCAGCGCATCTTCGTTCTGGTCGCCGCCCTGATCCTGGTCTGCTGGGGTCTGTGCGTCGCCCGCGACATGCCGATCGACCTGCTGCCGGAACTGCGGCAACCCGCCGTCACCGTCGTCACCGAATCCGGCAGTCTGGCGGCGGAGGAGGTCGAGCAGCTCGTCACCCAGCCGATTGAGGCGACCTTGGCCGGTGTCGCCGGGGTCACGCGGGTGCGCAGCACCTCCAGTGCGGCCTTTTCGCGGGTGATGGTGGTGTTCGCCTGGGGAACCGATCCCTACCGCAACCGCCAATTGGTGATGGAACGGCTGGCCCAGGTGCGCGACCGGCTGCCGACCGGCCTGACGCCGCAACTGGCCCCGATGTCGGCGGCCACCGGCCTGATCATGCACATGGGCATCACCGGCGGGGCCGACGCCATGGCCCTGCGCGAGTATGTGGAATGGACGCTGCGCCCGCGCCTGCTGGCGCTGGAAGGGGTGGCGCAAGCCTTTCTGATCGGTGGGGAGGTCAAGACCTTCCGCTTCACCCCAAACCCGGTGGCGATGAGCGACCTTGGCGTCTCGCTGCAACAGGTCGAACAGGTGCTGACCGCCTTCGGCACCAACAGCAGCGGCGGTTTCGCCGAAAGTGCGGGCAAGGAATACCCGATCCGCAACATCGGCAAATCCGCCCGGCTGGAGGACATGCACAAGCTGGTGGTGGCCTTCCGCGACGGCACGCCGGTGCTGCTGAGCCAGATCGGCGAGGTCCGCTTCGCCCCACGGGTCAAGCGCGGCGATGGATCCTTCAACGGGGTTCCGTCGGTCAACATCTCCATCGTCAAGCATCCCACCGCCAACACGGTCCAGGTGGACGCCGCCATCCGCCAGTTGCTGACCGACATGCAGGCCACCGCCCCGGCGGGGATCCGGCTGGGCCAGATCTCCTACAGCCAGGCCGACATGATCAACGACGCCATCGGCAACGTCGGCACGGTGGTGCGCGATGGGGTGGTGATCGTCGCCGTGGTGCTGATGCTGTTCCTCGCCAACGTCCGGTCCACCGCCATTTCGTTGCTGTCGATCCCGATATCGCTGGTGGTCAGCGTCATCGTCTTCCACCTGCTGGGGACCACGCTGAACACGATGACGCTGGGCGGCATCGCCATCGCGCTGGGCGAACTGGTGGATGATTCGGTGGTGGACGTCGAAAACATCCTGCGGCGTATGGCCGAAAACCGCCGCCGCCCGCAGCCGAGACCGGCCCTGCTGGTGATCGCCCACGCCTCGCAAGAGGTGCGGTCGGGCATCGTCTACGCCACCGCCATCATCCTGCTGGTGTTCATCCCGCTGTTCGCCATGCCGGGCCAGCCGGGGCGGATGTTCGGACCGCTGGCAATGGCCTACATCGTGTCGATCTTCGCCAGCCTGGTGGTGTCGGTCACGGTCACGCCGGTCCTGGCCTCCTATCTGTTTCCCGGCATGCGCACGCTGGAACGCTCGCACGACGGCTGGTTCATCGGCTGGCTGAAACGGCAGAACGACCGGGCGCTGCGCTGGGTGCTCGACCATGGGCGGCCGGTGCTGATCGCGGTGGGGGGCTGCGTGGCCGTGGCCGCCGCGTCGGTCCCGCTGCTGCCGCGCTCCTTCCTGCCGGAATTCAACGAGGGCAACGTCTATGTGACGATGCTGCTCAGCCCCGGCACCTCGCTGGCCGAATCCTACCGCATCGGCCACATGGCCGAACAGATCATCATGCAGGTCCCCGAGGTGAAGGCCCTGTCGCGCCGCGCCGGGCGGTACGAGCAGGACGGCGACGGCGACCCGGTCAACGACAACGAGTGGCCGATCAAGATCGTGCTGGACCAGGGCCGCAGCCGCCACGAGGTGATGGCCGACATCCGCAACCGCCTGTCGATCTTCTCCGCCGATCTGTCGGTGACGCAGTTCCTGACCGAACGCATGCAGTCGGAAGACAACGGCGTGCGCGGGGCCATCATCCTGAAGATTTACGGCCCCAACCTGCCGACGCTGCGCACGCTGGCCGACAAGTTCCGCGACCGCTTCGCCCGCATTCCGGGGCTGGTCGATCTGCTGGTCGAACAGCAGCAATACACCCCGCAGCTGCGGGTGACGGTGGATTACGAACGCGCCGACCTGTTCGGCATCACCCCGGCGGCCATCACCCAGGCGCTGGAAAGCTTTTCCAACGGGCGCACCGTGTCGCAGATCATCGACAACGGGCGGCGGTACGATGTGGTGATGCGGCTGGCCGACGCCGACCGTGCGCCCGAACAGTTGGGTTTGCTGCGCATCGACACACCGTCGGGGTCGGTGGCGATCTCCTCCTTTGCCACCGTGTCGGTGGTTCCGGGGCCAAGCCTGATCCTGCGCGAGGATTCGGTGCGGCGCATCGCGGTGATGGCCAACACCGACGGGTCGGACACCGCCCAGATCGTGGCGGCGATGCGCGCGGTGCTGGCCGAAACCCCGCTGCCCACCGGCTACCGCACCAGCCTGGAGGGCAGCTTCCGCGAAGGCGAAAGCGGACGCCGGATGATGGCGTTCCTGACGCCGATCTCCATCGCGCTGATCTTCCTGGTGCTGCACCAGCGCTTCCGTTCCTGGCGGCTGTGCCTGATCGTGATGGGCAACGTGCCGTTGGCGGTGGCGGGCAGCGTGGCGGCGCTGTGGATCAGCGGCCAGGATCTCAGCCTCGCCACCCTGATCGGCTTCATCGCCGTCACCGGGGTGGCGGTGCGCAACAGCCTGCTGAAGGTCAGCCATTTCCTGAATCTGCACCTGCACGAAGGCATGCCGATGGGCCGCGAGCTGATCTTGCGCGGCTGCGCCGAACGCCTGACGCCGGTGCTGATGACCGCGCTCGCCGCCGGGCTGGCGCTGATTCCGCTGATGGCGGTGACGGACCGGGCGGGGACCGAAATCCTGCAACCGGTGGCCATCGCCATCTTCGGCGGCCTCATCAGCTCCACCCTGCTCGACACCTTCACCACGCCGCTGCTGTTCGAACGCTTCGGCCTGAAGGAGTTGGACCGTGTCCTGACCACCGACGCCACCCTGGCCTCGGACGTGTTCTGACCCGGGCCTGTTCCTCGTCCCCCCTACTCCTCATCCACCTCGACCGGTTCGGTTCCGTCGGTCAGGCAGGTGGCCAGCTCGTCCAACAGACGGTAGAGCGTCGCCAGACGCTCGTCACCGAACGCGGCGGTGATGTCGGCGTAGCCGCGCTCGCTGTGCGGGGCGATCAGCGCGATCAGCGCCCGCCCGCTGGCGGTGATGGAGATTTGCGCGGCGCGCAGATCCTTGTCCTCCACCCCGCGTTCGATCAAGGCCCGCTTTTCCAGCGCCCGCAGGATGCGCGACAGGCTGGGCATGCTGATGCTGCTCAACCGCGCCAGTTCGCCCGCGCGGAACCCGTCGGCGCTGGTCAGGGCGCGCAGCACACGCCATTGCTGTTCGGTCAGATCATGGGCGTGCAGGATCGGGCGGAACCGCCCCATCACCGCCTCGCGCGCCTTCAGCAACGCCATCGGCAGGGATCGGCTGAAGGCGCGGAGCGGCGCGCGCGGCGCGTCCGGGTCCACAGAATTGGCGGGGCTGCGGGCGGACATCGGATCCGGTGTCACGGCGCTGCGTTTGGATGGTCTGCCCACGGCTCTGGTCCACTGTGTTTCACGGAAAATCGGCGACGGCGCGCGATCAGGATAGCGCGCCCGCCGCCGGATGCAAAACCGCTTGACACCCGGCGACGCCAATTTATATAACACGTTAAATATTAACGCCGCAATCAAATGCGGCGACCGCGTCGGCCCCTTCCCGTCGGCCCGGCGCGCGCGTGCTCCCCTCATCACGCCCCAAACACCAGCCGCCAAAACCCGCCGCGCGCCACCAACGCACCAAAAACCCGATCCGCAAGGAGTGAAACGCCATGACCAGCGCCACCACCGCCACCAGCACCACCAGCACCACCCCTGGCACCGCTTTTGCCGCCAACCTCGCCGCCGCTGAAACGCTGCTCACCCGCTTCCGCGCCAAGCCTCTGGGCCATTTCATCGATGGGCGGGAGGTGCCGGGATCGTCCGGCACGCTGTTCGACAACCATTCGCCCATCGACGGCGGACTCATCAATCAGGTCCATGCGGGCAACGCCGCCGATGTGGACGCCGCCGCACGGGCCGCCGAACGCGCCTTTCCCGCCTGGGCCGCGCTGTCCGGCACCGCGCGCAAGCGCATCCTGCACAAGGTCGCCGACGGCATCCTGGCCCGCGCCACCGACATCGCCATTCTGGAAAGCCTGGACAGCGGCCAGCCGATCCGCTTCATGAGCAAGGCCGCCGAACGGGCGGCGGAGAATTTCCGCTTCTTCGCCGACCGCGCGCCCGACGCCGCCAACGGCCTGTCGCTGCCCGCCGACACCCATCTGAACCTCACCCTGCGCCAACCCCTGGGGCCGGTGGCGGTCATCACCCCGTGGAACACGCCCTTCATGCTGTCCACCTGGAAGATCGCCCCGGCGCTCGCCGCCGGTTGCACGGTGGTGCACAAGCCCGCCGAATGGAGTCCGCTGACCGCCATGCTGCTGGCCGAAATCATGACCGAGGCCGGGGTTCCGGCGGGCGTGGTCAATCTGGTCAACGGTTTGGGGGAAGAGGCGGGCAAGAGCCTGACCGAGCATCCGGCGATCAAGGCGGTGGCCTTCGTCGGCGAATCCAGCACCGGCAGCCACATCATGGCCCAGGGCGCGCCGACGCTGAAGCGGGTGCATTTCGAATTGGGCGGCAAGAATCCGGTCATCGTCTTTGACGACGCCGATCTGGATCGGGCGCTCGACGCCGTGGTCTTCATGATCTACAGCCTGAACGGCCAGCGCTGCACCTCCTCCTCCCGCCTGCTGGTCCAGCGCGGCATCCACGACGCCTTCATCGACCGGCTGGCCGAGCGGGTGGCGCGCATCACGGTCGGCCACCCGCTGGATCCGGCAACGGAGGTCGGGCCGCTGGTGCACGAACGCCATCTCGGCAAGGTGCTGGGCTATTGCGCCATCGCGCGGGAGGATGGGGCGACCGTCCGCGTCGGCGGCACCCGCGCGGACGGGTTGGGGACCGAGGGGCATTACGTCCGCCCCACCCTGTTCACCAACGCCACCAACCGGATGCGCATCGCGCAGGAGGAGATCTTCGGCCCGGTGCTGACCGCGATCCCCTTCACCGACGAGGCCGAGGCCGTCGCCATCGCCAACGACATCCCCTATGGCCTGACCGGCTATGTGTGGACGCGCGACGTTGGCCGGGCCAACCGGGTCGCCCTAAAGCTTGACGCCGGGATGGTGTGGATCAATTCGGAAAACAACCGCCACCTGCCCACCCCGTTCGGCGGCATGAAGGCCAGCGGCATCGGCCGCGACGGTGGCGATTACAGCTTTGATTTCTATATGGAAACCAAAAACATCTGCGTCGCGCTCGACACCCACGCGGTGCCGAAGCTGGGCGTCTGACCGGCACCCGACCCGAACGGGCCGCCCCCGCAACGGGCGGTCCGTTCCGCAAAACCCCTTTGCCGCCCGGACAGGAGGACGCCATAATTTCCACCCCGCGTCCGTCCGTCAGGGTTCCGACCGCCGTGCCGCCGATCCCGTCCACCGACCGCGAGCCGAAGACCTGGGCCTCGGTCATGCAGCCGCTGGTCGATTCCATCAAGCGCCGGGGCGGTGCCCCCGATGCGCTGCTGGAGCGCTACGGCCTGTCGGAAGCGCTGTTGGCCGATCCCTGCCGCGAAATCCCCCTGCGCCATTACGTCGAGGCGTTTGAAACCGCCGCCGCCCGCTTCGGCGATCCCAATTTCGGCCTGTCCGCCGCGCGCGACGTCACCCCCTTCACCCTTGGCCCGATCGGGCTGCTGTTCATCAGTTCCCCCACCCTGGGCACGGCGCTGAAGGGCTTCATCGATTACATCGGTCTGGCCCAGCAGGCGACCACCAGCCGCATCGTGCAGGACGGACCGACCTGCGTCTTTCAATACCGGATCGAGGACGCCCGCATTCGCCGCCGCCGCCAGGACGCCGATTATTCGCTGGCGATGGTGACGACGCTGATGCGCGCCATGGCGGGCAACGGCTGGCGGCCGCTGGAGGTGCATTTCGAACACAGCGCCCCGCTGAACCGGCAGGCGCACGACGCCTTTTTCGGCGCGCCGCTCTATTTCGACCAGGGCATCAACAGCCTGATGTTCTCCGCCGCCGATCTGGCCATCGCCGGAAACGTGATGGACCGCCGGGTCAGCCCCATCGTCGAACAGTATCTGCGCACCCTGCTGGAACGCGCCATGCCGGTGCGCTCGGTGGAGGACGAGGTGCGGCGCATCCTGTCCGATCATCTGCCCGACAGCGGGCGGTTCGGCGTCGCCAAGGCCGCGCGCGCCGTCGGCCTGTCCGCCCGCACCCTGCAACGCACCCTGCGCAAATCGGGCGACAGCTTTGCCGCGATCAAGCAGGACAAGCGCCGGGGCATGGCCGAAACCTATCTGGCCGACACCGACCTGTCGGTGACGGAGATCGCCCACATTCTGGGCTACGCCGATGGGGCCTGCTTCACCCGCGCCTGCCGGCGTTGGTTCGGGTTGACCCCCTCGGCCTACCGCAAAACGGCGCGCGGGCTGGCCGCGTCGTGACCGGGGGAAGCGCCGGAATGGGGCCAACCGGAATGGGGCCGCGCCGGAATGGGATGGATGGCGCGAAAGATCAAAAATCTGGCGGTTAAGATCGGGTGATGCGGCGGCGGATCGGCGACCATCGTCCGCACACACCGCAATCAGCGCTCCGAACAACAACCGAGCGCCCCAGCCTTCGGGACCATCGCCGCCATGGATCACCCCCTGCCGCCCGCGCACGACCCGCGCCTGTCCCCCGCCGTCGCCCGCTTTCTGGCCCAGCCGCACGCGCTGATCGTTGGGGCGGACCGCCCGATGGCGGTCTCCGGGGCCGTCATGGCCGTTCATGATCCGGCCACCGGCCAACCCATCGCCACCGTCCCCGCCGCCGGTCCGGCGGATGTGGACGCCGCCGTCCGCGCTGCCCGCCGGGCGTTGGAGGGGGAGTGGTCCCGCCTGCGCCCGGTGGAGCGCGAACGGATCCTGCTGCGTCTGGCCGACATGATCGAGCGGCATGGCGAGGAGCTGGCCCAGATCGAAACCCTGAACAACGGCAAACCCATCGGGCTGTCGCGCGCGGTGGAGGTCGGGGCCTCGGTCGATTTCCTGCGCTACATGGCCGGGTGGGCGACCAAGATCGAGGGCAGCACGCTGGACGTCTCCATCAACGTGCCGCCCGGCACCCGCTTTCACGCCTACACCCGGCGGGAACCGGTCGGTGTCGTCGGGGCCATCGTGCCGTGGAATTTCCCATTGCTGATGGCCGTGTGGAAGATCGGCCCGGCGCTCGCCACCGGCTGCACCGTGGTGCTGAAACCGGCCGACGAAACGCCGCTGACCGCCCTGCGGCTGGGCGAACTGTGCCTGGAGGCCGGGGTTCCGCCGGGGGTGGTGAACGTCGTCACCGGCGTCGGCGCGGTGGCCGGGGCGGCCCTGGCCGCGCATCCCGGTGTGGACAAGATCGCCTTCACCGGATCGACGGCGGTCGGACGGCAGGTCGGGGCGGCGGCGGTCGCCCGCATGGCCCGCTTCACGCTGGAACTGGGCGGCAAATCGCCGATGATCCTGTTCCCCGACATGGATCCGGCCCAGGCCGGGTTTGCCGCGCATCTCGGTGTCTTCTTCAACCAGGGGCAGGTCTGCACCTGCGGGTCGCGGCTCTACATCCACGCCGACATCTTCGACCGGGTGGTCGCCGACATCGCCGGGGTGGCGCGCGGCCTGCGGCTGGGCAGCGGCCTGGATGCCGACAGCCAGATCACGCCGCTGATCTCGCCCCGTCAACAGGCGCGGGTCCAGGGCTTCGTCACCCGCGCCCTGGCCGATGGGGCGGAGGCGCTCAGCGGCGGCGCGCCGGTGGACGGGCCGGGCTGCTTCGTCACGCCGACGCTGCTGGTCAACACCCGCGACGATCAGGAGATTGTGCGGGAGGAGGTGTTCGGCCCGGTCGCGGTCGCCATGCCCTTCCGCGATCTCGACGAGGTGGTCGCCCGCGCCAACGACAGCCGTTATGGGCTGGCGGCGTCGGTGTGGACGCGCGATCTGGGCATCGCCCACCGCGCGGCGGCGCGGCTGAAGGCCGGAACCGTCTGGGTCAACAGCCACAACGTCCTCGATCCGGCGATGCCCTTCGGCGGTTTCAAGGAATCCGGCATCGGGCGCGAGCATGGCCGGGCGGTGCTGGACCATTATCTGGAAACCAAATCGGTCTGCATCGCCCTGCCGGGGTGAGGCGATGGGTGGGCGTCGCGATGATCTGCGCAAATTTTGCTCACTTCATCGCCATGCCTATGAATTTCGCAGTTGTGGCGCGAAACATCAAATTATTGGCGGATGAGATCAAGTGAGCGCCCGGTCGCGGTGTCATCCTGCCGTCACGTTCAAAACCCGATCCCCCCGACCGTCGCGTCCCCCGCCGCCCCTCCGGGCCGCAGGGCGCGGCCAGGGCAGTGTCACGCGGAAAGACGATCGCCATGACCCACACGATGAACAGGCTGGATTCCCGGAACTACTACACCGCCACGCGCAAGTATGACCTGGCCTATCCGCGCCTGACCCAGGATCTCGACGCCGACGTCGTGGTGATCGGCGGCGGTTTTTCCGGCATCAACACCGCGCTGGAACTGGCCGAACGGGGCATCACCAACATCGTGGTGCTGGAGGCCCGTCATCTGGGCTATGGCGGGACCGGACGCAACGGCGGGCAGGTGATGGCCGGGATCGGCCATGATCTGGAAAAGGTGAAGAAGCACGTCGGCCCCAAGGGGATGGAGACGCTGTTCGGCATCGCCAACCTCGGGGCCGGCATCATCCGCGACCGCATCGCCCGTTACGGCATCGACGCCGATTTCCGCCACGGCTACGGCTATCTGGCCTTCAACGAGCGGCAGGAACAGACGCTGAAGACATGGTTGGCGGAGTTCAAACAGGTCGCCCCCGACGAGGACATCGAACTGCTCAGCGGGTCCCGCGTGCAGGAGGTGGTCGGTTCCACCGCCTACCGCGCGGCGCTGAAGCACATGGGCGGCGGCCATGTCCATTCGTTGAATCTGCTGTTGGGCGAGGCCAAGGCGCTGACCGGCCATGGCGGGCGGATTTTTGAAAACAGCCCGGTCATCGCCGTGGAGTATGGATCGCGCATCACCGTGCGCACCAACGCGGGCAGCGTGCGCGCGGCCAAGCTGCTGTGGGCCTGCGATTCCTTCCTGAACAAGATGGAACCGGCGATCGCGGCGAAGACGATCAACACCTACGCCTTTCAGATGGCGACCGAACCTCTGCCCGATGAGCTGTGTTTGAAAATCAGCCCGATCCGGGGGGCCTACAGCGACATCCGCCCGGTCATCGATTACTACCGCGTCACCAACGAAAACCGCCTGCTGTTCGGCGCCGCCACCGATTTCGTCGATTACGTGCCGGGCGATCTGGCGGCGTGGAACCGGGCGCGGATGCTGACCATCTTCCCCTACCTCGCCGACGTGACAATCGAATTGGCCTGGGGCGGGCCGATGGCCTGTTCGGCCAACCTGTTTCCGCAGATCGGATCCCTGCCCGGTCGGCCGAACGCCTTTTACGTCCAGGGCTATTCCGGCTTCGGCGTCACCCCCAGCCACATCGTGTGCAAGGTGCTGGCGGAGGGGATGAGCGAAGGGTCGGAGCGTTACGACCTGATGAGTTCGATCCCCCACATCGACATTGTCGGCAAGGAGCGGCTGCGCCCCGCCGTGATGTCGGCGGCCAAGACCTGGCACCAGCTTTCCGGCTTTTTCAACGGGCGTCGCTGAACGCCCGCCCCCTTCCCCACGCAAAAGGACCCATCATGCTTGCGATCAAACCCGGCCAACCGCCCGCCCTCGACCCCTGGGGAACCGTGGCCGATCTCGGCTCCACCATTCTGGAAGGAGAGGTCAGGGCCTTTGGCAAGATGGCGCACGGCGCGCCGGATTCCCCGGTCAGCTGCGGTTGGTTTTCCTGCACCCAGGGCGTCTTCCGCATGGTCTACCCCTTCACCGAACACGCCGTCGTCGTCGAGGGGACCGTCACCCTGACCAACGAGACCACCGGCGAAAGCCAGACCTACCAGCCCGGCGACGGCTGGTTCATCGAAAAGGGCACGCCGATCCTGTGGCGGGTGGACAGCCCGGTTTTCACCAAGAATTATTTCGCCGTGGTCTGAATCTGAGTTTTCCTCGCGGCCGGGAGCGCGCCCCGGCCGCCACGCGTGCCCACCAACCCGCGTTCCCCGTCCGCCGTCCATCCCGGCGGACCGGGGCCGCGCACGCGGCGACCCCCGCCGCCAACGACATCATGCAGGCCCGGCCCCGCCGCAACCCTGCGCCTCTCACGTCCGTGCGCCACTTGCCGGGGCCACGCCCCGGCCCGTTTGGAGAGGGTCCAATGACACAATCGGTTCAGGGAAGTGCTTCAACCAACACATTGAAAAAAGGCGCGCTCGGCGTCGGCTTCATCGTCTTCTTCGTGATTTCCGCCGCCGGGCCGCTGGCGGCCATCGCGGGCGGCCTGCCCATCGGCATGATGCTGGGCAACGGGGCGGGAACCCCGGCGCTGCTGCTGATCGTCATCGGCATTCTGTTGATGTTTTCGGCGGGTTACACCGCCATGGCCCGCCACGTCACCCACGCGGGCGGCTTTTACGCCTTCGTCTCGCGCGGGTTCGGCGGGCGGATGGGCGGGGCCGCCGCCGCGCTCGCCATTCTGGGCTACAACGCAATGCAGGTCGGGCTGTACGGCCTGCACGGGGTGGCGACCGCCGGTTTCATGAAGGAGATGGTCGGGCTGGATTGGCCCTGGTGGGTCTGGGCCTATTCGGCGATGGCGACCGTGGCCATCTTCGGCTATCGCCAGGTCGATCTGTCGGCGCGGGTTCTGGCGCTGCTGGTCGTCGGCGAATACATCGTCGTCTTCCTGCTCGACCTGTTCATTCTGAAAAGCCAGGGGATGAGCGGGGGCGGCGGCCTCTCGACGGTGTCCTTCACCCTTCCAGCCCTGCTGGGCGGCGCACCGGCCATCGGCCTGCTGTTCTGCTTCGCCTCCTTCGTCGGCTTTGAGGCGACGACGATCTACGGCGAGGAAGCGAAGGATCCCGAACGCACCATCCCGCTCGCCACCTACATCTCGGTGCTGCTGATCGGCGGCTTCTACACCTTCTCGATCTGGTGTCTGGTGGTGGGGGTGGGGGCCGACAAGGTGGTGGAGACGATTTCCGCCCTGCCCGACCCGACGACCTTCACCTTCACCCTGTCCGACCGCTACGCCGGGCCGTGGCTGACGGCGGCGATGAGCGCCCTTCTGGTCAGCAGCGTCTACGCCGCCCTGCTCGCCTTTCACAATTCGGCGGCGCGCTATTTCTACTCCATCGGGCGGGAAGGTCTGCTGCCGGAGGTTCTGGGCCAGACCCACCCGGTCCATCAAAGCCCGCACGCCGGATCGCTGCTGCAAACCGCCATCGCCTTCGTCGTGATGACCGCCTTTGTCGTCAGCGGCTCCGACCCGGTGCTGACGCTGTTCTCGTGGCTGACCAATCTGGCGACGCTGTGCGTCATCGCGCTGATGACCCTGACCTCCTTCGCCGTGATCCGCTTCTTTCGCGGCCTCACCGCCCCCACCGAAGGGCCGCTGCGCACGCTGCTGCTGCCCCTGCTGTCGGGCCTGCTGCTGGCCGGGGTTCTGGCGTTGGCCGTCCTGCATTTCGACGTGCTGACCGGGTCGAACGGCGTGTTGTCCTGGGCCATTCCGGCGACGCTGCCACTGGCCGCGCTGCTGGGCTGGTGGCGGGCCGTCGCCCTGCGGCGCGCCGATCCGCCGCACCACGCCCAGCTTGGGCGGGGCTTGGCCTGACGGTCGCGTCCTCTGGCTCTCAACAGCGCTGTGTTTCAACACAGAAATGTGCGAGAATTCAGTGCCCTGTGACTGCCGTCACTGAAGGCGGGGCCGGTCCGGGCAAAGATGGCATTCAAGATAAATTGTGAATGCTTATGGAGCCAGCCATGCGCCACGCCCATTCCCGCGCCCATCCGGTCGGCAGCCAATCGGCCAGCGCCCAGCCAACCAGCGCGCAAGCGGCCCGGCCCCGCCGTTCCGCTGGTTGGACCGGGACCGCCGCCGCGCTGATCGGCGCGGCGGTTCTCGCTCCGGCCCTGCCCCCCCTCCCGGCCGCCGCCCAATCGGCGACCGGCATCCCGGCGGTGTTGGACGCCCTGACCTCGGCCACCAACCCCACCGGGATCGCCAACAGCCTGCAAACCAACGGCGCGACGACGACGGCCAACAACGCCTTTTTCCAATCGCTGGGCACCAACGGGCGCAGTTGCGCGACCTGCCACGACCCGCAAGCGGGCTGGAGCGTCACCCCCAGCGGGGTGAACACCCGCTTTCAGGTGACGCAGGGAACCGATCCGCTGTTTCGCCGGATCGACGGGGCCACCTGCTCCACCGCCTCGGTGGCGACCCCGACCGCCCTGTTGCGCGCCTACGCGCCGTTGCTGGGCAAGGGGTTGTTCCGCATCGCCCAACCGGTTCCGGCCAACGCGCAATTCACGCTGGCGGTGACGAGCGATCCCTATGAGTGCAACAGCAACCCCGCCACCGGCCTGACCAGCGCCAGCAGCGGAACCGTGTCGGTCTACCGCCGCCCCTTGCCCGCCACCAACCTGCGGTTCCAAAGCACCATCATGTGGGATGGCCGCGAAGCCTCGCTCACCTCCCAGGCCGCCAACGCCACCTTGGGCCACGCCCGCGCAACCACCGCCCCAACGGCCGCACAGCTGGCGGAGATCGTCGCCTTTGAAAGCGGGTTGTTCACCGCGCAGGCCAGCAGCACGGCGGCGGGCGCGCTGGACGCGCTGGGGGCCACCGGCGGCGTGTCGGCCCTGTCGCAACAGCCCTTCACCATCGGCATCAACGACCCCGCGACCCCGGCCAGCTTCGACCGCTCGGCCTTCACGCTCTTCACCGCCTGGCAGGGGTTGACCGGAGGGGACCCCGTCACCCGGGCGCGGCAGTCCATCGCGCGCGGGGAGCGGATCTTCAACACCCGCGCCTTCACCATCACCAACGTGCCGGGTCTGACCACCCAGGCCAACCCCAGCGTCCAGGGCAGTTGCACGACCTGCCACAACACCCCGAACGTCGGCACCCATTCGACCAACGTCCTGATGAACATCGGCGTGTCGAACGCCACCGCCCCACCAGCATTGGACGTGACCGGCCTGCCCGTCTTCACCCTGACCTGCACCACCGGGCCGCAAGCGGGCCGAAGCGTCGCCGTCACCGATCCCGGTCAGGCGATGGTCACGGGCCGGTGCAGCGACATCGGCCGGATGAAGGTCCCCGCCCTGCGCGGTCTGGCCGCCCGCGCGCCGTACTTCCACAACGGCAGCGCCCTGACGCTGAACAGCGTCGTCGGCTTCTACAACGGGCGTTTCAACATGGGCCTGAGCCAGCAGGAGCGCACCGACCTGTTGAACTTCCTGCGCGCGCTGTAAGCGCCACCCGCGCCAACGGCGCGGTCACGCGGGTTGGGCGGCGGCCATCGCCGCCCACCAGTCCGTCAGTGTGACAAAGCGAAAGCCCTTGCGATGGCCAGCCTCCAGGATGGTCGGCAGGGCTTTCACTGTTTCGGCCTTCGTGCTGTGCATCAGCACCACCGCCCCCGGGGCCAGCCGGTCGGTGACGCGGGCGGCGATGGTGGCCGCCGGGGTGTTTTTCCAATCCTGGCTGTCGATGGTCCACAACACCGTCTGCATCCCCAGGGCGGTGGCCAACGCCGTGGTGGTGTCGTCAAAATCGCCGAAGGGTGGACGAAACCAGCGGGGGCGAACGCCGACGGCGGCCAAGGCGGCGTTGGCGCGGGACAGATTGCGCTCCTGTTCGGTCGCCGACAGGTCGCTCATCATCGGGTGGGTGTGGCTGTGGCTGCCCACCTCGTTGCCGGATTCGGCGATGGCGGTGGCGATCGGCACGGCGGCCCCGGTGATCTTGCGCCCGATGCAAAAGAAGGTCGCCCGCGCCTCGTGCCGCTTCAACAGATCGAGGATGCGGCGGTCGTTGGCGTCGGGGCCGTCGTCGATGGTCAGCGCGACGACGCGCGCCCCCGCCGCCGCCGGGTTGATCCGGGCGAGATCGAGCGACGCGCCGGGAATCAAATGTCGGCTGTCGAAGGGGGCCGAGCCATGGGTCGCGGCAAAGCTGCGCGGCTTGTCCACCGGCCCCGTGGCGGACCGGGTGACAGAACCGGCGGCAGAACCGGCGGCGCATGGCCGCGCCGCCACCAGGGCGGCGGACCCTGCCAGAACGGCGCGCCGGGACAGGGCAAGGCGGTGCGGCGGGCAACGGCTGGTCATCACGCAAAAACCCCGGTCAGCGAAAACCGGGGCAGAGTGTCCGGGCAAACGGCGCAACGCAAGGCCGTTCACCCGGACGCGTTCACCCGAACGCCCCCGCATCCTTACCCCTTGGGGGAGGCGCGGGGGCGGCGGGCATCCGTGGATTTGGCCTTACGGCTTGCGGACCTTGGCGATTTCCGCCTGGAGATCCTTCAACAGCTCCGCCCCGCCCTCGGCGGCGTATTTGTCGAAGGCGGGCTTGACCATCTCGCGCATCCGGGCGACCTCGGCCGCGCTCAGCTCGTTGATCTTCATGCCCTTTTCCTTCAGCAGGGCCAGGCTCTGGGTGGTGGCCTCGCGGCTGTCCTTGCGTTCGAAGGCGCGCGACGCGACGGCGGCCTCGTTCAGGATCTTGCGCTCGTCCGCCGACAGGCCGTCGTACCAACGCTTGCTGGCCAGCACGATCCACGGGCTGTAGACATGGCGCGAGATCGTCATGTAGCCCTGAACCTCATAGAATTTGGAGGACAGGATGGTCGTCACCGGGTTTTCCTGGCCGTCCACCGTTCCGGTTTCCAGCGCGGTGAACAGTTCGGAGAAGGCCAGCGGCACCGCGTTCGCGCCAAAGCGGTTGAACATGTCGATGTAGACCGGGTTCTGCATGACGCGCAGCTTGATGCCGCTCAGATCCTCGATCTTCGTCACCGCGCGCTTGCTGTTGGTCAGGTTGCGGAAGCCGTTTTCCCAATAGACCAGCCCGACCAACCCCTTTTCGTTCAGCGACGCGATCAGCTTCTGGCCGAACGGCCCGTCGAGCACGGCGTCGGCCTCCGCCTCGTCGTTGAACAGGAAAGGCAGGTCATAGACGCCGAAATCCTTGACGATGCCGACCAGCGTGGCGGTGGAGCCGACCATCATCTCCTGCGCGCCACCGATCAGCGCGTTCTGCATCTGGATGTCGCTGCCCAGGCTGGCGTCGCCGAAGCCCTTCAGCTTCAGCTTGCCGCCCGACCGCTTGGCCAGTTCCTCGGCGAAGAACTTGACCGCGCGGCCCTGGTTGCTGGACTCCGACAGGCCATAGCCGAAGCGGATGATGCGCGGCTTGATGTCCTGCGCGGCGGCGGCCACCGGCGCGAGGATGGCGGCGGCCAGCCCGGTGGCCAGCAACAGTTTGCGGAACAGCGTCATGGTGTCGTTCTCCCAACGATGTGTTTTGCGGTTTTTGGCAACAGGGTTCGGCAACAGGTGGGCTTATTTGAAGGCGTGCAGCGGGACGGTGATGATCTCCGGCACGGCGATCAGCACGCCGGTCAGCACGATGTAGGTCAGCAGGAAGGGCCAGATGCCACGCGTGGCGCTTTCCAGCGAGATGCGGGCGACGCCGCACACCACGTTCAGCACCGTGCAGACCGGCGGATGGATCAGGCCCAGCGTGCCGATCAGCACGAACATCACCCCGAAATAGGTCGGGTCGATGCCCGCCGCCACCGCCAGCGGGGTCAGAACCGGCCCCAGAACCAGGATGGTCGGCGTCAGATCCATCACCGTGCCCACCGCCAGCAGCAGCAGCGCGATGGCCAGCATCAACAGCTTGGGTTGGTCCATCAGCGGGTGCAGCAGCTCGGTCATCTGCTGCGGCAAATCGGCCAGCGTGACCATGTAGGACGACACCAGCGCCGCCGCGCACAGGAACATCACCGTGCTGGTGGTGCGCGCCGCCTGGACCAGCAGCGGCACGATCTGCGCCAGCGTCACCTGGCGGTAGATGAACAGCGCGACGAACAGCGAATAGACGGCGGCGACCACGGCGGCCTCGGTCGGGGTGAACAGCCCGCCGCGCAAGCCGCCGATGATGATGACCGGCAGGGCCAGCGCCCACACGCCGTCGACCAGCGCCTTCACCCGCTCACGCCCGCTCGCCTTGGGTTGGAGCTTCACCGTCATGTCGCGGACGACGAACATCCAGGCCGCGACCAGACCGATGCCCATCAGCAGGCCGGGCACGATCCCCGCCATGAACAGCGAACTGATCGAGGTGTTGGTGGTGACGCCGAAGATGATGAACGGCATGCTGGGCGGAATGATCGGGGCGATGATGCCGCCCGACGCGATCAGACCGGCCGACCGGGGGACCGGATAACCATGGTCGCGCATCATCGGGATCAGCAGGGTGGCGAGCGCGGCGGTGTCGGCGATGGCCGAACCGGACAGGCTGGCCAGCATCACCGACGCGCCGATGGTGACATAGCCCAAGCCGCCCTTGATGTGGCCGACCAGGCTGACCGCCAGATTGATGATGCGCTGGGAAATGCCGCCCGCGTTCATCAGCTCACCGGCCAGGATGAAGAAGGGAACGGCCATCAGCGGGAAATTGTCGGCCCCGCTCAACATGTTCTGGGCGACAAGCTGCGCGTCGAAAAAGTCGAGATGGACCATCAGCGCGACGCCGGTCAGCATCAGCGCAAAGGCGATGGGCATCCCCAGCAGCATGAAGCCGAACAACGAGGACAGGAAAATCGTCAAGGTCATGGCGTGGGTCCGTCCTTGCGGATCAATGCGACGGGGATCAATGTTCGACCGGCGCGGCGCCGAAGGCCGCGTTCGGGTCGCCGGGGATGCGGGCCTTGGCGTCGCCCGCCAGGATGCGCCACAGATTGGCCAGCACGGTCAGCGCCATGGCGATGGCCGGGAAGAACCCCGCCGCCGCGTAGAAGGCCATGGGGAAGCGCAGCACGGTGGAACGGGTTTCCAGGCCGATCAGCAGTTGGACCCAACTGCCCTCGATGAACAGCCACAGGGCGTAGAGCATCAGCGCATGCGCCACCACCGCGCAGGCCCGCCGCGCCTTGAACGGCAAGCGGGCCTGGAGCAGTTCCAACCCCAGATGCTGTTGATGGCGCAGCGCCAGCGTCGCCCCCAGGAACACCAGCCAGACGAACATCAGGCGGGAAATTTCCTCCGCCGCGACGATGCCGCTGTTGAAGACATAGCGCAGCACCACATTGCCAAAGATCAGCCCGACCATCACGGCCAGCATCGCCGCCATGATCCATTCGGTGATTTTTTCCAGCCGATCGGCCACACCCGTCATGCGTTCCCCCCGGCGGTCGCGGTCGCCGCCTTGCTGCTGTTGGTCAGATGACGGCAAGCGTCATCCACAATCTGGTCGACCGGCAACAGAACCGACCGGGTCAGGGCGTTTTCGTCCGGACCGGGCGCTTCCAGATCGGCGAATTGGCTGTCGATCAGCGCGGTCGGCATGAAATGGGCGGTGCGCGCCGCCATGCGGTCGGCGATCACCGCCTTGGTCCCGTCCAGATGCAGGAACCACACCCGCGCGCTGTCGCCGCGCAACTGGTCGCGGTAGCGCCGCTTCAGGGCGGAACAGGCGACCACCAGCGCCTCCCCCCGGCGGTCGGCGTCGGCGATGAAACCGGCCAGCACGGCCAGCCAGCCTTCGCGGTCGGTGTCGGTCAACGGCACGCCCGCCGACATCTTGGCGATGTTGGCCTCGGGGTGGTGGGCGTCGCCTTCGATGAAGGCGCATCCCAACGCCTGCGCCAACCCGCGCCCGACGCTGGATTTGCCGCAGCCGCACACCCCCATGACCACAACGATGGGTGGACCGATCATGAGCATCCATTCCCGCAAGAAAACCCGCGCGCCGACCCGATCAGCCCTTGCGCGGATCAAATGTTAGCGCTATCATTCGCGCACCGCCGCAAGCCTTCCCGGTCAGGGACCGGGGGATGGGCACGGCGGCGATGCGATGATGTGGCGCTAGTGTTAGCGCTAACTTCGCCGGTCGTAAAGTGTTTTGTTGGGGCTGCGAACGAACAAAATCAGCAACACCCTCCGTGGTCCTCGCCATGGGGCGGGTTTGGGGTCACGCCGTTGGCGGACACACAGGGCGACAATCGCCTTGCGCCGCGCCGACGCCGCCCGTCATCATCCACACCCCGCGCGCGCCCTCCCGCGCGGCCAGCGCCAAGGAACCGCCATCCCGTGACCAACCGCCGCCCGGATCCGCCCGCCCCCTCCCCGTCTGCCGCCAGCCCCGGAAAGCCGCGCAAGCCGCGCTCCTCGCGCACCGGGCGGGCCACCATGGCCGATGTGGCGGAACGGGCCGGGGTCAGCGCCATCACGGTGTCGCGCGCCTTCAAACGCCCGGAGCTGGTCGCCCCCGATCTGCGCACCCGGATTCTGGAGGTGGCGCAGGGCATGGGCTATGTCCCCAATCAGGCCGCCAGCGCGCTCGCCTCGGCGCGGTCGATGACGGTGGCGGTGCTGATTCCGTCGATGACCAACACGGTGTTCGTCGAAACGCTGGCCGGAATCCACGATGTGCTGCACCCGCGCGGCTATCAGCTTCTGATCGGCGTCTCGCATTATTCGCCGGTGGAGGAGGAGCGGCTGCTCCGCGCCTATCTGCAATTCCAGCCCGACGGCATCCTGCTGACCGGCAACGACCACACCGACGCCACCCAAACCTACCTCGCCGCCCTGCGCAGCCCGACCGTCCACATGATGGAGTTGCTGGACGATCCGGATTGCTACAGCGTCGGCTGTTCGCAGTTCGAAGGCGGGCATCTGATGACCCGCCATCTGCTGGAACGGGGCTACCGCCGCATCGGCTTCGCCGCCGTGCAATTGGATCCGCGCACACTGGCCCGGTTGGACGGCTACCGGCAGGCGCTGCGCGAGGCCGGGCTGTACGACCCCCGCCGGGTGTTGCAGGTGCCCGAACCCTCCTCCCTCAGCCTGGGTGCCGCGATGCTCGACCGCATCGTCGATGGGGAGGTCGATTGCGACGCCATGTTCTTCTGCAACGACGATTTGGCCCAGGGCGCGCTGTTCCAATGCCAACGGCGCGGCGTGCGCGTGCCGGAACAACTGGCCATCGCCGGTTTCAACGATCTGGCCGCCTCGGCCTGGACCACCCCGGCGCTGACGACGGTGGCGACCCCGCGTTACGAAATCGGGCACGAATCGGCGGCGATGCTGCTGGCGCTGATGGAGGGCCACAGCCCGGCGAACCGCCGCCTGGATCTGGGCCTGCGCTTCGTCGGCCGGGACAGCACCTGACCCCCCCACTCTCACCTCAATCCCCTGACCACCCCGGCCAGGACCGCCACACCCCGGCACAACGCCTCCTCCGTCAAGGCGGCGTAGCCCAGGACCAGACCGGCGCAGGCTGGACGCTCCCCGCCCAATCTCCCACCCAATCCCCCATTCGGCGCGTAAAGCGGCGACACCGGATACAGCCCGATCCCGGCGGCAAGCCCATCGGCGACCAGCGCGGATTCCTGATCGGTCGGGATTCCCGGCAGCCACAGAACCATGTGCAGCCCAGCGTCGGTTCCCGCCACGACGGCGCGATCGCCCAGTTCGGCCGCCAGCGCCGCCAGCAACACCGCCCGCCGATCGGCGTTCTTGCGGCGGACGCTGCGGACGTGGCGTTCATAGGCCCCGCTGGCCAGCAGATCGGCGACCGCCTCCTGTTCCAACAGCGGGGCGTGGCGGTCGGTCAGGCGCTTGGCCTCGGCAAAGGCCCGCTCCAACCCGGTCGGAACGACGAGGTAGCCGACGCGCAGGGTCGGCGACAGCGTTTTGGACAGGGTGCCGACATAGACCACCGACTCCGGGGCCAGCGTCTGGAGCGGCGGAATCGGGGCGATGCCGTGGCGGTACTCCCCATCGTAATCATCCTCGATCACCACGCCGCCGCCGCGCGCCGCCCAGTCCAGCAACGCCCGCCGCCGCGCCGCCGACAGCACCCCGCCCAACGGAAATTGGTGCGACGGCGTGACGTAGGCCAGCGCCGCCCCGGCCAGGGCCTCGGTGTGCAACGCGTCGGTGCGCAGGCCCTCGGCGTCCACCGCAACCGGGATCTCCACCCCGCCGACCGCCGCAAAGGCGTGGCGCGCCAGCGCGTAGCCGGGGTTTTCGAACAGAAAGCGGTCGCCGGGGTCGAGAAACAGCCGCGCGCACAGGTCCAACCCCTGTTGCGAGCCGTTGACGACGATGATCCGCTCCGGCGTGCACTGGATGCCGCGCGCGCGCCACAGATAGCCGTGCAGCGCCTCCCGCAGCGCCGCCGACCCGCGCGGGTCGTCGTAGCGCAGCCGCGCCGGACGGCGCAAGCACGCCCGGTTGACCGCCCGCCGCCACGCCAGAACCGGGAAATCCGCCCCCGAGAGATCGCCATAGCGGAAATCCGCCACCCGCACCGACCGCGTCGGTGGGGCCGCCTGGGGCCGCGCCAGCAGCCGTTCGGCGAAGGCCGACACCCGGCGCGCGCCTTGTGCGGGCGGATCGGCGGGGGCCACCGCCGCGCCCACCCCCGGGGCCACCACCGCCCGCGCACCCGGACGGCTGTGCAGATAGCCTTCGGCGATCAACTGGCCATAGGCCGCCGTGACCGTGGTGCGCGACACCCCCCACTCCGCCGCCAGAACGCGGGTGGCGGGCAGACGGCTGCCGGGCGGGTGGAGGCCGCTGTGAATCCGCTCCTTGATCGCCGCCACGATCCGCCGCGCCACGCCGCCGTCCAGCCCGCCATCCATCCCAACGCCCCTCAACTGGCCCACCACAATGCGTCAGAACTGGATGTTCCCCCAATCCAGATGGTCTGTCATCTGTGACGGGCGACGCCAGGAGACCACCGCCATGCACATTCCCCCCGCTTTCCACGACGACGACACCCACCGGGTGCGGGACACCATCCGCGCCACCCGGCTGGCGCAGATCATCACCGCCACCGCCGACGGGCCGCTGGCCACCCCGCTGCCGCTGCTGTTCGATGAGACGGAGGGCGACCACGGGACCCTCTACGGCCATGTTTCCCGCGCCAACCCGCAGGCCCACGCCGCGCCAATCGGCGACGCGCTGGCGCTGTTCATGGGGCCGGACGCCTATGTTTCCCCCAGTTGGTACCCGACCAAGCGGGAAACGGAAAAGGCGGTCCCGACCTGGAACTACATCGCCGTCCAGGCCTTTGGTCCGTTGGAGGTGTTCGACGACCCGGCCCGCCTGCTGGCGCTCATCACCCGCCTTACCGACCGGCACGAGGCCGGACGTCCAGCCCCCTGGTCGGTGAGCGACGCCCCGCCCGACTTCATCCAGGCGCAGTTGCGCGGCATCGTCGGCCTGCGCCTGCCGATCCGGCGGCTGGAGGGCAAGCGCAAGCTCAGCCAGAACCGCAACGCCGCCGACCGCGCCGGGGTCGCCGCCGGTCTGGCCGCCAGCCCGGACGACAGCGACCGGGCGGTCGCCCCGCTCATCCCGCTCTGACCCCACGGCGCGCCCGCCCGGATCCGGTGCGACAACCGGATCCGGGCGGGCGCGCCGATGGAGGGGCGGATCAGCCGACGCGGATGCGGTCGGTGAAGGAGTTGACCTCCTGCTTCAGAACCGCCGTCTGGTCGGCCAGCGTGCCGGAACTGCCCAGCAGGCTTTCCGCCGAGGATCCGGCGTCCGTCGCCTTGTGCAGCACATGGGTGATCGTGCTGGACACCTCGGTGGTTCCCAAGGCGGCCTGACGGAGATTCTCGGAAATCTCCTGCGTGGCTTCGAACTGGTGCTGAACCGCCGTGGAGATGCTGACGGCGATGCTGTCCATCCGGTTGATCGTTTCGCCGATGCGGCGGATGGCGTCCACCGCGTTCTGCGTGGTCGATTGGATGGCGTCCACCTGAACGCTGATGTCGCCGGTGGCGACGGTGGTCTGGTTGGCCAGCGTCTTCACCTCGTTGGCGACGACCGCGAAACCCTTGCCCGCTTCGCCCGCGCGCGCGGCTTCGATGGTCGCGTTCAGCGCCAGCAGGTTGGTTTGCTTGGCGATGTTTTCGATCAGATGGATGACGTCGCCGATGCGGCGGGCCGCTTCGGACAGGGCCGCGACGACGTCGTTGGTCTGGCGCGCTTCGTTCACGGCGTTGCGGGCGATGTCGGTCGATTCCGACGCCTGGGCGCTGATGGCGGCGACCGAGCGCGACAGCTCCTCCACCGCTGCGGCCACCATCCGCACGTTGGTGCTGGCCTCCTCGGTGGCCGATGCGCCTTGGGCGGCCAGTTGCAGCGTCTGTTCGGCCACCTCCGACACCGTGCGGGCGTTGATCTGGACGATCTCCGATTCACGGACGACGTGTTCGACCACGTCCATCACGGTGCTTTCGAAATTCTGCGCCAACCCGTTCATGGTGGCGCGCTTGTCCGCCTCGTTGCGGGCGCGGGATTCCTCCTGCTCGTGCCGCATCCGGTCCATGTTGATGGCGTTTTCCTTGAACACCTGAACCGCGCGCGCCATGTCGCCGATTTCGTCGTGGTTGTCGGTGGCCGGAATCGCAGTGGCGGTGTTGCCGTTGGCCAGCGCGGCCATGGCGGCGGTCATGCTGCGGATCGGGCGGACGATGGAGGCGGCGATCATCGCGGCGAAGACGATGCCCCCCAGCAGCGCGACCAGCGGCGTGACCAGGGCCTGGCGACCGCTGGATTCGATGGACTCCAACGCCCGTTCCTGGGTCTGCCGTTGCAGGTCGGAGAAGGAGGTCACGATCGCGCGCACGCCGGACAGCAGTTGATCCAGGATCAACCGGATCTTGCTCTGCGTCTCCAACAGGGTCTGCGTGCCGCCGACGGCGGTTTCCAGCCCCTTGGCAAAGGCCGCGATCTGCGGTTCCATCGCGGTCAGGAAACGTTGGATGCGGCGGTTGGCGGCGGTCTTGCTCTTGGCGTCGGCCACCGCCTCGCCCAGCCGGATCAGCTCGTTCTTGGCCGATCCGGCGTCGTTCGGATCAAAGGTGGAGAAGTAGCGAGCCGCCGCCATCCGGGTTCCCTGCAAGGCCTGCTGCAAGCGCAGGGCGGCCTGCATCGCCTCCGCATCGGCCGGGGCCGAGGCGCCGGATTGGGCACCGGACTGGGCGGAATCGACGATGGCCATGGCCGTCGTGTTCAACTGCGCGCCAACCAGGAAGGTCTGTCCCACCCCCTCGCGCCGCTGCACCACCGCCGCGACGACGCTGTCGAACGCCGCCCGGTATTGGGCGGCGATGGTGGTCAGGGCGGACATCTTCTGATCGTCGACCGGCGAATTGGTCTGCGTCTTCAGCGTCGCCAACGCCTTTTCAAACCCCTCCACCTCCCTGCGGGCGGAGGCGAGATCAAGCTCCGTCTGCGAGGCGATGTAGGTCAGGACCGCCCGGTCCATCCGCTCGCTGAGGTCGGCCAGATGCGCGGTGGTCAACGCGTCCTGCCCGGTGTCCATGACATGATCCAGCTCGTCGCCGATCTTGCGGACGCTGCTGACATACTGGGACCCCAGGAACACGATCAGTCCGATCATGGCCAGGAAGCCGATGAAAATCCTGTGCGAAATCTTGAGACGCGACGCCAGTCTGCTTTTCCCGCCAGGGCTGTTCATGGTCAATGTCCTGTGTCTTGCACGCCGGGCCGACGCGTGGAGTCAAAAAGCGCGGAAACAAAAAGGGAGAGGTGTTTCGACTGGAGCCACCCGTTCGAAATCCACCCCTCCCCGGTCATGCGGTCCCAATCGACAACGCCGTCAGCCCCAGCCCGTTGCGGGCCGCCGGATCACTTGGCGTTCTTGATGGCGTTGATCTGGTCCAGCGGGAACACCTTCGACGCTTCGGCATAGAAGGGGGCCAGCGCCTTTTCAAAACCGGCGTGGTCGAACTCCGCCGTCGGCGTGATGGTGATGCCGGACGCCTTCAACGTCTCCAACCCCTTGGCGTCGCGGTCGCGCACGAACTTGCGCGACGCCTGCCCCCCGGCCTTCGCCGCCTCCTGCAAGACCTTCTGGTCGTCCGGCGTCATGTCGCCGAACGCATCGGCGTTGATGAGGATCACCGCCGGGGCGTAGGTGTGGTAGCTGAGCGTGATGTGGCTCTGCACCTCGTTCAGCTTGGCGCCGACGATGGTGGTGATCGGGTTTTCCTGGCCTTCGGCCTGTCCGTTCTTCAACGCCGGATAGACCTGCGCGAACGGCAGGGTGAAGGGCTTGGCCCCCAGGCTTTCAAACGCCTTCTTGTAGATTTCGCTTTCGGCGATGCGGATTTTCATCCCGGCGATGTCGGCGGGGGTCTTGATCGGGCGCACCGCGTTGGTGAGCTGGCGGAAGCCGTTCTCACCCCAGGCCAGCCCAACCACGCCCAACGGCTTGAAGCTGTCCAACAGCGCGCCGCCGATCGGACCGTCCAGCACGGAGTCGGCGTGCGCCTCGTCGCGGAACAGCAGCATCAGGTCGAGGATGCCCATGGTGGTGTTGAACTGGGCCAACGCGCCGCCGGAGGAGGACATCACCATGTCGATGGTCCCCAGCTTCACGCCGTCGAGCATCGCCTTGCCGTCGCCCAACGCGCTGGCCGGAAACTCCTCGATGCTGTAGCGGCCGGAGGTCCGGCGCTCCAACTCCTC
This sequence comes from Azospirillum sp., assembly GCA_027486405.1. GTDB lineage: Bacteria > Pseudomonadota > Alphaproteobacteria > Azospirillales > Azospirillaceae > Azospirillum. The sequence goes on along the minus strand of JAIXPD010000078.1, from coordinate 114,475 downwards.
GTTCATCACACGCACGGCCTCGCTGAACTGGGAGCCTTTCGCCAGAACGTGACCAATCTTGAACTTTTGTCCGGCCTCGGCCCCGGTCGCAGCCATCGCGAGACCAAGGCCAATGGCCACGCCCAAAATCGCTTTCACAGACGCCCCCATGGATTATGATGAGTATCAAAAATTATAGAGTTATACGTCTTTTAGCAGAAAATTCCTCGCACACGCAACAACAAGAGTCCTCCCAGGGCGCGACAATGCGCGCCTTATGGTCGTCTTATTCCCCATTTTGACAATGATGCGACGCAAAAACACACTGTGTTTGCTGAAAAACAAAGCGATTGCCGTTGATCATGATTGCTTTTGCGTGACATGTGTTCGCGCAATCTTTGAATTTTTAGCTCCTCTGCACAAAAAAAACACGCGCCGCAATGATTTGCAGCGCGTTTGAAATCGCTTTGGTTGTGTTCGCGCCAGGGGGAGGGGCAACCGGCCCCCTGGCCCGTGCCGGTCACACCAGCGAGGCCCCGCCGCAGACGACGATGCGCTGCCCGGTGAGGCTGGCCGCCGCGTCCGACAGAAGGAAGGCGGTCAGGCCCGCCACCTCCTCCGGTTTCACGAAACGGCCGATGGGCGGACGTTTGGGCTGGACCCCGGCGCGGTTGGGGTCGGCCAGCATCGGCGTGTCGGTGGCACCGGGGGCCACGACGTTCACCGTGATGGCGCGTTCGGCCAGCTCGATGGCCCAGGATCGCGCCATGCCGACCAGCGCCGCCTTGCTGGCCGCGTATTGGCTGCGCCCCGCCGACCCGTCCGACGTGCGGCTGCCGATCAGCACCACCCGGCCGCCGTCGGGCATGGCCGGGACGGCGTGTTCCACCAGTTGGGTCGCCGCCTCCACATGCAGCCGCCACATCGCCCGCGCGTCGTCGGCGGGCAACCCGCCCAACCGCCCGACACGCAGGATTCCGGCGGCGTGCACCAGCGCCCCGACCGGCGGCAGGGCGGCCAGCGCCGCCCCCAGCGCCGCCGCGTCCATCAGATCGACCGGGATCCAGCGCAAGGCCGGGTGATCGCCCAACGCGGCCGCCGGGGCGCTGCGGCTGAGGCCCCACACCGCCCAGCCATCGGCCAGCAGCCGCGCGGCGATGGCCGCGCCGATGCCGGAACTGACGCCCGTCACCAGGGCGCGGCGTTCCACCGCGCCCGCATCAACCGCCCCCGCCACCTCAGCCATTGAAGGCCATGGCCTGCGCCTTGATCGCGGCGACGTCAAAGGCGTTGATGTCGGCGATCAGGTCGTTGGTGTAGAAACGCGACAGATCCTTTGCCTCCATCCCGTTCAGCGCCATTTCGGTGGTGAACTCGTCCGGGTTGATCTGGCCGAACTTGTAGCCGTCGTAGGGCGCTTGATAGAGCTTGACCCGGCGGCTGATGGCGACCAGCACGGCCTTGACCGCCTCCTCCTCGCTGCTGCCGCGCGGGGCGGTTTCGGGATAGAGCTTCAGGAAGGCCTTGGCCCCGGCGGTCGGATTGGTCAGCAGGAAGGCCGAGGATTTGGCCGCCGCCCGTCCGAAGCCGACCATCAACGCCCGCTCGTTTTTCACCCGGTCGCGCAACGCCATCAGGAATTGGCCACCGATCATCGGCAGGCCGGTCGGGCGGGTCAGGATGTCGAACGGGATGCCCGCCCCTTCGATCAGGCCAAAGCCGGTGTCGTAATAGGCCAGCGCGTCGATCGCCCCGCGTTGCAGGGCCACGCCCGCCGGAACACCGCTGCCCACCGCCGTCCACTTCACGTCGCGGTCGGGGTCGATGCCCATGTTTTTCAGCACGTTGCGGGTGACGGGGTATTCGGTCCCGCCGAAATCCGACACGCCGATGTTCTTGCCCTTCAGGTCGGTGTAGCTCTTGATCGCCGCCCCCGGCTTCACCGCCACATCCCATTTGTAGGGGTAGGTGTACTGATAGAAGTTGATGGCCTCGCCCCATTCGCCCTTGGCCAGGATCGGCAGGGCGTAGGACGGCACGCCGATGCCGATGTCCACGTCGCCCCGGTCCACCGCGACCTGCACGTTGGCGTTGCCGCCCACCGCCATGCCCTTGACCGTGAAGCCTTCGGCGGCGTTGTAGCCCAGCGCCTCGCCGATCAGCAGATTGATGACGCTGGCGTTCAGCGATTTCAGCCCGACGCCCAGCTTGACCGTGCGCGCGGCGGTCTGCGCCGACAGCGAACGCGGACCGAGCGCCAGGGCGGCGGCGAAGACGCCCGCCGCTTGCAGGCAGTGACGGCGGGTGAGGCGAAGCGTGGTCATGTCGGTGTCCTCCCTCTTCGATGTTTTGCTTATCGGTGTTTGGTGCGGATTTGGTGCGGGTGATGATGACGGGCGGTCGCCCTCACTTGCGCCCCCGGCCCCAATGGACGATGCGTTGCTCCAGCCCGCGCACGATGCCGTGCAACAGAATGCCAAAGGCACCGAGAATGACCAGTGCGGCGAACACGCCCGCCACGTCCGTCACCGCCTGGGCCTGGGTGATGACGACGCCCATGCCCTGCTGCGCGCCCAGGAATTCGGCGACGATGGTCCCGAGCAGCGCATAGACCACCGCCATGTCCAGACCGGCGAAGATGTAGGGGGCGGCACTGGGCAGCTTGACGATGCGGTAGGTCTCCAACCGCGAGGCGGAGAGCGAGCGCATCAGGTCGATCTTTTCCGGCTCCACCGCGCGCAGGCCGGTGAAGCTGTTGATGAGGATCGGGAAAAAGGCCAGCAACCCGGCGATCGCGATCTTCGATCCGTCGCCGAAACCGAACCAGATCACCACCAGCGGCGCGATGGCGACCTTGGGCAGGCTTTGCAGGGCGAAGGCGTAGGGCATCAGCAGCTTTTCGATGGTCCGGCTTTCCGCCATCAGCGACCCCAGGACCAGCCCCAGGCCGCCGCCCGCCGCCAGCCCGATGGCCGCGTTCTTCAGCGTGCCCCACAGCGGCAGGTAATAGCCCAGCGGATCGGTGGGCGACACCGCCAGCCCGGACCACAGCGCCTTCCACACCGCCGCCGGCGACGGCAGGATGTAGGACGGGATGTTGAGGTAGCGGACGGCCAGCGCCCAGCCGCCGAACAGAACCACCAGCCCCACGGCGGCGATCAGGGTCCCGTTGACCGGCTCCTTGCCCCGGCGGCGGGGGGTGGACGGGGTGGATTCGGGGCTGGCGTCGGTCACAGCCGCATCGGTCACGGCCGCATCCACGGCCAGGGTGATGTCGGGCTTGCTCATCATTCCTCTCCCTGTCCGGTCAGAAGCCCACGGATGTCCTTGGCCAGCGCCGGGTAATCCGGGTGGCTGATGATGGTGTCGTTGCTGCGCGGGCGCGGGATGTTCACCGCCAGATCGCGCAGCACGCGGCCCGGTCGCGCCGACATCACGATCACCCGGTCGGCCAGGAAGATGGCTTCCGAAATCGAATGGGTGATGAGCAGCACCGTCTTGCCGGTGGCCTGCCAGATGCGTTGCAGCTCCAGATTCATCCGCTCGCGCGTCAGGGCGTCGAGCGCGCCAAAGGGTTCGTCCATCAGCAGGATGCGCGGGTTGCGCACCAGGGCGCGGCAGATGCCCGCGCGCTGCTGCATGCCGCCCGACAGTTCATACGGGTACCGCCCGCCGAAATCCTTCAGCCCGGCAACGTCGAGCAGACGATCCACATCGTCCGCCCCCTCCCGCCGCCCGCCGCCGACGCGCAGCGGCAGCGCCACATTCTCGCGCACCGTCAGCCAGGGCAGCAGATTGGCCTGCTGGAACACGACGCCGACGTCGCGCGACGGGCCGGTGACGGGGGTTCCGCCCAACGTCACCTGCCCGCTGTCGTAATCGTCCAGGCCCGCCAGGATGCGCAGCAGCGTGCTCTTGCCGCAGCCCGACGGGCCGACGACGCACACGAACTCGCCGTCGGCGATGTCCAGATGGATGCCGGACAGCGCCTGCACCCGCCCGCCCGCAAAGGATTTTTTCAGGTTGCGGATCTGGATCAGCGCCGGACGCTGACCGGCCCGTGGGGCGGGCGTCAGGGTCGGGGCTGCCTGTGTCGCGTTCTGGGCCATGCCGGTGTCCTCCCTTACCGTTTGGAACCGGCGGCGACCCAGCCAACCGGTACGTCGGTGTGTTTGATCGCCTGCCGGAAATAGGTGTAGGCGATGCGCAACCGCCCATCGGGCGCTTGCACGATGACCGGGTATGAGAATTCCCGGTTCAGCTTGTCCTTGGAATTGTTGGTCATGCAAAAGCCGTCGCCAACCTCCAGATCACGGCGCTCCGGCCAGGTCAGCCCGCCGTCGGACGACAGGGCCAGCGCCAGCGGCGCGCGCGGCGCGCCCCAGAAGGCGGTCCGCCCCGCCGGTTCGGCGTCGGCGGGGGGTGCCGGAGCCGCCGTTTCGGCCCCGTCCTCCTCCTCCAGATCGTCGTAGAGGCCCAGGCGGCGGTCGGTGGCGTCGGCCGCGCTGGCGTGGTTGTAAACGATGGCGAGCCGCCCATCAGACAGCGCCGTCACCTGGATCGAAGAGTTGTTGTTCGGCAGCTCAGTCGGTTGCGGCGCGCTCCAGCTCCGCCCGCCATCCTCCGACACGCTGCGGTGCACATGGTCGGCCCAGCGGCTGCGGTAGAAGGCGGCGAGCCGCCCGTCGGCCAGCGGCACGATGTTCATGTGGACGCACCCCAGGCTGTCGGGAACCGGGTGTTCGGTCCAGCTTTGGCCGCCGTCGCTCGACCGGCGCACCGCACTGGTGTCGTGATCGCCCACCCAGGCGCGGCCCGGCGTGCCGTGGCACAGGAAGGTCGGCAGCAGCCAATCGCCGTTGGGCAGAACCACCACCGGCTGACGGATGAACACGCCGGTGTTGCCCTCCCCCTCGAACAGGGTGCGCACCGGCCCCCAGCTCTGCCCCTGATCGTGGGAGACGCGGCAGCGGACGATGGCGGTGTCCTGATGGCCGGAGATCTGGGCGGTGTAGAACAGCCACAGCGCGCCGTCGGGGGCGGGGAACAGGACCGGGTTCTGCTCCGACCGGGTGGGATCGTCCGACAGCTTGACCGGGGCCTGCCAGCGGTCCGCCCCGGCGGGCAGGCGGGCGGCGTAGATCGACACGTCGGGAATCCCTTCCTGCGTGCCGCCGAACCAGGCGCACAGCAGATCGCCGTTGGGCAACTGCGCCAGATTGGCCGCGTGATTCTGCACGCAGGGCGAGGGCAGGAAAGCGTCCGCCCGCTGGGGATCGTCGGGACGGGCCAGCAACGGGCCGCGCTGGTCCGACGGCGGCGGCGGGGCGGGATTGGTGACGGGGGGCATCGTCAGGGCGGTCATCGAGGTCACTCCGGCGCGCGGCTGGACGAAGCGCCGGACGCGCCGTACGCCGCTTCGGCGAAACGGGCGGCGATGGCGGCGATGGCGCGGTCGGTGTCGGCACCGATCAGCACCGGGCCACGGCTGTGGCCGACCGCTGGCATGGCGTGGCACAGCGCCCGCTTGACCATGGAGGGCGGGAAGCCCAGCGCGTACAGATCCTTGCGCAATTGGCCGAAATGGGCCTGCGCGGCGTCCGCCGCCGCCGCATCGCCGTCGCGCCACGCCGTCCAGATCCGGTTCAGCGTCACCGGGGCGACGTTGCCCAGGCCCGACACGCAGCCCGCCGCGCCGTGGCGCAGACCGTGCAGGATCAGGGAATCCGGCCCGACCATCACATCGAAATCCGCGCGCGCGCGGGCGATGGCCAGGAAGCCGTCCAGGCTTTCCTGCGATCCGGCGCTGTCCTTGATGCCGACGATGTTCGGGTGATCGGCCAGGATGGCGGCGGCCTCCGGGGTCAGCGTGTTCCCGGTGCGCGCCGGGATGTTGTAGAGGTAGAGCGGAACCGTCAGCGCGTCCGCAACCCGCCGGTAATAGCCGATCAGCTCGTCGGACGAACAGGCGATGAAGGACGGGGTGATGGCCGACACCGCCGCCACGCCCAACCCGGCGATGGCGCGGCCCAGCGCGATGGTCTGGTGGGTGGAAATCTCGCCGATGTGGGCCAGCACCGGAACCCGCCCATTGGCGGCCTCTACGCACAGGGCGGCGGCGCGCTGCTTTTCCTCAAAGGACAGGGCGTAGAACTCGCCGTTGGTTCCGGCGCAGAACACGCCGTTGCCGACAGCGGCCTGCCGCGCGACCTGCGCGCGCAACGCCGCCTCGTCCATCCGCTCCTCCGCGTCGAAGGGCGTGACGACGGCCACGAAAGGACCCGTGATCTTGCTCATTGGGGGCACCTGACAAAGAGAACGGTCGGAAGAAAAAGGGCGATCAGAGCGCCGCGCGGTACATGGCCAGGATGTCGTCGCGGCTCAGGTCGCGCGGGTTGTTGTCCAGCAGGCGGCGGATGGCGTGCGCGTCCTCCGCCATGCGGGGCAGATCGGCTTCGGGCACGCCCAGATCCGACAGGCGCATGGGGCAGCCCAGCGCCACGCACCAGCCATAAGCGGCGCGCAGCACCGTATCGGGGTCTGAGGACGGCTCCAGCCCCAGGGCCGACAGCACCGCCGCCGTCTTCTCCGGCACCGCCGGGGCGTTGAAGGCCAACACATGGGGGAAGATCAACGCGTTGGCCGCCCCGTGCGGGATGTGGTGCCGGGTCCCCAGCGGGTAGGCCACCGCGTGGCCCGCCGCCGTGTTGACCGGCCCCAGACACACCCCGCCATAGAAGGAGGCGAGCGCCAGCCCGGCCCGCGCCTCGTGGTCCTGGCCATCGGCGATGGCGCGCGGCAGGAAACGCCCGACCAGCCGGATGCCCTCCAGCGCGTACAGGTCGATCAGCGGGTGCGCCTTGCGGTTGGTGTAGGCCTCCACGCAATGGGCCAGCGCGTCCACCCCGGTGGCGGCGGTGACGGCGGGCGGCACGGTCAGGGTCAGATCCGGGTCGATCACCGCCAGATCGGCCAGCGTGTGGCGGCTCTGCACCGCCAGCTTGCTTTGGCCGACCGGATCCGTCACCAGCGACCGGGTGCCGACCTCGCTGCCCGTGCCCGACGTCGTCGGCACCTGCACCAGGGCGGCGCGCTTGCCCGCCACCTTTTCCGGCCCGACCACGTCGCGGATGGTCTGGCCGCTGCCCGGCAGCACCGCCGCCAGCTTGGCCAGATCCATGGCGCTGCCGCCGCCAAAGCCGATCACCGCCTGCGCCCGGCAGGAATCGGCCACCGCCAGCACGGCGTCCAGATTGGGGATGTCCGGCTCCGGCTTGATGTCGGCGAAGACGGTGACGTCGCCGGACAGGCCCAGCCGGTCCACCCGGGCGGCGTTGAAGGCGTCGGCCACCACCAGCAGGCGGGTCAGGCCCTGCTCGGCCAGCCAGCGCCCCACCTCCGGCGCGGTCCCGCCGCCAAAGACGACGCGGGGCGGACGCAGCAGCTCAATCGGTGTGGTCAGATCAATCGGGGTCATGGCGGATCCTTGGGGTGCGTCCTTCGGAACGGCGGCGGCTCACGCCGTCTGGCGATGGCGGGCGGCGGCCAGTTTTTCGGCGTATTCGATGGCTTCGATCAGGCTCAGCTCGTTGGCGATGCCCTTGCCCGCGATGTCGAAGGCGGTCCCGTGATCGACCGAGGTGCGGATGATCGGCAGGCCGAGCGTGATGTTCACCCCGCTCAAGGCGTCCCACGCGCCGGTGTCGGGGTTGACGTGGAAGCCCAGCAGCTTGACCGGGATGTGGCCCTGGTCGTGGTACATCGCGACCACGGCGTCGAACTGCCCGGCGCGCAGCTTGACGAACACGGTGTCACCCGGAACCGGGCCGACCACGTCCAGCCCGTCGGCCACGCAACGGTCGATCACCGGGGTGGTGATGTCGATGTCCTGCCGCCCGAACAGCCCGCCTTCGCCCGCGTGGGGGTTGAGCGCGGCCACCGCGATGCGGCGGCGCTCCAGCCCCAGCCCGGCCAGCGTCTCGTCTGTGCGGTCGATGACGTAGCGCAGACGCTCCGGCGTCAGCGTCTTCGGCACGTCGTGCAGGGCGATGTGGGTGGTGACGTGGCTGACCCGCATGTTGCCGTGCGCCAGCATCATCACCGACCCGCGCGCGCCGGTCAGCTCCGCCAGCAGGTCGGTGTGACCGGCGTAATGATAGCCCGCCTTGTTCATCGCCTCCTTGTTCAGCGGGGCCGTGACCAGGCCCTGGATGCGCCCGGCTTCGGCCAGCCGCACCGCGCGTTCCACCGCCAGATAGGCGAAACGCCCGCCATCGACCGACAGCACGCCGGGGTGGATCGGTTCGCCCTCCGGCCCGGCCTGAAGGCAGGCCAGGGCGGGCCAGTCCTGCTCCGCCGTGACCTCGGGAAAGGCCAGATCGCTGCCCAGCGCGTCGCGCGCGGCCAGCAGCGCCGGGTTGCTGCCGATCACCAGCAGGCGCAGCGAACCGTCGGCCAGCCGGTCTTTCAGCCGGGCGCAAGCCTTGACGATGATTTCAGGGCCGACGCCCGCCGGATCACCCATGGTGATGGCCAGATGGGGGGGCATGCGCGCATTCTCCTCAAAACCGCCCGGAGGGATCCGGGCCTGTGGGTCAAAGCAACGAGTCACACCAGCAAGTCACGCGGGCGCGGACGGGTCGGCGTCCAGCAAACGGCGCAACAGATCGGGGGTGCCGAAGGCCCCCGATTTGGACAGCACCCGCACCCCATCCCAACGCCCGCCGCGCAGGGTCGAGGTGGGCGCGCCCGGCAACAGCGCCCCGTCCAGGGCCAGATGATCGGCCTCCAACGCCCGGCACAGCCCGCGCAGGGTTTCCCCGCCCGACACCAGCAGCGTGCCCGGCGGCGGCAGGCGGCGGGCCAAGGCCCCCAACTCACGGTCGATGCGCGCGGCGGCCGCGTCGCGGGCCAATCCGGGGGGCAGATCCAGCCGGACCAGGGCCGCGCCCAAGCCGTCCATCCGCTTCCGCACCCGTGCGGCGGCTTCCGCCCCGCCGTCCGGGACCGTCACCACCGCCGCGCCGCAGGCGGCGAGCTGCCGCTGCGTCACCGGGTGGTCGGTCCCGAACAGCCCGAGCCAGGGGCGCGGCAACGCCGGTGGCGCAACGGGGTCGGAAACTCCCCGCAACGCACCCGCCAACGCCAACGCCAAGCCGCCGCTGCCGCACCACAGCACCCGACCGGTCAGCACCCGACCGGTCAGGGCCAGACCGGTCAGGGCCAGACCGGCGGCGGCAACGCCCGCCAGATCCGCGTCACTCTCCGCATCCCACAGGCTGACGCCGGGCGGGATCGGGTCGCCGGGACGGCACAGCCGCACCGTCTCGCCCATCGCCGCCAGATCCGCCGCCAGATCCGTCCGCGTCGCCTCCCACCCGTCGCCCACCCGCAACCGTTGGCGACCGCCGCGCGTCACCCGCCCCTGAAAGGGAAAGGCAGGGGCAATGATGCAATGGTCGGGACGGTCCACCGCCATCCAGGCGGCGATCTCCGCCGCGCCATGGCCGCGCAGCAGGCTGTCCAGCTTGGCAAAACGCAGGGCCGCCGGATCGGCGGGCAAGGCCGCCGCCAGATCCGCCACCCGATGCCGCGCCGCGTCCGCGCCACCCGCAACCTCCCGCGTGCCGCTGTCGAGCGCCAGCGATTGGCCGGTCCGCGCGTCCGCCGGAACGCCGGTCCAGCGCACCGCGATCGGCGTGGCGGCGGTGGCGAAGGCCACCGCGCTGTCCAGCGCGCCGGTCAGATCGTCGGCGATCAGATGCAGCGGCGGCATGGGATCCGGCTCCGTTGTTCAATCACCGGATCATTGAGCCACACAGCGGACAACATGTCAACATGTTGTAATGTTGCTCATGCGGATTTCCGCTTGAAATGCCGCGTTCCGTCGGTTTACATCTTTACAAGTTGTGCAGGTTGGCAAGGGATGCGACGGATGGACGGGCAGGGGCAGGACCGCGACGGCGACGGGATGCTCTCCCTTGGCGATGGGGAGCCGGGCGGGCGCGGGCGGCAGACGCCGTTGGTGCAGCGGGTCTATCAGCTTCTGTTGGCCCAGATCAGCGCCGGGGATTACCAACCCGACGAGCGGCTGCCGGGCGAAAACGACCTCGCCACCCGCTTTGCGGTGTCACGCCCCATCGTGCGCGAGGCGCTGCGCCGCCTGCGGGCGGAGGGGTTGATCTACTCCCGCCAGGGGGCGGGCAGCTTCGTGCGCGCGGCGGTGGAGGACAGCCGCCCGCTGCTGGGCTACGCCCCGGTGGAAACCATCGCCGACATCCAGCGCTGTTACGAATTCCGCCTCACCATCGAACCCGACCACGCCTTTCACGCCGCCCGGCGCTGGAACGACGCCGCCCTTGCCAACATCGCGGCGGCCCTGGATCTGATGGGCGACGCCACCCGCGCCCAGCGCCACCGCGACGACGCCGATTTCGCCTTTCACGTCGCCATCGCCGAGGCGACGAACAACCATTACTACGCCTCGTCCATGCAGGCGCTGAAGGACCACATCGCCGTCGGCATGAAGTTCCACGGCGTTTCGCTGATGGGGCCAAGCCCGGGGTTGGACGGCGTGTTCGACGAGCATCGCGGCATCTTCGACGCCATCCGCGCCCGCGACGGCGACGCCGCGCGCGATCGCATGCGCCGCCACCTGGAAGGCTCGCGCGACCGCGTGTTCGAGGGACGCACGTTGGATCTGTCGCTGTAAAGCGGCGGTTTGCCGCCCGCCTTCACCGGCCCCGTTCCCCCTTCCCTTCGGCCCACTCCCCTGCGGCCAAAGCGAACAGCCAGTCCCGGAAGGCGGCGAAGCCCGCCGCCTCGCGCCGGGACGCGCGGTAGACCAGATACCACGCGTAGCGCATCGGAACCGCCAACGGGACGGGAACCGCGAGCCGTCCGGCGGCGATGTCGTCCATGATGTAGGGTTGCGGGGCGAGCGCCACCCCCACCCCGTCGATGGCCGCCTGCAAGGTCATGGCGTAGCTGCCAAAGGACAGCCCGTTGCTGTCGGGCGGGTCCACCCCGGCCACGCTCAGCCAATAGGGCCAATCGTCCGGCCAATGGCTGACGTGCAGCAAGGTCGCCGCCCGCAGATCCGCCGGACGGTGCAGATGCTGCGCCAACGCCGGGGCGCAGACCGGTTGCATGGTCGAGGAAAACAGATGCTCGGCCTCATGGCCCGGCCAATGGCCATCGCCCAGCAGCACCGCGCAGGTCCATTCCTCGCTCATCGGTGCGCCGCCGCCGCCGGTGGCGATCCGCACCTCGATGTCCGGGTGGGCCATGTGGAAGCGCGACAGGCGGGGAATGAGCCAACGCACGGCAAAGCTCGCCCCCAGCCCGACGGTGAGCACGGGACCGGCGCGCATCGCCGTCACCTGATCCACCCTGTGGGCGATGCGGTCGAAGGCCTCGGTCAGGGTGGGGTGCAACGCCCGCCCCCGTTCGGTCAGGGTCAGGGCGTTGGCCCGCCGCTCGAACAGGGCAAAGCCGAACCGTTCCTCCAACAGCTTGACCATCCGGCTGATCGCGGCCTGCGAGACGTGCAGTTCGACGGCTGCGGCGGTGAAGCTGCCATGACGCGCCGCCGCTTCGAACGCGCGCAAACCGTTCAGCGAGGGCAATTTGCGCATGGGCGTATCCTTACTTGACCCCAATTTTTCCTGAGGCTAAGCATCGAACAATGCCGTTTGTGGCGCAAGCCCATCCCGTGCGATGACTGCGGTGGAAACACGGTGATCGACACCCGCTTTCCATCCTTACATCACCATCTTGATCCGTTGAGGGCTGTTCATGCTGACGCTTCCCATGATGGCGGGGCTTGGCCTCACCGTGCTTGCCACCTCGTTTTTGTCAGGGCTGTTCGGGATGGCGGGCGGCATGGTGCTGATGGGACTGCTGTTGATGCTGCTGCCGGTCCCCGCCGCCATGCTGCTGCACGGCATCACCCAATTCACCTCCAACGGCTGGCGCGCGTGGCTGTGGCGTGATCGGGTCGAGTGGCCCATCGTTGGCCGCTTTTGCGGTGGTGCTGCGGTGGCCGCCGGGTTGTTCGCCCTGTTTGGCGCGGTCCCGGACCGTGGTGTCTCGCTGCTGATCCTGGGTTTGACCCCTTACTTGGCCCTGGCGGTTCCCCAGCGCTGGGCGCTGGACGCGCAAAAGCCGCTGCATGGTTGGCTCGCCGGTCTGTTGTGCATGGGGGTGCAGTTGGTGGCGGGCATCTCCGGCCCGTTGTTGGACGTGTTTTTCGTCCGTTCGGACATGCCCCGGCAAAGCGTCGTCGCGACGAAAGCCACGACCCAGGTCTTCGGGCACGCGATCAAGGTCGCTTACTTCGCTCCGATGATCGGGGGCGGATCCGGTCAAACGGTGGAAGCGGTGGTGATTCTTTTGTCGATTGTCATGGCTTTGCTGGGGACCAACCTGTCGCGCCGCGCCCTGGATCGCATGAGCGACGCCCAGTTCCGCCGCTGGAGCCGCGATCTTGTGATGGGAACCGCCAGCGTCTATCTCAGCCAAGGCGTCTTTCTGCTGGCGTTTCCGTAACTTAACCCGAAACCCCCGGTTCCATCCTTACCGCTTGGGGGATGAGCCGGGATGCGTGATCGAACCTTGGTCTGCGCCCCCAAGCCGTAAGGATGCTCGATGGCCATCCCTTACCGCTTGGGGGCATTCTCTGCCTTGCGGTTGCTTGAACCCTCTCCCTTGCGACTCGGAAAAGCCTTACGCGGGTCATCCTTACCGCTTGGGGGCCTCCACGCCACCGATAAAAGGCGGACCAATAGCCCCCAAGCGGTAAGGATCCTGAGCCAGACTCCTTGACCCCCGCATTTTCCCCTCTCGACGTTGAAAACGGCCCCCAAGCGGTAAGGATATGGGCGCATTGGCTGTTCCGAGTCGCGGCGAATCCATCGGTGCTGTGCTTTTCCGCCCTTTTTGCCGCGTTGTGAACGCTGCAAGCGTCCGACACGGATCCGCTCCACCGACTCTGTTCCCTTTCAGTAAGGATTCGTCGTCGCAAAACCCCAGAGGACTCCACGAGTCGGGGCGAATCTTCCTTACCCCTCGGGGGAATGGTCCTTACCGGGCGGGGGCTGCACCCTCACGCCCCAGGGCGTAAGGCTTGTGCCTCCAGGCTGCCCCCAAGCGGTAAGGGTTCGCGGGCGTCGGACGGCAAAACCTTTCCTTACTTGTTTTTGAGGTAAGGATTGATCTAGCCTCCGACGGTTGCGGGGCAGGAGGTCGCGATGGCGGGAACGGGACGCAGGAAGGCGCGGGGTGCGGCGGTGGGGGACACGCCGTCGACGGGCGCGCTTGCCGTTTTGGCTCCGGGCGATCTGGCGGGCGGTGGTGCGATCCTGGAGGGTGGTGGCGACGACGTCGGTCTGCCGGTTCCGGCCTTGACGGTTCCCGCCATGGCGGTTTTGCCGCCGGAAGACGCTGGCACGGCGGTCGGCCCCGCCGCCGCCGTTGGCCTGACGGCGCGGGTGGCCAGCGCGACCTTTGAGCGCGACGGCTACAAGCATCTGATCAAGGCGGCGGAGGCGGTTTACAGCTACCCGGCCAACGGGACCCGTCTGTCGCTGCCCGCGCAGAAGATGTTGAACTTCATGATCCATCTGGCGGGCAGCCAGAATTTCGCCAACAAGCTCTACCGCCTGCCCAAGCGGGTGGTGCGCGGCAACCACAAGGGCAACGAGCGGATTTTTGACGCGCTGAAGGAGATTTTCGACTCCAGCCTTGTGGTCATCGGCCCCTTTCGCGGACGGCGGTCGCGCGCCGAACTGCGCATCCTCAGCAGCTACGTCCGCCCGGAGGAGGAGGAGGACAGCGACGCCGCCGACATCCATTTCCAGTTCACCGACGCCTTTCTGGAAATCCAACGCTCGTCCCAGCTCTGGGCCAAGCTGTCGGGGCCGGCGATGGTCAAAGTCACCAGCACCTACGCGCTGAAGCTCTACGAGATCGGGATGCAGCGCTATCAGATGGATTTCCCCTCGCTGGAACTCGACATCGACACGCTGCGCAAGCTGCTGAACGTGCCGGAGGGGGCCTACAAGGATTTCGGCATCCTGCGCACCCGCACCATCGACCGCGCGATTGCGGAGGTCAACCAGCTCGCCCCCTTCCGCGTGACGATGCCGGAGGACAAGATGAAGCGGAAGGGCCGCAAGGTGGAGGCGGTGACGCTCGATTTCCTCGCCAAGGACGAGGAGGAGGCCGCCGAAACCTATCTGGAGCGCGAACGCCACAGCGCCGGACGCCGCGCCCGCCGCATCGGCAGCGTCGATCAGGTCGCCCCCGCCAGCCCGGTGGACGCCGGTCTGGCCGATCTCGGCCCCCTGCCCGACGCCGACGACGTCACCGCCCTGTGGGCGGCGGTGCTGCACGCGCTGAAGGGCAAGGTTCCCGCCCCGCTGCTGGCCGAACTGGCCCCGGAACGGGTGGAGGACACCCCCCAGGGCGGGCGGCGTCTGATCCTGTCGGTGCGCAAGGCGGCGGTGGCCGACACCGCCCGCATGAACCATTGGCCGACCTTCAAATCCGCCCTGTCCTCGCTGACCAGCGGCCTGATCGAGGACGTCGATTTCACCGTCCCCGCCCGCCGTTCCACGAAGGACGCCGCCCCCAAGGCGTAAGGATAGGGGATATCAAGCGGCGTTCAGGGTGGGAATTTCGGCGAGTTCGCTGCTCAATTCGCGGGCGAGGCGATCCAGGTCGTGGCGGGTTTGCAAATTCGTCCACAGCTCGGGGCCGTTGCCGCAAAGCTTCCCCAACCGCAGGGCCATGGCGGCGGTCACGGGGGCTTCTTCGCGCAAGATGGCGTGCAGGGTCTGGCGGGAGACTTTCAACAGCTTGGCGATGTCTGACACGGGGCGACCAAAGGCCGGAAGGATGTCTTCGCGCAGCAGTTCGCCGGGGTGCATGGCGGGGAGGCCCCGCGTGATGGGAGCGTCGCTCATCAGTGGTAATCCTCCAAATCGACATCGATGGCGTCCACGCCGTCCCAGCCGAAGGTAACGCGCCAATTGGCTGTTACCCGCACGGACCAGCGACGTTCCCCTTCCAGGCCGTGGAAATGGTAGCCGGGAAGGTTCATGTCCTCCGGTTTCCCCGCCACATCGAGCGCCCGCAGAACGCGGCTGACGCGCGTCACGGCAGCCCCCTGGACCGGGAGTTTGCCGGATTGACCGGTTTCAAAAAAATGCCGAAGCGGCTTGTTGCGGATGGTGCGAACCATTGGTGTAAAGTAGTTCTTTACACCAATGGCGTCAACAAGCCGGAGAAAAGGATTTGTTGAAAGGGGTGAATGGTCAGCCCTTGGACTTCAGCGCGGCCAGACGGTCCGACAGGCTGGAGGCGGCGGGCTTGCCCGACGCGGCGGCCATGGCGGCGGCGATGTTGGGGTCTTCCTGTTCCGGGGCGGTCGGGGTCAGCAGCTTGGCCTTGGCGTTGGCGGCTTCGGCGGCGGCCAGATCCTTGGCCGCACTGTCCTGCATCGCCTTCAGCGCCACGGTCAGGCCGCTGGTGGTCTGGGCCAGACCGGCGGCACGGCGGGCGGCTTCGGCCTGGCGTTCGGCCATGTCGCGCTGCTGTTCGGCGCGGCCCATGTCGCGTTGGGCGCGCACCAGCTCCGCGCGGGCGGATTTCAGCTTGGCCCCGGCGTCGGCGTAGCTCTTTTCCAGCATTTCCAGGAACTGTTGGGCGTCCACCGCGTCCTTGGTTTCGCGCTCAATCTCGGGGGCCATCTCTTCCAGCATGGCGACGATGGTCTCCAGGCTCTTGGTCAGCGCGGCCTGACGGGCCGGGTCGCTTTCGCCCGCCAGTTGGCTTTGCAGATGCTCGGCGGCGGCCATGCGCTGGGCTGACAGGGCCTTGATCGCGTCGGCCTCGCGCTGCTCGCGGTCATAGACGGCGCGCGCTTCGGCCACTTGACGGCCCAGATCGTCCAGATGCTGCTCCATGGTCCGCAATTCCGCCTCGGTGGCGGATTTGGGGTCCCAACGCACCAGCGCCTCCACGGCGCCCTGAACGGCTTGATCGGTCTTCACGCCAAGAAGGTTGCGGATGAAGGAGAGCATGCGGAATTTTCCTGTTCAACGGGGTTGGTTGGTTCTGAGAGTAACAAATCAGTGTCGACGGACGGCAACGCGCCCGGTCGGGACCGGACTGGCCTACAGATGGGGTGCCTTCACCCTCCGGCGCAAGCCCCTGTCCTTACCGCTTGGGGGGCTTTTTTGAGCGCGTTTCACCCGGCCATGGCGGCGGCGTTGATCAGGGCGACGCCGATCTGGATGCCGACCAGCGTGGTGGCCGAGGCGACGTTGCCGCCCTCGATCTTGCCGCGCAGATCGCGGATCAGCAGGGTGGCGACGGCAAAGGCGACCAGTTGCAGGATCACCGCCACCACCCCCCACAGGATGATGTCGAGGATCACCGTGCTGGTCGCCAGCGTCGCCGCCAGCGGGATGGCGAGCGCGACGATGGAGCCGCCCAGCGTCAGCCCGCCCGCCGGGTTGCCGTCGGCCACCAGCCGGGCTTCGTCGAAGGGGGTGATGCGCGTGTAGACCACCACACCGGCGGCCAGCAGCACCAGCGTCACCGCCATTTGCAGCAGCAGCACCGGCAGACCGGCACCCAGCGCGGAGAGGATCGAACCGAACACAGTTTCCATGATGCCGCCACTCGACTCAAAAGAACGGGAAAAGACAGGACGCCAACAGCCTTACACCAGGGACAGCCTATGCCAGGGACAGCGACGCCGGGTTCACATCGATCCCCGCCGCGATCTCGACGCAGGCCGCGCCGTTGCGCTCCACCACCGCCACCAGGATGTATTCCCGCTCCGGGGCCGGGGTTTGCGCGTTGGTGGGCGCGCCGTACAGCATGGCGTGGCTGGTCACAGCCTCCGTCCCGCGCAGGCTCTGGCGCGATTCCGCCAGCACGAAGGGGGTGATGCGGGTCAGGCCGGGCGACCAGACGCGCGGGTACAGACCGCCGTCCTTGGTCTGGAACTCCGGCCAGCCGACCATCCCCTCGCGCTCGTCCAGCCAGAAGCTCCACTCGCCCTCGTCCGCCGGGGTGACGCTGTCGATGGGGGTGAAGTAACGGCACTCGTCCGGCTGCCCGTCGGCGTCCAGATGGATTTGGAAGAAGCCACCGCCGGGCAGATAGAGCCGATGGACGGTGGCCGAGCCGGACGTGATGGTCCCGACCGCCTCGATCGACACCAGACGGTCGCCGCCGGTGTGCGGGGCCTTCACCTTGGTGGTTCCCTCCGCCAGCAGGAAGGGGGCGGGGTCGATGGTGACGGTCATGCCCAACCGGAACAGCGAGGGGCTGTAACGCTGGCCGGACAGCTTCTGATTCACGTAATTGCCGAGCGTTCCGAACAGGCGCACCTCGGTGCCTCCCTTGTTGGCGGTGGTGTTGGCGGTGGTCGGTGGGGCGGTGGGTTGGCCGGTTGCCTTGGCGTCCATCCGGCGGCGCGCGCGCCACAGCAGGAACAGGACCGCCACCCCCAGCAGCAGGATCGCCCACCAGGCGAAGGCCGACAGGCCGGAGGAGGTCTTGGCGCTGCCCCCCTCCCCCGCCGCGCCCGATCCACTGCCGGATCCGCTGTCGGCGCGGGCCAGGCTGAGCGGCACGTCGGGCGGCAGCCGCCCGGCCTCGCGCGGGGTTCCGTCCTGCGCCTTCAGGCTCTGGTCGAGCGTGGCGAGTTTGGCGCGCAGCTCCGCGTTGTCCTTGGCCAACCGGTCGGCCTCCGCCCGCCATTCGCGATAACCGGGATCGTTGGCCTGATCGTGGAAGAAGGTGGAATGGCCGGGCCGGGTCAGCGTGTCGAGCATGAACCACAGGAACAGCCCGTCCCACACGCCAAAGCGCCGGGGGGCGGCCACGCTGTAGGGCGGTGGTCTCCAGCCATAGGAGGCGTAGGGGTTGGGCGGCGGCGCTTGGGTGGTGGGCGTGCGCGATCCGCCGCCGCCGCTGCTGGTCCAGCCCCAACCGCTCCAGTTCGACCCGCCGCTGCGGGTTCCGCTGCTGGTGCTGGCGTTGCCAGATCCGCTGGCGGGCGCGGTGGGGGTGGTGGGTGGTGGGGCCTTTTTCGCCTCCTCCTGCGCCTTGAACCGTTTCAGCGCGTCGGCGGATCCCTGTTGGCTCAACGCGCGGTCGCCCGCCGAACTGGGCGCTGGCGCGGGGGCCGCCGCGCTGGGCGTCGGGCGGCTGTAGCCGCCACTCGACGCGCCGCTGGATGACTCGCTGGCGCTGGTCGACGGGGTGCGCGCCACCGATGGCTTGCTGTAGCCGCCCGACGAAGAACCGCTGGTGGACGGCGTCCGCACCGACGAGGATGATGACGAGGAGGGCCGCGAATAGCCCCCCGACGACCGCGACGAGGAGCGCGCCCAGGCGTCTTCCGGCGCGGTGACGGTGACGGCGACCGCCGCCGATCCGATCAGCAGGGTGGGCGGCGGCAGGCTGGCCGGGTTGAAGGCCAGCAAGGCCGCCAGGGCCAGCGCGCGCCAGCGGCGTCCGCTCATGCCATCCCCCACCGTCCGCCGACCCAACGCCCACACCCCCAACGCCGAATCATGACCGCTCTTTGCCCCGTTCATCGCCGGAATGCCGCCACCACCATGCCAGACTCCCGCCCCCTTGGCGAGCCTTTCACCCGATTCTGTCCGATTTGTCATCAGGTTGCGCCGCTGAAACGGGCAATGAGGCGATATGGGTGACGGGGGCTGTCACTCCCCCGGAACCTCGCGGTCCAACTCCTCCAGCCACACCCGCGCGTTGCCGTCGGACGGCGCGCGCCAGTCGCCGCGTGGCGACAGGGAGCCGCCCGCCGACACCTTCGGCCCGTTCGGCATCGCCGAGCGTTTGAACTGGCTGAAGCCGAAGAAGCGGCGCAGGAACACGCGCAGCCAGTCGCGGATCTCCGCCGGGGAATAGCCGCGCCGCTTGTCGACGGGGTAGCCGACCGGCCAATCCCCCGCCGCCGGGTCGGCCCAGGCGTGGCGGGCCAGAAACGCGATCTTGGACGGGCGAAAGCCATAGCGCAGGACGTAGAACAGGCTGAAATCCTGCAAATCATACGGCCCGACCACGGATTCGGAGCTTTGGATCGCCTGCCCGGCCTCCACCGGGACCAGTTCGGGCGAAATTTCCGTCTTCAGGATCGAATCCAGCGTGTCCAGCACCGGATCGGGGAACTGACGCCCACCGATCACCCAGCGGATCAAATGCTGGATCAGCGTCTTCGGCACCCCGGAATTGACGTTGTAATGCGCCATCTGGTCGCCGACGCCATAGGTGCACCAGCCCAACGCCAGTTCCGACAGGTCGCCGGTTCCCAGCACGATGGCGGTGTGGTGGTTGGCCAGCCGGAACAGGTAATCGGTGCGCAGCCCCGCCTGCACATTTTCGAACGTCACGTCATACACCGCCTCGCCGCGCGCGAAGGGATGCTCCATGTCGGCCAGCATCTGGCGGGCGGCGGGGCGGATGTCCAGCTCCCGCGCGGTGACGCCCAGGGCGGCCATCAGCCGGTGCGCGTTGGTCTTGGTTCCCTCGCTGGTCCCGAATCCCGGCATGGTGTAGGCGAGGATCCCGGTGCGCGGCAGGCCCAGCCGGTCCATGGCGCGGGCGGCGACGATCAGGGCGTGGGTGGAATCCAGCCCGCCCGACACGCCGATGACCAGCCGTTCCGTGCGCGTCGCCCGCAGGCGCTGGACCAGCCCGGCGACCTGGATGTTGTAGGCCTCGTAGCAATCCTGCTCCAGCCGGGCCGGATCGGCGGGCACGAAGGGAAAGCGCGCGACCACCCGGCGCAGACCGATGTCGCCGCGCGGCGGCTCCAGCCGGAAACCGACGCGGCGGAATCCCCCGGTCGCGGCGGCGTGCAGGCGGCGGTTGTCGTCAAAGCTGCCCTGGCGCAACCGCTCCTGCCGCAACAAATCGAGATCGATGTCGGCGACGGCCATCTGGTCGCCGTCGGGGAAACGCGGGCTTTCGGCCAGCACCGCGCCATTTTCAAAGATCGACGCCTGCCCGTCCCAGGCCAGGTCCGTGGTTGATTCCCCCACCCCGGCGGAGGTGTAGAGATAGGCGGCCAGACAGCGCGCCGATTGCGATTGCGCCAGCAGCCGCCGGGTGTCGGCCTTGCCGATGGTGATGTCGCTGGCCGACAGGTTGGTCAGCACCGTGGCCCCGGCCAACGCCGCTGCCCCGCTGGGCGGCATCGCGACCCAGACGTCTTCGCAAATCTCGGCGTGGACGACCAGACCGGGCACATCCTCGGCCGCGAACAGCAGGTCGGGGCCGAAGGGGGCGGTCAGGGTGCCGACGCGGATGGTTCCGCCGCCGGTCCCCTCGCCCGAGGCGAAGTGACGGCGTTCGTAGAATTCCCGGTAATTGGGCAGGTGGATTTTCGGCACGACGCCCAGCAGCCGCCCGCGATGGACGATGACCGCCGTGTTGTAGAGCCGCCCCTCGTGCAGCAGCGGCGCGCCCACCAGGATCACCGGCAGCAGATCGGCGGAGGCCGCGACCAGCCGCTCGACCGCGCCGACCACGGCGTCGATCAACGGATCCTGCATCAGCAGATCGTCGATGGCGTAGCCCGACAGCGACAGTTCGGGGAACAGGGCGAGCGCCACCCCCTGGTCGTGGCAGGCGCGGACCGAAGCCAGGATGGCGTCGGCGTTGGCCTGCGGATCGGCGAGGGTGCAGCGCGTGGTGCAGGCGGCCACCCGCGCGAACCCGTGCCGGTAGATGGAGGAGAAGCTCATGACCTTGGCCCCGGTGACAATCGGTCCCACGTTGTTGGTGGGCGTTGCTGGTGGGCCAGCATAGCAGCATTCCCCCCCGCCGGGGCCAGCCCAACCTTGCGCAGTGGCGTTGCAAGGGTTGGGTCGGTGCGTGGATTTTCCCTAGGGCAATCGCTTGAAGCGTCGTGCACCCAGCCGGAACAAGAGTTGCCACGGATTTCACGGATTTTTCTCACGGATTTCGCGGAATCGGTCTCAGGGGCATCCTGTTTGCGAGCCTGCGACACATCTTGTGACGGGATGGATGAAGTGATTGAGGGTGAAAATCCGTGAAATCCCTCATTTTATCCGTGAAATCCGTGTCCTTTCTTGCCCGCGTGACGATGATCGCTCGTTCAAGCGATTGCCCTGGGATTTTCCCCCGATCCTTGTCCGTCACGCCCGGCGGGGGTAGGACGGAGGGCTGTTGTGCCGCAAGGAGCGCCCCGCCATGCCCCGCCCCACCCCGCCAAGGGCAGCCGATGCATCAGTCTCTAAATTGTTTGATGACGCTGGTGCATTCTTGCACAACCGATGCGCAAAGTTTCCTGTCGATACCCGTGGGCGCTCTGGCGCACATCAACAGCAACATCATCCGGGAGGAAAACCACCAATGACGACCGAACTCCATCACCTGATCGGCGGCAAGAAGGTCGCGGGCACCTCGGGCCGTTTCGCCGACGTCTTTTCGCCGATGACCGGCGAGGTGCGGGCCAAGGTTCCGCTGGCCAGCGTCGAGGAAATGCGCGCGGCCGTGGAAAACGCCAAGGTGGCGCAGCGCGGTTGGGCCGCGCAGAACCCGCAAAAGCGCGCCCGCGTGCTGATGCGCTTCCTCGATCTGGTCCAGCGCGAGTATGACTCGCTGGCCCTCCTGCTGTCGCTGGAGCATGGCAAGACCATCGTGGACGCCAAGGGCGACATCCAGCGCGGTTTGGAAGTGGTGGAATTCGCCTGCGGCATCCCGCATCTGCTGAAGGGCGAGTTCACCGACGGGGCCGGTCCCGGCATCGACATCTATTCGATGCGCCAGCCGCTGGGTGTGGTCGCGGGCATCACGCCCTTCAACTTTCCGGCGATGATCCCGATGTGGAAATTCGCCCCGGCCATCGCCTGCGGCAACGCCTTCATCCTCAAGCCGTCGGAGCGCACGCCGTCCGTGCCGATGCGTCTGGCCGAACTGATGCTGGAAGCCGGTCTGCCCGAAGGTGTGCTGAACGTCGTCCACGGCGACAAGGTGGCGGTGGACGCCATCCTGGACGACCGCGACATCAAGGCGGTGGGCTTCGTCGGCTCCACCCCGATCGCCGAATACATCTACACGCGCGGCACCGCCGCCGGTAAGCGCGTCCAGTGCTTTGGCGGGGCGAAGAATCACGCGCTGATCATGCCGGACGCCGACCTCGACCAGGCGACCGACGCGCTGATCGGCGCCGGCTTTGGCGCGGCGGGCGAACGCTGCATGGCGATTTCGGTGGTGGTCCCCGTGGGCCGCAAGACCGCCGACGCCCTGATGGAGCGTCTGGTCCCCCGCGTGGAAGCGCTGAAGATCGGCCCGTCCACCGACAGCGCTGCCGATTTCGGCCCGCTGGTGACGCGTGAGCATCTGGCCAAGGTCAAATCGTACGTCGATCTCGGCGTGCAGGAGGGCGCGACCCTGGCGGTCGATGGCCGCGATTTCAAGATGCAGGGGTACGAGAACGGCTATTACATGGGCGGCTGCCTGTTCGACCATGTGAAGCCGGAAATGCGCATCTACAAGGAAGAGATCTTCGGCCCGGTGCTGTCGGTCGTCCGCGCGGATTCCTATGAGGAGGCGCTGAGCCTGCCGAACGAGCATGAGTATGGCAACGGCGTGGCGATCTTCACCCGCGACGGCGACGCCGCCCGCGATTTCGCCGCCCGCGTCGATGTCGGCATGGTCGGCATCAACGTGCCGATCCCGGTTCCGCTCGCCTACTACACCTTCGGCGGTTGGAAGCGGTCGGGCTTTGGCGATCTGAACCAGCACGGCCCGGATTCGGTGCGCTTCTACACCAAGACCAAGACCGTGACCTCGCGCTGGCCCTCGGGCATCAAGGAAGGGGCCAGCTTCGCCATCCCGACGATGGATTGATCGCCGGTCTGGGTGAACGTCTGCGATGATGGAACGGGCGGTCGGCTCACCCCCGACCGCCCGAACCGATGAGGTGAGGTGCACCGATGTCCTTTGAACTGTCCGACGATCAATGCGCCATCCGCGACATGGCGCTGTCCTTCGCCCGTGACGAGCTGGCCCCGCACGCCATCGCATGGGACCAGACCAAGCATTTCCCCATCGACACCCTGCGCGCGGCGGGCGAGCTGGGGATGGGCGGCATCTATGTGGCGGAGGAGCATGGCGGTTCGGCCCTGACCCGCCGCGACGCCGTGGTGATTTTCGAGGCGCTGAGCCAGGGTTGCCCGACCATCGCCTCCTACATCTCCATCCACAACATGGTCGCGGGCATGATCGACGCCTTCGGCGCGCCGGAGCAGAAGGCCCATTGGCTGCCCCGCCTGTCGCGCATGGAATGGCTCGCCAGCTATTGCCTGACGGAGGCCAACGCCGGTTCCGACGCGGCGGCGCTGCGCACCCGCGCTGTGCGCGACGGCGACGGTTACGTGCTGAACGGGGCCAAGCAGTTCATTTCCGGGGCGGGCAGCTCCGACCTTTACTTGGTGATGGCGCGCACCGGCGAGGATGGCCCCGGCGGCATCAGCGCCTTTTTGATTCCCAAGGACGCGCCCGGCCTGTCCTTTGGCGCGAACGAGCACAAGATGGGCTGGAACGCCCAGCCGACCCGCGCGGTGATCCTGGAGGATGTCCGCGTCCCCGTTTCCGCCCGGTTGGGCGAGGAGGGCATGGGCTTCAAATTCGCCATGAAGGGTCTGGACGGCGGGCGCATCAACATCGCCGCCTGTTCCATCGGCGGGGCGCAGGCCGCGCTGGACGCCGCGCTGAAATACATGGGCGAGCGCAAGGCGTTCGGCCAGACCATCGACCGTTTCCAGGCCCTGCAATTCCGCATCGCCGACATGGCGACGGAGCTGGAGGCCGCGCGCACCTTCGTCCACCGCGCCGCCACGGCGCTGGATGCCAAAAGCCCGGACGCGACCCGGCTGTGCGCGATGGCCAAGCGCTTTGGCACCGACACCGGGTTCGAGGTGGCGAACAACGCCCTGCAACTGTTCGGCGGCTATGGCTATCTGTCGGACTATGGCGTGGAAAAGATCGTGCGCGACCTGCGCGTGCATCAGATCCTGGAAGGCACCAACGAGATCATGCGCCTGATCGTCGCGCGCAGCGAAATCGCCCGGATGGCCTGAGCCACGGCGCATCCCAGCAAACGACACCACACCAAACAAAAGCACACACGGGAGAAACGACCATGGCGGTCATCGGGTTCATCGGGTTGGGCAACATGGGCGGGCCGATGGCGGCCAATCTGGTCAAGGCCGGGCACAGCGTCCAGGGCTTCGACCTGTCGGCGGCGGCGATCGACGCGGCGAAGGCGGCGGGCGTGACCATCGGTGACTCCCCCGCCGCCGTGGCGCGCGGGGCGGAGATCGTCATCACCATGCTGCCCAGCGGCAAGCATGTGCTGGGCGTTTATGACGGGGCGGAGGGCATCGTCGCGGCGGTGTCGCCCGGCACCCTGCTGATCGACAGCTCCACCATCGACGTGGATTCGGCCCGCAAGGCCCACGCGCTGGCGACCGCGCGCGGGGCGGTGGCGGTGGACGCGCCGGTGTCGGGTGGCGTCGGCGGGGCGGCGGCCGGAACCCTGACCTTCATGGTCGGCGGCGAAGCGGCGGCCTTTGAGCGCGCCCGCCCGGTGCTGGAGGCGATGGGCAAGAAGATCGTTTCTTGCGGCGGGGCCGGGGCCGGTCAGGCCGCCAAGATCTGCAACAACATGATCCTCGGCATCTCGATGATCGGCGTGTGCGAAGCCTTCGTTCTGGCCGAAAAGCTGGGGCTGTCGCACCAGTCGCTGTACGACGTGGCGTCCACCGCGTCGGGTCAATGCTGGTCCTTGACCAGCTATTGCCCGGTCCCCGGCCCGGTCCCGACCAGCCCGGCCAACCGCGATTACCAACCGGGCTTCGCCGCCGCGCTGATGCTGAAGGATCTGAAGCTGGCGCAGGAAGCCTCGCAGAGCGCTGGCGCGCCGACCCCGCTCGGGGCCGCCGCGACCCAGCTTTACGCCATGATGACGGCGGCGGGCGACGGCGGCACCGACTTCTCCGGCATCATCCGCATGTTGCGCGGCGAGGGGTGAAGGAAGACCAGTCAAGGCTTGAAATCCAATTTCAAGCCTTGATTGGCCGTCGCGACGGCGCGCCCCGGTGGGCGCGGAAAGCCTGCGTGGCGTTTGAACGCAATACGGAACGTCACGTTCGTGGCGTTCCGGTATGACTCTTATGGCGGCAGGAACAGGGCCTGTTCCCGCCGCACCGCGTCGGCGATGAAATCGGCGGTCATGGCGATGCGGGCGAGCGAGCGCATGTCCTCGTGCACGATCAGCCAGAAAGACCGGGTGATCGACACCTGGTCGGGCAGCACCCGGCGCAGGCGCGGGTCGGCCTGGGCGATGAAGGCGGGCAGGATGCACAGCCCCGCCCCGGCGACGGTGGCGTTGACCTGGGCCAGCAGGCTGCTGCTCTTGATCCGGGGCGACACCGCGCCGATGCTTTGGACGTAATCCAACTCCGGCGCGAAAATCAGGTCGTCGATGTAGCTGATGAAGGATTGCCCGGCCAGATCCGCCCGGTCGGTGATCGGCGGGCGGTCGTCGAGATAGGCGGCGGCGGCGTAGAGGCCCAACCGGTAATCGGTCAGCTTGCGGGCGTAGAGCCGCCCCTCCTGTGGGCAGGACAGGCTGATGGCGATGTCGGCCTCGCGCTTGGACAGGCTGAAGACGCGCGGCATGGCGACGAGCTGCACCTCCAAATCCGGGTGGCGCTCGCACAGGCTGCCGATGCGCGGGGCGAGGAAGCAACTGCCGAAGCCATCGGGCGCGCCGATCCGCACCGCGCCCGACAGCGACAAATCGCCGTCGGCCACCATGCTCTGCGCCAGAAAGGCCGCGCTCTCCATCGCCTCGGCGGTCTGTTTCAGCCGTTCGCCTTGCGCGGTCAGGGTCAGGCCGCTGGGGCGGCGTTCAAACAGGGTGACGCGCAGCGCCTCTTCCAGCGCGCTGACCCGGCGGCTGACCGTGGTGTGGTCGGCGCGCAGCCGTTGCGCCGCCGTGGTCAAGGTCCCGGCGCGGGCAACGGCGAGGAAATAGCGCAGATCGTTCCAGTTGAAATCCGACATGTCCGGCGGCGACGCGATCCCTGAAGGTTGGCCTGTTGGAATGGATGGTCCATCGGGCGGCGGGCCGCACTGTCCCACCAAAACCGCCCGCCTGACAAGGGTGGTGCGGGGCGGTCGCATTTGGGACTGATATTCCTTGGAAAAGACTTTCGTCATCCCTGCGGGTCACGTCCCGGACGGACACTCAGACGCTGACCGATTTTACACCACCTTAACGGACGCTATCCGTTTTCCCCATGCGCGAGTTCTCGCTGCGCCCCCTGTGGTGCCTCCCCCCTCCCCTCCCCCCTCCCCTCCCTTGCGATGCCCTTGATGGTGTTGACCGCCTTGTATCAAGGCGATAGCATCCGCCCCGTCTGATTATGGGGGGCAGCAGGATGAACGGGAGCGAGATGCGGGCCATCCGCGAAGGGCGGGGCTTGACTCAACCCGACTTCGCGGCGTGGCTGAACGACACGCTGGGCCGCCGTTACGATGGGGCGAAAATCAGCCGATGGGAGACGGAGCGCGAGAAGATCCCTCGCGAAATCGAAGGCACCCTGCTGATCGCGTCGCTGGGCGGACGGACGCTGCGCGGTGGCGGGCGGCCGCTGGTGATGTCCACCACCCTGACCAAGGGCGGCTCGTCCAAGACCGAATCCGCCGTCAACATCGCCTACATCCTTGCCCGTGCGGGCTATCGCACGCTGTTGGTGGACGCCGACAGCCAGGCCAACGCGTCGGTCCATGTCGGATTGGACAAGGAACGGCTGGTCGCGCTGACCAAGGCCCGCCGCACGCTGGCCGACGTCATCCTGGATCGGGTGGAGGCGGCCGAGGCCATCGTGCCGGTGGAGCAGGCCCCCAACCTGGATCTGCTGCCGTCCAGCATCGCACTCGCCCGCGCCGAAAGCGAGCTGAACGGCCAGCCCTTTGGCCGCCTGGCCCGCCTGTCCGACGTGATCCGCAGCGTTGGCGACCGCTATGACTTTGTCATCGTCGATTGCGCCCCCGCGATTGGCACGGTGACGCTGAACGCGCTGGTCGCCGCCGATTTCGTGCTGATGCCCTGCCAGACCGAAAGTTTCGCCGTGATGGCGGTGGAGGATCTGGTGCAGGAAACCATCGGCGCGCTGACCAAGCGGGAAAACCCGCGCCTGAAGGTGCTGGGCATCCTGCCCACGCTGTACAACGCGCGGCAGACGCAGGACCGCGCCTCGCTGGAGGAGATCAACAGCCTTTGGGGGCCACGCTTCAAGGTGTATGAGCCGGTCCCGCGCAGCGCGATTTACGCCCAGGCGTCCGCCGCGCAGACGATCACCCTGGCCGCCGATCCCGGTGTGCCGGGGGTCGAAAGCTACGTCGCCATCGCGCGCGACCTGATCGACGCCGCCGAACGGATGGAGGGAACCGATGCCGCCTAAGCTCGTGCGCAAACCAACCCGCGTTGGGGCCTATGACCAAGGCGGCATCGGCGTGGTCGATGGCTTGGCCGGGGTGTCCGGCAACTTTCCCCGCCTGATCGAGGTCGATGTCGAGGCCATCCGCAACAACCCGGACCAACCGCGCACGGTGTTCGAACCGGACGCGCTGCGGGCGCTGGCCGATTCCATCGCGTCGCACGGCTTGCAGCAACCGATCCTGGTGGCCGAGTTGCCCGAGCGCGGGGCCTACCGGCTGGTCGCTGGGGAGCGGCGCTTGCTCGCCCATCGCATGCTGGGCCGTCCGACGATTTTCGCCATCATCACGGCGGGCAAGCCCGAAGAGATCGCGATCATCGAAAATGTCCTGCGGGAGGATCTCGACGCCGTCGATTTCGCCCGTGGGCTGGAACGCCTGATCGACATTCACGGCTACACCCACGACGCGCTCGGCGCGCTGATCGGCAAGGACGCCACCGTCGTCACCAAATCGCTGGCGGTGCTGCGCCTGCCCGCTGACATTCTGGTCGATTATCAGGCCAACCGCGCCCGGCGGGTCAGCGCCACCGTGCTGCGCGAAATCGCCGAGGTGGGTGAGGAGGCCGCGCAGCGGCGGTTGTGGCGCAAGGCGGCGGACGGCCTGACCGTCCAGCAACTCCGCGTCGCCAAAAAGGCCGAAGCCGCCAACACCGAAGTCGAGACGCTGGCCCTGCGCGCCGCCAAAAGCGTCAAACTGATCGCGCGCGAGGTCGAGGCGCTGAAGGCTGCACGCGCGGGCCTGACCGACGCGCACCGCGACCGTCTGGCCGAACTGCACGCCGCCATTGGCCGCTTGCTGGCGGAGGACTGATCGCATCCTGTGACGTCGCAGGTCGCCTTCCGGTTGTTCTCCCCAGCAACTCTTGCGTGATGGTGGAGCGGGCGCGGCTGCCCTGCCCGCTCACCGAAACGCCTGGGCCTCCTTCAACACCCGCTGGCGCAGCCAGCCGTGGGAGGGGGAACCGGTGTTGCGCCGGTGCCAGGCCATCGACACGTCGTAATCCTCCGACGGAAAGGGCAAGGGGCTGATCGCCAATCCGACCGCCTTGGCGCAAAACTCCGCCGTCCGCGTCGGCAGCGTGGTGATCATCGCCGTGTGCTTCAGCATCATCGGGATGGCCAGGAACTGGGTGGTGGACGCCGCCACCCGCCGTTGCGTGCCCAGCGCGCCCAAATCATCGTCGATGAAGCTGCTGAGGCCACCGCGCAACGACGGCATCAGGTGTGGGTAACGGGTGTAATCCTCCAGGCTGATCGGTGCGGTCAGCGGGACGAGATCCGGGTTGAACAGGCAGACATGGTTGTCGGTGTAGAGATACTCGCGGTCGTGCCAGCGCCGCACCTCCGGCAGATAGCCGATGACCAGATCGATGGTTCCGTCGTCCAACCCGTTCAGCATCGCGTCGGGATCCAGGCTGCGCAGGGAGAGGGACACCCGCCCCGCCTCCCCGTTCGGGGTGCTGAGGTCACGCAGCAGGCCGGTCAGCAGCACCGCTTGCACCGCGTCGGACGTGCAGATGGAAAAGCTGCGGTCCTCCAACAGCGGGTCAAAGCTTTCCTCCACCGACAACGCCCGGGCGGCCCCCAGCAGCAGTTCGCGCAAGGGTTCGGCCAAGCGCTGGGCGCGCGGGGTCGGCTCCATCCGCCCGCCGGTGCGCACGAACAGCGGATCGCCGACCAGCGTCCGCAACCGGCCCAGCGCGTGGCTGACCGCCGACTGGCTGACGCCCAGCGCGTCGGCGGCACGCGACACGCTGCGTGATTCCAGCAGCGCATCGAACACCTTGATCAAATTCAGGTCGAGGGTGGGGCTATGAATGCGCTTCATGTCGATATGAACCATCTCCGGATTGTTCATGGTGCACGGACACGCATATTGTGTCCACCGACCCCTGCATCGGACCTTCGCAGCGACACGGCACACCCGCCGCGCGCGCCTGTTTGTGTTCGCTGGTGTGGGGCCGTTGCCAAGCCCGAAGGGGCGGGCGGACCCAACGCGGACGCCATCAAACAGAGAGGCTTTGAGAGCATGATTCGCATCACCGTCAACGGGCAGGAACGCCAGGTCGATGTTCCCGAGGACATGCCCCTGCTGTGGGTCCTGCGCGACGAACTGAACATGACCGGCACGAAGTTCGGCTGCGGCATCGCCCAATGCGGGGCCTGCACCGTGCACGTCGATGGCGCGCCGACGCGCGCCTGCCAGACGCCGGTCGGGTCGCTGGCCGCCGGGGCCAAGGTGACGACCATCGAAGGGGCCTCCGGCAAGGTGGCCGAGGCCGTCCGCGCCGCGTGGCAAAAGCTGGACGTCGTCCAGTGCGGCTATTGCCAGTCGGGCCAGATCATGAGCGCCATCGCGCTCGTGTCCAGCAACACCAACCCGACCGACGCCGACATCGACGCCGCGATGGACGGCAACGTCTGCCGCTGCGCCACCTATGTCCGCATTCGCGCGGCGATCAAAGACGCCGCCCAGAGCGTGAGGGCCTGATCCATGCTGCATCATCTTCTTCGTCAGGCCGCCCTGCCCGTCGCCACCGACAGCACGCCCACGGGCGTGACCGGCGCGTTGCGCGAACTGGCCCCGTCGCGCCGCAATTTCCTGAAGACCGCCGCCGCCACCGGCGCGCTGGTCGTGGGTGCCCGCCTGCCCTCTCCGGCCCTGGCCGCCGGTGGTGCGCCCGCCGGGATCGTCGGCCCCGCCGACCCGCGCCCGCATCTGTTCGTCATCATCGCGCCGGACAACACGGTCACGGTGCTGGCCAAGCATCTCGACAAGGGCCAGGGCATCGTCACCGGGCTGGCCACCATCGTCGCCGAGGAGCTGGACGCCGATTGGGCGCAGATGCGCGGGGCCTTCGCGCCCGCCGACAGCAAGCTCTACGGCAACCATTTCTTCGGCATCCAGGGGACTGGCGGGTCCACCGCCATCGCCAACAGTTGGGACGAGCTGCGCATGGCCGGTGCCGCCGCCCGCGCCATGTTGGTCGCCACCGCCGCCGCGCGTTGGAACGTGCCGGTGGGGGAGGTTACGGTGGCCAAGGGCGTGGTGTCGCACGCCGCCAGCAAGCGCAGCGTCGCCTTTGGTGAGTTGGCGCAGGACGCCGCCAAGTTGCCGATCCCGCAGAACGTCGCGCTGAAGGCCGCCAAGGATTACACGCTGATCGGCAAGCCGGGCCTGCACCGGCTGGATCACATCAGCAAGACCGACGGCAGCGCGGTGTTCGCCATGGACATCCGCCGTCCGGGGCAGGTGACGGCGGTGCTGGCCCGCTCCCCCCGCTTCGGCGGTACGGTCAAGAGCGTGGATGACAAGGCCGCCCGCGCGGTTTCGGGCGTGATCGACGTGTTGACCCTGCCGGTCGGCGTGGCGGTCATCGCCAAGAACACCTGGACGGCGATCAAAGGCCGCGAGGCGCTGAAAATCACCTGGGACGACAGCAAGGCCGAAACGCGCGGCACCGACCAGATGCTGGCCGATTACCGCAAGCTGGCCGACCAGCCGGGCGCGGTGGCCGCGAACAGCGGCGATGTGGCCAAGGCCTTCGCCTCGGCCGCGAAGGTGGTGGAGAGCGAGTTCGTCTTCCCCTACCTCGCCCACGCGCCGATGGAGCCGCTGAACGCCACGGTGGCGCTCAACGCCGATGGCGGCTGCACCATCTGGGCCGGGTCGCAATTCCAGGGCGTGGAACAGATGGTCGTCGCCCATGTTCTGGGTTGCAAGCCCGAACAGGTGAAGATCGAAACCCAATGGGCGGGTGGCAGCTTTGGCCGCCGCGCCACCACCAACGCCGATTACATTGCCGAGGCGGCGATCATCGCCAAGGCCTATGGCAAGGCCCCGGTCCATCTGGTGTGGACGCGCGAGGACGACATCCAGGGTGGCCGCTACCGCCCGCTGTTCCTGCACAGGATCAAGGCGGCGGTGGACGCCAACGGCGCGATCTCGGCGTGGCAGCAGCGCATCGTCGGCCAGAGCTTCATGGCCGGAACGCCGTTTGAAAAGATGATGATCAAGAACGGGGTGGACGCCACGTCGGTCGAGGGGGCCTCCGACATGGCCTATCCGGTTTCGAATCTGGCGGTCGATCTTCACAGCCCGCCGTCGCCGGTCACGACCCTGTGGTGGCGGTCGGTCGGACACACCCACACGGCCTACGCCAAGGAGGTGATGATCGACCAACTCGCCAAGGCGGCGGGCAAGGATCCCGTCGCCTTCCGGTTGGCGCTGCTGAAGGATCATCCGCGCCTGGCCAACGTGCTGAAACTGGCGGCGGACAAGGCCGGTTGGGGCCAACCGCTGCCCAAGGGCAAGGCGCGCGGCGTGGCGGTGCATGAAAGCTTCAACACCTACGTCGCCCATGTCGCCGAGGTGACGGTCAACGACAAGGGCCACGTCACGGTCGACCGCGTCGTCGTCGCCGTCGATTGCGGGCAGGTGGTGAATCCCGACGTTGTCACCGCCCAGATGGAAGGGGCCACCGGCTGGGGCATCGGCCACGCGCTGCGCGGCGAAATCACCCTGACCGACGGCGTGGTCGATCAGACCAACTTCGACGGCTTCCTGCCGCTGCGGATGTCCGACATGCCAAAGGTGGAGGTCCATCTCGTGGACTCCCACGAACGCCCGACCGGGGCCGGGGAACCGGGGGTGCCGACCTCCGCCCCCGCCGTCGCCAACGCCGTGTTCGCGCTGACGGGCAAGCCGGTGCAAACCCTGCCCTTCAGCCGGGGTGGCATGGTCTGACGCCGCGCGTCGCGGTGGTTTGATCGTTGAAACGGGCGCTCATCCCCATCGGGTGAGCGCCCGTTTTCATGCCGTCGGGGTTACGGCGCGTCATGGAAGATGATGCCGGTGGTGAAACGCTCGCCCGCCAACAGGCGGCTGACGCCGTGGCGGTGGGTGACGCGCAAGGTGCCGCGCGCGCCGTGGGTCGGGCGGTGGCTGACGGCGAAGATCACCGCCCAGCCTTGGCGCAGCGGGATCACCTCCGCCCGCGATTGCTGGCGCGGGCGCTGTTCGGTCAGCACGAAATCCCCGCCCCGAAAATCCCGCCCCGGTTCGGACAGCAGGATGGCGGCCTGAAGCGGAAACACCGTCTCGCCATACAGATCCTGATGCAGGCAATTGTAGTCGCCCACCCCGTATTTCAGCAGCAAGGGCGTTGGCCGGGTCTGTCCGGCGGCGCGGCAGCGGCCCAGAAAGGCTGCGTGGTCGGCGGGGTAACGAACGGGCGCGCTCAGCCGTTCGGCCCAACGATTGGCGATGGGGGCCAGCCGTTCGTACAGCGCGCCGCGCAGCCCGGCGATGGGGGCGGGCAGGGGATAGGCGAAATATTTGTATTCGCCCTTGCCGAAGCCATGGCGGGCCATCACCACGCGGCTGCGAAAGGGGGCGTCTTGCGGGTACAGCGCCGTCAGGGCGGCGCAGTCGTCGGCGGTCAGCAGCGGCCCAACCAGGGCGTTGCCCGCCGCGTTCAAATCGGCCTCGATCCTGTCCCAATCCAGGGCGTCGGCGCGCGCGGTCCAGGTCTTGTCAACACCAGGACAGGGGCGGGAAAGGGCGAGAGAGGCGAGAGGCATGGCGGGGCGTCCATCCAGCGGGCGGGGCAGGGGCGGCGGGTGGAGCGGTTTGGCCGCCCCTTCACGCCGTCACTGTGGCCTTGCCCGCCGGATTGGACATCCCGGCTCTTGCGGTTGAATCCCCGCCCCGCGTCAGCGAACGACCGGCGTCGGCGCGTTCAGCGCGTTGCGCTTTTTCACCGCTTCATAGACGGACGGGAAGGCCGGGCGGTTGACGTAGCGGCCAGCCCCGCGCACCGCGCGGCTTTCGCCCAGCGCGTGGACGATCTTGCCCTGGCTCAGCGTGTAGGCCGGGGTTCCCGTCACCGTCATGCCTTCGAAGATGTTCAGGCCGACCTTTTGCATCTGGGTCTTGGCCGAGATGGTCTTGGTCGCCGCCGGATCCCACACCACCAGATCGGCGTCGGCCCCGACGCTGACCGATCCCTTGCGCGGGTACAGGTTGAAGATCTTCGCCGCGTTGGCCGAGGTGATGGCGACGAACTCGTTCATCGTCAGGCGGCCGGTGTTGACGCCGTGCGTCCACAGCGCGGTCATGCGGTCCTCAATCCCCGCCGTGCCGTTGGGGATCTTGGTGAAGTCGTTGCGTCCCACAGCCTTTTGCTCGGCGCAGAAACAGCAGTGATCGGTGGCGGTGGTGTGCAGATGCCCCGCCTGCAAGCCGCGCCACAGCGCGTCCTGATGCTCCTTGGAACGGAAGGGCGGACTCATGACGTGACCGGCGGCAAAATCCCAATCGGGGTTGCGGTAGACGCTGTCGTCGATCAGCAGATGCCCGGCCAGCACCTCGCCAAACACCCGCTGGCCGCCGTCCTGGCCGCGCGTGATCGCCTCCAACGCCTCCTTGGCGGAGACATGGACGATGTAGACCGGCACGCCGAACACCTTGGCGACCTGGATGGCGCGGTTGGCGGCCTCGCCCTCCACCTCCGGCGGGCGGGACAGGGGGTGGGCTTCCGGGCCGGTCATCCCTTGCGCCAGCAGCTTTTTCTGAAGCTGGAACACCAGTTCGCCGTTTTCGGCGTGGACGGTCGGGATGGCCCCCAACTCCAGACAGCGTTGGAAGCTGTTCACCAGCACCTCGTCGTCGGCCATGATGGCGTTCTTGTAGGCCATGAAATGCTTGAAGCTGTTCACCCCATGGTCGGCGACCAGCGTGCCCATGTCGGCGCGCACCGTCTCATCCCACCAGGTGACGGCGACGTGAAAGCTGTAATCGCCCGCCGCCTTCTCCGCCCAGCCGCGCCAGGTGTGATAGGCCTCCATCAGGCTTTGTTTCGGGTTGGGGATGACGAAATCGATGATCGTTGTCGTGCCGCCCGAGAAACCGGCGGCGGTCCCGCTGAAGAAATCCTCCGTCGTCACCGTGCCCATGAAGGGCAGTTCCATGTGGGTGTGCGGGTCGATGCCGCCGGGCATGACGTAGCAGCCGCCCGCCTCCACCGTTTCGGTTCCGGCGGGAACGTCA
This sequence comes from Azospirillum sp., assembly GCA_027486405.1. Taxonomy (GTDB): domain Bacteria; phylum Pseudomonadota; class Alphaproteobacteria; order Azospirillales; family Azospirillaceae; genus Azospirillum. The sequence continues at coordinate 79,858 of JAIXPD010000078.1, read as the reverse complement.
AGGGCGTCGCCAACGGCCTTGATGAGGCCGTCCTCGCAATAGACATCGGCGCGTTGCGTCTGCTCGGCTGTGACGACGGTTCCACCACGAATGACGATACCCATGGACGGCGCTCCCTTATGCGTTGGCGGGGGTGGGGGATGAAGAGGGTGGGGGGGCCGGGTCCGGCAACCCGGCGGCGCGCAGAATCAGCCGCAGCACCTCGGCGGTGATCTGGGCGAAATCCTGGCGGGTCAGGCTGCGGCGGCCCAGAACCTTGCGGACCTGGACGTCGAAATCGGCGTAATGCTGGGTGACGGCCCAGATCATGAACAGGAATTGGCGGGCGTCCACCGGGGCCATGCGGCCTTCGGCAACCCAGCCATCGATGACGGCGGCCTTGGCGTCGACCAGACGGCGCAGATCCTCCGACAGGAACCGTTCGATCTGCGCGCCGCCATGCAGGATCTCGTTGGCGAACACCTTGGAGGCCAGCGCGCGGGTGCGCGAGGCTTCCATCTTGGTGGTGATGTAGGCGGTGAGCGCCGTGGCCGGGTCGGCGTCGGGCGTCAGCGCGTTGATGGGGGCGAGCCAGAGCCGCAGGATGTTGTCCAGCACCGCGCGGTACAGATCCTCTTTGGTGCCGAAGTAATAATGCAGATTGGCCTTGGGCAGCCCGGCCTTGTCGGCGATGTCGGCCATGGTCGCCCCGGCGCAGCCGGCCTCGGCGAACACGGCCTCCGCCGCCTTGAGAATGCGCTCGACATTCTCGCGGCGGATGCGCCCTTGCGGGGCGGTGGCGTCGGGGGAAACCGGGTCTGTCTTCAGCGTCATCACCAACCTTCGTCCATCATCCGTGACGCCCCCTCCCCCGTTGGGGAAAGGGGCGCAGAGAGAGGGACTGTATCACGCCGCCGCCGGGGATCGCTCGGCGTTTGCCCGTTCCAGCACCGCGTGCAGCAGAACCTCGCAGCCCGCCGTGGACCATTCCGGCGTCGTTTCCTCGATCTCGTTGTGGCTGATGCCGTCGATGCAGGGGATGAAGACCATGCCGGTCGGTGCCACCTTCGACAGATAGCAGGCGTCGTGACCGGCGCCGGAAATGATGTCGCGGAAGGAATAGCCGGTGCGCTCCACCCCGTTGCGCACCGCCTTCACGCAATCGGCGTCGAACTGGATGGGGGCGTAGTACCAGATTTGCTTGAAGTCGCTTTCCAGCCCGATGCCGCTGGCGATCTCCGCCACCGCCGCCCGCAGTTCAGCGTCCATCGCCGCCAAAATCTCATCCTTCGGATGGCGGAAATCGACGGTGAAGAAGACGCGGCCCGGAATGACGTTGCGGGAGTTGGGGTGAATCTGCATCAGCCCGACCGTGGCGCAGGCCGCCGGGCCGTATTTCAGGCCGATGCGGTTGACCGCGTCCACCACCCGCGCGGCCCCCAGCAGGGCGTCCTTGCGCCGGGTCATCGGCGTCGGCCCGGCGTGGGCCTCCTGCCCGGTGAAGGTGATTTCGTACCAGCGCTGCCCCTGGCAATCGGTGACGACGCCGATGGTCTTGCCCTCGGCCTCCAGGATCGGGCCTTGCTCGATGTGGGCTTCGAAATAGGCCCCGACCTTGCGCCCGCCGACCTCCTGGTCCCCGGCGTAACCGATGCGGGCCAGTTCCTCGCCCATCGTCTTGCCGTCCAGATCGGCGCGCGACAGGCCATACTCCAGATCGAACACCCCGGCGAAGACGCCGGACGCCACCATGGCGGGGGCGAAGCGCGAGCCTTCCTCGTTCGTCCACACCGCCACCTCGATCGGGGCCTCGGTGACGTAGCCCATGTCGTTCAGGCTGCGCACCACCTCCAGTCCGGCCAGCACGCCATAGACGCCGTCATATTTGCCGCCGGTCGGCTGGCTGTCCAGATGGCTGCCCATGATGACCGGGGGCAGGCTGTCGTCGCGCCCGGCGCGGCGGGCGAAGATGTTGCCCATCTTGTCGACGCTGATGGTGCAGCCCGCCTCCTCGCACCAGCGCACGAACAGGTCGCGGCCCTGCTTGTCCAGGTCGGTCAGGGCCAGTCGGCAGACGCCACCCTTGGGCGTCGCCCCGATCTGCGCCATGTCCATCAGGCTCTGCCACAGGCGGGAGCCGTTGACGGCGACATTCTGCGGATAAGACATCGTTGCTCTCTCCCAGATACAAAAGGCCGACCGTGGCCGGTGCTGGATCATCGTCATCCCCGCGCAGGCGGGGATCCAGAGTTTCCCAAACGAATCTTAAGGCCAAGCCTGGATCCCCGCCTGCGCGCTAGCGGATTCACACATCTTTTTCTTACCGCAGCAAATTGAAATAAAACGACTTTGCCGTCATCCCCGCGAAGGCGGGGATCCAGACTTTGCCAGACGAACCTTATGGATAAGTCTGGATTCCCGCCTTCGCGGGAATGACGGAACAAAGTTCTTTTTCTTCCAATACGTTGCCTAAACCAAAGATGTGTGAATGCCGTAACGCCTGCGCGGGGATGACGGAACACAAAGGAACCTTCCAGCTTGGATCATCGACCGGGCTTATTCGGCGGCGGCGGCGCGCATCGGGTTGCGGGGGTCTTCGGGCCAGGTCATGTAGGGCAAGCCGTTCTCCTCCGGCTGCATGGTGATGCAATCGGGCACCGGGCAGACGTGGGAGCACAGGTTGCAGCCGACGCACTCCTCGTTCACCACGGTGAAGATGCGGCGGTTGTCGCCCTGGTCGATGCGGATCGCCTGGTGCGAGGTGTCCTCGCACACGATGTGACACCGTCCGCAATCGATGCACAAGGCCGGATCGATCACCGCCTTGGTCGAGAAGTTCATGTTCAGGTCGTTCCAGTTCACCACGTTGCGAACGGCCCGGCCCGACAATTGATCCAAATTGGCGTAACCCTTGTCGTCCATCCAGTTGGACAGGCCGTTGATCATGTCCTCCACGATCTTGAAGCCGAAGGTCATGGCGGCGGTGCAGACCTGCACGTTGGTGGCCCCCAGCGCCAGGAACTCCGCCGCGTCGCGCCAGTTGGTGACGCCGCCGATGCCCGACACCGGCAGCCCCGCCGTGTCCGGGTTGCGGGCGATTTCCGCCACCATGTTGAGCGCGATCGGCTTCACCGCCGGGCCGCAATAGCCGCCATGGCTGCCCTTGCCATCGACCACCGGGGTGGGGGCCATGGCGTCGAGATCGACGGCGACGATGGAGTTGACGGTGTTGATGAGCGACACCGCGTCCGCCCCGCCGCGCTTGGCCGCTTCCGCCGACCACAGGATGTTGGTGATGTTGGGCGTCAGCTTGACGATCACCGGCAGGTTGGTGGCGTTCTTGACCCAGCGCGTCACCTGCTCGACCATGTCCGGCACCTGGCCGATGGCCGACCCCATGCCGCGTTCGCACATGCCGTGCGGGCAGCCGAGGTTGAGTTCCAACCCGTCCACCGCGCCCGTGGCGGCGATGCGGCGCGCCAGCCCGGCCCACGCCTCTTCCTCGATCCGCGCCATCAGGGACACGACCATGGCGCGGTCGGGCCAGTCGCGCTTGACCTGGATGATCTCCTGGAGATTGACCTCCAGCGGGCGGTCGGAAATCAGTTCGATGTTGTTCAGCCCGATCAGCTTGCGCTCGTTGTCGAGATGCGCGCCGTAGCGGCTGGACACGTTGACGACGGGCGGATCTTCGCCCAGCGTCTTCCAGACCACGCCGCCCCATCCGGCCTGAAAGGCGCGGACGACGTTGGTCAGCTTGTCGGTGGGGGGGGCGGACGCCAGCCAGAACGGGTTGGGCGACCGGATACCGGCGATGGTGCTGCGCAAATCGGCCATGGTTCGGCTCCCGTGTCAGGCGGTCAGGTGGCGGTGGATGGCCAGGGCGGCACGCTTGCCGTCCTGCACGGACTGAACGGTCAGATCCTCGCCGCTGGCGACGCAATCGCCCCCGGCATAGACCCCGTCCAGGCTGGTGCGGAGGTCGTCGTCAACAACGATCTTGCCACCCGACAGGGCCAGCCCGTCCAGCGCCTCGCGCGCCAACGTTTGGCCCACCGCCTTCAGAACCATGTCGGCGGGCAGGCTGTAGCGCTCGCCGGTCATCACCAGTTTGCCGTCCTCCAGCTGCGTGCGCTCCAGCGTGATGCCGGTGGCGTCGATGGCGACCGGGGCGGCGAAGGTCTTCAGCACCACGCCGTTGGTCTGCGCCAACTCCTGCTCCCACGCCGTGGCACCCATCTGGCCGCGCCCGCGCCGGTACACCAGCGTCACATCCTCCGCCCCCAGGCGCTTGGCCTGGATGGCGGCGTCCACGGCGGTGTTGCCGCCGCCGATGACCACGACGCTGCGGCCCACCGCCACCGGGGCGTCCGGGGTCGCCTGCCGCACCCGTTCGATGAAGGCGGTGGCGTTCTCCACGCCGTCGCGCTCCTCGCCGGGGATGTTCAGGCGGTTGTTGCCGCCCAAGCCGACGCCCAGGAACACGGCGTCAAACTCGGCCCGCAGCGCCTCCAGCGACAGATCGCCGCCCAAACGGCGGCCATGCTCGACGGTGATGCCGCCGACCTCCAGGATAAAGGCGACCTCGCGCTGGGCGAAATCATCGGCCATCTTGTAGGGGGCGAGTCCGTATTCGTTGAGACCGCCGGATTTCGGCTTGGCCTCATACACCATCACCTCATGGCCCAGCGTGGCGAGCCGGTGGGCGCAGGACAGACCGGCGGGACCGGCCCCGACCACGGCGACGCGCTTGCCGGTGCTGGCGGCGCGGGCGAAGGGGTGGGGGCCTTTGCGGGCGAACAGAGCATCGGTGGCGTGGCGCTGCAACCGGCCGATGGCGACCGGGCGTTCCTCGGCGGTGTTGCGGACACAGGCCTGTTCGCACAGGGTTTCCGTCGGGCAGACACGGGCGCAGGTGCCGCCCATGATGTTCTCCGACAGGATCGTGGTCGCCGCCCCCTTCAGATTGCCGGTGGCGATGGAGCGGATGAAGGACGGGATGTCGATCCCGGTGGGACAGGCGCGCACACAGGCGGCGTCGTAACAGAACAGGCAGCGGTTGGATTCGGCAAGCGCCTGCACCGCCGTCAAAGGCGGCGTGAGATCGGCGTAGGGCGAAGCCGGAATGTCAGCGTTCAGGGTCATGGCGGATGGCTTCCCTTTGGTCGCTATGCGGCGTGGCATTCCGATCATCAGCAACCGCCGTGCCAAGCGTTTCCAAGGGCTGGAGCGTGGCGGAAAAGCTGACTGTGTGGTCAAGAACTGACGCCTTGGACAATCATGGCAGCGCCCAAGATTGCACGCAACACGGACTTTCTGCGCCCAATTCCTGGGCGTTTGTGGTCAAAAGCCGGAAAAACACCGCTGTGCGCCGCATCAAAATCAGGCGCATCAAGGGATTGCCGCGCGCGGCCTCTGCCTCATTCGGTGGCAGGGGGATGAAAAAAGCACGAAAGTTTCGTGGAAAACGCGGTGGTGGGTCCGCTCACGCGGCAACCGGCGGGACCAGCGCCGCTTTCAACGTGGCGGCCAGACGGCGGAAGGTTTCCTTGCGGCCCGAGCTGCGCCGCCAGACCAGGGCGATGCGGCGGAAGGGGCGTTCACCATCGAGCGGGCGGACCTCCAGGTTGAGGCCGCGCAGGATCCCCGATTCGACCGCCATTTGCGGCAACAGCGTCACCCCCAGCCCGTTGGCAACCATCTGCACCAGGGTCAGCAGGCTGGTGCCCTGGAACACGGTGTTGCGCGGGGCGCTGTCGAGCGCGCAGGCCGCCAGCGCGTGATCGCGCAGGCAGTGGCCGTCTTCCAGCAGCAGCAAATCCTCCATCGCCACGTCGATCGGGTGGGCGGTGGCCGACGCGCACAGCCGGTGTTCGGGCAGGCAGACGAAGAAGAAATGATCCTCGGCGATGTCCAGCGACTCGATGTCGCCCATCGGGTAGGGCAGGGCGAGCAGGGCGGCGTCCAATTCCCCACCGTTCAGCCGGTCGAGCAGACGGGCGGTCTGGTCCTCGCGCAGATACAGTTTCAGATTGGGGAAGGCCGCCCGCAGATCGGGCATCACGCGCGGAATCAGGAACGGCCCGATGGTCGGGATCACCCCCAGATGCAGCGGCCCGGCCATCGGATCGGCGGCGCTGCGGGTCAGATCCACCAGATCCTCGGCGTCCTTCAGCAGCGCGCGGGCGCGTTCGGCGATCTCGCGCCCCAGCGGGGTCGGCATCACCGTTCGGCGCGTGCGTTCCAGCAGCGGCGCGCCCAACAGATCCTCCAACTCCTGGATCCCGGCGCTCAAGCTCGATTGGCTGACCAGACAGGCTTCGGCGGCCTGGCCGAAATGGCAACGGTCAACCACGGCAACGAGATAGCGGAGCTGGCGCAGGGTGGGCAGGGGTTTCATGGCCGGAATCATTGATCGGATTTGCCGATCAATGCAATCGGTATTTTGTGTTTCTCTTGGTCAACGATTTCCCCTATCTCTGTTCTGGTCAAGCAACCCTGGGGAGACGCCGCACCGATCCGGACGCGTCGCCGGCCCCCGGATCGGGGCCAAACCCCAACCTTGTTCATCCTTCGGAGAGCGCAATGTCTTTGATCAACACCGAAATCAAGCCGTTCAAGGCGACCGCCTTCAAGTCCGGCAAGTTCATCGACGTCACCGACGCCGATCTGAAGGGCAAGTGGTCGGTCGTGTTCTTCTACCCCGCCGATTTCACCTTCGTCTGCCCGACCGAGCTTGAGGATCTGGCCGACAACTACGCCGCCTTCCAGGCTCTGGGCGTGGAAATCTACGCCGTGTCGACCGACACGCATTTCGCTCACAAGGCTTGGCACGACACCTCGCCCGCCATTGGCAAGATTGACTATTTCTTGGTTGGCGACCCGACCACCACCCTGTCCCGCAACTTTGACGTGCTGATCGAGGAAGTCGGCTTGGCTGATCGTGGCACGTTCGTTGTCGATCCGCAGGGCAAGATCCAGATCGTCGAAGTCACCGCCGGTGGCATCGGCCGCGACGCCGGTGAGCTGCTGCGCAAGGTCAAGGCCGCGCAGTATGTCGCCTCGCACCCCGGCGAAGTCTGCCCGGCCAAGTGGCAGGAAGGCGAGAAGACCCTCGCCCCGTCGCTCGACCTCGTCGGCAAGATCTAAGCGGCCGGTCGCTTGACCGGCGTCGGCCCGCCGCCCCAGCAACACGGGTGCGGCGGGCCGACGCCCCCCTCCGGCGATCTCGCCGGGGATTGTTGCCAACGGGTGCATCACGCGCTGCATCGCGCAGGCTGCGCCGCCCGTTTTTAAAAGCGCGCTTTCAAAATCTCCCTGCCGGACCACCACCGACGCGCACTCGGTTCGATCCGACGCCTTTTCCAATCGGGAACCATTGCCATGCTGGACGCCACGCTCAAAGGTCAACTGAAAGCGTATCTGGAGCGGATCACGCAGCCCGTCGAACTGGTTGCGTCCCTCGACGACTCCGCCAAATCCCAGGAGATGCTGGGGCTGCTGGAGGACATCGCGTCGTTGACCGACAAGATCACGCTGCGGCGCGCCGATGACGCCCGCACGCCCTCTTTCGCCATCGCCCGCGTTGGCACCGACATCGCCGTGCGCTTTGCCGGGCTGCCGATGGGCCACGAGTTCAATTCGCTGGTGCTCGCCCTGTTGCAGGTCGGCGGCCACCCGTCCAAGGAATCCGCCGAACTGATCGAGCGGGTGAAGGATCTGGACGGTGACTTCCAGTTTGAAACCTACTTCTCGCTGTCCTGCCAGAACTGCCCCGACGTGGTGCAGGCCCTGAATTTGATGAGCGTCCTGAACCCCCGGATCCGGCATGTCGCCATCGACGGCGCGCTGTTCCAGGCGGAGGTCGAAAGCCGTCAGATCATGGCCGTGCCGTCGATCTACCTGAACGGCGAACCCTTCGGCCAGGGCCGCATGGGGCTGGAGCAGATCGTCGCCAAGCTCGACACCGGGGCGGCGGCGCGCGAGGCCGAAAAGATCAAGACCAAGGCCGCGTTCGACGTGCTGGTGATCGGTGGCGGCCCGGCTGGTGCTGCGGCGGCGGTCTATGCGGCGCGCAAGGGCATCCGCACCGGGGTGGCGTCGGAACGCTTCGGCGGCCAGGTGCTCGACACCATGGCGATCGAGAATTTCATCTCCGTCTCCCACACCGAAGGGCCGAAGCTGGCCACCGCGCTGGAGCAGCACGTCAAGGAATACGACGTCGACATCATGAACCTGCAAACCGCGCAGGCTCTGGTTCCGGCGGCGGTCCCCGGCGGCTTGATCGAGGTGAAACTCGCCAGCGGGGCGACGCTGAAATCCCGCACGGTCGTGCTGTCCACCGGCGCGCGCTGGCGGTCGATGAACGTGCCGGGCGAGGCGGAGTACCGCAACAAGGGCGTGGCCTATTGCCCGCACTGCGACGGCCCGCTGTTCAAGGGCAAGCGGGTGGCGGTGATCGGCGGCGGCAACTCCGGCGTCGAGGCGGCCATCGATCTGGCCGGTCTGGTGTCGCACGTCACCCTGATCGAGTTCGACAGCCAGTTGCGCGCCGACGCGGTGCTTCAGCGCAAGCTGTTCAGCCTGCCCAACGTCACCGTCGTCACCTCGGGCCAAACCACGGAGGTGCATGGCGACGGGGCGAAGGTGACGGGTCTGTCCTACAAGGACCGCAACAGCGGGGAGCTGCGGCGTGTCGATCTGGAAGGCATCTTCGTCCAGATCGGCCTGGTGCCGAACACCGAATGGCTGAAGGGCACGCTGGCCCTGTCGCCGCGCGGTGAGATCGAGGTGGACGCCCGTGGCCAAACCTCGTTGCCCGGCGTGTTCGCGGCGGGCGACGCGACGACCACGCCGTTCAAGCAGATCATCATCGCCATGGGCGAAGGGGCCAAGGCCGCCCTGTCGGCCTTCGATCACCTGATCCGCACCGTTCCGGCCGAGGAACCGGCCCAGAGCGTCGCGGCGGAGTGAGGCCTCCCAACCGGGAATGACACCGCCGCCGGTGTGCCCCCCACGCTTGGCTGAACAACGATGGACCGCCGCCCGCAAGGACGGCGGTCCATCCGTGTGGTCAGAGCGCCGGCAGGATCACGGCGGATCCAGGATCACAGCATGCCCAGCGTGCGCGGCAGCCACAGCGACAGGATCGGCAGGTAGGTGACGGCGACCAGGAAGGCCAGCATGGTCAACAGCCACGGCCACACCGCCACGGTCAGTTCGGTGATGCCCATCTTGGTGATGCCGCTGGCGACGTAGAGGTTCAGGCCGACCGGCGGGTGGCACATGCCGACCTCCATGTTCACCACCATGATGATGCCGAAATGGACCGGGTCGATCCCCAGACGCAGGGCGACCGGGACCAGGATCGGGGCCATGATGAGGACGATGGACGACGGCTCCATGAAGTTGCCCGCCATCAGCAGCAGGATGTTCGTCACCAGCAGGAAGGCGACCACGCCCAGCCCCTGCGCCGTGATCCAGTCGGCGATCGCTTGCGGGATGCTTTCGGAGGTCAGGACGAAGGAGAACAGCACCGCGTTGGTGATGATGTAGAGCAGCATCGCCGACATGCTGGCCGACGACAGCAGCACCTTCGGCACGCTGGACAGCGGCATGTCCTTGTACACGAACACCGCGATGACGAAGGCGTAGACGGCGCTCATCGCCGCCGCTTCGGTCGGGGTGAACGCCCCGCTGTAGATGCCGCCGATGACGACGACGATCAGCAACAGGCCCCACACCGCCTCACGGAAGGTGCGCAGGCGCTGGCCGATGCTGGCCTTCGGCAGGCGGGGGTAGTTGTTCTTGCGCGCGCGGTGCCAGGTGGTCAGCCCCAGCAGTAAGGCCAGGATCAGGCCCGGAACCACGCCCGCCATGAAGAGTTGGCCGATGGAGGCCGCCTTGGGATTCCCGGCGGTGGCCACCGCGTACATCACCATGCAGATCGACGGCGGAATCAAAATGCCCAGCGCGCCCGCCGTGGTGATGACGCCCGCGCCGAACTGACGGGGAAAGCCCTGCTGCACCATGGCGGGCAGGATCACCGACCCGATGGCGACCACGGTGGCCGGGCTGGATCCCGACACCGCCGCGAACAGCGCGCAGCCCATCACACCGGCCAGACCAAGCCCGCCATGCCAATGGCCGACCATCGACGTGGCGAAGTTGATCATGCGGCGCGCGACACCGCCGTGCGTCAGGAAGTTACCCGCCAGAATGAAGAACGGGATCGCCATGATCTCGAATTTCTCAATGCCGGTGAACAGCTTCAGCGCGACGGCGTTGATCGGCACGTCGGTCATGGTGAACAGGAAGGTCAGAACGGTCAGACCCAACGAAATCGAAATCGGCATGCCGGTCAGCATCAGGACCAGCAACAGGCCGAAAATGACGGCGGCGCTCATCGTGCCTTCTCCTGCGGGCGACCGGAGCCGGGCTTGGTGCCGGGTTTGCTGCTGGGTTGGCTGTCGGATTGGGTGGGATGGGCGAGGTCATGCGGGTGCAGGCCGTCGTCCAACGCGTACCAATTGATGTCCGCCGCCTCGTCCGCGCCGCTGTCCAGCCCTTCGACATGGCCGTGATCATGGTGGGGCAGGCTGCCGGTGCGCCGGAAGGCGACGCACACCTGAAGAAAGCGGAAGCACATCAGGTAGGATCCCAGCGGGATCGCCAGATAGACCAGCCACATCGGCGCTTCCAGATCGGCGGAAACCTGCTCGGTTTGGGCGATGTGATAAACGAAATTCGCCCCCAGCGACCCGACAACGCCGGTGAACAGCGCCCCCGCCAGCAGGCCGAACACGATGAACCGGGCGCGCAGCGGGCTGTCCAACCGGTTGATGACGACATCAACGCCAACATGGATGCCGGTGCGCACGCCATAGGCCGCGCCGAATTTGGCCATCCAGACGAACAGGTAAATGCACAGCTCCTGCGCCCAGGTGAAATCATAGCGCAGCAGCGCGTCCTGCAGGGCTGGCACGCCGACGAAGTAGCGGTGCAGCACCGCCACGAAAATGACAAGCGTGGCCGCCGCCATGAGGGTGGAGATGATCCACTCCTCCAGCGCATCAAGAAATCTCATGGTGTGGTGCGTCCTTCCATGCGGCGGGACCGGGGCAACGCCACCGGTCCCGCCCCAACACAGCGCCAAACGGGGCGCGCTGACGGGTTACTCGCTGACGGGTTACTGGCCGCGCTCGGCGGTCTGGTCGCGGTTGACCGCCGCCACCAACTCGGTCAGGCCAAGCTGTTGGGCCATCTTGGTCTGCACCGGCATCAGGGCCTTGACCCACGCCTTCTTTTCGTCCGGCGTCGGGGTGTGGACGGCGGTCTTGCCCGAATTGCGGATGGCGTCGATGGTCTTGCGCTCATCCTCTTCGGCCAGTTGGTCGTTCAGGCGGGTGGCTTCCTTCATCGCGCCGTCCAGCGTGGTGCGGAGGTCGGTGGGCAGCCCGTCCCAGAATGTCTTGTTCACCACGACGACGTAGGCGCTGAAGCTGTGGTCGGTCAGGGTGACGTGCTTTTGCACCTCGTGCTGTTTCTGGGTGTAGAGGTTGGAGAGCGGCCCGTCGGTGCCGTCCACCACGCCGGTGTCGAGCGCCTGATAAACCTCCGACAACACCAGCGTTTGCGGCAGGCCGCCCAGCGCCTTGATGGTTTCGGCGTTCACCTTGGACGAGTTGATGCGGATCTTCAGACCGCGCGCGTCGCTGGGCAGGCGCAGCGGCGAATTGGCGCTCATGGCGCGGAAGCCGTTGTCCCAAAAGGCCAGGCCGACCATGCCACGGTCTTCCAGCCTGCGCAGCAGCCCGGCCCCCAGCGGCCCGTTCGTCACCTTGTGCACCGCCGCACGGTCGGGGAACAGATAGGGCAGGTCAAAGGCCTGATAGTCCTTCAACCCGATGGGGCCGAACTTGCTGGCGGTCGGGGCCAGCATCTGCACCGCTCCCAACTGCAGGGCCTCCAACTCCTCCTTGTCCTTGTACAGCTGGCTGTTCGGGTACAGCTCCACCACCACCTTGCCGCCGGTGCGTTCTTCGGCCAGCTTTTTGAACTGGGCCGCCGCGATGCCCTTGGGCGTGTCGGGGGCGACGACGTGGCTGAATTTGATGATGATCGGCTTCTCGGCCAGGGCGGGGGCCGCAAACAGGGCGGTCGAGGCCAGCAGCAGGGCGGCAACGGTGCGGGTCATGGTGGTTTCCTCCGACGGGCCGGTGCCAGTCTATGGCTGTTCCGGCTGGATTTTGATTGGAACGTTCGGTGGTCTTTGGGTGGGCCGATCAACCGGCGTCGATCAACCGGCGTCGATCGACCGGAGCCGATCAACTGGCGAGGGCGAACCGGTGGGGGGCGGCGTCCGGGCGGGCGAAGACGGCCCCCTCGAACAGACGCCGCGCGGTGCGCTGGACGGCCGCCTGCGGGGTCGCCGTCCCGTCCAAGCGGACGGTGAGGCGACCCGACGGGTGTTCCAGCGTGACGTCGGCGGGCAATCCCAGCGCGCCGACCATCGACGCGGCCAGTGTGCCCGGGGTGGCGCAGGCGGTGGCGATGGCCACCGATCCGGTGATCGCCAACGCCTTGTGGCAGTCGTGCGGCATGAAATAGCGGACCGACAGGGTGCCGCCGCGCGTGGCCGGGGCCAGCAGAACCGGCTTGGGGATCACCAGATCGGCGGCGTTGGCAAAGCCCATCCGCCGCCCGGCCTCCAGCCGCAGCGCCTCCAACCGGCTCATGAAGGCGCGGTCGAGGCGGTAGCTGTCCACCGGTTCGGCACCGGTTTTGCCAAGATCGGCGGCGCGCACCATCATCACCGGAATGGCGGCGTCCAGGCAGGACAGGGCCACACCGTCGATCGTCTCCATCGGCCGACCGGTGGGCAGAAGCCTTCCGGTGTTGGCCCCGGCGGCGTCGAGAAAGGTCAAATGGATCGGGGCCGCCGTGCCGGGCACACCGTCGATGGTGGCGTCGCCCTCATAGGTGACGTGGCCGCCGGGGGTTTGCACCCGCGCCTCGATCAGTTTGCGGGTGTTGACGTTGTGGATGCGCAGAACGGTGACGCCGTCGGTCGCGGCCACCAGACCGGCTTCGATGGCGAAGGGACCGACCGCCGCCAGCATGTTGCCGCAGTTGGGGGAGGTGTCGACCACCCGTTCGCGCACCTTCACCTGCGCAAACAGGTAATCCACATCGGCCCCGGCGACGCTGGGCGGGCCGATGATCGCCACCTTGCTGGTCAGCGGGTTGCCGCCGCCGATGCCGTCGATCTCCAGATCATGCCCCGCCCCCATCACCGACAACAGCAGCGCGTCGCGCGCCACCGGATCGGGGGGAAGGTCGGAAGCCAGGAAGAAAGGGCCACGGGAGGTTCCGCCCCGCATCATCACGCAGGGGATGCGAATCTGTTCGTTCATGGGAGTGCCTGAAGTCCATCCGATGACGGGGTGCCGTGGCCACGGTCGATGGGCCGACTATCGGCCTTGCCCGCATTTCTGTGAAATGCAAAGATCGAGGCAATTATTGCGAAAACCGGATCAATGATGGATCCATGATTCGGCGCAACGGCGCAACGGCGCAACGGCGGAGCGGCCCAGCCCATGAATTTTGAACTGATCGATTTGAAAGCCTTCGTCGCGGTGGCGGAATTGGGCAGTTTCCACCGGGCGGCCAAGCTGCTGAACCTGTCGCAACCGGCCTTGAGCCGCCGCATTCAAAAGCTGGAAGACACGCTGGGGGTGGCGCTGCTGGAACGGTCCACCCGCCATGTCGCGCTGACCATGGTCGGGCGCGATTTCATCCCGAAGGTTCAGCGGCTGCTCGATGATTTTGAAAGCTCGCTGATGGGGATCCACGATTTGGGCACGCGCAGCGGCGGCCAGATCTCCATCGCGGCGGTGCCGACGACGGTGTTCTATTTCCTGCCCCGCGCCATCAGCGGCTTCAGCGCCGCCTTTCCCCGCATCCGTTTCCGCATCCTCGATCTGGGGGCCAACGAGGGGTTGGAGGCGGTGGCGCGTGGCGAGGCCGATTTCGGCATCAACTTCATCGGCGCGTCACACCCCGACATCGATTTCCAGCCGCTGGCCGAAGATCCCTTCGTGCTGGCCTGCCGTCACGATCACCCGCTGGCGGGGCGGGAGTCGGTGTCGTGGGCGGAGCTGTCGGCCCACCGGATCATCACCGTGGGCCGGACCAGCGGCAACCGCGCCCTGATCGACACCACGCTGGCCGAACATGGGCTGAAGCTGACCTGGTCTTACGAGGTCATGCATCTGTCGGGGTCGCTGGGGTTGGTCGAAGCCGGTCTGGGCGTGGCGTTGCTGCCAAAGCTGGCGACCCCGGCGCAGGGCCACCCGATCATCCGCACCGTGCCGCTGAAACACCCCAACATCTCGCGCACCATCGGGATCGTCCGCCGCCACGGCGCGGTGCTGTCACCGATGGCCGCACGCTTTCACGACACCCTGTTGGGAGCGTGGGGGGCATAAGGGAAGCGCTCGTCGCGATTTGCAGTGGATCGGACGTCCGCTTCCCTGTTGGAGCGCCGTGCTCAAAACATGAAACAGTGCGCGGCGCTTTATGCCTTGATTGATCGACTTGATTCACGCATCAGATCAACATCGATTTGACACAATCCGCTCTAAAAGGTGAAGATCGCGGTGATTTCAGCCAATGTGGTGTCTTTGCGTCCACCCAACTGCTGGCGTCCGCCGTCACCCGCGAAGAATTGGCCAACCGCGCCGCTGACCAGCAGATTCGGTGTGGCTTGCCAATCGACGGCGAGATTCAGTTCGTTGCCGAGATCGTTGGACCGCACACCGACGGGCTTCTCGTTGAAGCGGAAATTGTAGAACAGTCCGGTCAGCGTCACTGTTTCCGAGGGCTGAACCGCAAGCTGAACGGTGTTGACCGACAGGTTGGAGTTCACGTTCGGGAAATACTGCCCGGCGATTTCGCCTTGCAACCAGGTGCCCCAGCGCGGGAAGGCCAGATGCAGCGGGTCGAACGCCTCGTTCTTCGTGGTCCCGGCCTTGTCGCCGCTGAAACGGCTGAAGCGGTAGCTCAACCGGGGAGCCCAGGGCAGATCCGACAGGGTGTAGGCAGCCTCGCCGTACCAGGCGTTCGCGTCGAGATTGGCGTTTGAACGGGTGTTGCGCTCCTTCACATACTCCGCCGACAGGCTCAGGTCGGGAAGGTTCGGCACAAAGGCCCCTTGCGCGCGCAGGCTGGCGACGCGCATGCCGTTGCGCGCGGCGAGCCGGGAGTCGGTGATGGTCATGTAGGAGCCGCCGACCACCAGCTTGCCGTCCGCTCCGCCGCGCCATTCCAGATTTCCGCCATGGATGACGTCGGAAAAGCTGTTCTTGTCGCTTTTCAAGCGGAACAGGTCCAGATGGACCGGCTTGACATCCACCCGCGCCACGGCGCTGGACAGCCCCCAGCCCCGGCGTGGACCCAGCCAGTAGGCACCCATCCGCCCGGTGTCGAAGGTGCCGTCGCCGATGATGAAGCCGTCGCCGATCATGAAGGGTTGACGGCCGACGGTGATGTCGATGGCGTTGTCGCCCAGGCTGGGGAACAGGCTTCCCGATGTCCAGCCGAGGAACAGGTTGTCGACGTCAAAACGGCCTTGC
The DNA here is from genome assembly GCA_027486405.1 of Azospirillum sp. Taxonomy (GTDB): domain Bacteria; phylum Pseudomonadota; class Alphaproteobacteria; order Azospirillales; family Azospirillaceae; genus Azospirillum. The sequence continues at coordinate 64,244 of JAIXPD010000078.1, read as the reverse complement.
CGGCCCTGCACATTGCCACCGGCGTCACCGTCGCCCCGCGTTCCGCTGCCGACGATGCGGAAACCGGTGTAGAGCGCGCCCGCCGACTCCGTGGCGACGGTCACTTTGCCGCTGGGCGCGATGAACGCCTCCATCCAGGAGCGATCCTGTTGCACCCGACCGTCGGGGGTGCGGACACCCGCCCCCAGATTGGCGTTGCCGACGCTCAACGCCGCAAGCCCGGCGGTCAACCCGCCTTCGACGGTCACGTTGTCCTGTTCCAGCAGGGTGACGTCCGCCTGGGCGGTGTGGGGCAGGCCGAGCAGGGCGGTGCTGATCAGGCACAGGGCTTTGAGCAGGCGCGCGCCGGGGTACGGCGCGACGCGGGATGCGTTGCACATGAAAACCTCGTCTGTTCAATTGTGTGGTTTGTTGCGCGCTTGATGGGGACAGCGGCGGCCGACGGCGTTTCACCGTCGGTTCCGCCCCCGCCTTGGCGGGCGATCAGGTCGGATCGACGCCGACCACGCCCTTGATCTCCAGGAATTCGGCCAACCCGAATTCGGCGTATTCACGACCGTTGCCGGATTGGCCATAGCCACCAAACGGGGCCGCCGGATCCCAGGCCGGGCCGTTCAGATAGATCGTGCCCGCCCGCAGCCGCCGGGCGACCGCGCCCGCCCGTTTCGGATCGCCGGACTGGACGTAACCGGCCAAGCCATAGACGGTGTCGTTGGCGATGCGGATCGCGTCCTCTTCGTCCTGATAGGTCAGAATGGACAGGACGGGGCCGAAAATCTCCTCGCGCGCGATGGTCATGCCGGGGGTCACGCGGCCGAAGATGGTCGGGCGGATGTAATAGCCGCGCTCCAGCCCGGCGGGGCGTCCGGTTCCGCCGGTCAGCAGATCGGCCCCTTCGGCGATGCCCACCTCGATCATCCGCTGGATCTTCTGGAACTGCGTCGCGTTCGACACCGGGCCGAGCGTGGTCGCCGGATCCAGCGGATCGCCGACCGTGATCGTGGCGGCGGCGGCCACCGCCAGGGCGGCGACCCGCTCATACTGATCCGCCGCCACCAGAAGCCGGGTGGGCGCGTTGCAGGATTGGCCGCTGTTGTTGAAGCAGCGCTGCACCGCCTCCGTCACCGCCTTGGGCAGGTCGGCGTCGGGCAGGATGATGTTGGCGGATTTGCCGCCCAGCTCCTGCGTCACCCGCTTGACCGTGTCGGCGGCCAGCTTGGCGACCGCGACGCCCGCGCGGGTGGAGCCGGTGAAGGACACCAGGTCGATGCCGGGATGGGCGGCGATGGCCTGCCCCACACCCGGCCCATCGCCCTGGACCAGATTGAACACACCGGGGGGAACGCCCGCCGCGTGCATCACCTCGGCGAACAGGGCTGCGCTGACCGGGGCCAGTTCGCTTGGCTTCAGGACCATGGTGCAACCGGCGGCGATGGCGGGGGCCACCTTGCACAGGATCTGGTTCATCGGCCAGTTCCACGGGGTGATGAACCCGGCCACGCCAATCGGTTCGCGCAGAATGCGCAGGTCGCCCCGCTTTTCCTCGAACGCGAAGGCGCGCGCCGTCGCGATCATCTGGTGCAGATGCGCCGCGCCGATTCCGGCCTGGACCTGCCGGGCAAAGCCCAGGGGCGCGCCCATTTCCTGACTCATCGCGTCGCCCAGATCGGCGATCCGGGCCTCATACGCCGCCAGGATGGCGACCAGCAGGTCGATGCGCTCCGCCGGGGTGCTTTGCGAAAAGTCGACGAACGCTCGACGTGCCGCCGACACCGCACGGTCGACGTCCGCCGCGTTGCCAAGCGCGACCTGGGTGAAGGCCGTTTCCGTGGCCGGGTTGATGACGTCGATCAGGCGCGGCGCCTCGGGGGCCGTCCATTGACCGTCGATGTAGAACCGGGTGGTGTCCGCCATAATCAGGTTATCCGTGAGACAGGGAGGGAGAAGACGCCTGGGCCAATCCGGCGGGCGAGCGCCAGCGCGCCCACCCATAGGCCAAGGCGGAGATGAGAAACAGCGCGGTGCCTTCGACCACCACGGCACCATAGCCGCGCCAATCGATGGTGAAACCCGCCAGCAGCGGCCCCAGCGCGGCCCCGCCGCCGATGATCATGTTGGACAGGATGACCATGGCCCCTTGGTCATCGGATTCGGCCAGCGCGGCCAGCAGCATCGGCAACAGGAAGGCCCAGAGGATTTGCAGCAGGATCGTGGCGGCGGAAAACGCCGTGTGATCCTTGGTCAGGGTCAACACCGCCAGGCAGGCGATCAGGCCGGCGTAGCTGGCCATGGACCAGCGGCCTTGCCACGCGCTGCCCCCGGTGTAGGACGCCAGGAAAGAGCCGATGACGCTCACCCCCATCGCGCCGGAGGTCAGAATGCCGATCTCCGCTTCGGAAAAGCCGATCTCGGATCCGGGGATGCCCAGAAAGGCCCAGCCGCCGCCGATGGCCACGTAAAAGCAGAAGATCGCCAGCATGTTCAGGCGGGCCGCCGGGCGCGCTGCGTGGCCATCGGCCTGCGGGGGCAGCATTTTTTCCGCCGGGAAGCCGTTCAAGAAGGGCAGGGCGAGCAACGCGGCGATCGCAAGCACGCCATACAGGCCGCCAAGCCCGGCGTGTGGAAACAGATCGGGCAGATAGAGCAGCCCCGCCGCCGATGTCACCGTCTGCCCGCCGGTCCAGAAGGCGAAGGAGCGGGGCGGGTTTTCCGACCGCGCGGCGGCCAGCAGGCACACGACCGACAGAACGCCGCCCGCCGCCCCGGCGATGACGCGGGCGGTCAGAAACCACGGGATCGCGGTGGTCGTCATCGACAACAGGTTGGAAAGAATGAACAGCAGGGTTGCCAGCGTGACCAGACGGCGCGGGGTGATCCGGCGCAGCATCCGCACCGCCGGAATCGAAATCAGCGAGGCACCCGCAAGCTCACCGGCCATCAACAGGCCGATGGTCCCTGGCGACCAGTCCATCTGAACGGCCATCTGCCCGGCGATCACCGGCGAAATCAAAAAGGTGTAGGGGCCGACGAGGCCAAACAGCGTGATGGCGGCCACCGATTGGTGGCTGTCGTGGGGTGCCGATGACGAACTCATGCTCTGTCTCCCAGAATGGCGGTGGGCGGAAGAATCCTGTTCAGCGGCATTCCGTGTTCAGCCGAGCGTTGGGCGCGGCCGCAGGAATGTCCATGTCGTTTTTTGCTTCATCGGTTGGGTCGGCGTGGCGGCCGGGCGCGGCCAACCCGTCTTGGGTCGGGCACGACCAATCTCCGCGTTTTCAAAGGGTGTTCGGGTGTCGGGTGCGCCTCCTGCCGATGGGGTGTGAGAGGGCTTTGCGGGGGCAAACGGCGCGCTTGGGCGCGCGCGTCACCGTCCGAGACGGGGCGATTGTGGCCGGATCACAAAAATATAGTCATTTGACCAAATCGTTTGACCAAGATTCAGATCGGGTGATATCGGTGTCAAGCGAAACATGAACAAAAAACGCCCCGCCCGGCTGTGAACCGGCGCTGCCTCCCGGCGCGCTGCGGGCGGCGGTCTCATGACATGGGACTTCATGACAAGGGATTGCGCGCACATGAACAGGGACGCTCATCACTCCACCTCAACCGACTCTACCCCCGCCGATCCCTGGCGTTGGGACGCCGCAACGCTGGCCGGTCGTCTGGCCCGGCGCGAGTTGTCGGCGCGCGAAGCGGTCCAAAGCTGCCTGGATCGGCTGGACGCGGTGAATCCGCGCATCAACGCCGTGGTCGATGCCCCGCACGCGGCAGCACTGGCCGCCGCCGATCGGGCGGACGCGCTGGCCGCCTCCGGCGCAGCACTGCCGCCGCTGCACGGCGTGCCGGTGACGACCAAGATCAACGTCGATCAGACCGGCGTTGCCACCACCAACGGGGTTCGCGCCTTCACCGGCTTGATCGCGGACAGCGACAGCCCGTCCATCGCCAATCTGCGGCGGGCGGGCGCGGTGTTCATGGGACGGACCAACGCGCCGCCCTTTTCCCTGCGCTGGTTCACCGACAACGACCCGCATGGCTTGACGCTCAACCCCTGGGATCCGGCGCTCAACGTCGGCGGATCGAGCGGTGGCGCGGCGGCGGCGGTGGCGACCGGGATCGGGCCGATCGCCCATGGCAACGATCTGGCCGGGTCGGTGCGTCTGCCCGCCAGCGCCTGCGGCGTCTATGGGTTGCGGCCCACCACCGGACGGATTCCGGCCTTCAACCCGACCGGCACGGCGGAACGGTCGCTGTGCCTGCAATTGGGGGCGACGCAAGGCGTTCTGGCCCGTTCGGTGCGGGACATCCGGCTGGGTCTGACGGCGATGAGCGCGTGCGATCCGCGCGATCCCTGGTGGGTTCCGGCCCCGCTCGACCTGGAGGGCGACCACGACACCCAGCGGGTGGCGCTCTACACCGGCGCGGCCGATTACGACGTCGATCCCGCCGTGTCCGCCGCCCTGCGTCGGGCCGGGGATTGGTTGAGCGACGCCGGTTACACGGTGGAGGAGGCCGCCCCGCCCCGGTTCGTCGAGGCGGCGGACTTGTGGATGACCCTGCTGGGCAACGAAATCCGCACCCCGGCGATGCAAGCCGCCCTGGCCCTGACGGACGAGGGGCTGCGGCGGTCGCAGGAGTTGACGATCCATTGGGCGCCCGTGATGTCGGGGGACGAGGTGCTGGCCGGGCTGGCGACGCGCACGACGCTGCAACGCGCCTGGACCCTGTTCTTCGAACGTTATCCGCTGCTGCTGGTTCCCACCTCCTGGCGGCTGCCCTTTCCGGTCGGTCACGACGCGGTCGGGCCGGACGAGGCGCGCGCGGTTCTGCGGGCGCACAGCCCGTGCAGCGCCACGGCGATGCTGGGTGTTCCGGCGATTTCGGTCCCGGTCGTGCGCGCCCCCCTGCCCATCGGCGTTCAGATCGTCGGCGCGCGTTTCCGTGACGGGCTGTGTCTGGCCGCCGCCGCCGCGCTGGAGGCGCGGCTGGGGCCGGTCGATCCCATCGATCCCGTGACCACCGCGAAAAAGCTCGTATGAACTGGTCATTTGACCTATTTTCGGTTCCCCGCTGATCCGCTCAGGGTCGGCGTCTGCCTGCCACTGTTGGAAAGGGAACCGGGCCGTGCTGCGGAGTCCAAAGAGTGAAGAGAAGCGCGAGGTGATTTTGCAAGCGGCGGTCGTCGTCATCGCCAAGAACGGCGTGCACGGTGCCACCACGCGGAAAATCGCCGCCGAAGCGGGGATCAACCTCGCCACGCTGCATTACCAGTTCGAGAACAAGGAAGCGATCCTGCTCAGTGTTTTGGGGCATCTGGCCTCGAAATACCGGCAGAATCTGGAACAGACTTTTGACAGACCCGAACCCCTGCGGGATCGGATCGAGCGTTTGCTGACGTACATCTGGGGAGAGGTTCAGAAGAACCCGCACGAGCAACTGACGCTGTTCGACCTGACTTTGTACGCCCTGACCACGCCGGGATCGGAGTGGATGGGGAAGAAGAAGTACGACGAGTATCTGCTGCTCTACCGGGACGCTCTGGCCTCCTCCAGCGAGATCACCGCCGGTTCGTTGGAAATCGATGTCGATGCCCTGACCAACTTCATCTTCACGGGCTTCATCGGACTCGTTCTGCAATGGCTGGCCACCGCCAACACGCCCCGCGCGCGGCAGCAACTCCAGACCCTCATCACCGCCGCGCAGCGCGTGTTCCTATGACCCCTCCCTGATTCCCTATGGAGACACCATGGCCTCTTCCCCCCTGCACATCGCCGTCATCGGTGCCGGTTTTGCCGGGTTGACCGCCGCGCGCGCCCTGAAGGCCGCCGGGCACAGCGTGACCATTCTCGAAGCCCGTGACCGGGTGGGTGGGCGCATCCACACCAAGGCGGCGGCGGATGGAACCCCGGTGGATGTCGGTGGCCAATGGATCGGTCCCGGCCAGGACCGGGTTCTGGCCCTGGCCGAAGAGTTGGGGGTCGAGACCTTCCCGTCCTATGAAACGGGTGAGAATCTGTGTCTGTTCAACGGCGAACGGATGCGCTTCTCCGGCATTCTGCCGCCCCACGCCCCCGAGGCGTTGGCGGAAACCGAAGCGACCTTCCAGGCGCTCGACGTCTTGGCCGCGACGGTGGACGCGGAGCGGCCCTGGACCTCGCCCAACGCGCGGGAGCTGGACAACCAGACCTTCGAAGCCTGGATCCAGCGCACCGCCCAGGGGCCGGAGGCACGGTTCTGGATGCGCTTTCTGGCCAATTCGGTTCTGGCGGCGGACGCGCGCGAGCTGTCGTTGCTGCATGTGCTGTTCTATGTGAAGTCCGGCGGTGGTCTGGCCAGCCTCATCAGCATGTCGGGCGGCGCGCAGGAGCGGCGCTTCACCCGTGGTGCCCAGCATCTGGTCGAACGTCTGGCCGAGGATCTGCGCCCGAACCTGCGCTTCAACTGCCCGGTCATGGCGCTGCGTCAGGACGAGCGCGGCGTGGTGGTCGAGCATGTCGGCGGCTCCTTGCTGGCCGACCGGGTGGTGGTGACGCTGCCGCCGGCCCTGGCCGGTCGCCTGCAATATTCCCCCGCCTTGCCCGGTGTGCGCGATCACCTGACCCAACGGATGCCGATGGGGGCCTGCATCAAGATCCAGTGTGTCTACGCACGCCCCTTCTGGCGCGACGCGGGCCTGTCCGGCATGGCGATCACCGACGCCGGGCCGATCAGCCTTGTCTACGACAACTCCCCGGCGTCGGGCACCCCCGGCGTTCTGGTCGCCTTCATCGAGGGGGAGGAGGCCAAGCTGTGGACCAACCGCAGCGCCGCCGACCGTCGAGCAGCGGTTCTGGGCGCGCTGGTTGACCTGTTCGGCCCGGACGCGGCGGAGATCCGGGAGTTCATCGAACAATCCTGGTTGGAGGAGGAGTTCTCGCGCGGCGGCTATGGCGGCTTCCTGGTCCCCGGCGCGTGGACCACGCTGGGACCGGCGCTGCGTCAGCCTTGCGGCCGCATCCATTGGGCCGGAACCGAAACCGCCAGCCAATGGACGGGATACATGGACGGCGCGATCCGGTCGGGCGAGCGCGTCGCGGCGGAAATCCTGGCCATTGCCGCCGCTCAATAACACCCGAACGGGTCAAAACCATCCGAACAGTGGGAGCCTTTCATGGTTGACAGCGCGAAACTCGCCCGGCTGCGCGCGCGGTACGGCGCGGCCTCGCCCGCCGATTTCTTCGATCCCCATTTCCAACAGGTCGCGGCGGCGGTGTTCCAGGGGGCCGACGCCCCCCGCCCGCCCTACAGCGACGCCGGGACTTTGCTGGACGCGCCGTTGCGCCCCGATCTTGCGGCCCTGCCGGATTTTGGCGGGCTGGACATGGCGCTCATCGGCATCCCGCTGGATCTGGGTGTGACCAACCGGGCCGGTGCCCGTTTTGGCCCGCGCGCTGTGCGCGGGGTGGATCGGATCGGCCCCTACGATCATGCGCTGCGCATGGCCCCGGCGACTGAAATCGCGGTGGCGGACATCGGCGACGTGCCCTTTGCCAACTACCTCAGCCATGATTCCTGTCACGCCGACATCCAGGCCTTTTACGGGCGGATCATGGACGCTGGAGTGATTCCGTTGAGCGTTGGCGGCGATCATTCCGTCACCGCCTCCATCCTCAAGAATCTGGGCCGGTCGGAGCCGGTCGGTCTGGTGCATTTCGACGCCCATTGCGACACCAGCGGGGTGGGCGATGGTGCCCGCTTCCACCACAGCGGTCCGTTCCGCACGGCGGTGCTGGACGGTGTTCTGGATCCCGACCGGACCATTCAGATCGGCATCCGGGGCAGCGCCGAGTTCTTTTGGGAGTTCTCCTATGAGTCCGGCATGACCGTTCTGCACGCCGAAGACGTCCAGGACATGGGCCTGAAGGCGGTGATCGCCAAGGCGCGCGAGGTGGTCGGGACCGGGCCGGTCTATGTCTCCTTCGACGTCGATTGTCTCGATCCGGTCTTTGCCCCCGGAACCGGCACCCCCGAGGTCGGCGGCCTGACCTCGCGCGAGGCGCTGACCATTTTGCGCGGGCTGGATGGGTTGGATGTGATCGGTGCCGACGTGGTGGAGGTGGCCCCGCAATACGACCCAACCAGCAACACCGCGCAGGTGGCGGCGCAAATCCTGTTTGTGGAACTGTGCCTCGCCACCCGGGCCTTGCAGCGCCGCCGCACCGGCGGCTGACGGACACCCATCCCAGCGCAGCGGGCGGCGGGCCTTTCCTGCCGCCCGACCGAGCGGCTGAACCGCCCGTTATGGGGGGGAGTCGTTCAATGGGATCCGCCAGGTGTCCAGCGTGGTGCCAAGCAGACGGTCAAGGGTGACGAGACTGTCCAGATAGGCGATCAACGCGCCCAGCTCCGCGCTTTCCACCGTGCGGAGCTGGTCTTGGAACGTCACGACCTGGAAGTTGGTGGAGCGCCCGGCGCGCAGCTTCGCGGTTTCCGTCGTCAGCGCCTGTTCCGCCAATTCCCGCGCCCGACGGTTCAGCGTGTAGCGCCGCCACGCCGCCTCCTGGTCGCGCACGCCGTCCCGCACCTGCGCGTCCACCTGCGCGCGGAGGTGATCGAGCTGGACTTCCCCCTGGCGCAGACCGATGGCGGCCTGCACCTCCTGCTGTTCGATGGCCGGGTTGTTGATGGGAATGCTCAACTGGAGTCCGGCCCGCAGATCGGTCTTGGTGCTTGGCAGGCGTTCGGTGGCGCGCCATCCGGTTCGGCCGTTGCCGGGCACCGTGACCCCGGCGACGACCGCCAGATCCCACAGCCGTTGATTCCGGGCGACGTCCAAGCCGATCTTCGCGGCTTCATTGGCGATCATTTGCGACAGATAGTCGGGACGGTTTTCGAAGGCGAGCGCCCGCGCGCTGTCCAGCGCCACCCGAACCGGGTCCGCCGTCAGCCGGTCGGCCGGAATGATCCGCGTGTTCAGGTCCAGCGCCAGCAGCCCCAACAGGCGCAGCCGCGCCGCGTCAAAGCTGTTTTCGGCCTGCTTGGGATCACACCACGGACGGTTCCGCCGAAAAAAGCCGATGCAGACTCCGCAAGTCGGCCTCCGGGTGGTGCAGAAAAGCGGGACAGCGTGCCCATGCTTGACCTTGCGGGCGTTCACAAGACCGGCGGGGACAGGGCCGCCAACCTGGGCGGAATGGCTGGGCTTGGCCTGTGGTCCGAGCTGCTGGCCGACGCGCTCGGCAATCTCCGGGCCGTCCGGCAGCGGTCCTTGCTGGCGCTGCTCGGCGTTGGGATCGGCACGGCGGCGGTCATCGCCATGCTCACCGTCGGCGAGGCTGCCAAGCGGCAGGCGCTGGACCAGTTTCGGGCCATGGGGACCGATCTCCTTGCGGTGCAGACGGACAACCTTCAGCCCGGCCAGCCCGCCCCCTTGCTGCCGGGCGACGCGGTGGCCCTGCTGGACCGGCCAGAGATCGCGGCGGTGGCCCCCATCGCGGTGGCCGGTCTGGAGGTGACGCACGGCCGCGCCCGTGCGACCGCCAGCGTTGCCGGGGTGACGGACGAGCTTGCGCCCGTGGCGCGGCTGCGGGTGGGGGAGGGGCGGCGGGAACGGCGCTGGGCAGTGGGGCGGCGGCGGTGTACGCGCAGGCCGCCGGTTGGTCGTTCGCGCTGCCCACATTGGCGCTGCCGCTGGGGTTGGGGGTGCCGATCCTGGTCGGTCTGCTTTTCGGGATTCTTCCGGCCTTGCGGGCCTCCCGCCTTGATCCCATCCAGGCGCTGCGGGGTGATTGACCGCTGTGGACCACCATGGCCTGCGCTGGCCGGTGGTGCCCACGCACCGAATGACAGCGCGCATGCCTTTCGCTTTTTCATCCGGAAGTGGTAGCGTTCGGGCATGACAGGAACGCCAACAATCAGCGTGGCGCAGGCCATCGGTGTGGCGCTTGTCGCCGCTGTTGGCGGCTGGGCCGCCTCCGCTCTTGTTCCGCCATCGGTGGAGCGTGGCGCTCCGGCGCTGGCGGCGGTGTCCCTGTCCGAAACCACAATTGTGGTGGCGGAATCGCCGGTGACGCTCCGGCTGTCCCTGGTCGGGACCATTGAACCCGCCCGCACGGTGAACGTCATCGCGCCGTTTGGCGGGGTGGTGCGGGACAAGCGCTTTGTCCATGGCCAGCGGGTGGAGCGTGGCGACGCGCTGCTGGTCATGGAATCCTTTGAGATGGATTTGCGGCTGCGCGACGCCGAGGCCGCCGCGTTGAAGGCTGCGCAGCGGGTGGAGGAGTTGGCGGACTGGCCCCGCAGTGTCGACGTGTCCCGCGCCCGCCGTCAGCGTGAGGGGGCGGAGCGGGACGCCGCCCAGGCGCAGCGGCGTTTGCGCGACGCCAAGCCGTTGATCGACCAAGGCATCATCCCCCGTCAGGAGTATGAGGATCTGCGCCACCAGGTCGACGTTCATGCCGCCGCCCTGGCCGCCGCGCGCGAGGACCTGGACGCCCAGATCCGCCGTGGCGGACCGGAGGCCAGACGTTTGGCGGAGTTGGACCGCGCCTCCGCCAACGCCCGGCTTGCGGATCTGACGGAACAGCGTGGCCGCGCGACGGTGACGGCACCGGTGTCCGGTTTGGCGCTGAAGCCGCCCTCCATCGCCCAAGCGATCGCCACCGCCGTTGAAACCGGCAGCAGCGTGTCCGGAAACCAGATCCTGCTGACCATCGCCGATCTGGAAAGCGTGGCGGTGACGGCGCGGGTGGATGAAATGGACGTGAACCGTCTCCGCCTTGGCCAACCGGTGGAGGTGAGCGGCGACGCCTTTCCGAACGGCCTGTTGCCTGGGCGGCTGACCTGGGTCGCGCATCAGGCCACGGTGGCGGACGGCGGGGCGGCGGGCGTGTCCTTTGCCCTGCGTGTGGAGCTGCCGCCACTGACGGAGCAGCAGCGCGCCTCCGTGCGCATCGGCATGTCGGCGGTTCTGTCCATCACGTGTTACGACAACCCGGTCGGCATCGTCCTGCCGGCCGCAGCGGTGCGGCGGACCGCTGCGGGGCCGGTGGTTCTGCGCCGCGATCCGGCGACCGGCGCGGACCTTGCGGTCGCCGTCACCCTTGGCGAGGCAACGCCGATGGGCGTGGAAATCCGCAGCGACGTGCAGGCGGGCGACGCGGTCGTGATCGCATCGCCCTGATCGGCTTTTCCCCTGATTGGTGTGTCCGGGACCGTTACACCTTGCGGTCGAGCAACGATCCTTGTTTGGACGAGGCTTGAAGGGCTTGGTCAATCTGTGCGCTCAGCCCCTGCGCCCAGGGCTGGGCCTTCAGGCTGTCCACGCTGTCCACACGGCCTTCCGTCCGCTCGCGGGCCGGGTCGCCCTTGGCCGCGCCCAACGCCGCCTTGATGACCTTGACCAACGGGTTGTCGCTGTCCAGATTTTCGACCGGTTGACCGTCCCGCGCCGCCAACGCTTCATAGCTGTGCTGCATCGACGCGCGGGACATGGCCCACGACACCGATTGCTTTTCCTCATCGCTGACGGTGTCGAGGAACTTGGTCCCGGCCTTCATCGCGTTCGCCAAATTGCCCTGGACGGCAAGGACGCTGGCGGGGTTGTCGGCGTTGATGCCCTGGGCTTCCTCGACCTGCTTTCCCATCAGGAAATCGGCCGCCCCCTGTTCGTCCTTGCTGAATTGGCCGCCCGCGTTGCTGGCAACGGCGTACAGCGCGCGCCGGTCCATGCCCTGGAACGCCGCTTGCCAATCCTTGCCCGAGCTGTGCATGTCCATGGCCTTGCCGCGCTGCTGATAGACAGCGTCGAGCGCGGCGCGCGCGTCGGTGGCGACGGTGGCGAAATTCTTCTTCCCCGATGCCGCAACGCCGGTGGCGTCGCCAGCCCCGGAACCGCCGGTCGCGGCGGCCGTCCGCGCGTCCACGGGCGTTTTCGCGGTTCTGATGGCAACGGCGGCGCTGGCTGTGCTCTGGCTGGAGATCATCATCGCATCACCCTTTCTCGGACAAGCGGGGCGTGTCGCACGCCCCGCTGATCGGTCTTTTCATGCCAACGCGCCCAGCCACACGGGTGATGCGGATGGGCGCGCCGACCGTGTCATCAGTTCACGTTGAGCGTCACGGCCCAGTCACCGGTCGTGCTGACGCTGGTGTAGGTGCAGGTGATGCCGCTGCCGCTGGCGGTGGTGTTGACCGTCGGATGATTCCAGGGACCGGTCAGCGAACTGCGGATGCGCGTGGCAACGAAACGACAGGAACGGCCATTGTCGGCCCTTTGATAGGTGACGCTGCACCCGTTCGACGTCAGGGTGCTGGTGGCCGACCGGGTCGTGGACGGCCAGGACTGGTTCAGGGTGCCGATGCAGCTGCTGGTTTGATAGGTCAACGACACAGCGGTGTTGTTCTTCAGGGGCATGGTCGCCACGGACTGCGCCGCCGCCGCCCCGGCTCCCAGCGACACAAGAGACACGACCGCAAGACCAAAAACACCCTTAAGAATCGGATGCATGTTTGATTTTTCCCCATATGTGCGTAGCGACCCATCCAGAATCGTGTTCTGGCGGCCGGATCGATCCGACAGTGGCCCGCATGGGTTTCAAATCTAGCGATTAAATATAACACAAAGTAGTAATAATCAGGACTTATGCGTGTGGCGTTAGGTCATACCACCGAAGGATGCGCGTGCCACGGCCATGCCTTTCAACCTGTCCTGTCACCCAAATTGCGATGCCGCCGCCGTGCTGAGGGCACCGGACCGAACCTCGTCAAGGAACGAACCGTCTGGTCATCGCGACGCAGAGGTCGTTCCACCAGATTTTCAGTCCAATCGCGAAGCTTTTGGGATCAAAACCAAACGATTTGAAGACGCCCAGCCGCCCAGACTCGGCAGGGTCCAGACACCAAGGCCCCCGGGTGAGGGTAGGAAAAGAACAATGCGGGGATGAAAACAGCTGCAGGTGGCCGATCATCACTGAGATCGAAGCATCAACCTGTTGAAATCGCTGGCGGACCCGACGAGATTCGAACTCATGACCTCTGCCTTCGGAGGGGCGAGGTTGTCAGTAGATTATCATTTTATATCAATGGCTTTCGCGTAGAGATACAGACCGCGTGTCAATCTCGTGTCATTTGCGCCGCGTGACGATGGGCGTGTCGGTCGGACAGACAGCGGCCCCAGTGTCGAGCAGGTTGACCAACTCGCGCCGTCGCTCCGGGACGTCGTGTCCATAGATCAGGACGGAACTCGCGTCGAGCCAACCGCCCTGCTCCATCACCGACCGGATGTCGGCCCCCTTGGACAACATCTGCGTCGCCAGCAGATGGCGGAACCAGTGCTGCGTCACCTGAGCGACCAGATCAGCGCGATCCTTCTCCCGATCGATCCACGCGCACGCCTCGTCCTGGCGACCGGTTGCCCGAAGCTTGATCGCTTCCTTCGCCGCAGCGTCCCGAATCGCCTGCACAGCACGGCGCTTCATCCCGTTGAAGGCGGTCTTGTTCTGGTTGCCGTAGGCCTTGCCATTGTCGCTGTAAGGGCGCATCCGGTGCGTCAGGAACAGCGCGCTCTCGCGATTCTTGGGCACGCCGCGCCACTCGATGTAGCCCCGCAGAATCTGCGCGGCCCACGGGTGAAGGGAGGCCGTAACCGGCTCTCCGGTCTTCGTGTCGTGGAAGGTGATCTGCTCCCGACCGGTGGCCAGATGCAGATCACAAAATCGGCAGCCATAGAGGATGCTGGACACCCGCGCACCGGTGGACCACTCGACAGCAAGCTGTGCAGCCATATGCGGGCTGGCGCACTCGATCATCAGGGCCACGAGGTCGGGGGTCAGCTCAACCACCCGTCGCCGGGAAACGGCGCGACGGCGGCGCGCGGCCTTGTCACGCTCGAAATGTGGAAGGTCGGATATCCATTGCCTGGGGCGTTTCCGACACCACGACAGGAATCCGATCACGATGTTCAGGTACCGTTCACGCGTCTGCGGCGAGTTGTTGGCGTGACGCCGGTCGATGAAATTGGCCCAGTCCTGGTCGGTGATACCGCTCAGCATCCGAATGCCAAACTCCAGCGTCACTTCTTTGAGCCGCGCGACATCGACCGGGTTGAGCGGTCGAGATCGCTTCTGACTCAGGAAGGAATCGACCGCGACGGCGAAGGGGACGGACGGTTTGATGCCGTGGACGGCTTCGTTACGGGCGTCTTGCTCGATCTGGACCTTGAGCGCTTCGGCGAAATCGCGGTTGCGCTCGTTGGCTGGAAGCTCAGTACTCTTTCGAATGCGGCGAGAGCGTCCTGCGACGCGCAAGGTGCCGACAATGTGCCAGTGCCCATCACGCTCGACGACGCGGAGACCTGGGGCCGCCTTTTGGCGGTGTCCCTTGCCACGATTGTGCTTCTGAGGGCCTTGGCCTCTTCCTCGGTCCACAGCGGAGTCCTTCCGACATAGTGGTGATACTGAAGCTGCGGCGAGGCTGATCGCGCATCTTCGGCGAGTTGAGATTGCAGCCAGCGAGGGCTTTTGAGTAAAAGCTCTGCAACCTGTTTTAGTGTTAGATCGCGCCCGATCATCCCCCACCTCACCGCAAGGCCGAGCGTGAGACCATGCGGGGTCGGTGGGGATGGGGCCTCTTGTCGAAACTGTAGGCGACCATGGATCACTCCGCCGCTTGGGTTGGAACAAACGCCGTGACGGCGCGGGCCATCTCCGGAGCGTTGGCGGCGATGTGCGCAGCGGCCCAGGGCGGCGAGACGCTGTTCCCGCACATCCTGATCTGCGTGGCTTTGCTGAACTTCCGGCCGTCGTGTCCGTGGTCGATGATGTAGCTGTCGGCGAATCCTTGAGCGCGGAACAGCTCTCGCGGGGCCAGCATCCGCATGCCAATGTCCACGATCTGCCAGGGCACGCCGTGGACGATGACCAGGCCGAACCGAGCCTTCGTCGGAACGGTATGCAGCGGCTCCCGACAGTCCTGATCCTGACCGCCCTCGCCGTAGTATTTCGTCAGAAAGGCACGGACCTCGGCGACGTGCCCGCCACCCGCCGTCACAGTCGGCATCGGCTGGTCGGGGTGCTGTCCATCCCGGCAGGTGCCGTACAGTTTCATCATGTGCGCAGTGGCCAACATCTGGTGCGATCCGGTGTTGAGGATGGTGGACGTTGGGCTATCGATGGCGTGGCCGACCAAACCAGTGTTCTGCTGGATCATCCAGGGGGCGACCAACGTCAGACCTGCACCACCGGCGGTCACGGTATGCGTCGGTTGGTCGGCCTCATTGAACGGCTTCGCCGAATTCCGCATCGTTGCCAGGAACGGCGTAACCACAGCAAGCGGTGCCGCCCCACCGGGGTGGTGGTCGGAATGGCTGCACGTCACCGTATGGAGCGGCTCGTCGATCCCGTGGCCGACGCTGTTGTTGCGGTACTTCATGATGTGGGGCGCGACCAACGCGAACTCGCCGCCTTTCGCCGTCGTGATCGTGCGAAGCGGTTCTCCAACCGGATGCGACCGCAGTTCTCCCCCGTGCGTGATGGGAATGATAAACGGGTTGGCGTGGTCGATGATGTAGCGCTTCAACCCGGCGAAGATGCGCCGCAGGGTGTTCGCCTCCAGCGGGCGCTTCACCCGAAGCGCCTGGGCCTCCTCCTTCGTCAGGAAGATGGAGGGGCAAGGGATGGACCAGTCGATGACGTGGCTCGCCGCCGTACGGTAGGGCTGCAGCCGACCGGCCAGAACCTCAGGGTTGTCCGGCGCACCGTGCGTCGGCTCAGGCCAGATGATGGGACGACCATCGCACCGGGCGATGACCGCCAGACGTTTGCGGATCGTCGGCGCGCCGTACTGACTCGCGCGGCTCGTCCGCCATTCGACCTGATAGCCGAGACGGCGTAATTCAGAGATCCAGGTGCGGAACGTCTCTCCCATCCGGCCCGTGTCGGGATGGCCATCGTCACGCAGTGGCCCCCAGGTCGAGAATTCCTCGACGTTCTCGACCATGATGACGCGCGGGCGGATGTGTTTGGGCAGTTTGGCGTAGGCCACCACGATCCAGGCCAGATCACGGATGTGCTTCTTGCGCGGGACGCCGCCCTTGGCCTTGCTGAAGTGGGTGCAGTCCGGCGAGAACCAGGCGAACCCGATAGGACGCCCGGCCGCGACCAGTCCTGGTTCGGCTTGCCAGATGTTCTGGCACCAATGCCGCGTCCCCGGATGGTTGACGGCGTGCATCGACACGGCGTCTTCATCGTGGTTCAACGCCTCGTCCGGGCTGCGGCCCAGGGCCATCTTGATGCCCTCGCAGGTTCCGCCGCCGCCCGCAAAGCCCACGATGATGATCTCGTCATTGCTCGGCTCCCGGAATGTCATGCGCCGCGATCGGGTCGGCGGCAGATCAAAGAGGAATCCGTCCATCATTCACCCCACCACCGCATCGGCATTCGCCAGTTCACGCACCAGCCCGTCAGCCGGGGCCGATGCGGCGAAAGCGTCATGCGCGCGCGCAGATATGCGAATCAGATCGGGACCAGCGCCACAGTTTGGGCCGATGGCTGCTGCCGCGACGCATTGAATGTCCTCCAACGCCTCCCGCAGCGCCTTCACCTGGGCGACGGCGGCGTCGCGCTCATCGCGGATCGCCTGGATGGCCTCGTGGATCGCCTCATTGTCCGGCTCGACGCCGAGATCGTCGGCAAACGCCGCGATCACCCGGTCAAGGAGATCAACGTCGGCCTTGGCCGCGTCGCGCTCCGCCGTCATGGCGGCTTCGGCCTTGGTGGCGCGGGCTTCAGCCTTTTCCCGTGCTTTATTTGCCTCCGCAGCTTTAGCACGCAAGCGCTTTGTTACAATTGTAGAGTTGCGCGGGTCGCGCTCGAAGCGCAGTTCATCCACCTCAGCCTGAAGGCGATTGGCTCGATCCAGCACGGCTGGCAAGTCGTAGGCATCTTTCCCTCGCAAAATCGTATTTCTGGCTTCGGCCCGTTGGGCGCGTTCATTCGCGCGGGCCGCATCGCCCCGCGCGATCCGCAGTTCTTCCTTGATCTGCGCGATCTCCGCCGATTGGGCTTCGATCAGGTCGGCGGCGCTGCGCATCAGCGCATTGGTTGCGACTTCATCGACCAGTTCATATGAGCGGTCTTCGTGTCCGGTCAGAACGCAGCCGTCGCGCAGCCGGGCGGCCAGTTCTTGGGTGGCGTTGGCTTCGGTCATGTCACCCCTCCCCACGGGCCGCTTTTGCGGCCGATTTCACGGCATCCCCAACTTCCGACAAGCGCCAAAGCGTGTCAGCGCCCCATTCTTCAAAGGCATCGGCTTCCGTCCCAAGCTCATCGGCGTGGCCACACCATCCGCACTCGGAGCAACGGACGGGCGGCGCATCTTCGTTTGCGTTGCAAGGCATCACCGATCCTCCCCACGGGCTGCGCGGGCGGCGCGCATGTACTGTTCGGTCAGGTCAAGCTGCGCGATCCGATCCCACATGTCGTCGATGCTTTTGAAGCGAGAGGCGGCATCCCACAAAAGGGACCACGCGATCCGCTTGGCGACGGCCAGATCGTCCGGGGCGGTGGGAACGCCTTCGCGCATCGCAACCGGCACGCCAAAGCCGCACTGCCACGCCCAATCCTTGAGGATCTCGTACCCGGCGGTCATCGTTGGGGCGTCGAATATCGCCTTGGCAAGCTCAAGGAGCATCCGCTCCGTCTCGCCGCGATAGTCGTCCGTGGCGGGGGCGGTCGGGGCCAAGGTGCCGGGACGGGGCGGCACTGGCATCCAGTGGGTGGCTGCTACCTCATCCCCACCTTCTGTAAACCAGCCCCAGAAGCTCTCGCGCCCGCGCTCATTGAGTCGGAACCGGCAGTTGGTAAGGCGGCGCGGCGGAACGCACGGGTTGTCCTGGTCCTTCGCCAGATGCCCCCACAGATCAACCCACGCTCTTGCATTGCGGGCTTCCCCCACCTCGGCAATCGGACGCCACGCCGACGGTGCAGGTGTGGCGGCGGGAGGCGCAGGGGCGGGCTGGGCGGCGGCGATCATGTTGCGGAGCATCTCCGCCCAGACGACGCGGCCAATGTGAGAGTCCACGACGATGTTGTTCACGTCATCGTGGATGCAGCCCATGGCGGCGTGACGCCCCTCATTGACAGCTTCTGCCGTTGGTTTGATCGGCACCAACGCCCACCCATCCGGCACGAGCCGCCCAGCCGCAGCTTGCGCCTCCAACTCCGCCACCCGCTGGCGCAGCGCTGTGACGACCTTGCGGTCGTGCTCCGGGGCGTCGAGCGGGACGGTGATGGTGGGCTTGGCGACAGCTTGCTCCATGCGCTCATGCGCTTCCCGCTGAGTCGGCTGCGCTTTCCGGAAGAGGCCCGCCTTGATGGCGGCATCGTCTTCTTCATCGTCCCAGATGTCGTTGGGTTCGGTCATGGTGTTGCCCCTGTGGATGTGTGGTTGCCGCTCTTGGCGGTTGATCGACGCTTGCGCATGACGCCCTTGGCCGCTCCGTCACACCACTCGTTCACCGCGTGTCGTGGGCCAGCGTTCTTGCCCTGGTGCGCCTTGACATGCTTTAGCCGCAGATCGACGCCACGCGCCGCCAACTCACGCTGGACGTGGTCGCGGACGCCCCGCATGCCATTGCTCAACCGCTTCGCGTGACCCTTGATGAGGTCAATCGCAAACAGGCAATCCGATGCCGCGACGACCATATCGCCCGCCCGGAGGTCCAGGTGCGTACAGGCCACGCAAATCCCATTGCCCAGCGCCGCCGCTTCGGCCTCCTGAGACGAGCCGATGTCGATCTTGAACGCCCCGGCGTGTCGGAGCGTAGCTGAGTCCGTCTTGATCCAAACGGCGAACCCTGCCGCCCTCGTCCTGTGGCAGAAAGATGCGTCCGTGAAGACGGTCACGATCCGGCGCGCGTCCGTCATCGCGCGCCCTCCATTTCGTCGATGGGGCAGCGGTGGGAGGCGCGGACCATGTCGCAGGACATGAGAATGGGGTGGTCGGTCATCGCGCATTCTCCAAATCCAACCACTCCCGAGGCGCAGATCGCTGCGGCTTCACCTTCGTAATCACGCAGCTTCCTTCCGGCTCTTGGCGACCAGCACCTCGCCAAGCGGGCGGGCGATGCCGCCGTCGATCCAGTAGGCCCGCCCCATGCCGCGCGCCTCCAGGTCCGGCACGACGTCGGCTGCCGAGAAGGTCATGCCGATCAGCGCGCCCATGCCGGTGCTGCGCAGCATTTTCAGCAAGCCGCCCCGGCCCTTCTGGTCGAGCACATCAGCGCCATCAAGGATGACCATCCCGTAGCCCTGGACCTGGGCAAGCGCCACCTGGAGCGTCGCGTAGACGCGGTACTGGTCGGACGAGAGCTGCGGCCCCAGCCCGGCCAACTGCTCGTAGGGGCGACCGTCGTAGGTGACGCCCATGTCCGCCTCGATCCGGACGTCACGCCAGCCAGTGGCCTCGCACAGCGAGCGCAGCGGTCCGCCGTTGAAGGTGTCGAGCACCTTGATCAGTTTCGTTTTCTTCAGGCCGGTTGGGGCCATGATCGCCTGCATGGCGAGATTGACGGTCAGCAGCTTCGCGACGCGGTCGGCCTCGTCCTTGGCGGTCAGCGCCTTGAGCCGCGTCTCAGCGGTGGCAACGCGGGTGCGGAGCGTGGCAACGTCATTGCCAGCGGTGGCGCTGGTCGCCTTTCCCCGCGCCTCAGCCAACTGGGCTTCGGCCTTTTGGGCGTCTTGATAGGCGATTTGAGCCGTGGTTGCTGCCCGTTCGGCAGCGTCATGTTCCCCCTTCAACCGCGAGAGTTTGCCGTCGGCGGACGCGATGGCGTCGCGGCGGCGCTTCAGCTCGTCGGCCCCGATCACCTCGGCCTTCACCAGATGCTGGTTGCCCCCCAGATGGTGGGACAACTGGAGGGGGGCGTCGCAGCAGGGGCAGGTCAGCCCGACCGCCTGGGCCGCGGGCGGCAGAGAATCGCGCTCCTTCCGTGCGTCGCCGAGTTGGCTGGCCGTCCTCGTCGCGACCGTCCGCGCCTCGATGGAGCGCTCCTTCAACTCGTCGATCTCGGCGCAGGCGGCGGCCAGCCGGTCCAGTTCGGCTTGTCCGACCGCCTGGGCGGCGATGGCTCGCTCCAGCGCCTGCTTGGCCTCGCCGAGTTCAGCGGACAGGTCGTTCGCCGCCGCGTCTGCAAGATCCTCCGTCCAGCCGCCAGGCCTCCAGACCTTAACCTTCTCGCTCCCGAACTTGACACCGGCGACAGCCTCCCACTGCCCCTTGAGGCGGGTGCCCTTGTCAGCGATGTCGGCAGCTTTGGCATCCCACCCCTTTACCTCGATGTCGCCCCAGACCTTGGCTGCGACCTCTTCAGCGATGCCGACGTCGATGCAGGCGGACACGAAGTCGTCGCGGTCGGGATCTGTCTTCAGCAGGTCGCCCAGCAGTTTGGCCCGGTCCTTCGCCGACAGGTCGAGCAGGCTTTCCAGCCCGGCCGCGATGGGTGACAGGGACAGCGGCTGTCCGGTGGTCGAGCGCTCGCACTTTGGCCACACCGCCACGGCGCTGGTTTCGACACCCTGGTCGAGAGTCGCGGCGGCGGTCGAAGCGCCGTTACGCACGAGAGCCTTGGCGTCTTTCTTGGCGAGGCCGAACTGAAGCTGGCCGGTCAAGGCGGCGGCGGTCGCCTTCAGCACGCTCGACTTGCCCTGGGCGTTCTTGCCCGCGACCAGAACCAGGCCGCCGAGCAGGAGGTCGGCGCGTTCGATCACCTGGAAATCACGGATCTTGATCTGCATAGGAAAAATCCTCCGGTGGGCTGGCTCAGGTGGCGGCAAAGAGGTCTTCGTCATCGTCGCCGCTGGCGGGCGAGGCCGGGGCGGCGCGCTGGGTTTGCGTGATTTCGCCTTCGATCACCTCGCCGGTGTCGGGATCGTGAGGGGTGGCGGTCGGCGCTTGCTTCTGCTTGGGCTTGGCGTCCGCCTTCGTCTTGGAGGTGGCGGGTTTCTGCGGCGCGGGTTCGTCGTCAGCATCAGGTGACTGATCCGCATCTTCATCCTCGGTCTCGCCCCCCTCGCCATCAGGCAAGACGGTGAAGTCGCCATCAAGCACCCGGTCGAGGCCTTGGGCTTCCCCGCCCTCGGCCCGACCGTCGAGCGCCACCGCGTTGGCCAACTCGATCGACATGGGCAGGTACTTTGCCAGACGGCGGATGACCGTCTTCTTGCCCATTTCCTCGTAGTTGCTGATCCAAGGGGTATTGGTTTTGTTGAAGCGCTTGGCGGTCTGGTAGCCCTGCGACCCGTCACGGACGGCATTGATCTCAGCGACCGACATGAATTCGAACTGCACCCCGCCGCCCTTCAGTTTGGCGACGGCATAGAAACCGGCGATCTTTCCTCGGTCTCCGCGCAAAAACGGCTTGTGCACGATCTGGTCGGCCGTGCCATAGTCGATGTCGAACTCGTCACGCTCATGCACCACCCGGGCGGACAGGCTTTCGATCTGGCCTGACCGACGCGCAAGATCGATCAGCCCCTTGTAGCCGACGATGATCTGCACCTCGGTCGCCTGCTTCCGGCGGTTTTCGAAGGGGATCAGGTAGATGTGCCCCTGCGGCGTGTTCGGCTCCAGGCCCATCTGGGCGCAGACGACAACCGAGCCGAACAGGCTCTCGATGGTGCAGTCCATCAGCTTCGGCGTGGTGCGCAGCGCGCCGAGCGCGATCTTCATCATGCGCTCGGGCGTCATGTGCGCAGGCAGCAGGGCCTTCAGCGTCTCCTTATTGGCGCTGAAGAAACTGGCCACTGTCCCGCCACCGGCCTGTTTGGCGACCAACTTCCCAGCGCGGCGGATGTCTTCCGGCGCGCGGGCGGCGGCGAGTTGGGGGCGTTCCTGTTGTTCGGACATGGTGGGATTCACTCCTCGACGGCGGCGTGCTCGCGACAGAAGGCGGTGCCATGAGCACCACACCACTTGGCTGAGCAGAGTTTGGAAGACGGGTTGGCGACGAACGCCCAGGGGTCGCCGGGCAGCAGATGCCGCTCCGGATCGCCGTGACGGAAGGTGGTCAGGTCGCTTTCGATGTGGCGCAGCACGTTCACGGCGGCGGTTTCGGCGATGGACACGTCGTAGCGATAGGTCGTGGCGTCCGGCTGGGGCTTCTTCAGTGGCACGCGCGGAATCCAATCGACAACGGCGTCGGTGACGTCGATGGCATTGGACCGCGCGAGCAGGCTGTAGCTGCCGACCTGGGGGGCGTGCATGCCCATGACCTTGCCGCCCTTCAGGTCGCGCACACGGCCCGGCTCGCGGGCGATCACGTCGGACTGCCCGGTCAACACGATGGCGGGCGAGACTTGCGCCTCCAGCCGCTCTTCGACGATCAGCGGCTCGACCTGCGGGGCGATCTGGTGGCGGTACACCTGCACCATGCGGGCAACCTGCAGCTCCGCCTCGTTCTGAACGGGCGTCTCCTTGTCCCAGGTGATGCCTTGATCGACGGCGTGGCGCAGCTCCTCGACGGCGGCGTCGGTCGCCACGTTGAGGGGCGGAAGGTTGCCGTTCGCGGCCTTCTCCTTGAGAATCAGTGCGGCGGCGGCGTGCACGCCCGTGCCGACGGCAGCGCCGACGTTGGACGGTAGGGTGCGCAGCGTGTAACCGGCGGCTTCGATCTCCCGCTGGAAGAGCTTGGTGGCGGCGCGTCGTGGGCAGTCCGGGTAGCCAGAGAGCGACGATGACCTGACGAGAACGGAGGCGTAGGTGGGGGCGTTCATCTCACACCGCCTCCGCCAGCGAAATCGCATAGGGCGACGGCTCTTTCACCTCGTCGCCCTGGATCGCGAACCACACCGCCTTGACGCCCATGACGTCGATCATCGCGTTGTGCGCGCCGGACAGCGGCTTGCCGGTGAAGAACTGGTAGGCCTCGGCCAACTTGGGCGGCTTGTTCGACCGGCCGCGACCGGCGGCGACCATCCGCTCCGTGGGCGGAAGCTTCACGATGGGCGTGGACAGGATTTGGGTGCAGGCGGCGGGGCCAGCCTTCCACGCCTCGGGGTCGCAGATCCCCGGGAAGCGCTTGAAGCCGATGCGCAGGATCCGCGCGTCGAAGCTCTCATTGTGGGCGACGCGGATGGACGCCCGGTGCCAGAGGGCCGCGAAGGCGGAGAGCGCGACCGGCTCGGCCACACCGCCCTGTTCGGCGCGCTCCATGGTGATGCCGGTCAGGGCCTGGAGTTCTTCCGGGATGGTCCAGCCATCCGGGCGCACCAGAAGGTCAAGGCTGGCCAGCTTGTTGCCGATTTCGTCGGTCAGCAGGGCGGCGATCTGCGTGATGTGCGGTTGGGCCGGATCATCCGAAGGGGCCTTGAAATCCGGCAAGCCCGTGGTCTCCGAATCATAGAACAGAAGGGTTTTCATGCGCGGTTCTCCCGGTTCCAGCCCTGCTCCAGGGCGGCGATGGCGTTGTCGATGTCGGGGCGCTCCAGCACGCCCACGATCAAGCGGGCGAGCTGGTTATGATGCTCGGGGTGGTCTGACGAGAGGCCGGAGATCAGCAGGGCTTTGCCGTCGCGATGGATGATCGTGCCAAGCGCGCTGTCGTCGGATTCGGTCAGGGTGTAGATTGCCATGCTCAGGCGTGCCCCTGGATGCGGCTGGAGGCGAACCGGCTCCACGTCGGCCGTCCGTCGTTCGGGATGGTCAGGCCACCGTCCAGCAGCGCAACGTGGACGGGGCGGTGATCCTGCCGAGCAAGGCCGGAGACATCGGAAAAGCCCCAGTCGATCAGCCCCTCGATCAGGCTGACCACGCGGATGGCGGCGGATCGCGTCTCGCCGCACCCGAGCATCGCGCCGGTGGGCAGGTGCGTCAGAACCCAGCGGTCCGGACCGGAGCAATGAACCCCGAAGTGTTGACGGACAATGCCGCCAACGCGGTGTGGACCGTTGATGGTCGCGATGCAGTAGGAGGCGGCCTCCCAATCGTCACAACCGGTGACGTCGGTGTTCAGGGGGGTGGACATGGTTTCTCACTCCGCAGCCGTCGGCGCGTGCCGGATCGGCGATTCAAATTCAGCGTCCGGGTCGATGTTGGCGAGCAGCCCGTCGATGTCGCTTTCCAGATCGGCCACGGCGTCGCGCAGCGCAGCGCAGCGATGGAGGGTTTCAGCGCCGGGAAGAGGCGTCCGTCTTGACCGGCGACATCCACGGCTTCACCGATCACGGTGCTCAGCCGGTTCCGCAGACGACGCAGGTCCAGCGCGTCCTCTTCTCGGCGAGTCCGCATCAGGCGGCTCGGGCGGAGGTCTGGGCGGGCGTCACCTGATCAAGGGGTCGGCTTCCCGGAATGCCGACCAAGAAAACCACGGGGGTTCGACCGCAGAGCACATAGGCTTCGCTGGCTGTCCTCGTCGCGACAAGGCGTCCGTTGCCCAGATGGACGGTGACGTCAGCGCCGATGCCGTGCTTGGAGTTCCAATCCGCGACCTGGGCTTGCATCTTGGAGAGCGTCTTGGGCTTGCGCATGAGGGGATTCTCGTTTGCTGGGATGGGGCGAGGCCCCCGGCATCTATCTCCGCGCCGACGCCGACCACGTGCCGCGCCTTGGTCCTGCGATCCGCAGTTTTCCCGGCTTGGCTGACTCGTCGCGGGGGCCTCTACGGCCTCAAGCCCCACCCGGACGGGTAAGGGGCTTGGAAAGGTGCCGCCGGGCCGGGGGTGCGCCCGGCGGCAAGTCTGGGAGGAAACGCCCCACGGGGCTGGTGGACGCGGGTGGACCCGCGAAACTCGTCAGGCGGCAGCCAAATCCAGGCGCTTCCCCATCCAGCGATCAGCCGCGCGCCGCCAGAGCGACGCCTCGTCTTCACGACCGGCAGCAGACGCCTCAACAGCCGACCGGCGAGCAAAGCCGATGTGAGCATCGACGCCGCGCAGGCCGTCAGCGTTCAGGGTGGGAAAGGCATCCAGGGGTTTGGAGAAGCGGTTTTCCATGTGAGGATCTCCGTTCAAGCGGCAGCGTTCTGCTGCGAGGTCTTCAGCGTCCGCGCCAGCGAGCGGAAGGCGTCCCGCACGCCCGGCTCCATGCCTCCAATGGCTTTCGCCGTTTCGATGTCCACGATGGACACCTTGTCTTCGGGGTGACGCGCGCCGCCGTCGCAAAGGCCGTCGAAGAAGAAGGACACCGGCACATCGAGCGCCTGGGCAATATGGTACAGGCGGGGTGCGGCCACGCTGTTCATGCCCTTTTCGTATTTCTGAACCTGTTGGAAGGTCAGGCCGATGGCCTCGCCCAGTTTTTCTTGGCTCATACCCAACAGCGCTCGACGCGTGCGGATGCGAGCGCCGATGTGCTGGTTGATTGCGGTGTTTTCGAGGATGGCGGACATGATGGGGCCTCGGGCGCGATCAGCGCTGAAAGAAGCCGCGACCGGCGCGATCCACCAGGAACACGCCGTGCGGTTTCGGGACGGCGACCAGCCGAAAGCCGATGAACGACAGGATGCGGTTAAGGATCGACATGGTCGGCTCCGGGGTGGCGGGGTGTGGTTCGTGAAAATTATTCCACCATATTGGGGGAAAAGACGCAAGCTTAAATTCAACCATATTGGTGGATGAGAAAACCGCAATCTCCTGCGAAACTGGTTTGGTTGCGTAAAGCTATTGCGGTTCGCGCGTGAGGATGGGGGATGGGATGCGGCGAGCGTGGGCGGTTGGTTTGGCCATGTGGTTTGGAGGTGGGGTGGCGTTTGCCGAAAACGCCTCAGTGGGAACAACCAACGTCACGACTGCGGCCATTTGCGGCGTGTCGGTCAGGATAGACGCAGTTGAGTCGCGAATTATATCAAAAGGAAAAGTTGGTTACTTCATTGGGCTGGAAATTGTTGAGCTTGGCCCCGAAAGCGCTGTTCTGCTACCAGAAGAAGATGCGCCATATATATTTGATGCGATAAAGCAAGCTATTGCTTTTGACTCAAATTCAATGAAATCTGACAAGATAAATTGGATTAACGAAATAGGTGGTGTCGGGGTCGTTCTGAAGTCAAATAAATCATCATCACCAATTATATACCTGTCATTTAATAATAAAATATCGAGATTGTGTAATGAAGAATCGATGAATGATTTTATATTTCATATTAAGTCAGCATTATCAAAAATATCAGAATTAAAATCTTGATATTTTTTAAATGTTGAGGGACGCTAAATGCGCATCTTCGGATTAATCATGGTCATCCTCGGCGCGCTCGGAGCATTCGTCGCCCTCGGGATGGACACCAGCGTTCCGGGTGGCCTGTCTGGACGCGTTGAGAACATCGGCCTGTTGAGTCGCCAAAGCAGTGGCGTGATCGCGTCCGGCTTGCTGTTCATGACCGGGTGCATCTTGCTTGGTCTGGCCGAGGTTCGGGACGCGGTGGACCGTCTCGGGCCGGTAATCGTCGCAAACGCGCAGCGCGCCTTGCCACCAGTTCCGCAGCGGTCGGCCCCGGTCGGTCCCGTGCTATCCCTGAATACCACCCAGCCGGACGCCCCAGCTACGCCGACCGCTGCCGATCCCGCTTTTTCAAAGACCTGCCCTGACTGCGGCTCGATCTCCATGGGGTTGGCGAAGATGTGTCGGCGGTGCGGTCATCAGTATTCGGCCCAACCTGCATTGCCGAAAGCTGGGAGCATTCTGGTCGGCTCGCGCGTCCGCCATCCAAGCTTTGGGGAAGGCGAGATTGAAGCGGTTGATGGCGAAACGGCGACAGTCCGGTTCGATGGGCGGGAGAAGACAGAGCCGATGAATACGGCGTATCTCACGTTCGTCAAGGGGGCGTGACTATGAATTTCATCCTAAAACCTACCCTCAGCGCGTACCTCGCCCTTGCCATCCCCGCGCTGACCACCCTCCCGGCGTCCGCAGAGACAATCACCGGCACCGCAAGCGTGATCGACGGCGACACGCTCGACATCCAAGGCCGCCGCATCCGGCTCCACGGCATCGACGCGCCGGAAAGCGCGCAGCTCTGCCAGGATGCGACCAGCAGGGATTGGCGTTGCGGTCAGCAGGCTGCGCTCGCCCTGTCCGACCGGATCGCACGGCGGCCCGTGGCCTGTGAAGTGAAGGACACGGACCGATACGGGCGAAGTGTCGCCGCCTGTTCGGTCGGTGGCGAATCTATCAACGCCTGGATGGTTTCGCAGGGCTGGGCCATGGCCTACCGCCAGTACAGCAAGGACTATGTCGATGCGGAGGCAACCGCCCGCGCGGCGCGCGTCGGCATCTGGTCGGGATCCTTTCAGCCGCCTTGGGACTGGCGCAAGGACAAGCGTGAAGGCAAGCCCCAACCGGCCAACGAAAGCAGCGCCCCGGGCGGGGATTGCAAGATCAAAGGCAACATCTCGGCTGGGGGTGAGCGGATCTATCACGTCCCGGGCGGGCGGTTCTACGAGCAGACGCAGATCGCCGAGCGTGATGGCGAGCGGTGGTTCTGCAGCGAGCAGGAGGCCCAGCAGGCTGGTTGGAGGAGGTCAGCGCAATGACCAGCCGCAATCCGGTTTCCCGCACGGCCCGGCTCATCGTTGAGAGCGCGACCTTCGCCTGGTTTGTGGGCGTCTTGTTCGTCTGGAGTTGGTTCTCAGCCCGGCGGGAGCGGCAACGATGACAAGCCGTTTTGCATTGGCCGTCTGCGTTGCCGCTGCAGCCCTTGCGACCGCCAGCTCGGCATTCGCCCGGGAATCTCGATTGACCGATGATGAGGTGAAACAGCGCATCATCTCGGAATCGATCAAGGCATATCCGGGCACCTGCGCCTGTCCCTACAGCACCATGCGAAACGGGCACCGGTGCGGCGGCCGAAGCGCCCACAGCAAGCCAGGCGGCCGGGCCCCGATCTGCTACGCCAACAATGTGACGGACGCGATGGTGGCGCGGTGGCGGCAGACCCATGGGGAGAAATCGTGACCGATGGGAAGCGTGAAGTCGGAGCAAAAAAGGGGCCGGGTGCCCCCAGGGAGCGGCAACGCGACGCACTTGCAATCAAATCTTTACCTTAGGCCTTCATAGGTTATCGGACCTATTCAGGCAGATGATCATGACCATAGACACCACCTTCCTGAACGTTGGCATCTATAGCATCCCGCAAGCTGCACGCCTTGTCGGGGTTTCCGACGCGCGTCTTCGTTCATGGATGATGGGTTCGACGATTCGCACTAAGGCCGGACCCAAGCGCCAGCCTCCTTTGTGGGTTCCGCATATACCGGAAATGAACGGTCGCGGTGCCTTGACCTTTCTCGATCTGATGGAAATCCGTCTTGTTAAGCGGCTTTTGGATCAGGAAAAAGGAATGGGACTTCGCCGAATTCGAGAAGCGCTCGCTAATTTTCGGATGGTTAGCGATGGGGATCATCCGCTTCTAAATAAGAAATTATTCACGGATGGCGCTTATCTGTACAATGGAGCGCTGGATGAAAACGGAAAACCCCTTCTTAATTTGAACAAGTGGCAATTTGTGTTTGAAGCCGTAGTGGCTCCTACACTTGATGCTGTGGATATTGGCAATGATGATTTACCTTATCGCTGGTGGCCGAAAGGGCGGGATGGCTTCATCGTGCTGGATCCAACTCAATCTTTCGGGGATCCCATTCTTGAGGAAAGCCGCGTTCCAACAGCCTCGATAGCCCAGGCCTTTGACGCAGAACAATCTGCTGATCGGGTTGCCCGCTGGTATCAGATATCTGTCGAACAGGTGCGGGCCGCGATGCTGTTTGAGGGCGACCTTGTCGCCCGGAGGATTGCGGCGTGAGGTTACTGTTGACCGACGACCTTCCAGTCGGCTTATCGGATGGATTGAACACAATCATTCAGTTAAGTCACGACGATTATCGGGTAGAGCATGTGTCAAATGCATATCCGCGCGTAGGGAGGGATCTGTCATGGCAATCCATAGCCTTGGAAAGTGGCTGGATGATATTGACAGATTTTAGGGATATTCACAGACATCCACAGCGTCTTTCTGCATGGATTAGCACTGGATTGGTTTCTTTCTTTCCAACGGCAAGATTTTGTTCAATGAATTTTCCTATGCGTTCCGCATCAATTCTTTCTTTGATTCCAGAACTTCGCAAGATTTACCTGTCTCGCACCAACGGAGCTGCCTATTCAATTGGCCCTGGGAAAATCGACAGGATCGCGTAGACGGCTTTCGGCCCACATCCGCAGGCGGGCTTTTTTGACTCCCAGCTCATGCCCCAATGCCTGCCGCTCCGCATCGGCCAGGAGCGCAGACCGACTGGACGACACAGCAGGCACTCAGCCGCAAACGTGCCCACGGCTGATCCCCGGCCGGGCGAGCCGACCGGGGCAGCTTGGATCAGTTCGGTCGGTGTCCCGGTCGGACCGGAAGAGCGTCACAGAGGTTCCCCTGCCGTAACGGCTCGGGGATGACTCCGTTCGGCACCCGAAGACCCAGGATCGTCAGCACTTCCGGCATGATCTGCGCAGCGTACTGCGGGCCGCCGTTCCTTCTGGCCTCGCCCAGGAAGCGGGTGCTGGCGTTGAAGGCTGTGATGCGGAGCTTCAGCATCGCTTCGCCCCGCCTCTCATCCGCAGTGCTGAGCGCCGGGCGTCCTTCCATAGGTTCGTCACAATCTGTCGCAAGATTATTTCCATTTTGAAACGAACGCAGGTTCAGGAGATCTCTGCGTTCATCGGAATTTGCATATCCACATATGCAACTTTATTGCGCATTTGAAATGACGGAATCACTACCATCGCATGTGATGGCGCGATAAAGTGCGCTCACCGTTGTTGCCCAACAGCGGAAGAGGCCGGTCCGGGGAATAGGCCCTCCGTCCCGACCTCTCTGAGCCACCTCAGCGGGTATCGCTTCGGCGCAGCGTGCGCACGAGGCCGAAACTCACCGTCCGCGCCCTCCGGGGGCGGTCGGTTATGACATGAGGTGGGTGACGTGGCAATTAACGCGCATATCAGTGTATGCCCTTACGGCGACAGCCGCCGCCGTGATCGAGTGGCTGAGGAGCCTATCCGGCTGGCCCAAGGCGTGCCGGATCGCTCCCAAATCTCGTCCACTGAATGTCGTGGAAGCGCGCCTTTCGTTTGCCAAACCGGCCTGGGCGACAAGGCCGTCCGGTTGCCATTGGCATTTCGGAAACGGCAAGAATCCCATGATATCCAACAAGTTTCCAATAATAATATCCACAATCCGATGTATCTCGGAAACGAGATTTTGAGTAGATGTTTCCATTTATCTAAACGGAAACATCTGTTGTTTCCATATTTCGCCATTCAGCGCAGAGTAACTGCGAAAAATCGCAGCGGAATATGAAGCTCCATTTGTTATTGACTGCACCGCTTTTGGCCTTGAATATATCGGTCAGGGCGCGGTAGTTGGGCGGATGTGCTGGAATAGGAGAATCAGGGTTTGATGGAACGTAGCGATCAGATGTTTGAGGAGGAGTTAGCCGCAGAGGAAGAGCGGGCTCTTGAGCTGTTCAGGAAGATTCCTGCGATGGAGGCCGAGGCTCTGATTGATCGCCTTGAAGCTCGTTACCCATCGCCCCATACCGAGCCTCCAGGGCGCGTATCTCTTCCTCTCTTCGACCGTCTGGAATCTGCCGCCACGCCGCAAGAAACCGCTCCTCGCGAGGAGTGAGGGGTGTTCTCTTGGGGTGCAAATGGGCAGGCAAAAGCTCCCAAGGCTCGCACTTAAGCCCAGCCGATACCCTTTCCATCCAGCTCTGCGTCAGTTCACGATCCCCGTTTTCCAGCTTGCTGATTTGCTGGTTTGACGTGGCTGCTCCAGCCGCGACCTGCTCAAGGGTCATGCCTCGCGAGATGCGCAGTTCTTTGATGCGGTTCGGGTATTTCATATCGCTCGTATTCCACCAATTTGGTAACTGATTATCCACCACCGAATTGGTGGATGATTGGAGACCCCGCCTTGACGGCTTTCCACCAATATGGTTGAATGCCTGCATGAAACTCACCCCCTACCGCGAGAGCATTGGACTCAACATTCGTGAAGCCGCCGCGCAGATCGGCGTCACGCACGAATCAATGCGTCGGTACGAGAATGGCGAGCGCACCCCAAGCGTCGAAATGATCGCGCTTATTCGGGAGTGGTCACGCGGTGCCGTGACGGCTGACGACTTCGTCAACCTTGAAATGTTGGAGACCTTGCGGCGCAAGCGCCGCTTCCTCACTGCTTCCCACCCCGGGGAGGCCGCGTGATGACGAACCTCACGCTCATTCCTCCGTCTGGCCGCGCCGACCGGATCGCCCGCCCACCTGGAGAGATCGCATGAGCAACCTCCGCGAGATCGCGCTCTTGCTGCGCGAGAACAACACGCTGCTTCACCGCATCGCCGATAGCCTGGACCGACTGCACGAAGAGGCGCAGTCGGGGGTTCAGGCGGCTGGTAAGCGGGGGGGCGGTTTAGTGGGGGTGCGCCCCGACCGTTACGCTTTCGTCTTCGATCCAAACGCCGATCTTCCGTTCGTCTTTGATTTTGAGACCGGGCGAACCTTCACGCTTCGGGAAGGTGCCGACGCGCTCGATCGGCTGCATCGCGCGCCGCCTCCGTCCACCCCTCAAGCTGGGTGATGAGGGCGTCATGAGCTTTCTCATAAATGGCCGCGACACCCGCGACATGCTCGACCTCCACCGAGAGGGCAAAAACTTCGTCGCCGCTGCGAATTCTGAACGTGACGGTGTGATGCCTCGGCTTCGTGGAGAACTCGATCTTGGTTGGTTCGACGATAAATCGTTGCATCAAGGTTGCTCCGTGGTTGGCGTGAACAACCACACGGTAGCGCATGCGGGGCGGGCTGTCATGGCTCGCCCCGCAACCTCCAACATGTGGGGGGGCGCAATGATCAGCCAACACCTCATCATCGGCCACGCGCTGCTGACCGCCAAATCCTGCGCTGGCTTCGCGGCTCTGCTGCTGGCCCGCGCCATCCATTACCCCAGCGGCCCAACTGCGTTCGTTGCCGCTTGCGGCCTCGCCCTGGCCGGTTTGTGCCTGCTGATCGCCAGCGGCCGCAGCCGGTTGCTCTAACCCCCGAAACGCCAAGGGCCGCTCCGTCGCCAAACAGAAAGCGGCCCTTCGCATCAACACGAACTGGAGACCACCATGCACGAAAACACCCTCCACCACAACGGATCGCCGATCCCCCGGGCGCTGGGCGTCATAACCCTGTTGGCGGGGGCCTGAACCATGACCGAAGGCCAAATCTTCGCCGCGATCTGCTCGATTGCGATCAGCGTCATGATCGCCCTCGGCCTTGGCCTCGGCCTTGGCTCCGCGCTCCTTACGGCTTGGGGGGTGTGACATGTCGCGAGTTCCGCGTTTTTCCTGGTTTTCCTGGTCATCAATTCTCGCTTGGAGTGTGTGATCATGGACACTCTGCAAGCCGCCCTGAATGGGAGCTGCGCCACCCCGAACGGGAAGCGCCCCAAATTGCGCGATGCCATCGCCGCCGCCCTGCATGGCGCGCTGACCACAGCCTTTTCCGGCTGGCACGGCGGCGGGAAGGCTCTCGCCCGTGCCGCCGAATTGGCCCCCAACACCACGCGCCGGTACATGAGCGGCGAGCGCAGCATGCGGGCTGTCGAGCTGCTGCTCGTGTGCTTCCGCTGCCCTCATTTCGTCGCGGCACTGGGGGAGCGTCTTCACCAGATCGGCCACGCCGACGGGCTGCTCGACGGCCTGCGGGGGCGGGTGCGCCGCCTGGGCGGCAGGGCCCGCGCCAAGGCGGGTGCGCTGCGCCTGCGCTTCCGTCGGCAAAAGGAGAGGGCGTGATGGAGCGCGACATGAACGGGCACCTCGTGCGGGATCTGCAGGAGGTTGCCGACCGGCGCGACGCTCAGGAGCTGGCCGCCCTGGTTGAGCAGGCGATTGCCACCGGTGCCGCACCGCGCGCCCGGCGGATCGACGCCTCCGACCTGACCGGCGGAGGTCACGGGGCGAAGACGCAATGGAAGCGCCTGGTCCCCCGGCTCCGCGCGCGGCTTGGCAACGTCAACTTTCGAGTCACCGAGCCGCGCGCACGAAGGAAAAGGGCTGAAGCCCACAGGGCGTTGCCCATGGCATCCACAGAATTTTCCTGATTCACCAGCACCAAGGAGGCCCACAGTGGCACGAGGCAGACGGTCATCGGGCGGAAAGCCCAGCAAGGCGGAACAACTCCGCGAGCGGTCGAAAGGACTTCAAGCGCATCAGTTCCACCGCTTCCTCGACGAGGTCAGCACAAAGCGGCAGGAGTTGAGCGACGCCAACACCGAGCATGCGTCGGCCTGGAAGCAGGCCGACGTGTTGGGCATCCATCCGCGCGCTGCCAAGCAGATCGCGCGCCTGGACAAGATGGATGCGGTGAAGCGGGCCGATGAGTTGCGCAGCTTCGACCAGATGCGCGGCTTCATGGCCGAGCGCTGGGGAGCGGAGCCTGATCTCTATGAACAGTTGCCACCAGCCACCCCGCTGGAGGCTGCCATTGAACGGTCTGGCACCGGCGATGACGACAACGACGCCTCGCGATCGCTGGGCGATCTCGTCAATCACCTCGTCGAGGGCGCAGCGAGCGAGGATGCAACCAAGCCCGCCTATGACATTACCCCTCCGCCGGACCTGACCGGCGCATCGGATGCCGCCGCCCTGGAGGCGGATTGGGGCGAGGATGGCGCTGACGCCACCAGCCCTGAGTTGGACAACGCCGGTTGCACCTTTGCCAATGGCCGTGCGGCTGGCCGCGATGGAAAGGGGCCCGACGCCAATCCACATGCCACGAATTCACCGTCCCACGCGATCTGGGAGCGTGGTCGCGCCCAAGGGGTGGCGGCGGGCGACGACGACCTTTATGAGGCGGTGGGCGACGATTCTCCGTTGGCAGAGGAGGAACCGAAGAAGCGTGGCCGTCGTCGCACCAACGGAACCGACGCGGCTGGTGCCGCTGCGGTTCACTGACGGGGCGGCGATGGCTGGCGGCGTCCTTGCCCTCGATTTGGCGACGAACACCGGATGGGCGTTGGGGCGGTTGCCGTTGCGACCGCTCTTGCCCATTGAGGCCCGCCTCCAAAAGCCGCTGCAACCGATGTCCGGCTGGGTGCGCTTTGGCACCCCCGGCTGTTCGGTTGGGGCGTTCACCGACGCCGCCGAACGCTGGGGCCGCGCCTTTCTGACGGAACACCAGCCGACCGGGATGATCATCGAAAAGCCGATCCTGCCCCAGCAGACCAACCCCGACACGGTGCTGAAGCTCAACGGGTTGGCGGCGGTTTTCCTGATGCTGGCTCATCGCTTCAGCATTCGCTGGGTGCGGACTGCCCAGCCATCCACCGTCAAGAAATCATTCTGCGGACGAGGCGGTCCCGGCAAGGAGGGGGTGCAGGCGGAATGTCTGGCGCGCGGGTGGCGATTCACCACCGACGACGAAGCCGACGCGCTCGCCCTCCTCGATTACGCCGGACACCTCGCCGCCAAGGAAAGGGCCGCTGCATGAGCGCCATTGTTTCCGGTCAAGCGTCGCTTTTCGCGTCTGACGTTCCCAAACGCCCCACTCTGCGCCCCTATCAGGAGCGCGGCGTTGCGGAGATTCTCGCGTGCCTCCAACGGGGCGTCGATCCCCTCTACGGGCTGCCGACCGCTGGCGGCAAGACGACGGTGTTCGTCGCGATTGCAGAAACGGTGGTTGAGCAAGGATGGGAGGTTTGGATCCTCGTCCATCGTCGCGAGCTGCTGAAGCAGGCGAGCGCCCGGCTTCTCTCGATGGGCATCTCGCATGGGTTGATCGCGCCCGGCGAACCGCTGACCGACGACCTGGTGCAGGTGGCCAGCGTTGACACGGTGTTGGCGCGATTGGACCAATTGCGCTCACGCCTCGCCCGTGTTCGGCTGGCGATCATCGACGAAGCGCATCACGTGGTTGCCTCGAAGTGGCAGCGGGTTCTCGACGCCATGGTGAAGGCCCTCCGCCTGGGCGTTACCGCCACGCCGTTCCGCTACGACGGTCGAGGGTTGGGTGAGCACTTCCAGCAAGCCATCGAAGGGCCGACCGTGGCCGAGCTGATCCGTGACGGCTATCTGGCTCGCCCCGCCATCTTCGCCCCGCCCGCCAAATTGGACCTTTCCAAGGTCAAGAAACGCGGAGGTGATTACGTTGCTGCCGATCTCGCCAAGGCCGTCGATACGGACGAACTCACGCTCCCGGCGGTGCGCCATTACGCCCGTATCTGCGGCGGAGTCCCTGCGGTGGTGTTCTGCGCCGGGGTCGAGCATGCGCGCCATGTCGCCCAGCAGTTCCAGGCTGGGGGTTGGGATGCCGCCGCGATTGATGGCGAGATGAGCGTTGCGGAGCGCGACCGGGCCATCCGGCATCTTGCGTCCGGGCGGCTGTCGATCCTGACCAGCTGCGACATCATCAGCGAAGGCACCGATCTTCCCATCGTCGGGGCCGCCATCCTGTTGCGCCCAACGGAATCCACCGGCCTGTATCTGCAGCAGGTCGGACGTGTTCTTCGGACCTACGAGGGCAAGGGCGAAGCCATCATCATCGACCAGGTGGGCAACGTCGCCAAGCACGGCATGCCCGACGAACGCCGCCTGTGGTCGCTTGATGGCGGTCTGAAGTGGCTGGAGCGGGCGGTCAACGCGACGCGGCGTTGCCGTTCCTGCCACTTCGTGTGCGCCAAGGGACCGACCGCCTGTCCGCATTGTGGCCGCTCCTATCCGAAGCCGCCGATGGCGGCCGTGCCAGAGGTTGCTTTGGCCAGCATGCCCAGCATCGGCGGCGTTTCCGCCGAGATGATCGCCCGGATGAAACTGGTCGACATCCTGCCGTTGGCCCAGACGGAGGATGATTTGCGCCGGATCGCAGCCATCAAGGGCTACAAGCGCGGGTGGGTCCGGCATGTGCTGAACGACCGGGCAGCCACCAAGGCGCATGGCTATATGCAGCGGAGGTTTGGATGACCGCCTCCAGCACCTGGCCTTTCGGCGACCTCGCCCCCCTGCGCTACCACGTCATCCTGGCGGATCCACCGTGGCGCTTTGCCTTGCGCAGCGCAAAGGGCGAGGCCAAATCGCCGCAGGCGCATTACGCGTGCATGCCGCTGGACGACATCCAGGCCCTGCCGGTCTCGCAACTCGCAGCGCCAGACGCCGCCTGCATCATGTGGGCGACCGCGCCGATGCTGCCTCAGGCGGTCGCCACGATGGCCGCCTGGGGGTTCACCTTCAAGTCCGCCGGTGCATGGGCCAAGCGCTCGTCCACCGGTGCCAGCTGGGCGTTCGGGACCGGCTATTGCTACCGATCAGCCGCAGAGTTCTGGTTGCTCGGCACCGTCGGTCGCCCGGCCCAGCGCTCCCGCTCCATCCGCAACCTGATCGTCGCCCCAATCGCCGAACACAGCCGCAAGCCGCCGCAGATGCA
Source organism: Azospirillum sp. (assembly GCA_027486405.1). Lineage (GTDB taxonomy): Bacteria > Pseudomonadota > Alphaproteobacteria > Azospirillales > Azospirillaceae > Azospirillum. The sequence goes on along the minus strand of JAIXPD010000078.1, from coordinate 27,839 downwards.
CGCCGACATCGAGGCGATGTTCGATGGCCCGTATCTGGAGCTGTTCGCGCGATCGTCGCGCTCCGGCTGGGACGTCTGGGGCAACGAAACGACCAAATTCGAGGCTGCATCATGAGCGCCGCCGCCGACATCAAGCCGGGTGTAGCCTTCGCAACGTCGCTGATCCGCCAGTTGGCGGCTGAGGCGCTGCGCGAACAACCGACCAACCAGACTCGACATCTCTGCCTGACCGATGCCGCCCAGCGGCTGGAGCGGGCGGCCCTTCAGCAGGTCGCGGCGAACCGGGCCGACCTGTTCACCCACCAACCAGCCCAGGCGGCGGAGTAGATCATGGCCACCGAATCCCTCCCCGCCCCGCTGGTCCCCGCAGAAATCGACATCGCGAAGCTTGACGGCTTCATGCTCGACACCCGGCGCGTCCTGTCTTCCGAACTGCTGGCGCTTTCCAGCGGTGACGAATTCAAGGCGGCGGTGACGCTTTGGTGCCGGGCTTGGCAGCAGCGCCCGGCGGCCAGCCTGCCGAACAACCCGGCCATCCTGGCGTCCTTCGCCGGGGTGACGCCGCAGCGCTGGGCCAAGATCAAGGACATGGCCCTCCGGGGCTTTGTCCTGTGTAGCGACGGTCGGCTCTACCACAAGGTCCTCGCCGAAGACGCGCTGCGGGCTTGGGAGGCGTTGACCAAACGTCACGACCGCACCAAGAAGGCCACGGAGGCGCGCAAAAAAGGTCGTGACGATGTTCGTAACGATGATCGTCACGATGCGGCGAACGAGCCACGTAACGACGAACGTCACGTTGATCGTGACGACGCACGTAACGACTGTCGTAACGAGGTCCCAACAGTTGCGCGCGACAGGACGGGACGGGACGGGACGGGAGAAAAGAAAAAAGAATCCTTGGCAGGCGGCGGCAGCAGTGAAGCGGCCTGCCCGCCGCCCGATGATCCGGGGGATCAGGATTCCGGACCCGATGGCGGTCCAGGCGATGGGGTTCTCGCCCTCCGCCAGGGCGTCGCCGCCGCCTTCGAGCGCTGGTTCGACCAGTCCGACCGCCCGTTCAGCCCTGCCGACGACGAGCTGTTCGCCGCCTGGATCGAGGCCGGGGCCCAGCGCGGCCTGTCGCCCGAGGACAGCGTCACCGCTGCGGTCGAGGAGGTCCAGCGCCAGTTCCAGCGATTGGAGGGCAAGGGGGCCAGCCAGCCCCGCTCCCTGCGCGCCGTGCTCGATGCGGACGTGCTGACCGCCATTCGCGCTGCCAAGGCGGTCAAGCCATCCACGCCCGGCGGCCAGCCTCCCGCCACCGTGCCGCCGCCCTACGCCGGGCATTTCGAACCGGTCGAGTACGCCGCCTGGATCGCGCCGTGTGTCGTCAGCGTCGCCGACGGCGTCGCCACGATCCGCGCACCGACCCGCCAGCATCGGGACTGGGTTGCCCAACGCCTGGAACCCAAGCTCCGTGCCGCTCTGGGTGTCGATGCGGTCGAGGTCGAGGTCGCAACCACCACGCAGCGGAGCGCCGCCGCATGAGCGCCACCCAGTCCCGTTGCCACCTGTCGCCACAGGAGTTCCGCAGCGTGTCATTCCCAGGCGTCAAGCGCCCCAATTCGGTCGCCGACACCGGCGACGATCCGTTTGGCAGCAGCCTGACGTGGTACGCCTTCGTGTCGCATCCAGGCAAGGCGATGGAGGCGGCCAAGCGGCTGGAGGAGCAGGGCTACAGGTCATACCTGCCCATGTGCCGCCGCGAACGGCGCAACCGCGAGGCCGGTCGGATGGAGATCGTCGAGCGCCCGCTTTTCGATCGGTATGGCTTTGTCGGGATCGATGCTGGCCAACCCTTCGGAGTCATCGGCAACACTCGCGGCGTGGCGTTCGTCGTGCGGCGCGGTGACGGTCGGCCCTGCGCCGTCCCGGTCTCGGCGCTCCGCCTTGTCAAAGCCCGTTGCGACGCTGACGGGGGCAGGCTCAACCTCGTATCACCGCCAGTCGTCTCGCGGGCTCCGGCGTGGTCCGAGGGACAGGCGCTGCGCGTGCTGACCGGGCCGTTCGCCGAGTTTGTCGGCCTGTTCGCCGGTGCCTCTGGCGATCATGCCCGAGTGCTGCTCGATTTGTTTGGTCGCCAGATCGCGGCGACGATTGGCGTGGAAAGCTTGGAGGCGGTGGGGGTGTGATCAGCGGGCGGACTTGGTGACGGTGCAACACCGCGCTGTTTGCGTTAACTTTTTAGAAAGGATTTTTGGAGAGAAAATGTGGTCTGCAGTCTCGCCGTCTCCGGCTACGGGACTGCGGCAGCTATTCAAGACATCCAACAATCGCCCGCCCAGCACTCGCTGAGGCGGGTTTTCTGTGTCTGGGGTTTCCATGGCAAGGATCGCCCGCCCGCAAGCCTATGCCCGCGCCATCGGCGCGCCGCACCCAACCCGTTCTGAGGACTGACCCATGGACGCTCTGCCAATGCCCGACGTCGGTGATACCATCGCCCGCATTGCCGGGTTGTCTCCAGCCGCCCAGGTCACAGCCCTGATCGTGCTGGGCTGCATCGCAGTGGCCTGGATCTGGACGCGCCGCCCGCTGCCCGGCCCTGGCACTGAGACGTTCCAACTCGTCATTGCTTCGATGACGGAGCAGGCGAAGGCCACCTCCACCCTCGCCGAGCAGGTCGAGAAGGTCGTGGAGCAGAATGCAGTCATCATCGCCCGCCTGCCGGTCGGCACGCTGGAGCGGGTTTGATCGCAGATCAGCGGATCGATGTAGGGCGGCGGTCTGGCCGCGCGTAGGAAGCCCGCCGATGGGCGGCCTTCCATGGGCATCACAGAGCGGGCCAGGAGTGGGGCGGGTCCTTCCTGGGGATTTTACCGGGGGTCAGCCCGCCCTTGGCCCCGCCACCGGTCTAGCGCCCGGCAATTTTCTTACCTTAAGTCGGCGGTTCCGACCTTTTCTTCCGGCGGGCGTCACCAAAGCTCTTCCGGCCATTTGATGCTGATTTTGTCTTGGATTGACTTCGGCGGCCGAAGTCGATGCGTGATTTCAATACTTCGCTTAAGCCTTAAGCGGTGCCTTCATGAGCTACCCTGAAACCGAGACAAAGAAGGCGTTCGCGGAACGCATCGGCGTGTCGCAGCCGCGCGTGTCGCAACTGGTTAAGGAAGGCCTCCCGCTGTCGGCTGAAGGCAGGGTTCTGGTGAAGGAGGGCTTGGCCTTCTACGAGCGCCGCGACCCGGTGCGCCGGCAGATGGCCAAGCCGGATCGTCCGGTTGCGGCCCAGCAGCCCAAGCCGCAGAAGCTGACCGCGCAGGCCGCGCCTCTGGGCCATGACGACAGCATCGACCACAGCGACCAAGACCCAGACGGCGACATCGACGCCAACAGCCTGACCGAAGCGAAGCGGCTGCATGAGATCGAGAAGCTCCACCGAACCCGCATAGCCAAGAACAAGGACCGCGGGGCGCTGGTCGACCGCGACCTCGTCCGCCGGGGCCTGCATGAGTTTGGGATGATGCAACGGGACTCCTGGATCGCGTGGTGCAGCCGTGCCGCTCCGGATGTGGCGGCCGACCTGTGCGTTGACCTGGGGAAAGCGTTCGCGGTGCTGAACAAGCTGGTGCGGCAGCAGCTCATCGACATGGCTGATGCGCCGTTGCCGCCCGCGCTCAAAGGTATTGCCAATGAGGAATGACGCCGCGTGGGTTTGGTCGACGCTCTGCAACGCCCTTCGCCCAGAGCCCGCCCTGAAGGTCAGCGAGTGGGCGGATAAGCATCGCGTCTTGCCGCCGACCGTCGCAGAGCCGGGGCCATGGCGTACCAGCCGCGTGCCCTACATGCGTGACATCATGGACGAACTCTCCACCGGCACCGGGAAAGAGCGCGTCGTCCTGATGAAGGGTGCGCAGGTCGCGGCAACGGAGTGCGGCTGCAACTGGTTGGGCTACATCATCCAGCACGCGCCCGGCATGGCGCTGGTCGTGTGGCCGTCTCTGGACGACGTGAAGAAGAACGTCACCACCCGGATCGAGCCGCTGATAGCATCCTCGCCGACCCTGGCCGGTCTGGTCGCCAAGCCGTCCAGTCGCAAGGCGACAAACAACATGATGAGGAAGGAATTCCCCGGCGGGTTCCTCGTGTTCACGGGGGCGACCAGCCCGAAGGGCTTGCGGTCGACGCCGGCCCGGTACGTGTTCGTCGACGAGGTGGACGGATATCCGGAATCGGCGGAACGTGACGGCGACCCGGTCGCCCTGGCTGAGCAACGCACGGCGACCTTCCCCGGTCGCCGCAAAATCTTCATGTGCAGCACCCCGACGCTCAAGGGGCGCAGTCGGATCGAGAAGGCTTACGAGCAGAGCGACCAGCGGGTCTACGAAGTGCCGTGCAAGGCATGCGGCGTGAAGTCTCGCATCGTCTGGGCCAACATCGGCTGGCCGAAGGCCGACGGCTCCGTCCCCTTCGACAAGGAAACCGGCGTCGTGGCGCATCCGCAGCCCGAACCCGTCGACCGCGACCGTCGGGACTTGGCCTATTGGTGGTGCCCGGAGTGCGGGCAAATCCACGCCGAGGCCGACAAGCGCAACATGCTGGCCGGTGGCGAGTGGCGGGCGACCGCAGAAGGCGACGGAATCACCGCTGGCTTCCACATCTCCGCCCTCTACAGCCCGTTCGAATCCTGGGGAAAGATCGCCATAGAGCAGAAGGCCGCCGGCAAGGATCCTGCCATGCTCCAGCCGTGGGTGAACAACAAGCTGGGCGAGACCTGGGAGGATCAGTCCGGCGACATCATCGAGTCGACGACCGTCTCCGAGCGCGCCGAAGCCGGAGACTGGAAGCTGTCCCTGCCGACCGGCGTGGTGGTCCTGACTGCGGGCGTTGATACGCATGATGACCGGCTTGAGCTGGAGGTGGTCGGCTGGGGCAGGGACGAAGAGTCCTGGTCCATCGAATACCGCCAGCTCTGGGGCGACCCGTCCGAAAAGACGGTCTGGCAGGAACTGGACGACCTGCTGCAACGCCGTTTCCCGCATAGCCGGGCACTACCGGACATGCCGATTTCGGCTGTCTGCATCGACACGCAGGGCCACAACTCGGAAATGGCCTACGCCTTCATCCGCGACAAGCACGCCCGCCGGGTCTGGGGCATCAAGGGCAGCACGGCGCAAGGAAAGCCGCCGATCTGGCCGAAGGCGCCGAGCCACAAGAACAAGGGCAAGGTGCCGCTCTACTTCGTCGGCGTGTCGTCGGCGAAGGAGGTCGTTTACAGCCGGCTGAAGAAGATCGCCGAGCCGGGGCCGGGCTTCATGCACTTCCCGAAGGACCGCGCTGACGCCTACTTCGCCCAGCTGGTGGCCGAGATCCCGCGAGAGGCACGGTCGAAGGGGAAAACCACGATCTGGTGGGATGCCGGCGGCCGGCGCAACGAGGCGTTCGACCTGAAGGTCTACAATCTGGCGGCGCTGAAGGGCCTGGAGGCTGCCGGCCTCGTGCTCAACAAGGAGGCGGATCGGGTCGCGCCGGTGCCCCTGAAGGGCGAGGGCGTCGATCTGGCTATTCCGACCCCGGTAGCAATTCGGCGCGGCGTCCGCGCCCGGTTCGCAGGAGCCTAATATGGCCTGGACGCAGACTGATATCGACGCGCTAAAGGCCGCCATGGCGCTGGGCGCCCTGACCGTCTCGTATCCCGGCGGGACGTCGGTGACATACAGATCCCAGCGCGACATGGAGCGGCAATTGCTGCTGATGCAGGCGGAGGCGAGCGGCGCTTCATCGGCCGTTCCGATCCGGCAAATCCGCATGCGGACCAGCAAGGGGATTTGAATTTGGGCAAGAAATCGAAAGCCATGACGAAGCGGGCCGTTCAGTCCGCCGCTGGGTTGCCGGTCATCCGCGCCGCAAGTTTCGATGCCGGCGGCGCGGGTCGCCGCATGGCAACATGGCGCCCTACGCGCAACGAAAGCCTGAATACCGCCGTCATTCGTGAGGGGGAGGTGCTCCGCGATCGCGCTCGGGACGCCATCCGGAAATCCCCCTACGCCACGAATGCCGCAGCGTCGTGGGTTGCGAACGCAGTGGGCTGTGGCATCAAGCCCTCCAGCCTGCACGCCGACCCCGAAGTCAAGAATGCCATCCATGCGGCGTGGCTGGAATGGACCGACGAGGCCGACGCTTCCGGCCTGACGGACCTGTACGGGCTGCAAGCCGTTGTGGCCCGCGCGATGTTCGAGGCCGGGGAATGCATCGTTCGCCTGCGCCCTCGCCGCGTCGAGGACGGGTTGTCGGTGCCTCTCCAACTCCAGGCGATGGATGCCGAACACCTGCCGCTCACGCTCAACACGGTGACGGCGAGCGGGAACGTCATCCGGGCCGGCATCGAGTTCAACGGAATCGGCCAAAGGGTCGCCTACCACCTGTACCGGAACCATCCGGGGGACTTCTACGTCGGCGGCGCGTCGGCCATGGAGACGGTGCGGGTTCCGGCCGAGCAGGTTCTCCACCTGTTCCAGCCGATCCGCCCCGGGCAGGTTCGCGGTGTTCCGCATCTCGCATCGGTCCTGCTGAAGCTGTACGAACTCGACAAGTTCGACGACGCCACGCTGCTGAAGGCGCAGATGTCGGCGATGTTTGCCGGCCTGATCCGCCGGCCCGACGCGACGGGCGCTGTCGTCAACGAGCAACAGGCGGCGGAATCCGGGGTTGGAGAGGCGGCGCTTGAGGCGGGAACGCTCCAAGTACTGATGCCGGGCGAAGATGTGACCTTCACCGACCCGCCGAACTCGACTGGTTACGGCGAATTCATGAAGGTCCAGCTGCACGCGGTCGCCGCCGGCATGGGCGTAACTTACGAGCAGCTGACCGGAGACCTGACCGGCGTGAACTACTCGTCGATCCGCGCCGGGCTGCTGGAGTTCCGTCGGAAAATAGAGCAATTCCAGCATTCCGTTCTGGTTTTTCAGTTCTGCCGCCCGGTTTTCCAGCGGTGGCTTTCTGATGCGGTGCTTTCTGGTCGCCTTTCGCTGCCGGGATTTGCCAAAGACCCGCGCCCATACCGGGCCGTGAAGTGGATCGCCCCGAAATGGGAGTGGGTTGACCCGCTGAAGGACAGAAAGGCCGAAGAATTGGCGGTTGATCGCGGGTTCAAGGCGCGATCCGACGTGATCGAGGCTGAGGGCTCGGATCCGGAAGAGACGGACGCCAGGATTGCAGCCGACAAGGCGCGCGAGGCGGCGCTCGGGCTGAATTTCGACGCCAAGACCACTCAAACTGCCCAGCCGGCGAACCAGCAAGGCGCCGCAGGCGAGGAAAAAGACCAATGACCGCGCTCCGCTTCGCGCATCTGGCTGATCGTCTGTACGGCCAGCCGCTCATGCTGCACCCCGGAAAGCTCCGAACGGTCGTGTCCGTGCTGTCGTCGCGCATGGGGTTGCCATCCATGGATGGCGACTGGCCGGACGACGAAATGCCGGATGATGCCAGCGTCGCGCCGTCCGGCGGTGACGGTGTTGCCGTCATCCCGATCCACGGGTCACTCGTTCACCGCGCCAGCGGCATGGACGCGATGTCGGGCATGAGGAGCTATGGATCCATCCATGCCGAGTTCGCCGACGCCATGGCCGACGGCAACGTTTCCGGCATTGTCCTGCACATCGACAGCGGCGGCGGGGAGGTGGCGGGCGCCTTCGACTTGGCCGACGCCATCTTCGCCGCGCGCGGGACGAAGCCCATCATCGCCGTAGCGTCCGAGCACGCCTATTCCGCGGCCTACCTGCTGGCGAGCGCGGCGGATCGCGCCATCCTGCCCCGCACCGGCGGCGTCGGGTCGATCGGGGTCGTCTCGGTTCACCTGGACGTCTCCGGTGCCGACGAGAAGGGCGGCGTGACCTACACGCCGATTTTTGCAGGCGCCAAGAAGGTCGATTTCTGGCCGCACGCCTCGCTGTCAGACCGCGCCCGCGCCGAAGGCCAGGCCGAGGTTGATCGCCTCTATGGCCTGTTCTGCGAAACGGTGGCGCGCAATCGCGGGCTGTCGGTTTCCGCCGTTCGTGCGACCGAGGCAGGATGCCTTTACGGGGCCGACGCCGTGACGGCCGGTCTCGCTGATGAAGTCGGGCTGTTCTCCGACGCTATCCACACGATCATGCCGGCCCGGCCGGCGTTTCGCGGCGCCTCCGCCGCATCAACCGCCATGGAGATTTCAAAGATGCCCCCCGAGACCGTCGAGGCAGGCGCCTCGCCCGCCGAATCCCCGGACGTTCCGGGAAAAGATGATGGCGCCCCGGATTGCGCCGACGTGGCCGCGCCCTCGGAGCCGCCGGCCGCTGAAAGCCCCGCGCCTGCCGCGAGCGTCCAGCCGGCCCCCGTCATTCCGGTTGCCGCAGTCGCCCCGGACACCGCCCGCGCCGAAGGCCATAGCGCCGCGATGGCCTATGTGGACGACGTGATCGAACTGTGCGCCATCGCCAAGGCGCCCAGCCTCGCCGCCGGATTCATCCAGAGCCGGGCGAGCGTCGCCGATGTCCGCAAGGCCCTGATCAACGCCCGCGCCGACGACGCGGATTCCACCGCCACGGCCTCGCACGCGCCGGTCAGCGGCGGGCCGAAGGCGCTGGAGCGCCTGAATGCCGAAGCCGCCGCGCTGCGCAAGGGCAACGCCAAGCTGACCGAAGCGCAGGCGTTCGCCGAGGCCTGCACCCGCAACCCCGCCCTCTACAACGCCTATCGCGCCGAAACGCGCAATTCCTGAAGGAGGCCATCGTGGCTTTTGAAAACTCGCTGGGCGTCTCGGACGTCGGTCACTTCGTTGCCGCCGCCGATCTCACCAGTTCGCAGTTCTGCATCGTGCAACTCGACGCCGACATGAAGATTGCTCTTCCGTCCGGCCAGGGCGTCCGCGCGTTCGGCATTCTTCAGAACGCGCCGAACACCGGGGAATCCGCCGTCGTCCGTGTCTATGGCTTCTCGCGCGTCAAGGCCAAGAACAGCACGAACGGCACGCCGACCGCCACCGGCCGCAACATCACCGCCGCCGGCACCGACGGCCGGGCCGAGGTGGCCGCCAGCGGCGATTTCGTGACGGGCATCGCGGTCGAGGCGCTGACCGGCGACGGCGAAATCTTCACCGCGTTCATCAATCCGAGCCTGCTGCCGCTCGCCTGATCGAGGCCGCAGCGCTGATCCTGCCAGACCCGCTTCGGCGGGCTTTCTTATGCCCGAAAGGATGATTTCATGCCCATCGCCACGTCTCGGCAGGTCCATATCGACGCTGCCCTCACGCAGTTCGCCATCGCCTACATGCAGTCGGCGGACCAGTTCGTCGCGGACAAGGTGTTCCCCATCGTCTCGGTCGGCAAGCAGAGCGACTACTACCATGTGTTCGCCCGCGACGCCTTCCTGCGCGCCACGGCCCGCAAGCGCGCGCCCGGCACCAAGGCGGCCGAAAAGAACGTCTCGCTGTCCAGCGAGCGTTACTCGGCCGACGTGTGGGGCCTGGAGGGCGTCATCGCCGACGAGACCCGCAAGAACGCCGACCCGGCCGTCAACATCGAGGCGGCCACGGTCAACGCCGTGGTCAGCGACATGCTGATCACCCGCGAGATGGAATGGGTGAACTCCTTTTTCGCGACGTCGATCTGGGGGACGGACATGACCGGCGTGGCGTCGTCTCCGTCCGCCTCTCAGTTCGTCCAGTGGTCCGATGGCGCCAACTCGAACCCGATTTCCGATATCGAGACCGGCCGCAACACCATCTGGCAGAACACGGGCATGAAGCCGAACACCCTGACCGTCGGGCCGCAGGTCCATTCGGCTCTGAAGCGGCACCCGCTGATCGTCGAGCGGTACAAGTACACGACCAGCGACAGCGTCACGAACGAGATGATCGCCCGCGTGCTGGAGGTGGACCGCTATCTCGTGGCGGGCGCCGTCCAGGCGTCGTCGGTCGAGGGCGCAACCCACGCCGGGGCGTTCGTCGCTGGCAAGGGCGCACTGCTGACGCACAGCCCGGCCAACCCGAACGCCATGACCGCGTCGGCCGGCATGACGTTCGCCTGGACCGGCTTGTTCGATGCCGGCTCGTCGCTCGGCATCGCGGTCGACGTGCGGCGCAACGACGACATCATGGCGGACGTCGTGCGGGCGCACATGGCCTTCGACATGCGGGTCACGGGCCAGCCGCTCGGCTACTTCTTCGCGACGGCGGTCGCGTGAAGGCGGATCTCGGGCAGCACGGCGGGCGGGTGGCGGTCGGTTTCCAATCCGGCAGCTCCTTCCTGCCGCCCGGCACAGCCATCCCGCCGTCCATGGCGATGGCGATGCCGATCGAAAACAGGTGTGGGCTTGAGCGGGCCGGATACGTGGTCTGGCACGACAAGCCGCAGAGCGAGGCGCCGCCGACGGCGGCCAGGAAAGGGATCCGAAAATGACCGACTACACGCGGCGACTGGACGGCAGCACCGCCATCGACCACGCCACCGTGACCACCTTGGAATCCCCGAACCCTCTGGTCACAAGCGCCGGTGTCGGCGCCAAGAACGGATCGACGGTGTCGGCGGTCGAATACGGCGACGGCGTCGTCCACAAGACCGTGATTACCTGCGCCGCCACTCCCGTCACCATCACCGATGATGCCGGCGTGGCGCAGTATGGCGGGACCGGCAAGCTGTACGATTTTCCGACCGGCCTGATCTGCACGATGGGGGCCGTGATCAACGGATCCGTGATGCTGGGCACAACCGGAACCATCACCAACACCTGGGCCGGCGGCGTGGCGCTGGGGACGGCGACAGCGACCACCGGCGCCACCCTGACCGGCACCGAGGCCGACATCATGCCGGAGGTTGACGTGGCCGCCGCCGTCGCCAAGGTGGCGAGCGTCGATGCGGTTTCTGTCGCGACCGGCCTCACCGAAAGCGGCGCCCGCTGGTTGAACGGCACCGGAACGGCGAAGGATCTGTATCTCAACCTCGTGGTTGACGACAGCGGAACGCATACATCCGGCACCGGCACATTCACCGGGACCGTGACGGTGGTGTGGATCAATCTCGGCACGACGGCGTAACGGCCATGAGCATCCTGTCGGTTGTGCGTGGGACGGTTCGCGGCGCGATCTCTCCGATGGGGGAGGCCGCAACCTACCGCATCGCCGCCACTTTCAACGTGCGCGCCGGCACCCTGGCGGCATCCGGCGCCACGACCATCAGCTTCAGCAACGTCCCGGCCGCCCTGACGGCAACCGCCCCCGGCGACACGTTCTCGGCTGGCGCCACCACGCACACCGTCACCACCGCCGTCACGTCGGCCGGCGGCGTGCTGGCCGGCGTCACCTTCACCCCGGCCCTGACGGTGGCCGTCCAGGCTGCGACCCAAGTCGTCATCAGCCGGGCGACCGACCGCGCCGTGACGATCATCCCCGAGCAGATCGACGGCTTCGGCCTTCAGCCCGGCATCTATGCCGGCGGGGACTGGCGCATCACCGTGTTCGGCCTGCCGGATGGGGTGGAGCCGTCCGGGGCGGGTGGGCACAAGGTCGTCTGGGGCGGGCGGAGCGTCACCGTTCAGCCGGAAATCGGCAGAGACCCGGCTGGTGCCGGTTGGATCGTGAGGGCGAAGTAATGGCTCAGATCGATGATGCCCGCGTTCGCGCCGCCCTGGAATCTGTCCTGTTGACCGCTTCCGGCCTGCCGGAATTCATCTACGAAAACCCCGCCGCCGACGTGACGGGCACGTTCCTGGTGCTGCGGCTGCATCGCGGGCAGGAACTGAAGCTCTCCCAGGGCTACACCCGGCAGTTCGGCATGCTTCAGGTCGAGTGCTGGGGGGCGGCAGGCGGCGGCCCAGCACCAATGGAAGCTGTGGCCGCGCAGGTCAAGGCGCTGTTCACCCCGGACGATCTGCTGGCCGATTACGTCCATGTCGCCGAGACAGCGATGCTGGACGGCTACCGCAGCACCGGCGGCATCTGGTGGATCGTCCCGGTCCAGATCGATTGGCGCGTCGATCTGCTGTTCTGACCAAACCGGCCGAAAGGCCATGAGACCACCGGCCGCCTGGGATGCCCCGGCGGCTTTTTCTTTGCCGGAGGCACCATGAGCACCCAATCCACCGCGCTTTTTACGCGCAAGGGCATCGTCCTGGCCAAGGTCGAAACGACGGACGGGACGGACGCAGGCCCGACCGCGTCCGACGCCATCCGCGTCGAGATGGGGGCCAATCCCGTCAGCATCGACTTCGGGATGGAGACCACCACCGAGGTCAGCGGAAGCTACGACGACAGCGACAGCATCCCGACCGGGGCCAAGGCGACGATTACCTTCTCCGTGCTGATGCGCGGCGCGGCGACGCCCGGCGAGGCCCCGCCCTGGGGCGTCCTGCTGAAGGCATGTGGCTTCTCCGAAACCCTGACGACGACGGCGGTTCCGTCTGTCGCCGAAGCCTGCGCCTCCGGCACGACCACGTCGGCCACGCTGGACACGGGGGCGACCGGAACCGCGCAGCTGTATCGCGGGATGCCGATCCAGTTCACGGATGGGAACGGGGGCACGGCTGGCGGCTCCAGCGGTCTGAGTTTCATCGCCGACTACACGTCTGGCCGCGTCGCCATGCTGACCGACATCATGTCGCCCGCCATTGATGTGGAAACCGACTACCAGATCCTTCCGAATGCCCGGTACGCCCCGACCAGCCTCGACAGCGACATCAAGGCGCTGACGCTGTACGTCTACCAGTCCGGCGTCCTGTGGAAGCTGACCGGCTGCCGGGGCGAGCCGACCTTCAAGTTTCCATCCGGCAAGGTGCCTCGCATCGAGTTCAAGTTCATGGGGATCTTCCAGGCCCGCATCGATGCCGCGCTGCCAGCCGTCGATTTCTCGACGCTGTCGGACCCACCAATTTTCCGAGGCGGTCGAAGCCTCATCAACCGGGCGGTCGCAGCAACGTCGGACATCACTCTTCAGACCGGCAATCGGATCGTGCAGCCGGGCGACCCAAACGCCGCTGAAGGCTTCGGCGTTGGCCTGCTGACTGGGCGCAAGCTGTCCCTCGAGATGGACCCGCTGACCACTCTCGTGGCGACGCGTGACACCATCGGCGACCTGCGGTCTGGCACCACGCGCATCGTGCATTTCCGCATGGGGACCACGGCTGGCAACCGGATCGCCGTGACCGTGCCCGCCGGAAAGGCCGTCAACCGTGGCGACTCCGAACAGGAAGGCGTCCTCCGCGAAACCATCACGATCCAGTGCAGCGGCAAGGATGCCGCCGCTGTGCAGATCACCGTTTACTGACCCGAGACCCCGGCCGACCACCGGGCACCGCATCGCCTCCGGGCGATGGGGAGTGCGCACGAATGGGCGGACGTGTCGGCGTCCGCCTACCCCCTCACCCTCCCGACAGAGGAAGTTGATCATGGCTCACGTGTTCGAGGGCGCTCCCGATGGCCGACAAGCTGGCGACATTAAGCCCGGCCGGTTCCGCCCGCAGTATCGCGTCCTCACCGACGAGGAAAAGGCGCTGCATGACGCCATCAAGGCGAAGGCCGCCGAGATGGAAGCGCTGTTCGAGCGGGCGCGCGAGTTGCGCTATCCGCCCATGGAGATCGTGGCCGTTGACGTTCAGGCTGATGGCCTCGTCGTGGAAATGCCGCTGGGCGATGTCGGTATTGCCAGCGTGGTGACGGGCACCGCGTGGATCGGCCCTGACTACTTTGGCGACGGCATGCGCTCCCTCGAATTGGCGGTCATGTGGACCGTCAAGGGCCTGACCGCCTGACCATCCCAACACCCAAAACTCTTCCGACAGAGAAAGCGAACATCATGACCACCCTCCCGATTTCCGCCCGCACCCCCTACCGCTTCGACCCGCTGGTCGAGGCCGTCACCGAGGCCCGCGAGGCGCTTGCCGATGCCGACCGCAAAATGACCGAAGCCGAGGCTATGCCCGAAGGCAAGGACCGCGCTCTCGCCGTTCTGGAAGCCGAAGTGGACCACGACGAGGCCAAGGAGATGCTGAAAACCGCCGAGACTGCCCTGGCGCAGCATGGCGACATCTGCCCGACCTACCTGCTGCGCGTCCCCACGCCCCGCACCCGTCAGGCGCTCACGGCTCTGATGGCCGCGCTGCCGACCTATCCGAACGACACCAGCATGCTCAAGGCCTTGTCCGCCGCCGCGAAGGATGGCGTCTACAGCGGCGAGGACGTGCTGGCGCTGGAAACGCTGGTCGAGGCGGCGCGCGGTCGTGGCAACCTGCGCGAACAGCAGCTCGCCACCGAATTGACCCGACTGGCCGAGATCGCGGGCGAACATCCGGCGGTCACGGCGATCCGAATGAAGCGCGCCGACGCGCAGGCCAAGTACACCGAGATGAACGTCCGTTTCCACCTGATGGGCTGGGAAGGCGGCGGCCTGGGCGCGTTCCCGCCGCGTGGCAAGGGCGATCTGGCCGACGAATCCGTGATCGACACCATCCCGCTCGACCACTACGACGCCATCGCCGTGAAGGTGTCGGAGCTGTCCGGCCTCCGGGGCCGCCAATTGGGAAACTCCAGTGGGCCGCAGTAATCGCGGCACTTCCTGACGACTTCCCCGCCGATTGCGCGTTCGCCCCGGACGGATCCCGGTGGGAGGTCGCAGTCGGCGGGGAGGTTATCGAGGCGACCATCAGCCCGCGCGAATGGCTCCCGCCCTGGGCGTTCCACATGTTGTCGCTCTGGCGGATGTACCAGGGCGGCGGCATGGGGGGTGTGGGGCACCTGCCGGACCCGGGTGGGTCGATGGATCAGCCGGTGGTGATGATCGAGGCGTTCAACCTCATGTCCAACATCGAGGCTGAATTGCGGGAGAAGAAGTGATGGCCAGAGCTTCCGCATTCGACCGCGACGTTCAGACGGCCATCGCTGGCGCGCGCGGGCAGGTCAAGACGCTGCTCATCGCCGAAATCACCCGGCAGGTCGAGCGGGTCGAACAGGACAACCGACCGCCCTTCATCCGCCGCTTCGTCGATGGCGTGAAGGACCGGCCCCTTGCCGAGATCGACCCGTTTGGCCGGGCGTTTTTCACGTTCCATTACCTGCGCGACGCGGTGCGGGATGCTGTGGAGATCCTGCGCTCCACCAGCCCTGTGGACACCGGGGCGTACCAGTCCAGCCACAACGTGTTCATTGACGACGCGTCGATTGCCCCGGTCGTCGGCAAGGGCGACGGCGGGTCGCTCTGGTCATATTCCTTGCTTGACCGCATCACCGACCAGTCCCGCGTCGCCATCTCCCCGACCGTCGAATACGCCCGGATCATCGAGTCCGGGTATCGGGGATCGTCGGTCGAAGCCAAGCACGTCTATCGCAACGCCACGACAGCCATTCAGCGGCGGTGGGGTGGCGTCATCATCGCGCGCTTCGAGTTCATCGGGCAGGACGTGCCGGGGGCGCGGTATGCCCGACAGCCGGCCATGGTGCTGGAGGCGGTGGGGTAAGCCTGCCGCCATCTCGCTCGCTTCGCGCCTGACAAGCCGCCCGACCAATGGTCGAGGCGGTTTTTTTCTATTTTGGAGCTGTCCATGACGAACGTCCGCGTCGCATCCCTGTCGATTAACAACTCTCAGGCCAAGGCCGCGATGGCGGAGACGGAAGCCGGGTTACGCAGGGTCGGCGATGCTGCCGCTGCGGTCGGTCAGACGACCGAGCGCGAAACCGCACGCCTACGGACCTATGGTCGCGAGTGGCAGGGCGTCGAAAAGCGGATGGCTGGCAGCGCGGAGAGCCTGCGCAAGTTCGAGGCTATGCAGGGATTCGCCGCTCGTGCCGTCGAGGCAGGGCGGATCACACAGGAACAGGCGACGGAGGCGGTGGAGCGCTACCGGGTGAAACTGGTGGCCGGGGCGGCGGCGGCGGCGCGGGCGCAGAAGGCGCAAGAGGACACGGCTCGGTCGGCACTTGCCATGACGAGCGCGCTCGACAAATCGGCGTCGTCTTTCGGCGGCTTCACGGGCGCAGCGAAGGGCGCGTTCGACGCTATGTCGTCGGGCGGCGGGATTATGCAGGCCGCAACCGGACAGCTTTCCGGCCTGGGCGGCGGCATGTCGGCGGCCCGCGTGGGGGCGCTGGCCCTTGGCGTCGGTGTCGGCGTTGCGGCAGGAGGAATCGCGCTGTTGGCCGCCGCGTCGATCCAGGCGGGCGATGCCATGACGCAGGTGGAGGGCCGCCTGCGCGCCGCGACCGGATCCATTGCTGCCGCCCGCGAAGTCTATGACGGCCTGTATCAGATCTCCCAAAAATCGGGCATCGCCGTTGCCGACAGCGCGGGCCAGTTCGTCCGGTTCGCCATCGCCGCCGCCGAGATCGGCGCGACCCGGAAGGAGGTCGTTCAACTCGTCGATACCGTCCAGAAATTCGGCGTCGTGTCGGGATCCAGCACGCAAGAGGCTCAGGCGGCGGCTCAGCAGCTTGGGCAGGCGCTCGCCAGCGGCAAGCTCCAGGGTGACGAACTCCGCTCGATCCTCGAAAATATGCCGATGATGGCGCAGGCGTTGGCGCGCGAACTCGGCGTGTCCATCGGCCAGCTTCGCGCCATGGGGACCGCTGGCGAACTGACGGCGGATCGTGTTTTTCGGGCGCTGCTGAAGACGACGGACAGCGCGAACAAAGCATTCGAGTCCATGCCGATGACGGTCGAGCGGTCATCGGCGATCATGGTGTCGGCGTGGGAGCGGTTCACGGCTGAGATTGACCGCTCGCTTGGTCGGTCGAAGGCGTTGGCTGCGGCCATCCAGGGTGTGGCCGGGTTGCTGAACGGCCTGACGGGGGCCATCGCCCCGGAAACGGCGATGGACAAGTACCTCAGGGCCCAGCGGCAGGTGCTGGAGCTTCAGCGTCAGATCAACGCCGGGAACAATGGTCCGCTGCCAGAGGCGAACACGATCAAGGATCTTGGCGGGGACAACCAAGCTGGGAAGACTTTTGCCGAACAGCGGCTTGAGCAGCTTCGGAAGGAAGCCGCCGCCCTGCATGACGCTGCCGTTGCGGAACTGCGCTTGAAGGAACGCAAGGAGGAGGATGAGCGGGCAACCGCCGCCGCCACGCGCGCCTCATCGGCCCAAACCGCCGCCGTGACCTCCTACAAAGAGGCGGTGAAGGGTCTGCACCCACTCGAAGACGCACTGATCGACCGCAACAAAAAGCGCGGCGAGGTGATGGCGGCGCTGGAATCCGGCACCATCAGCTTCGGGCAGGCGCAAAAAGACAACGCCGCCATCGAGGCGAATTACCAAAAGGCCGTCGAGGCGAGCACCCACGCCCAGCGCGATGCCGACAAAGCCGCGAAGGAGGCGGCAAAAAACGAAAAGCTGGTTGACGCCCTGCAACGCGAATTCGACGCCCGGGAGCAATCGGAGCGGGCAATGGCTGTCGAAGCCGCGACCCGCCGCCTGAACGCCCGCGCGTCTGATGACGAGCGGAAGGAAGTTGAGGCATTGGCGGGCAGCCTCTACGACCTGAAGGCGGCACGCGATCAAGACGCGCGGCTGGCGCAGGCGCAACTGCGGCTGTCCACGGTCGGGATGATGACCGACCAGCAACGCGACCAGATTCTCACCAACGCCCGGATTTCGTCCGAAGCCGCCCGGCGTTTTGGCGACACCGTCGAGGGATCCGCCGCCGCAGCAGCCAAGGCAAAGTGGATTGACGTCGAGCAGTTTATCGCCACAACCGAAGCGTCTGCGGCGGCGGCGGAGAAACTGGCGCAGGACATAAATGCCACGGCGAAGGACATCGCCAAGGACATTTCGGAATCCCTCTATGACCGGCTGATGAACTCGACGGCGCACACCAGCATCGTCGATGTCTTCAAGGCGACCTTCAGGCGGATCGCGGTGGCGGCGCTTGAGGCGCAGATCGTCCTGCCGATCACGCAACAGATCGTCGGATCGGCTCCGGGGCTGTTCGGAATCGGCGGGTCGTCCAGCCAATCCCCGCTGACCAGCCAAGCCGCCAACCAGAATGGCATTTTCGGCGGCAACAGCAACCTGCTGTCGCTGGGCAGCAAGTTCATGCCGTCGTCTTGGACCTCCAGCATCACGTCGTCCATCGACACCTGGGGTGCCAATGCCCTTGGAATCGGCGCGGCCTCGCAAATGCCAACCACGGTGTTGACCGGCGCGAACGGCATGCTGACCGGCGGCGGCGCTACGTCCGTCCTCCCCGGCGAGGTGGCGGCAGGAACCGGCCTGACGTCCTATCTCGGGCCGCTGGGCATTGGCGCAGGCGTTGGCGGCTTGTTCGGCCCGATGCTGGCCAACGGCAACAAGGCTGTCGGCGGGTTGGTGGGCGCTGGGTCTGGCGCGGCGGCGGGGGCGTTGGCGGGGAGCTTCTTGTTCCCCGGCGTCGGCACCCTGGTTGGCGCGCTGTTGGGCGGGGCGGGCGGCGGTCTGGGCGGATTGCTCGGCACGCAAAAGCCCAGCGTCGGCCCAACTGGCCAAGCCACGATCTTCGGCGACATTGGCGGCAATATCCGCTTCGTCAACGCCCAGGCCGACAACGGCGGGGATGCCGGGCCTGTGGAGGCCGCTGCGAAGGCTGCCGTGACGGCGGTCAATAGCGTCTACTCGAGCTTCGGCGGTAAGATGACCGCGGGCTTCGGCAATAATCCCGGACTCATCAGCCAGGGGGGTAAGTTCGAGGCAACGATGGGTGACGGCCTCTCCATCGGCAAGTACGACACCCTGGATCAGGCCACCGTGGAGTTTACCAAGCGGGTTCTGTCCTCGGCGTCCACTGGCATTGCGGCGGACATCCAGACGGCCCTCAAGAACACAACCGCCAAGGGCATGGAGACCCTGGCGGGGGACATCGACTTTGCGGGCCGGTTCAAGCAGACCGTCAAGTCCCTTAAGGGGGACTACGGCTTCGAGGACGCCGCCGCGAAGTCCGCGAACGACAACGCGGACGCTCTCAAGAAGCAGTTCGAGGACTTTGCGGCCAAGACCAAGGCTCTCGGCCTGAACACCGCCGAGGCCAAGGAGGCGACCCTGGCCTACGCCAACGCCCTGGTCTACGGCCGTGATGCCTCCAAGGACATGACCTCTGTAGAGCAGCAGATGCGGGCCCTGGAGCTGCAGTGGGTGGCCATGCCTCGTGTCTTCGAGGCGGCGGGTGCTTCCGCAGAGCAGGCTGCTCAGATGGCCAAGGACGGGTACGCCAACGCAAAGGCGGAAATCCAGAAGGCGACCATGAAGGACTACACCGTGGCCCTGAATGAGGCGCAGGGCCGCAGCTACCTGACCCAACTGTCCGGGGTCATCAGCAACGGGGACACCGTTCGGCGGAACCTGGCGGCTATCGGCATGACGGACGCCGAGAGCAAAGCCTCCGACCTCGTCATGGCCCAGGCCAAGTCCGTCCTGCAGGGCCTTGACGTGGGGCAGCTCCGGGACGTCACGACCCAGCTCGGCGGGGCGGTCGGCCGCCTGGCCGAGAGCATGCGCGCGGCGGCGGAGGCCACGGCGACGGAGGACCTCGCGGTCCGGGAGCTGCGGGCCAAGGGGCGCACGGCCGAGTCTGAGGCGCTGTCCCGCAGCCTGCAGCAGCAGCGCGAGGTCAGTAAGGCTATTGAAGAGGGTTACAGCGCCGAGTACGTGGCCCGGCTGCGCTACGTGCAGGGGCTAGAGACGGAGAGGGCGGCTCTGGAAGCCGCAGCGACGCTCCGCACGGCCCGCGAGGACCTGTCCGTGCGGCTGCTCCGAGCCACCGGCCAGGACACCGCTGCCGATGTTCTCGAGCGGACTCAAAAGCACGTGCGTGAGGTGGTGACGGCCCTCTCCATTGGGGCGGATGAGGCGTACATCTCCGAACTGCGGCTCGCGCAGACCTGGGAGGACCAGAAGGCAGCGGCCGAGGCCCTGGCCAAGACTGCGACGACGGCAGCCGAGGCCTTTGGAACCCTAGCGGACACGGTGGGAACGGCGGCGCAATCGGTGCTGGACGCGAACAAATCGCTGGCCCTGACGCCGGTGGCGGCGGTGTCACGGGCGCTCGGGACGACGGGCGTGGACGTGACCGGGCCTAAGATCGCCATGCTGAATGCGACCATCGATCCGAACGAACGACCCGGTTTGACGGGTAAACTGGTCGATTACAACGACAAGGCGCTCGCCGGGACGTTGGCGGCCACCGACCTGTCGGGCAGCATCGGCGACCTGACGACGATGCTCAACAACGCCAAGCTGGCCCCTGAGCAGTACGGAGCCATGATCGACTACGTGACGGGCCGGTTCGTGGCGTCTCAGAAGAGCATGCTGGAGACGGCGACGGACGCCGCCAGCCGGGCCAGTGCGGCGCGGCAGGGCTTGCTGGGGGTCCGGGAGACGCTGGGGGGGGGCAAGCGGCAGTTTGGGCAGATGTTGTTGGATCAAGGCGTCGATCCGACCACCTATCAGCCGCTGATCGGGGAGATGAACGGCTACCTCGACAAAGCGCGGGCCGGAACCGCAACCGCCGACGATTACGCCGGGGCGGCGATCCGTCTCACCAGCGCCCTGAACAACAAGCGCCTGACGGAGGAGCAATACACCGCCCTGCTGGGCGACCTTGGCACCGCCTACCAGAGCATCACTGAAAAGGCCACCGCCACCACGACGGCCATGAAGGGATTGGGCGTCACCATCAAGAACTACTTGGACGACTTGAAGATCGGCGACAAGTCCACGCTGTCCCCGGAGAAGAAGCGCGACACCGCCAAGGAGCTTTTCGAACAGACGCTCAAGGATGCAAAGGCGGGCGATGAAAACGCGATCAGCCGTTTGACCGGCGTGGCGGACGCATTCCTTACGGCCAGCCTTGGCTTTAACGCATCGAACGAGAAGTTCGCCACCGACAAGGGTTACGTCGAAACGGAACTGGGCGCATTGCGCACCAGCATCGACAAGGTCGAGACCCCGGCTCAGAAAACCGCTTCCGCCACCACCCTGTCGGCGACGCGGCTTACCGAGTTGAATACCGTGATCAGCGGTGCCCGCACGGATCAGATCGCCGCGCTGAAGGATATCAAGAGCGCGCAAACGCTGATGGTCAGCGGCCAGAGCGCCGTCAAAGACGTGCTCGCCGCCGACATCACGTCGGCTTTGTCCCGGCTTGGGTCCACGACCGAAAACCCCATTTCCAAGCCCATCGTGGCGGCGGTCGATGCCCTCCGCACCGGGGCTTTGCGCTATCTGGAACTGCTGGTGGCCGGCAACGACAACAAGCCCACCGCGCTTCAGACCGCTGTTTTCGGCACCGCCAGCCAACTGAAAGACGGTGGCGACCCGAACACGCTGCTGACCATCGAAGGGGTGGCAGTGTCGCAGGCGCGCCGCAACAGCATCGCCCGCGCTCTGGGCTATGCCGGGGAATTCGGGGTCGGGAAGCTCCAGAGCTACATGGACGGGAACGCCGATTGGCGTCAGCAGTTCCTGGCGGCCATCCGTCTCGCGGCGAATCCCGCCAGCGGCATCCTGGCGGGGGCGATCCCCGGCTTTGCGGCCGGCACCCCCGCCGCGCCTCCGGGCTGGGCGTGGGTTGGCGAGCAAGGGCCGGAACTCATGCCATTTGCCGGCGGGGAACCTGTCATCCCCAACGCGGCGGCTGTCTCGATGGCGTCTCGCTGGGAACAGGCGGCGTCTTGGGCTCCGGCCAATGATTGGTGGCAGCCCGTCTCCAACGACCGGCTGCCGCCCAGCGTGGCAACCTTCACGCCGCCTCCCCCGCCTCGGGTATCGGGCGGCAGCGATGGGCCGATGCGGGAGCTGATCGCGGAAGTGAAGAAGGCCCGCGAAGACGCTCACCGGGACGCCAAGGCGACCGCCGATACCGTCATCGCGATGACGCAGAAGCAAGTTGAGGTCCTGGTCAAGGAAAACGCGGAGCTTCGGCGCCGCATCGACAAGCTATCGACCGAAATGCGTGTCGGTGGAGCGAAACCAACCTACGCGAAGGGAAGCAAGTAATGTCGCAGATGTCCGATTATCTGGAAAACAAGCTGCTGGACCACACGCTGGGCAAGGCGGCCTTCACCATGCCGACCACGACCTATCTGGCGCTGTTCACCACCGCGCCCAGCGATGCGGCGGCCGGTGCCGAGGTCACTACCTCCTCCTCCGGCTACGCCCGCCAAGCGCTGACCACGGCCATGTCGGCGGCAAGCGGCGGAACGTCGTCAAACACCAGCACGCTCACCTTCGGCCCGGCGACGGCGTCGTGGGGCACGATCACCCATTTCGGCATCTTCGACGCCGTGACCGGCGGCAACATGCTGCTCTACGGGGCGCTGGCCTCCAGCAAAAGCATCGGCACCGATGACAAGCTGGAGTGGACGGCCGGGCAGTTGTCCGTCGCCTACGCCTGATAAGCCGCCATGCTCGGTTTCGCGCCGCTCGGTGCCCAGCCCCTCGGCGTCAGTAGCGGCGGATCGACTTTTTCCGCAGCCGGTACGGTCTCCGGTTCCGCCACGGCGACGGCGACCCCGGTTCGAGTGATGCCAGCCAGCGGGACTGCCGCTGGCGGGGCGGTCCTTACCGGGGCCGCGATCCGCGTCCGACCAGCGGCCGGTTCCGCGACCGGCGCAGCCGTCACCGCCGGGGCCGCGCGCCGGATGGCCACGGTCAGCGGGGCCATCGCGGCGAGCGCGTCGGTGGCGGGGGCACCTCGGTCCATTGCCGGCGGGTCCGGCACCGCATCGGGGGCGGTCGTCGTCACCGGAGGCGCGCGTCTGGTCGGGCGCGTCGGCGGATCGGCGACGGGGGTGGCGCAAGTCACCGGGGCGGCCCGCGCCAATCGGGGCGGCTCCGGCTCCATCGTCGCCACCGCATCGGTGTGCGGCGATCCGTTCCGCATTCAAGCGGCCGCCGGCACCGCCTCCGGCGTCGCCATCACCTATGGCATGGCCGAACTACCCATCGAGATCCTGACCAGCGGCCGATACCGGCTGGTCTACACCATCGAACTCCAGCCGCGTCAGATCCCGAGGTAATCGCCCATGCTTGGATTTGCGTTGGCCGAAGCGCCGCCTGGGGTGTCTCCAGCGGCAGCGGCCCCGGCGGCGGTCGTGCCGATCTACGCCGCCACCGAGGACTATGAGACCGGATTCGGCGAGACGCCGGAGAACGTTATCTTTCCCGGAGCCTTGCTCTCGCCGCTGCGCCTGGAGCGCTCGCTGTTGTCCGACCTGCTGGGCGGCACGGTCGCGGTCTCCTATGGCGAGGCGGAACTGATCAACGTCGAGCGCGGCTATGACGACGTGGTCCACGATTTCGACATCGCCGGCCGAGCGGTGACGATCAAGGTCGGGGCCGCCGGTTCGCGCTACGCCGATTTCGTCCCGGTCTACGACGGCACCGCCGCCGGCTGGCACGCCGACGATTCCAAGCTGATCGTCCGGCTGCGGGGCTGGGAGTTCCTGCTTGAGGTGGCGCTGGAAACCCGCACCTTTCTCGGGACCGGCGATCTCAACGGCACGGCGGACCTGGAGGGCAAGCGCTACCCGGTGCCGCTCGGCCATCTCAGCAACGTCACCCCGGTGGCGCTGATCCCGACAGAGCTGCTGTTCATGGTCTACGGCGGCCCGGTCAAGGCGATCCCAGCCGTCTACGTACGTGGCTCCGTCCTCACCTTGGCCGCCGATTACGCGACCTCCGCCGCGCTGCGCGCCGCGACGATTCCGGCCGGCCGGTTCGCCACCTGTCTCGCCGAGGGCCTGTTCCGGCTGGCCTATTATGCGGATGGAAGTGGCGCGCCGCAGCCCGGCTCCGTGACCTGCGATGTCCAGGGGCTGATGGACAGCTCCGGCACCCTGCTGGAGACGACGGCGCAGATTGTCCGCCACATCCTGCTCGACCGGGCCAAGGTCGCGGCGGAACGGGTCCCCGGCTTTGCCGGGGCGCCCTGGCAGTTCGGCAAGCCCATTGGCTTTTGGTCCGGCCCAGACGACGAGCACACCTGCGCCGACGTGCTGGCCTCGCTCCTGAAAGGCTGCGCGGGCTGGGGCGGGTTCAGCCGACGGGGGCGCTTTTCGCTGGGGGCGTTCCGGCTGCCGGTCGGCCCGGCGGTGGCGACCTACACCGAGGCGGAGATCGTCTCGGCCACCGCGCTGGAACTGCCCGAGGCCGTCACCCCGCCGCCCTGGCGGTGGCGCATCGCCTACGACCGAAATTGGACGACCCAAGAATCCGACCTCGCCGGGCTGGTCACCGAGGACCGCAAGAAATGGCTCAAGGAAGCCCGCCGGCTGGCCGAAGCCAAGAATGACGCAACCAAGGCATTCTATCAGAAGGCGTGCGATCCCGATCCGGTGGAGGGCTATTTCCGTGATCGGGCCGACGCGGTGGCCCTGGCGGAAGAACTGGAGCTGCTCTGGCGCTCGCCGCGCGGCCTCTACCGGCTGGAGCTGCGCACCCAGGCCTTTGCCCGCGACCTCGCCGACGCGGTGTGGGTGGAATACTCCCGCTGGCGCCTGACCTCCGGCGCGCTCGGCGGCATCGGCGCGATCTCCGAAGACGCCGAGGACGGCAAGACCGAAATCACGATCCTGGTGGCCTGACATGACCCATCCCTTTCGCATCGGCTATATCAACCATGCCGACAGTGCCATCCTGTTCGCCTCCGCTCAGATCGGCACCAAGCCGGTGACGCTGCTGACCGACCCGCATCCAGCCCGGCGCTGGTCCGCGGGGCTGGTCTCCTCCGCCTGGGTCAACCTCGCGTGGTCGGTGCCGGTCACCATCGACTGCGTCGCGCTGATGAGGTCCAGCCACACGGCTGCAGGGACGTGCCGGGTGACGGCCTCCGACACGGCGGGTGGGGCCGACCTCTATGACAGCGGCACCGTGGCGGCTCGCGTCGATCCGCGCTTCGGCTACCTGATTCACGTCCTGTCGGCCCCGGTGACGACGCGGTCGCTGCGGCTCTACCTGTCTGACGCAGCGGTCGCCGAGACACGTGGCGGACGGCTGTTTGTCGGGCCGCTGTGGAAACCGACCTACGGTGATTCCCTCGGCCGCAAATTCGGCCGCGCGCCGCTCTCGACGCAGACCACGGGCCGGGGCGGGCAGACCTTTGTGGACCGGCGGGCCAACCCGCGCGCCACCAACTTCTCGCTTGGCGTCATCACGCGGGCGGATGAGCGGACCCACCTGCGCGAGTATCAGCGTCTCTGTGGCAACAGCGACGACAGCTTGGTGATCTTCGACATCACCGACCCCAACCCCGGCGACGTCGCGATCTGGGGGCTGGCCAAGGACCTCCAACTGCCAAGCTGGGACCATAACCCCGGCTACCACTCCAACAGTTTTTCGATCATGGAGCGACTCTGATGCCCATCATCAAAGACCGGGTCAAACAGACCACCACGAGCACCGGGACCGGGGCGGTGTCCCTGTCGGGGACCGTGACTGGGTTCCAGACCTTCGCCGCCGCGCTGACCACGGGCGCGTCGGTCTATTATTGCATAGCGGACGGCACGTCCTGGGAAATCGGCAGCGGCACCTACACCGCCGGCTCGCCGGGGTCGCTGTCGCGCGACAGCGTGTTGGCGTCGAGCAACGCCGGCTCACTGGTCAGTTGGGGGGTCGGCACGAAGGACGTGTTCGTGACCGTGCCAGCCGCCGCTCTGGCGCTCGCCAGCGGATCGACGATCCAGGTTGCGGCGGGAACTTCATCAGCCCCTGGTCTGGCCGTCGGGGAGGCCAACTCCGGATTTTATCGGGTGGCCGCCAACGTCATCGCCTTCGTCGTAGGCGCGGCAGAGGTGTTCCGCGCCGCTGCCAGCGGGATCATCACCTTCGCCAAGGCGGTTCGCGGCGCTGTGGTGTCCATCTCATATGCGGCCACCGTCACGCCGGATTTTAGCCAGGGCAACGACTTCACCATCGGTGCCCTGACGGGAAACCTGACCATCGCCAACCCGAGCAACGTCGCGGTCGGCCAAAGCGGGGCGATTTACACCACGCAGGACGCCACGGGAGGCCGAACGATCAGCTTCGGGAGCAACTGGAAGAAGGTCGGGGCAGCCAGTGCCACCACGACGGCCAGCAAGGTCAACGCCATCGCCTACAGCGTGCCGAGCAGCACCAGCGAAATCCTCTATTCAATCGTTCCGCAACCCTGATAGGAGCTACCCGACATGGCAATCAATCTTCCTGTCGGAGTTGTCGTCAGCGGCACTCTGCGCTTTGTCGTGCGATACCCCATGGATTTCGTCGGTCCTGACGGCATTCAGCATCCGGCGGCGGCATGGACCTGCTGGAGCCATGCCGATTTTTCGGCGGCTTGTCCAGGATGGGCGGCGATCCCTCTGCTCGACACGCGCCCCGCTGATACGCCGACGCATCGGCATCAGCAGAAGCCCCAGGCGGACTGGGCAATTACCGCCACAGCGGTGGTGGTGTCCTACGAAGCGGTCGAGATTCCGCTGGCCGACCGGCGACAGGCGGCGGTGCGGGCGATTAACACCGAGCGGGACCGACGCCTGTCGCTGGGCGCGCCCTATGCTGGGAAGTTGATCGACGTGAGCGACAGGGGACGCGCTGATCTGGGCGGTATGGTGTCCGCTGCCGTGCTGGCGGCGGCAGGCACCATCCCTTGGGCGGCGAGCTACGCTGATGGCTGGATCACCATGGACAACACGCGTCTCGCTTTGCCAACGCCAGGCGATGGGGTGGAGTTGGCCGCGACCGTTGGGGAATGGTACGGACGGATCGTGCAATATGCGCGCTCCTTGAAAGACGCCGCCTTGGCGTCCGATGCCCCGGAGTCCGTCCTCAAAAGCATGGAGTGGCCGGGATGATGGGCCGCTCCATGCTTTTTGCGTCTGGTAATGTTGCGTCCACGGACCCTTATTGGACGTATGTGACTCACCTGTTCCAACCTGCGACTGGCGAGTCGAGTTGGGCTGACCGCTCCAGTTACGGACGGACCGTGACGGAGGCGGGCACACCCATCCGCTCCAGCTACGGCGACCGGGCGGGCGGCGGCAGCGTCCAGTGTGACGACTCTGCGGACGCCTTGCTGTTCGACGGCGCAGTGGACTTTAGCGGAACGTTCGTTGTCGAGATGAAGATCCTGACCAACGCGTTCGCCTTTCCCGACCGACCATTTCTGGCTTCGGGCATCAATGGGCTTTCGTTGCGTTTCCAGGCGTCCGCGCTGTTGGTCGATAGGGATGGCGTTGGGGGGTTCCTCTCGTTTCCTTGGGTTTACACGGCAGGAGTGCTGCACGACGTGGCTGTGGTCCGCATCGCCGACACGAGTAACCCGGATCAGTGGCGTGTCTACTTGGACGGAGCTTTGGCCGGAACCACGACCGGCGATTTTGCTTTTGTTCCTGCTGCGGTCCGCTTGGGCGCAGGCCTCCTCGCGAATATCACGCGCTGCCGCGTCACCATCGGGGCGCACAGGGGATACACGGGATCGTCGATACCCGTCTCTGCCGCCGCATGGCCTACCTCTGGCACCTAACCCCGCGACAACACTCCAACCCAACCGCCGCCCGGCCCCGCCGTGGCGGCTTTTTCATGACCGGAAAGGCCCCTCACATGATCCCCATCGCCACCATCGTCCAGCGGGTCGCCCCGCGCATCAAGCCGGACTACATGGACGCGTTCCAGCAATGCGACGCGCTGTTCGCGCAATTCGGCATCACCACCCCGCTGCGCATCGCCCATTTCCTGGCGCAGATGATGCACGAAACCGGCGGCGGCACCGTGCTGTATGAGAGCCTCTATTACACCACCGCCGACCGGCTGCTGGCGATCTTTGGTGTCGGCAACCATTCCGCCGCCATCCGGCCCGACGAGGTGGATGGGCTGCTGCGCAACGAACAGGCGTTGGCCGAGCGCGT
>JAIXPD010000068.1 GCA_027486405.1 Azospirillum sp. | reverse complement strand
GAGCCACAGGGCCAGCAGCACCACACCCAGCACAAACCGTTTTCGTTCCATCCACGACCACAACAACCGCCGTCGACAATTCCCGAAAACGATAACCAGAAAACCAGAAAAACAGGAAATAGCCTTTACCTTGACCTTTCCCCGTGATACAGTGGGAAAAGGTAAGGCTTTGGCTAATGCTATGGGAGAAACGACGATGGCGGAATTTGGTTATCTCAGTCCAAGGACGGGCTACAAGGGCGGACAGGCGCGCGGCGCAGCGTACCCGGCAAAGCCGACAGAGGATGATTCTCTTGACGGCGCTTTGCAGAATGAACCGGAAAAACTAATCGGGCCGCGTAGCGTCTACATCGACCCGCGCGGCGTTGTGCGCCCGATTCCCAAAGGTCAAACCGCTTTCCAGGCGTATGGCGACACAATCAAGTCTTGGGAAAAAGACGCTCTCATTGACCGCAAGGACAACCAGAATTGGACCAGCCGAATTAAGAAAAGCGGTGGCCGAAATGATGGGTATGTTGAATGGGACCACATCCTTGTTTCTTTGAAGCCGGATGAAAAATCACGACTTGGCCTTGATCGCGTCTATGATTTTCAACGCGATGTCGTGCTTGCTCTTTGGCAGCATGACGGCGCGGATGGCTCAAGCCGTCGCCAGTTGATCGCGACCGGGCTGCACGATCTTGAAGGACACCCGCATTTCCAGTTGTTGTTGCACCGTCACCCCATCGACGTTGAGGGCAAGCGGATCGGCAGCGCTTATGAACAAACAGCGACTTCCGAAACCAACGACACCATAGATTTGATCAAGTCGATTGCCAAAAATTACGGTTTGGAAATCACTCACAAGATCGGCGACAAGAACGCGGCACCTGTCGCCAAGACTTACAGTCCAGAGGCGGCGGATGCCGCGTCTGTTGTCGAAGAAAAGGCTTTGAAAAAACTTTTGAATGAAGATGTCGAGCGTGAAGAGTTCGGCGACGATTTCACGGATGTCGAAGACGTTGACTTGACGCGCCCGGATCATGTTAACGAAATCGCCAATGACGATTTGAGCGCTTACGGTGAAATGGCCGCTCAAATGGCCAAGGACGACCCGGAGGCCCGCGTTATCTGGAAGACGATTGAGCGTTCACAGTCGCGCTTGCGGCAGGTGCAGCAAGAGGGCCTTGACCTTGCGGCCACCGTCGTTACCGCGAAAGCGGTTCTCCAAGGTAAGGCCGAGATTGCCGCCGTAAAGGCCGAGCGTGACGCGGCGGTTGCCTTCAAAGCCGATGCTGAGGCAAAGGCGCGGGATGCAGAGGCTAAGGCTAAGGAAGCAGAGGAAAAGGCGCGGATTGACGCCGAGGACCGCGCCAAGGCCGAGGCCAAGGCCGAAGCCCTGGAAGGTGAGTTGACGGAAAAGGCGGGGTTGATCGCCACCGCTTTGGAGTATGCCGAGGTGTTGGAGGACGTTGAAGACGCCTCGCACCTTCCCCCAGCGCCGGAAGATAATGACCTTGCTGCGGCCATGCGGACGGCGGCGGAAAGCGCCGCCTACCTTGCGCGCAAGGCGGCTGAGGCGGACGCGAAGGCTGAGGCGGACGCCTTGGCCGATTACCTCGACGCGGTCGCCGCTGCCGACCTGAAGAACGGTGACATTCCCCAACCGCCGGAAGGTGCGCCCGCCCTGGCCGACCGCTTTCGCGAGGTTGCGGATAGCGCCATTGAGCAAGCCCTTGAATCCGCCGCAGAGCAGCACCTGAAAGACCTTGAGACGGTCAAAGAGGGGGCTTTCGCCGCTGGTCGCACCGCTGGCGCTGATGAGGTGCGGGAGGCCATGGCCCCGCAGATCGCCGCCGCTGAGGCCACAGCCAAGGCCGAAGCCGAAGCCCGCGCCAAGGCTGAGGCAGAAGCGAAGGCGGAAGCCGATGCCCGCGTTATCGCTGAGGCAAGGGCAGAAGCCGAAGCCCGCGCCAAGGCGGAAGCCGAAGCCAAGGTCAAGGCTGAGGCAGAAGCCCGCGCCGCTGCCGAGGCACGCGCCGCCGCTCTGGAAGAGCGGTTGCAGCAGCGCGACCAGCACATTCAAAGCCTTATGGCCGACCACGGCAAGGCGATGGCCGACATGCAAGGCCAGATGATGCAGCAAATGCGGCAGATGCAAGAAATGCTCGGGGCGATGAGCCGCCCGCAGGCTGCACCGATTGCCCCGCCACCTGCACCGGCTGCCCCGGCAGCGGCTGAGGCCACGACGGGTAAGAAGAAATGGACGCCAGCGGCAGCGGCTGCGGCACAGCGCGCCGCCGATGCGCCAGCACTGAGCAAAGACGACGTCCTGTCTTACTGGCGCGGTCTGAGCGGCAATGATCGTGTCCAGGCCGCCGCCCGCCACGTCAACATTGCCCTGAGCGATGACAGCATTTTGCGTGACCGTGGCGATTCTTTGGAATTTGAGAGGGCTTCACCGGCTGCCGTGACGGCCCTTCTGAAAGTCGCGGCGGATCGTGAATGGAAGGCCGTTGACCTTTCCGGTTCCCCGGAAATGTCAAAAGCCGCTTGGCTTCCTCTGCGTCAAGCCGGTGTTGAGGTGCATGGCTACACGCCCGACGCTGCCGACCTTGCGGCGCTGGAGCGGTCGAAGCCGCAGCCCGACACCGGCGTGAAACCGGAGCCGGGTGACGATGACGAAGAGAACAGCCCGAAAATCTGATCAACCAGACCAGCGGCGAGCGCTTCCGCTCGCCGCGCTTCACCGGAGAATTGACCATGACCTTTGTTCAGACCACCGCCACCGCGCCGCAGTACATGACCGCTGATGGTGCCATCGTTGGCAATGCGCCCGCCACCACAGCCCCACCGTCTGCCACCAAAAAGCCGACGTTCAACGAATCCCGACGCGCCGCCGCTCCGCTGTCCGACGACGAGCGCCGCGCGGCCCTGGCCGCGCTTTTCAGCGCGCTTGACAGCCTGGTTCTCGACCTGTCGCAGAGCGCGGGCGTGCGCTCCCTCGACCACGATGCTTTGCTTTGGGCGCTGGTCTATGCCGGTGCTGCCTGCCCCGGTGGTACGGCTCGACATGGCGACGGCGGGTCTGTGGGCTACGCGCAGGCTCTGAATGCCGCCGAGCATTACGGGGAGGAACGCCCTGTTCTTGATCGGCTCGTTGACCGGGTCGTTGGGATGCTCGCGCCGATCCGCGTTGCGCATAACCGCGTGATCAACCTTTACAGCGCTGGTCTGCCGTCGTCGGCCTTCAAGCCGCTGCTGCCGCCGCTTGCCCGCTACGGCTTGCCTTCCACGCCAAACGGCAACAGCACGCTGCTGGTTATGCTGCTGGTGTCCGCACTGGCCCGCGCCCTTGGCTGCCCTATGCCCGCCTGTGGCGTGGCGTGGCCGTATGAACTGTACGCGGATGCGCAAGCGGTTGGGCGGACCCTGCCCGAAGCACCGACGCCAGCGGCTGCGGTGCCGGTGTCGATTTTCGGCGGCTACGAAGACGAAGACGACAACGCAATTGACAACGGCGCGGGCGGCTTCTAATTGGCGCTAACTCATTGCTCCGGTGCGAAAATCTTATTTTCGCAACATTGGCAACGTTCCGCTTGTTCGCAACAGTGGCACAAGCATATAATGAAAATGCGAAACGCCTCCGCACGGGCAATGCGGAGGCGCTTCATTTGGAGGTGCGTAGCAAAATGCTGTCACAGGCTCAATATAAGGGTTATTGCACAATGGGTCAACCGACTCGAAAGGCGGCGGGCAACCGCCAACGGGATTGGATGACCACGTCGGAGGCCGCCGAACACGCTCAAGTGTCCGCGCAGACAATCCGCCGCTGGTGCGAGGCGAAGCCGGGTTTTGCTCGACAGGTGGGCAAGATTTGGCGCGTCGACCCTGCATCGCTGCGCTCTCTCCTTGGCGAAACCTTGGACGAGGGTAAGAATGATGGAATCCCCACCGAAGAACAATTCCGGCTTTTCTAGGCCATCGCTGCGGCTTGTCCGCGCGGATGAACCACCGGAGACGACGGCAGCGGATACGGAATCCGTTACTGCAAAACGTGATGACATCGTCGGCAAGATCATTGCTGAGATGAACGAGCAATACGCGGTTGCTCGCGTCGGCTCGCGCGTGTGCATTCTGTCCGTCCGCGAAGTGTACAACCCCAATGGCAACACCATTGAGGTTGAATACATGCAGCCGCGCGACTTGGAACTTTTGCACGCGAACCAGCGCGTGAAAGTGCCAGAGGTCATTGACGGGAACGTCAAGTGGAAGATGGTCAACCCGGTTTCTTTGTGGCTCACCCATAAGGACCGGCGCACCGTCAATCATTTGACTTTCGCGCCCGGCATTACTGCCGATGATCTGCCCGAAGGTGTCTATAACCTTTGGCGTGGCTGGGGCTGCACGCCCGCCGTTCCGCTCGACGGAATGGAACCGGCAGACGCTTGCCCGCTGATCCTTCGTCACTTGCATGAGGTGTGGTGCAGCGGCGACGACAACGCCTATACGCGAATCCTCGCGTATCTGGCCGACATCGTTCAGCACCCGACCGACAAGCCCGGAACGGCTCTTGTCATCAAATCACCGGAAGGCACCGGCAAAAGCATTGTCATCAACGAATACCTGCGCCCGATCCTTGGGCAAGCCCTTGTGCATGTGAAGAACCGCCGGTACATCACCAGCAATTTCAACAGCGTCTTGCAAGGCGGCTTGTTGGTTGTTGCAGAAGAAGCCGTTTGGGGTGGCGACAAACAAGCCGAAGGCGTTTTGAAGACGCTGATTACTGAGCCGACTATCACGATTGAGCAAAAGCACAAAGAACCGTATGAACTACCGAATTACGCCCGCTTCATTTTCTTTTCAAATGAGGATTGGGTTATCCCGGCTGGTCCATCGGCTCGACGCTATCACATGCTCGAAGCGTCGGCCCATCGCAAGGGAGACACGGAATACTTTGCTGCACTTGCGGAAGAGGCCGCAAACGGTGGGGCAGAGGCGTTCTTTCATTACCTCCTGACGCTTGACCTTCCGTCGCTGGCCGTGAACCTTCGCGAAGGCTACCACACGGCAGCACTGGCAACGCAAAAACTGGCGAGTGCCGACGTTGTAACGCGGTGGTGGCATGAATGCCTGTACTTCGGGAACGTCAGCGGCGCAGAGGAACACGGTTCAAGCGATGCTCACGGCTGGCAAGAGCGGATTTCGAGCGATTCTCTGTTCGCGTCGTTCGACAAGTTTTGCTCGCGCACAAAAATTTCGCACCCGCCGACACATCCGCAGGTATCGGCGAAACTGGCCGAAATGCTGGGCGTGTCCGAACTCAAAAAGGTTCGTCCGCGTGGTGGCGAAAGCCGTCTCCGCTTCACCGTCCTGCCGCCGCTGGATGAAGCGCGGGCGCAGTACGAAACGTACATGCACGGTGCTATTTCCTGGCCTCTCGATGAGGAAGAAGAGGACTGCTGAAAAATGGCTGTTCTCCGTCCCCCATCGGTGGCGGTAGCACCGCCAACAGCACCCCCGGCAACGGTCGCCGCGCCGATCCGTGCGACGGTCGCGCTTCGCCCGCCGTCCAGCACCACCACCACCAGGGCCAAGGCAGCACCACCGGCAACCCTTCCCCGTCCTGCTGCCCGGCTGTCGCTCCCCGGTGACACGCCAGATTCCGCCCGCGTTCGTGAACTGACGCGGGACGGCTGGCCGGTGGACGATGCGCCTGCACAAGCCGCATTCGAGCGGCGGGCGTTGGCGCTGGAAGCGTCGGGCTTGCCATGGTCTGAGGCGTGGCGGATCGCCAACGCCGAACACCCCGTTCCCGCCGGTTTCGGTGGCGCGAAATGAAGACGCCGCCCGTAACCGCTCAAACCCTTTTCCCCGCTCTTGCAAACGCAAAAACGCCGCCGGAAATGGTGTGGTGCGGCACATGCGGCGAAGTGAAGGCGTGGGAAATCGACGGGCAAGCGTGGTCGTTCGACTGCGGTTGCTCAAAACTCAAACAGCACAAATCGAAGAAAGGAAAGACGGATGCGACAGTTTGAACCGAACGCCGCAGAACTTGACGCGGTGAAGGCCCTGCAGGCGTGGCTGAAGCGCTGCACCGCAGACAGCAAGAACTACCTTGAAGCCGAAACAGCAGCGGAAGCGGCGACGCTCGCCTTGTCGCTGGTCGGATGGGCTTTTGACGTGATCGAAAACGGTAGCCCTTACGACCTTGACGACTGCACCCGGCTCCATGCGGCGCAAGTCGCCTGGAAATCCCGCAATCGGAATACCGCCGAAATGATGGCGCGTGCGGGCGAACTCCTTGAAACCCGCGCTCACGATGGCGGCTTTCGCGTCGGACTGACTGGCCTTATTGACCTTGCCACGGATCGCAAACGCCACGTCGATAGCGAAATCAAAATCAAGAAAAAGGCTGTCGATGCTGGCGTCATTCCCGACGACGAAGAAATACCATTTTGAAAGGAAAGAAAATGAGCGAGATTGAAAGAGACGATGACGCTTTTGGATGGGTGAAGGCCGATTCTGTCGGCCCTGATCCTTGGGGAAAGTCGATTGACGTGTTCGTTGACCCTGACCCTACAAAACGCCGACACAACAAAACGTCTTACCTGCGCAAAATCCGCCGGAATGGCTGGCACCTCATCGACCAGTGCGGGCGTGAAGTGGACGAACTCGGCACCCCGTTGAAGTGAAGCGTAGCGGCTTGCTCTCCACCGCCACCGCGAACGCGGCTTGAAAACGGAGGCACGGGGCCGGTAGACGGCAACGGTGTACGAAAACGGGGCGGCTCTAGCCGCCCTTTTCGTTTCCGGGGTATGGAAACGTACTGTCGTCAACGCCAGAGGCCGCAGAACGGCGCGCTACAAGGCCCGTGGATCGCGTCTAGCGTGGTGGGTGGTGGTTTGGGATGCGTCGGAATGGTCAGATGGCAACAGGCGAGGCGCTATGAGGCTCCCACGTTGCGCCTAGTGTGTCGGGTGGTAGACTAGACCACCGAAACACAACAACGCTGGAAATCATGCCCGTTCGCAATAGACCTGCACCGCCGCTCACGTCCGATGAGGAGGAAATGGATTCCCGTGTCATCGGCGGTAGGCGTCTGCCGACAAAAGACGAAGCCGCACCGCCACCAGATGATGAGGGCGCGTTTTCGTCTGATGATGACGACAGCGAAACCACGCTGCCACCACCCAAAAACAAGCGGGAAGACGGGTTGCTATGAACCTGTTCCGCTGCTCTCTATCCCCCGATCACAGGAAACCGCTTCCATCGGGCTTCATTACATCGCTGGACACGCCGCCCGAAGGGTGCTGGCGCATTCCGTTTTTTACCGCCTCTTCGCTGTCGGCGCGCGCCTCAGAAAAAGACAAAGGGCGCTCCGTCTCCGGGGGAGGAGATACCGTTATCGCGTCCGTTGCCGCAACAACTGCGTAGCCGCTGCGTTGCAAAGCGTCAATAATCGGCTTCCTCAAGCCCTCGCGCAACTTATCCCGATTTGCGACTACCTTGATCTCGGCATTGGTAATCGTGGTCGTCTTTCCCGCGTTATACACTGTAGCACCGATTATTCCGGCCACATCACCGGCACTCGGCTTCTTTCCATTCGATCCACTCATCCCGATTGCTCCCAAATTCTGCCAATGAACGCCTCTGAGTCCGAATGAGACGATCTGAAAGACATTCAATTACGGAATCTCGCCGCCGTCAACCGCTTTCCGCTTTGCCGTTTTCGGCTCGATCTGTCGAGTGTTCACTTGACGATAATTCTTCCAAGGTATAGAAAACCAGGAAACCAGATTTCTGGCTTTGGAGGGAAAATGTCACTCTGCGTTTATGCCACCAGCGCCCCCGCCGTTCACGTCGTCGGTGCTCCGAAGGCCGTTCACGTCGTCCGCGAAGACGCAGGAAATGCGTCTGTGTCTGTCGCCATCGAATACGACGACGGCGGCTCGCACGCGGTCGCAACGCTCGATCTTGAGGATCTTCTTACCGTCGTGGTGGAGGCCGCGCGGATCGGTGGCCCGGCGCTGGGGCGGCACATCGGCGGGCGCGTGCTCGAACTTGTTGACCACCTTGGACCGCCCCCCGCCGTCAAAGCGGCGCAGGAAGCGGCAGACGACAAGGTCGTCGTTCTGCGTGCTGATCGCTACACGCCAGTAATTGAGGATGAAACATGCTGATCGTCGGAATCATTTCTCGAAAAGGGGGTGTCGGGAAAACGACGCTGGCCGCTGCCCTTGGGGTGGAAGCGGCAAGCCGAGGCCGCAAGGCGCTGTTGCTGGATCTTGATCCGCAAGGCTCTTTGGTCGAATGGTCGGAAGCCCGCGAAGCGGATTCCCCTGGCGTTGCTCCTGCCACCACAGACACCCTGTCACGACTGCTGGACGGGGCAAAGAGACAGGGTTTCGACATCGTCTTTATCGACACGCCGCCCAGCATCGCCAGTTCGGCCAAGGCGGCGGCGGCGATTTCAGACGTGATCGTGATTCCGGTCAAGGCGTCGCCGAATGACATGCGCACCCTGCCGAAGACGATGGAAATCGTGCGGCCCACCGGCAAGCCGTACCTGCTGACGCTCACACAGACTATCGCCAAGGCTCGGCTTACCGCCGAATCCTTGGCTTTACTGTCAGAAGTTGGACCAGTTGCCCCAGCGATCGGGAATCGGGCGCTGTACCCGGCTGCCATGATCGACGGACGAAGCGCCCAAGAAATCGACCCCGGCGGACCTGCGGCGCTGGAAATCCGCGCGCTGTACGCCCAAATCCTACACCATGAAAACCAGAAAACCAGCAAGCCAAAATGACGGGGAATAGAATGGTACGAGGCAAAACCGCAAGCCTTGGCAGCGCTCTATTGCAGAATAAAGAGCCTTCCATTGCAACAGATAGCGAGCAAGACCCGGTTCGCGTCGGGCTGAACTTTTCGATTCATCCTGATTTCAGAAAGGAACTCAAATCGTGGTGCGTTGCTCACGATATGAAATTAGTCGATTTCCTTAAACGTTCTTTTGACCTGATGCGCAGAGAATACGGGGATTGATCCGTCATCTTGTTTCTGCCCTGCACTCGTCTTGGTCTTGCCCATTTCGGCCCTGGAGAAATCCAGGGCCGAAATCTTTTGTCAATCCGGTTGCTGTAAACCAGAAAACCAGAAAACCAGTTTTCTGGAAGACAACCAAGCCAAGACGGAGAAAGTCCTATGAAAAGAAGCATTTGGGATACGGACCCTTATGAATCTGCACGCCGTTGGCCGCTGTCCACGCCCTTGGTTTCGCAGAAGCACACCGCAACAGAAGACGCTGTTCAGTCCCTGGCCGACGTGGCGTTTCGGGCTGTCACGCTGGCGCTCGATCATGCAGACGCACACCCCGGCGCGGTCCCTGCCCGGCTCGTTCTGGGTCTGCGGCGTGCATTTGAGGCGCTGGCGACCGACGCGGAAGGCTGAACATGCCCCCCAGCCCGTGGCGAACAGTGCGCGCCTTCTTGTTGGCGCTGGCCGTGGCAGCGTGGTGGGTTCTGCTGACCAGCCATGCACCGCCAATGATTCGGGCATGGCTGACGTCAATATAGTCCATACATCAACTGGCAAAACCAAGGAAAACCAAAATAGAACGGTTGAGACGAACAGTGTCTTCGTCGGAAAGTCGACCAATCATTTTGCCAATATTTGCTTTCTTTGTTGTCGTAATCTTATCGACTTCGATCCATGATTTTTTCGTTAATCCGTTGGCTTCTGACGGTTCTATTTCTGGACGAACCAACGGAACCTCAATAGAATCACCCGTCAACAGACACACAGTAACGGAAGACAAATCCGTAAAAAGGTCAGATTGAACGATGACGCACGGACGCGGTTTGCTCGCATACGGTCCACCGCCACCGGCAACCGTCCAGATTTCACCGCGCTTCATTCTTCATCCCACGCAATCGAGATTTCGTCGATGAATGCTTGGTCTTCCGCTTCGCTGGCAGAGGTGGCAATCAGAAGCGATTGACGCTTTGCCTCTTCTGCGAAACCGGGCGCACGGACATCAGGAACCCAAATTTGAATTGGACGCAAACCAAGCGCCCGCAAGCGTCCGCGATAGGCCGCGACCTTAGTTCGCGTTCTGTGGCGACCGCGTGAGGTATCACCGCCAGTCGGCGGGCTGGCGCTGGGGGCTGGCATCGTCAAACCTCCGTTTCGTAGAGGTTACATGTTACCATGCCCGGTCATTCTCAGAAAGAGGCAACCGCCCACACGTAAGGCATTGCCGTTTCCTGCCCCGTCTTTGCGGGGCAGGGAATGGCAGGAAGGAAGGCGTTAACGCGGTGTCGGCTCCGGCAGTTCGTGGCTGGTATCGTGGTCGTGGTCGGCCTTCGGCTGTACGGGCCGAACGACAAGCGCGCCGTCTGGAATAGGCGCGTCGGGCGCAAGAGGACGCGGGCGCAGCACATCGGCCATAGGGTCGGCCACGCGCTCGACCGGGCGCGGGGACGGTTCCAACTTCGGCGCTGGCGGCTTCTCGGCTTCCGCCGCGCGGTCGCAAGCCGTATCCCACGCCCCGGCGGCAGCCTGCGCGCCGGATCGGGCGCGGAAGCCGTCAAAGTCGGCGGGTGTCGTTTCCGCCATACGGTCGGCACGCTGGTGCAGAAGGTCGCTCACGGCCTTGCGTGTGTCCGGGTCGGCGTTTGAGACAATGGACGCGAAAGCCTTGCTATCCCCCGCCGCAGCGGCCTTGACGGCTTCGGCGGCAACCTCTGCCGGTGTCTGACGGGGACCACCGGGCGCGATGGACGGCGCGGCGGGTGGCTTTTCTGGCATGACCAGGGCAAGCCGCTTGCGCTCATCATCATAATATTTCTGCAACTCGGGGTTCGTGACAGGAACGCCACGGCGGGCCGCTTCACGGGTCGCCAGTTCGAGGAAAGCGGGCGGACCTTGGAGGGTAACGGACTCCCAATTTTTCGCTTGGACCATGTCGAACATAGCCGTAATCGCGCCGCTGCTGCTTTCCGGCGTGGCCCTGAAGTCCTCGCGCTGCGCCCACGTAATGGAATCGCCGCTGTCGTGAAGCCTGCCCGCGTTCACAGCAAGTTGAACATTGACGCCCGGCGGCTCTCCGATGGTCCACATCGCCGTTGTATTGCGCAACCAGTCACCCGGCATTTGAGACGGCGCATATGCCTTGTCCCACAGCCACACGCGCAAGCCGTCGCCCTGGCTGTGTTGTGGCGCTGGCGGTTGGCTCTCAAACTTCTTGTTTTTGAAGGACTTTCCGCCCTTGCCATGCGCTCGACCGCGCGGGCGGTATTCCTTGCCGTCTTCCTGATCGTTGCTGTCGGTCATTGCCGTTTCTCACCATGTAGTTGCGATGTCTGAATGCTGCCCTGAAATGGTAAATTCTGTTTTTCAACTTTCCTGTTTTTCTGGTTTTCTGGTTATCGTTTTCGGGAATTGTCGACGGCGGTTGTTGTGGTCGTGGATGGAACGAAAACGGTTTGTGCTGGGTGTGGTGCTGCTGGCCCTGTGGCTC
>JAIXPD010000055.1 GCA_027486405.1 Azospirillum sp. | reverse complement strand
GGCCACCACCTCGAATCCCTTGCCCTGCTCCCCGGCGCGGGCGGCCTCGATGGAGGCGTTGACCGACAGGATGTTGGTCTTGACCGCGATCTGGGTGATCGCCTCGGTGATCCGGCCGATCCGGCGGCTGTTCTCCGCCACCGTCTGCGACACCCGGACCAGACGGCCCATTTCGGTCTTGCCCTTGTCGGCGAACCCGGCGGTGTCCTTCACCATGTTGGAGGCCGCGCGGGTGCTGTCGGTGACGGACGCGATGGCGCGGGCCGACTGGCCGACCGCGCGGACCACCCGGTCCAAATCCTCCGTCTGGATCGCCGCCCCGTCCGACACCTGGGCCACCGCCGTGCTGGCCTGACCGGCGGCGACGGCCACCTGGGTGGCGCGGTCGCCGATCTGGCGGAACATGCCGCGCGCGTCACCGACCAGCGCCAGCATCGCCCCATAACCGCCGGGCAAGGCGGCGGCGGAGTCGCTCTCACCGCCGTCGATCAGGTGGCGCAGTTCGGCGTGCAACGCCGTCTGGGTCGCCGCCAACCGGTCCAACGCCGCCTGGCACCCGCCAATCTCGTCCCCGCGCGCCGGTCCTGCCCGCCAATCCTCGAACCGGCCGTCGGCCAAGGCCGCCGCCGCCGTTTCCACCCGGCGCAGCGCGTCGGCCACATCCAGCGCGATGACCAGCGCCACCAGCAGCGCCACCGCCAACGCCCCGGCGGTGGCCAGCCACAGCGTCCGCCCGTCCAACCCCAGCACCACTGGCCCCATCACCGACGGCCCCAGCGCGGCGGCGACCGGCAGCAGCGTCATCAGGCCCAGCTTGGCAAACACACGCAGATCGGCCGGAAAGGACATGGATCGGCTCCCCCCACACACGGATCGGACACGGGCAACGGACGCCGTGGCAACCGCCATATGACTTGCCGGATGCACCCCAACCGACGCAAGGTTAAACCAAAGCACCGCACCAAGGCCAACACGCAGGAACCCCGTCGGCATGTCGATCGCCACCCGCATTTCCCTGGGATTTTCCGCCATCCTGCTGTTGACCGTGTCGGTCGCCGCCGTCGGGTGGAACGGGCTGGACACCTACGCCGAACGGGTGGATGTCGCCAGCCGCACCGCCACACTGGACAGCAAGCTGAACCTCGCCCGGTTGGAAGAGGCGCGCTATCTGATCGACATCGACCCGTCCGCCAGCCGCCGCGTGCGCTTTCTGACCGATTCCCTGAAGGCCGATGGCGAGGCGCTGCTGAACGACCCCGCCCATCCGGTGGACCCGGTGATCCTGGGGGAGGCGCTGGACAAGCTCGCCGCCTACCGCAAAACCTTTGACGAGGTCGTGCGGCTGGAGGTGGAGAAGTTCGCCGGGCTGTCCAAGCTGC
Organism: Azospirillum sp.; assembly: GCA_027486405.1. GTDB lineage: Bacteria > Pseudomonadota > Alphaproteobacteria > Azospirillales > Azospirillaceae > Azospirillum. The sequence continues at coordinate 1,262 of JAIXPD010000055.1, read as the reverse complement.
GCAAACAAACCTCGACCCTTCTGATCGCCGCCCAATCCATCGCCCGCGCCCAGGCTGACCGTTACACCGAATCCGTCATCCGCCTGCGCACCGATCCGCTGGACAACGACGCGATGGCGTCCCTGGAATCCGCCGTGGTGCTGTCCAACATCGCCAACCGGATGATCCAGGAAACGCGCGGCGCGCTGCTCGACATCCAGCAATATCTGATCGAAAGCGGCGGGTCCGGCCGCGATTCGCTGAGCGCCAGCATCGACAAGCTGCTGTACGTCGTGGCCGATGCCAAGAAAAGCGCGCTGGACGCCTCGACCCAGGCCGACATCGCCAATCTGACCGCCGCTGTCCTGGGGGTGGAAACCGAATTTCTGCTGTTGCGGGAGGTCATCCAACAGCGCGGCAAGGCCCGCGTCGCGATGAAAAGCGCCGCCGACGCCGTCAGCGAGCGGGTCGACACCCTGGTTGCCGGGCAGTTGGCGGAACGGGAGGCCGGGCGCAGCCGCGCCGTCGCCCTGCTGTGGACGGGCGCGCTGGGCGCGCTGGCCGTCGGCGCGCTGCTGTCGCTGCTGATCGCCCGCAGCCTCAGCAACCCGATCACCGCCACCACCCGCGCCATCCAGCGCTTGGCCGAGGGGGATTTGAACGTCGCCATTCCCGGGACCGGACGGCAGGACGAGCTTGGGGCCATCGGCCGCGCCATCAGCAGCGTCATCCAGGTGCTGCACGGGCTGCACCGCGAGATGCATCGGCTCTCCGGGGTGGCCACCGGCGGCGGAGAGGCCACGACATCCAGCGCCCGCGCCATCGCTTTCCACGGGGCCTATGGTGAGATGGTCGATCTGCTGAAGCAGACCGGGGCCGCCTTCCAGGCCATCGGCGATCAGGCCACCCAGGTCGCCATCGCCGCCGGGCAGGCCAGCACGGCGGTGGCCCAGGTGTCCGATGGCGCGTCGGAACAGACCGGAGACCTCGATCAGGTCGTCATCGCCGTCGGCCAGTCGGCGCGCGCCATCGCCCACGTCACCGACAGCACGCGCGACGTGTCCGACATGGTCAAGGATGCCGCCGGTTTCGCCGACAAGGGGCGGCAGGACATGGCCCGCCTGTTGAGCGTGTCGCAGACCATCGCCGAAAACAGCCGCCGGGTCGGCCGGATCACCGAGGCGATCACCCAGATCGCGGTCAAGACCAACATCCTGTCGGTCAACGCCTCCATCGAGGCCGCCCGCGCCGGGGAGCAGGGCAAGGGATTCGAGGTGGTGGCC
>JAIXPD010000093.1 GCA_027486405.1 Azospirillum sp. | reverse complement strand
CTGCGCGGGGTGGGGGGGGGGGGGGGGGGGGGGGGGGGGGGGGGGGGGGGGGGGGGGGGGGGGACGGGGGGGGGGGGTTGGGGGGGGGGGGGACACGCGCATCGACGTTGCGGCCCGGTCAGGGCAATCGCTTGAACGAACGCTCATCGTCACGCAAACAAGAATGGACGCGGATTTCACGGACAAAAGGAAGGATTGCACGGATTTTCGACTCCAATTGCCTCCTGCGCCCCGCCATGAGGTTTGTCGCAAGATCGCAAGCAGGGCAGCTCTGGGGTGCCTTCCGCGAAATCCGTGAAAAAATCCGTGAAATTCGTGTCCATTCTTGTTTTGACCGGGTGCACTGTGCTTCAAGCGATTGCCCTGGCGGCCCGGTCGCCGGTTTGACAGCGAGTCACATGACGATCATCATGCGGCTTGATCCAGCCCACTGAGGCGCGCATCCGAGACAGCCGACGGAGCACGCGTGACCACGCCACCGACCCCGGCGGATTTCCCCCGCCACACCCACGACAAGCTGCGCTACGCCGACACCGACCGGCAGGGCCACGTCAACAACGCCGTGTTCGCCACCCTGTTCGAAACCGGCCGGGTGGAACTGCTCTACGATCCCGCCGGGCCGCTGCACGCGGACAATGGGGCCTTTGTCATCGCCCGTCTGGCCATCGACTTCGTCGATGAAATCCGTTGGCCCGGCGCGGTGGACATCGCCACCCGCGTCGCCTCGCTGGGGCGCAGCTCGATCCGGCTGGAACAGGCGCTGTTCCAGGACGGGCGGCACGTCGCGTCGGCCGAAAGCGTGATCGTCCACGTCGATCAGGGCGACCGCCGGTCCCGTCCCTTGCCCCCGACGGCGGTGGCGGTGTTGAGCGCGTGCCGCGCGCCCGACGCCCCTCTTGCGGGGGATGGCGCGCCACGCCTATAGTCGCGGCGTCACTGGGGGGAGCCGATGGTCGGCTGAGAGGTCCTGTCACACCGGGACGACCCCTGGAACCTGATCCGGTTCACACCGGCGTAGGGATCAGTGAGCCACCATGACCCAGACCGATCTGGACCAGACCGACCGCGTTGCGGGCGTCTCGTCCAACCCATCATCCGCCTCGGCATCGCCACCATCCGCCAACGGTCAGCCGCAAGCGCGTCCGGCGGGTCAAACCCCGGCGGGTCAAACGATGAGTCTGGCCGTGCGGGTGACGTCGGCCCGCCTGACCTATGGCGGCACCTGTCTGTTTTCTGATCTCAGCCTGACGCTGGAGGCGGGCCTCACCACCTGCCTGCTGGGGCCGAGCGGTGTCGGCAAAACCACCCTGCTGCGCGTGCTCGCCGGGTTGGCGGAGCCGGAAGCCCCGACGCGGGTGGAGACCAGCGACGGTCTGCCCCTGGCCGGGCGCGTCGCCTACATGGCGCAACAGGATTTGCTGCTGCCCTGGCTGTCGGTGCTGGACAATGTGCTGTTGGGCGACCGGCTGCGCCGCACCCGCATCACCCCGGAACAGGCCGCCCGCGCCGCCGCCCTGCTGGAGCGGGTCGGGCTGGCCGGGCGCGAGGCCGACCGCCCGGCCACCCTGTCGGGCGGGCAGCGGCAGCGGGTGGCGCTGGCCCGCACGCTGATGGAAGACAAGCCGCTGGTGCTGATGGACGAACCCTTTTCCGCGCTCGACGCGCTGACCCGGCTGCGGTTGCAGGACACGGCGGCGGAAACGCTGGCCGGGCGCACCGTGCTGATGGTCACGCACGACCCGCTGGAGGCACTGCGCATCGGCGACCGGCTGCATGTGATGACCGGGCGGCCCGCCAGTGTCGGCCCGGCGCTGACCCCGCCCGGCCGCGCGCCCCGCCGGGCCGATGACGCCAGCCTCCTGGCGCTTCAAGCCGAATTGCTGCGCCGGTTGGACGCATGAGCGCGCTTGCCCCCCTGGGCCGCACGCTGGTGACGCTGGCGGCGCTGCTGGGCGCGTGGCAGGCCGTGGTCTGGGCCACCGCCGCGCCGCGCTATCTGCTGCCGGGACCGCTGGCGGTGGCCGAGGCGATGCAACGGCAGGCGGCCGTGTTGGCCAGCCACGGCCTGACCACCCTGACCGAAATCCTGCTGGGCCTGATCGGTGGTGTGCTGCTGGGGGGCATCAGCGCCCTGTCGCTGGCCCGCTTCCGCACGGCCCGGCGCTGGTTGATGCCGGTGCTGGTGGTCAGCCAGGCCATCCCGGTCTTCGCCCTGGCCCCATTGCTGGTGCTGTGGCTGGGCTATGGCATGCTGTCCAAGGTCGCCATGGCCATCCTCATCATCTATTTCCCGGTGACGACCGCGCTGTTCGACGGCTTGCGGCGGACCGAACCGGGATGGCTCGATCTGGCCCGCACCATGGGGGCCACCCCGGCGGCCACGCTGTGGGTGATCCGCCTGCCCGCCGCCCAACCCGCCTTCTGGTCGGGGTTGCGGGTGGCCGCCGCCGTCGCCCCCATCGGGGCGGTGATCGGCGAATGGGTCGGCTCCTCCTCCGGCCTTGGCTATCTGATGCTGCACGCCAACGCCCGCATGCAAATCGACCTGCTGTTCGCCGCCGTGCTGGTGCTTGGCCTGTTCGCGGTGACGCTCTACGCCGCCGTGGACGCGCTGGCCCGCCGCGCCACCGCCTGGCAGGTGGAAACCCAACCCTCCGATGACTGACCCGTTTGTTGCAGAAAAAGGATTCCGCTCGATGAAGCGCCTGTTCACCATGACCGCCATCGTCGCCGGTCTGCTCGCCGCCGCCCCCGCCGTCGCGCAGGACAAGCTGTCGGTGATGCTGGATTGGTTCGTGAACCCCGACCACGCCCCGCTGATCGTCGCCCAGGAAAAGGGCTTCTTCAAGGACGCCGGGCTGGACGTGACCCTGACCGCCCCCGCCGACCCCAACGACCCGCCCAAGCTGGTGGCCGCCGGTGGGGCCGATCTGGCGATCTCCTACCAGCCGCAGCAGATCATCCAGGTGTCGGAAGGGCTGCCGCTGGTCCGCGTCGGCACGCTGGTGTCCACCCCGCTGAACTCCTTGGTCGTGCTGCGCGACGGGCCGGTGAAGAGCCTGAAGGACCTGAAGGGCCGCAAGGTCGGCTATTCCATCGCCGGGTTCGAAGACGCCCTGCTGGGCGCGATGCTGGAAAAGCACGGGCTGAGCCTGAAGGACGTGACGCTGGTGAACGTCAACTTCTCGCTGTCGCCGTCGCTGCTGTCCGGGCAGGTCGATGCGGTGCTGGGCGCGTTCCGCAACTTCGAACTCAACCAGATGGACATCGAAAAGCATCCGGGCCGGGCCTTCTACCCGGAGGAAGAGGGCGTTCCCGCCTATGACGAGCTGATCGTCGTCGCCCACAAGGACAAGACCGCCGACGGCCGCATCAAGCGCTTCCTCGACGCGGTGGAACGCGCCACCCTCTACATCCTCAACCACCCGGAAGAGGCGCAGGTCGCCTTCGTCAAGGGCCGCCCGGAGCTGAACGACGAGTTGAACCGCCGCGCCTGGGCCGACACCCTGCCCCGCTTCTCCCACAGCCCGGCCGCGCTCGACGCCGCCCGCTACACCCGCTTTGCCGAGTTCCTGAAGGCGCGCGGCCTGATCAAGACGGTGGAGCCGGTGGAGCGCTACGCCGTCGTCGTGAAGTGACGCGGGCAGCCTGACACCGCCTGCCTGACACCGCCCGCCTGACGCGGCCCAACCGCGCAGGCTAACGACGGACCATTGCCATCCGGTGCGGCGGGGCGTTACCACTAGCGGGTGACGCCCCGCTGTCCGTTTTGGCCCGGTTGACCAGCCCCGGTTGACAGGACCATCAGGACGGAATCAGAACCAGCGGGTTCGACCAAACCGGGAGAGTGTGGGATGCCGATCAAGACCATTCTGCTGCACATGGCCAACGACGACGCCCACGCCACACGCCTGGCGGTCGCTGTCGCGCTGGCCAAGCGCTTTGCCGCCCATGTCCAGGCGCTCTACATCGCCACCCCGGTGTCCATGCCCGCCGGGGCGACCGGCCGCGCCGCCTCCTATGGCTACATCGCCGAGGCCACCGCCATCGCGCACGAGAACGCCGAACGGATCGAGGCGGAGGTGCAAACGGCGCTGGCGGGCCTGCCCCATTCCTGGACGGTCGAGGAGGGCGACCACCTCGCCCTGCTGGCGGAGCGCAGCCCCTACGCCGACCTCACCATCATCGCCCAATCCGCCGCACAGCGGTCGGGCGAGCGGGTGGCGCTGCACGCGCCGGACCGGTTGCCGTTGGAAAGCGTCGGCCCCACCCTGCTGCTGCCGCCGGTGCAACCGGCCGACGCGCCGATCGGGCGCAACGTTCTGATCGCCTCGAAGAACAGCCGCGAATCGGCCCGCGCCGTGCGCAACGCCATGCCCTTTCTGGAGGAGGCGGAGCGCGTGACCGTGCTGACCATCGACGCGCCGGGCCGCGCGCACGACGATGGGCTGGCCCTGGTCGAATGGCTGGCCCGCCATGGCGTGTCCGCCCGCCATCACCCCGCCGCCGCGCTGGGTGGGGAGGTCGGCGACCTCATTCTGGCCTGCGCGGCGGAGATTGGGGCGGATCTGCTGGTGATGGGGGCCTATGGCCATTCCCGCCTGCGCGAACTGGTGCTGGGCGGGGCGACCCGCACCGTGCTCGACCACACGCCGCTGCCGGTCCTGCTGTCGCACTGACCGGCGCGGCCGCGCCCCGTCCGCTCACCCGAACAGGTGATCGCGCAGGACGTGCCAGCTTTCGGCGTCGGGCGCGGCCAGCAGGCTGCCGCTGCGCAACGTCGGCCGGTAGGGCGATCCATCGGCCAGGGCCGCGAAACCGCCCGCTTCGGCGTGCAGCAGAATCCCGGCGGCGTGATCCCACGGCATCAGCCGGTGATAAAGGGAGGCGTGCGCCCGCCCCTCCAACAGCCGCAGATACTCCTGCGCCGCGCTGGACAGATTCACGCGCTCGCCGACCGCCTTGGCCCGCTCCTCCAACCGGGTGGCGAGCGCGTCGCCGCAGAAGCGGGTGGACAGCGCGCACACCATCGACGGCAGGGGAACCGCATCGGCCACCCGCACCCGCCGCCCGTCCAGCCACGCGCCGCCGCCCTTGACCGCCGTGGCCATGCGCCCGTCCATCGGATCGTGAATCCATCCGGCGATGGTTTCCCCACGCCGGACCAGCGCAACGATGACCGCGAAAAGCGGACGGCCCTGGGCGAAATTCATCGTTCCATCGACCGGATCGATGATCCACACCGGATCGTCGCCGTCGAGATGGGCGAACACCCCCTCATCCTCCGACGCGGCTTCCTCCCCCACCACCCGGCTGCCGGGCAGCAGGGCGGCCAGGGCAGGCGTCAGGGCGCGTTCCGCCGCCTCGTCCGCCTTTGTCACCAGATCGAGCGGGCCGGTCTTCTCCCGAATCGCCGACGCGTCGAGATTGCGGAACCAAGGCAGGATTTCGGTCTTGGCAACGCTGCGAATCAGCGCCGAAACCTGTTCGATGTCGGGAAGATCGGCCGGGGGAACACTGGAATGGGTCACGGGAAACGTCTCGCCTTGGTCGTGATCGGGCCACCCCGCCAGAATGGCGCGGTTGGGTGGCGGGCGGCAAGGCCGACGGTTGTCCCGATGATTGCCCCGTGTGACCTTGTGTCCTGCACCGATTCCAGCGCGCCCCGCTGGCCTTTGCCGGTTGAGGTTGTTAGGAAAGGGCAGCGCGGAGACGATTGAGGATGGCACCGATGCTCCCATGGGATGAACACACCATCGGCAGCGGCCTGATGCTGCACGCGCCGCTTGACCTGCCCACGGACATTGCGGCGATGCGCGCGGAATTCGCTGCTCTGGACGCCACTCTGGGGGCCGAGCATCGGTTCTGCTTCGGCGGCGATGGCAGTTGGACCAGCATCCCCCTGGTGGATCGCCCGCCGCTTCACAAGCCGCAGGACGAGGCGGGCACAGCGACCCCGATCCTGGACCGGCTGCCCAGCGTCCGGGCGTTTCTGGCCCGTCTCGACTGCACGGTTCTGAGTTGCCACATCAGCCGTCAATCCCCCCGGGGCGCATTGAGGTGGCATTACGACAACCAGGCGCTTCATCTGGCGGAAAGTCGGCTCATCCTCCCCATCCAGGCACCAGCCGGGGCGAAAACGCTCATCGGCCACGAAGCCGTTGCCTACCCTGAGGGGGTGGTGTGGACCGGGGATTTCACCTTTCCGCACATGGTGGACAACGCCACGGACGAGCAGCGCATCGTTTTGCTGATCGACATTGCCTGCAACGATTGGATTCGCGGGCGCGCCCCGGCGGCGTTGAGCGATGAGGCCGCGCGCCGTGCCGAATTGGCGTGCCGGGCGCAAAACGCCTGGGTGGGATGGCCGGGTCGTCAAACCGCCTATGCCTGAGGTCAGAATCGCCGTGACCTGAAGCCCCAGCCGCCCGGCCAGGGTTTTCCGGTCAGGGTTTTCCGGTCAGGGTTTCTTGGGTGGTCCCTTGGCCGGGGTGCTGTCCAGGCGCAGCGTTGGACCATCACCCGCCGGGTTGGTCAAAAAAACCTTGCCTTCCAAACCGCTGTCCTTCAACGCCTTGGCCAGCGCGTCGAACGTCGCCTTGTCGGCTTCGGCCGCCGCCGCGTCGCGCGCGGGGTTGGGGGGCGGTGGGGGCACGGGGCCGCCTTTGGCCGGTTCGCGCGGCGCGTTGGGATCGGGCGGGGAACGGCGCGCCAGGGTGGGATCCGGTTCGGCCGGGGGCGGTGGGGGTGGCGGGGGCGGTGGTGGCCGCCAGAGCCGAAAGCAATCGGTGAAGGTCGGTTGGTTGCAAGCCTTCAACAACTCAACCGCGTCCGGTGCCTCATAGATCGGCTCAACGGGAGCGATGTCAAACTCACGCGGCAGCGGCGGCAGCGGGTCTTCCGGCGGGTTTTCCGGTTCCTCGACGTATCCGGGGGGAAAAGGCAGCCGAACAGGCCCGTTCGGCGGGGTTTGCGCCGTCGCCGGATCGATCACAAGAACGGGAACGGCCAACGCGACGGCGAGGGGCCAGAATACGGAACGAACGCGCACGAACAACCCGGAAGCGGTGGCGGTGGGCGCATTATGCCGTCCCCGCCGCCCCCGCGTCATCCGTGATCTGCGGCTCTGCCCGCCCAGACCTCGATCAGGCCAGAACTCGATCAGGGATCGGGCTGTTGCAGAAACCGCTTTTCGAACCGCGCCAGATCGGCCGGATCGATGGCGACCTTGAGATGGGCCAGATCCTCATCGTCCTCACGCTCCAGCACCTCGCCCTTGGCGTAGAGCCACGCCAGCGCGGCCCCATCGCCCAGCGCGATGTCGAGGGTGACGACCTGGCGATGGGCGTTCATCCGCTCGTCCAGCAGGCGGTCGAGCGCGTCGATCCCCTCCCCGGTCCAGGCCGACACCGCGACCGCGCGCGGGTTGCGGGCGGTTGCGGTCAACAGCGCCGCCCGGCTGTCCGCGTCCAGGGCATCGATCTTGTTCAGAACCTCGATCACCCGGTCGTCGCTGTCCGGATCCAGCCCCATGTCGCCCAACACCTCGTACACGTCGGCCCGCTGGGCGTCGGTGTCGATGTGGGCGATGTCGCGGACGTGCAGGATGATGTCGGCGGCGTCCACCTCCTCCAGCGTCGCGCGGAAGGCGGCGACCAGACCGTGCGGCAAGTCGGAGATGAACCCCACCGTGTCGGACAGGATCACCTTGCGCCCCGACGGCAACGTCACCTGCCGCATGGTCGGATCCAACGTGGCGAACAGCAGATCCTTGGCGAACACGTCGGCGTTGGCCAACCGGTTGAACAGGGTGGATTTCCCGGCGTTGGTGTAGCCGACCAGCGCCACCACCGGATAGGGAACCTTCGCCCGCGCCTTGCGGTGCAGGCCACGGGTGCGCCGCACCTCGTCCAGTTCCTTTTTGATCTTGATGATGCGGTCGCCGATCAGACGGCGGTCCATCTCAAGCTGCGATTCGCCGGGGCCGCCCAGAAAGCCGAACCCGCCGCGCTGGCGTTCCAAGTGGGTCCAGGACCGGACCAGTCGGGATTTCTGATAGGTCAGCGACGCCAACTCGACCTGGAGCATGCCTTCGCGCGTGCGGGCGCGCGCACCGAAAATCTCCAGGATCAGGCCGGTGCGGTCGATCACCTTGGCCTTGAGCGCGCGTTCCAGATTGCGTTGCTGCACCGGTGACAGCGCGTGGTCCAGAATGACCAGCGTCGCTTCAAGCTCCGTCACCAGTTCGGCCAGATGCTCCACCGTCCCGGACCCGAGCAGGGTCGCGGGCTGGGGCCGGTTGACCTTCACGCATTCGGCGTGGATGACATCCAACTCAATTGCCTGGGCAAGGCCGATCGCCTCTTCCAAGCAGGATTCGGGGGGGCGAGACACCCCGTCCGCCTCGCTGCGGAGGACGGGGTGGACCACAATCACCCGGCCAGCGCCAAGCGGCGCTGCACCTTCGTCATTGGTCATGGGATCAGGCGCTCTCGCCTTCCTTCGGCGGTTCGAAAAGTTGGATCGGGTGGGCCGGCATCACCGTCGAAATCGCGTGCTTGTAGACCAGTTGCGAATGAGCATCGCGGCGCAGCAGCACGGAGAAATTGTCAAACCAGGTGATGATGCCCTGAAGTTTCACGCCGTTCACGAGAAAGACGGTTACGGGAGTCTTGTTCTTGCGGACGTGGTTGAGAAACACGTCCTGCACGTTCTGGCTTTTTTCAGACATACACATGCCCCCTTCTTGAATGTTCTTGGGATCGGCCTGCACAAAGCCGATCCGCGTAAGCCCACGGTGTCCGACCCGGTCCGCCGAAGACCCGATCAAACACCCGACTGGACGGATATGGTATCACCACCCACGCCAACCAAGCCACACAAGGCTGCACAATCGGCGTGACGATGGGCAGGGGGAAAACGGTCGAACCCGCTCCCCTCGCCCTGACCTATTAGCACCGGAAGCAACCCCGCGCCATGGGCGCATTCCATATCGATGTCCGCGTCGCCGAGAAACCAGACCTGCGGCCCCGGTTCCAGCCCCGACGGCCCCAACGCCATCCGCACCGGGGCGATGTGCGGCTTGTCGAACGGGGCGTCCTGCGCGCCGACCAGCGCCCCGAAAAAACCGGTCCAGCCCAGCGCCTCGGCCTCCGCCCGCAGGAATTTTCCGGTCTTGTTCGACACCACCGCCTGATAGACGCCGCGTTCGGCAAAACGGCGCAACAGATCCTCCGCCCCCGGCAGCGGGCGCAGATGATCCAGATGGTGGGCGGCGAAATAGGCGTAGAAGAGATCGCGCGCCTCGGTCCAACGCTCGCCAAAGATGCGCGGGAAGCTGTCGCGCAGCGATTGCTTGATGCGGACGCGCGCCTCCTCCTCGTCCCAGGTCGGCAGGCCGAACGCGTCCAGGGCGTGATTCAGCGCCGCGCGGACGGTTCCCCAATTGTCCACCAGGGTGTTGTCCCAATCATACAGGACCGCGCGCGGCATTCTCATCCCGTTCATAGCCATACAACCAAAAAATTCGTCATGTCGAAGACCGATCCCTTCTGTATCCGTTGATATTATGCGGATATTGGGTTTGGCGCGTTGTAGTTCAAAGGAGGATTTTCAAGATGGTAAAGCCGATACTCCCTGAGCAAAGAGGCTTCAACCATAGCCGCTTCTCTTTCACTCCCAGTGTTGCACCAACAAATCCGCAAACGCTCCAGCGGGAATCGCTGACTCATGCCAAGCTCGCGGTATCGCACCCCCGCCATATGACCGAATGAGTTCGGATTGTTGGCGCAATGCCAAAACCGCGCGATGCGTTGACGAAGAAACGACGCTTTACCAACAGTCAATATACCTTCAACATCACGGTGGCGAGCACGAGAAATACTGCAACCAGAACCAACAATATAACATCCTGGCGCATGGGGCATATCGTGATTTTCTAATTCCAATTCCGATTCAAAAACATTGGATAATAATTTCCATTCCGTCCATCCCGGCCATGAATTCTTTATCATGAAACCCTCTTTTCTTCTGTATCACGCATCATAAAGTCAGCGAATCCACACCCGGCGCGGGCCGCTGTCGATGTGGACAAAGTTGCTGTCGGGGTAATAGCCGACCCCGCCCATGCCCAACCCGTTGGCGTAATGCGCCACCGCCAGGGACGACAGGCCGGGCAAGCGGATGTCCGCCGCCATGGCGCGGATGTGAAAGCTGCGGTGGGCCACGCTTTCGCCCATGGTCCGGCGCAGCATCTCGTTGGTTTTGACCGAACGATAGCCGGACAGCACCTCCAGCGGCACGGTGAAGCGCGCCGCCATCTGCAACCGCCAGAGAATATCGAGGAGGGAGGCCGCCGTCTGCACCGTCTCCCCCGTGCGCCAATCGCGGAAAAAACGGTCGACGTTGGCCAGCCCGGCGGGGTCATAGGCTCCGTCATGCCAATAGACGGCGTTCAGGCTTTCCCCGGTGTTCAGGTTGCGCATCACCAGACGGCGGGGAATCGTCAACCATTGGGGGACCGTCCGATCCAGCGCCTGGGATGGGCGCGTGTTCGCCGCCAGCAGCGCGGTGGCCGCCAGTCCGGTCAGAAACCGGCGTCGGGTCGGGCCGGATCGGGGATGGTCGTCGGGGTCATGGTCCGTCATGCGACCACCGACGTTACCCAACGCGCCCCCCAAGTCAACACGGGTGCGCGCGCGGGACCGGGCAATCGCTTGAAGCACCGTGCACCCGTCCGGAACAAGAATCGCCACGGATTGCACGCATTTTTTCACGGATTTCACGGAATCCATCTCAGAGCCATCCTATACGCGAGCTTGCGACAAACTTCGTGACGGGATGTGTGAGGCGATTGAGGTCGGAAATCCGTGCAATCCCTAATCTTGTCCGTGAAATCCGCGTCCATTCTTGCTTGCGTGACGATGATCGCTCGTTCAAGCGATTGCCCTGCGCGCGCGGGACCGGGATTCGTTCTGCTGACAAAACCACCGGAACCGTCCATATTTGGCGTGCTGCCGCCGACCCGTTCCGCAGGATGTGGTGCGGTCGGTCTGGGATGGGACACGGGGGATCGGTGCCGGGCGTGCGGCAGGCAACCAACGTCATGTTTGGCTATTTGGAAGGCGTCGAACGCAAGGACGCCGAATCCTACGCGCGCGCCTTTGGCCGCCGCTGCCTGAAAAGCTCCGAAACCTGTTGGTACGCCGTTGAACCGCTGTGGAGCGGGTATCTGTATGAGGTGCATGAGGGCGGCCCCGGCTATTCCTTCCTGCCCGCGCTGGCCAAGGAGATCGACGCCAACCCCGGCGGCGTCGCCCTGTTGCCGTCGGGCCGCCGCGTGTTCGAACTGACCGTGCGCAACGGCCGCCCGGTGGGTGCCCTGCTGTCCGAAACCCGCAGCCGCGAGGTGCAGAGCCGGATGGCGGTGGTGCAGCCCGCCGACCGGGTGGGCGACCGCCCGTTCGGCCTGATCGTTCCGGCCTGGGCACCGCAGGGCCATGTCCGCTTCCATGCCATCATCAGCAGCCGCCGGATGAAGCGGCTGACGCCCGCCTTACCCCTGCCCCTGGCGCTGGCCACCGTCGGTTTTCTGACCGGTGCGGCGGTGCTGGTGGGCGGCGGCGTGACCTATTTCTGGTCGCCGCACCGGGTGCCGACGGCTCGGAATTTTGACATCAACCGCCTGCCCCATCGGCAATGGGACACCGTCCTGTCCGCCATCACCGCCAGCAGCTACGCCGCCAAGCTGGAGTTCAAGGACGGCAAATGGACCATCGAAACCCAGGCCCCGCCCGCGACCGGCCCGGATCCGGCGAAACGCTGACCGTTCCGGCCGTGCTCAAACCCTGTGTGCCCAACGCCGCCTTGGCAGAAAAGCCACACCCCGGCGGCATGTGACGATTCGATGAAGCCGACGCCTTGTTTCACATCCGCGATGCGGTCAAATTGACGCAGCGTTGTTGCGCGACTCCTGAAAGGTGCGCCCGTCGATGTGTCGCTTTCTTGCGTACTGCGGTGAGCCGGTGCTGCTGGAATCCCTGGTCTGCACCCCCTGCCATTCGCTGATCGAACAGTCCATGCACGCGTCGGAGGCCAAGACCGAGACGAACGGCGATGGGTTCGGGGTGGGCTGGTACAGCGACCGTGTCGAGCCGGGCCGCTATTGCGAGGTGCGACCGGCCTGGTCGGATGAAAATCTGCAATCCATTTGCAGCCATGTCCGCTCCCACCTGTTCTTTGCCCATGTCCGCGCCGCGACCGGAACCGCCGTCAGCCGGGCCAACTGCCATCCCTTCAAGTCCGGCCGCTTCCTGTTCATGCACAACGGGCAGGTCGGCGATTGGGGCAAGCTGCGCCGCCGGGTCGAGGGCATGATCCCCGATGAGCTGTACGCGTCGCGCACCGGAACCACCGACAGCGAAGCGATCTTCCTCACCGCGCTGGGGCGCGGTCTGGATCGCGATCCGGTGGCCGCCTTCCGCTCGGTTCTGGGCGACATCCACCAGGACATGAAGGCCAGCGGCATCCGCGCGCCGCTCCGCTTCACCGCCACCTGGACCGATGGCGAACGGGTGTGGGCCGTCCGCTGGGCCTCGGACAACCGACCGCCCAGCCTGTATTGGCGCTACACCGACAACGGGTTCATCGTGGTCTCCGAACCGGTCGATTCGCAACGCGAATGCTGGCAGCCGGTTCCCAACGGCGGCGGTCTGGTCGCGCGCCTGGGCGGTGGCCCGGAGGCCTTCACCTTCCATTGATTCTGACCGCCGGGCGAGTGTCGGCTGGGCGGAATCAGCCCAAAATCCGCCCGGCGGGCAGGAGGATCACCACCTCGGTCCCCTGCCCCGGCGCGCTGGTCAACTCCACCGTTCCGCCGTGCAGTTCGGCCATCCGGCGCACGATGGGCAGGCCCAAGCCGATCCCTTCATGCTGGCGCACCAGCGACCGTTCCGCCTGGGTGAAGGGGTTGAAGACCCGCCTCAGCAGATCGGGGGCAATGCCCGGCCCATCGTCGCGCACGGTGATGGCCAGCGCGTCGCCACGACGGTCCGCGCCGATCCACACATGGCCACCCGGCGGCGTGAACTTCACCGCGTTGTCGAGCAGGTTGAGAATCATCTCGCGCAGCCGCCGCCGGTCCGCCCGCAGATGGAGGGGCGGGGTCGGTTGCTGGCTGATGGTCAACCGCTTGCCCTCGGCCTTTGCCGCCAGCAAATCCACGCAATTGGTCAGAAGTTGCGGCAGGACGACGTCGGACTCCTGCAACTCAATGGAGCCGGTGGAGCCGCGCGTGTAATCGAGGATGTTGTTGACCATGGTCAGCAGCGATTTGCCGCTGTCCTCGATCAGCTTCACATACTCGACGTAATCCGGGTTGCCGAGCTTGCCCATCGATTCGCTGCCCAGCACATCGGCGAATCCGATGATGGAGTTCAACGGCGTGCGCAGCTCGTGGCTCATCACCGACAAGAAATCCAGCTTGGCGCGATTGGCCTGGCGGGCCGCCTCCAACGCGCTGGTCAGTTCCGCCGTCCGTTCCGTCACCCGCCGTTCCAACTCCCGGTTCTGGTCGGCGGCGCGACGGTAAAGGGTGCGGATCTCCACCATGTTGCGCACGCGGTGCAGCAACTCCCAGGCGATGAAGGGCTTGGTCAGAAAATCGTTCGCGCCCAGTTCCAGCGAGCGGCGGCGGGTGTCCTGATCGGTTTGCGCGGTCAGGACCAGGATCGGCACGTAATCGCCGCCAAAGATCGGGCGAACCCGCTCCATCAACTCGAACCCGCTCATGTGCGGCATGCGGATGTCGATCAGAAGCAGATCGAACCCCACCCCTTCGCACAGGGCGGGGACCTTGCGGGGATCGGTTTCCCCCCGGATGTCATGATAGCCGTCGTGGGTCAGGATCTCCCGCAGCAATTCGACGTTGGACGCGTTGTCGTCCACAATCAGAATACGGGCGCTTTTGATCTGCGCCTCAAGCTGCGGGTCGATCTGGCTCCGGTGCATGCGGATGTGCCCCCCAAGGTCCAGTCAGCGGGGTCTGACCAAACGGTCGTTGGTGGGTTCAACCTTGCCGCAAGAGCGATGAAATGCAACGATTTTTCACTCTTGCGGCGCAACGTTCCGCTCAAGCGTCCCGCTCAACTGTCCTTCGGTTTCTGGGTGTCGCTGATCGGCTGGACCGTGGCGGGCGCGTCCTGCGGCGCGGTGCTGGGCGGCGGGGCCACCTCCACCGGGCGGGGCGGCGGCTCGTTGGCGGGCGGGCGGCGGGGCGGCCCGGCCTTCACGTCGCTGTAGACCGCCTTGGCGATCTCCAACAGCTCCTCTTTCGACAGGCGGCCGGCCAAGGCGTAGGACAAGGCCCCCTCCACCCAATAGAAGGTCGCGACGTCGCCGTTCTGGGTGAAGCTGAAGGTCGAGGGGTTGCCCGACTGCGGCGCGCCGACGAACAGCGTGATGCGCTTGTTGGCGTCGTTCACATACATGTATTGCGCGCCAGCGCCCAAATCGGTCGGCAAGGAGCGCCCACCGATCAGACGGAAACCGATGCGGGCCAGATCGGGGCCGAACACATCGCGGCCCACCCGCTTGGACAGCCAGCCGTTCAACTCGTCCTGATTGTCGGCCCCCAACTCGACCTGGAACCGCTCGTCGGCGGTGTAGAAACGGTGGGCCTGGGTGGCTTCCTCGGCGAAGGTGGCGAGCGTCTGGCGCTGCTGTCCGGCCGGGGAGACGGTTTGCACGCCGCGCCCGAACCATCCGCCCCCGGCCCCGGCCAGCAGCAGCAGCACGGCGGCGGCAACCCGCAGCAGCGGGCGGGCGTGCCAGGGCGGGCGGTTGTCGTTGAAGGCCAGACGGCCTTTCAGGCGGTCGCTGAGAT
Organism: Azospirillum sp.; assembly: GCA_027486405.1. Taxonomy (GTDB): domain Bacteria; phylum Pseudomonadota; class Alphaproteobacteria; order Azospirillales; family Azospirillaceae; genus Azospirillum. The sequence continues at coordinate 38,835 of JAIXPD010000093.1, read as the reverse complement.
CCTGCACCGCGTCGCTGGGCGGTTCGCGCAGAACGCCGTCGAACAGATCGTGCAGCAGCGCCGTTTGCGCGCGGTAATCCTCGACGCGGGCCGCCGCGTCGGGGTCATCGGCCAACCAGCGTTCCACCGCCAGACGGCGGGTGCTGTCCAATTGCCCATCCACATAGGCGTGGAGATCGTCTTCCGTCACCGCTCGCGCGTTCATCACTTCACCCGTCGGAGGGCAACGCCACCCTCATTCGCCAGTTTCGCCCGGATCGCCTCCCGCGCCCGTGACAGGCGCGACATGACGGTCCCGATGGGGACGCCGAGCATCTCGGCGACCTCCTCGTATTTCAGGCCCTCCAGCGCCACCAGAAGCAGAACCTTGCGCTGCTCCTCGGGCAAGGCGTCGATCAGGCGCATCATTTCGCGCAGTTCGACGCTTTCCTCCTGACGGGACGGGGACACCAGCTTTGATTCGACGTCATCGACATCGACCTCCGCCGGCTTTCCGACCTTGGACCGGACCTGATTGACGTGAACGTTGTGCAGGATGGTGAACAACCACGCCCGCAGGTTCGTTCCCGCCTGGAAGCTGTCGGCGCGCGACACCGCGCGCACCAACGCCTCCTGCACCAGATCCTCCGCGTCCGCACGATTGTTGCGCAGCAAGGCCCGCGCATAGCGCCGCAAGGACGCAATGTGGACTTCCAGATCAACCCCGAATGTGCTCAACCGTGCACCCGATCGTTCCGGTCACGCCATGGCCGCAGCCATGACTTTCCTCTCATCGAACTGAGCGAACAGGACGAAGTGGCATCGCAATCCAGGGTCGGGCCAACGGATGACCCGGTGCTTGCTGGTGCCAACGTCCGCCGCGCGCCCTTTATTCCAGATTTTTTCCGCATCCGCGTCAAAATTTTGGCGGCCCCGCCCATCCTGGCGATTACCACCGCAATCACCCGCCAGGTCAAGGCTCCGCTCCACAAGCACTTAACACAGAACCAACCTCACAGAAAAATATTAAGTCGCAAAAATTCAAAAATGAAGAAAGCGTGATCTAATGTTCAAGATCAGAAACAATCTCCACCATAAGTGTGAAAATCCATTGAGCGACAAAATGCCGCGACAAATATCAAAAAAATTTTACTTTACGTCATGAGATTTCATTTCACATCATCCGCTCGTCACCAAGAAAAATGACGTGACTGCTCTTGTTCTCTGAACAGAGCATCATTCATGACAAAGGAAAGATCATGCTCCGTACGCTCTTGATCTCCGCCTTCGCTCTGGCCGTCACCGCTGGCGCCGCCAACGCCGCGTGCGACCCCGCCACGGCCATGATGGAAATCAGCACCGCGTCGGCTTCGAAGCTGATGTCGCTGCCCGCTGACAAGCAAGCCGCCGTGTCGAAGGCTCTGGAGACCGCCACCAACGCGATCGCGACCGGCAAGAACGACGACGCCTGCAAGGCGATCGAGACCGCCAAGGATCTGCTGAAGTAAGATCGGGCGGATCAATCAACGCGCCAGAACACCGCGCACGGCTTCACGGTCGGTGCGCGGTGTCCTGGCGCGGAGATATTTGCGGCGCACGCCGCCACCGTTGGCGCGATCTCAATAATTAGAAAACTATAATTTCATGAATACCTTAATATGTTTCCGATAAAAATTTCCTCAATATCTTTTCCTGCTTTCTTATTTGCTTTGATATCCCTTGCTCATGAATTTTTTCCTGTGCACTCTCTACATAATGCGGGAAATTTTCTTTTCTCCCAAATCTTGTATATTTCTTGAAAAGGCTTTTCCTGAAAATTTCACCACTTCCACCCTTAATGCTTGAGTGCTTTGCACACATTTTTCGCCTTCTAACAGCAAATTTCATTTTCCTCCAATACCGCGCAATTGAGCTTGACCGTATCAATATTTTTCTTCCATCAAATATAAACCCAAGGTACTGTACTGGATTTTTCAAAATTTCCCCTGGTTCAATATTTATTTTCTTACATTTATTCGGATGAAGCATAATTTTATGGGCAGCTACCTCCAGTGAAAGTTTCTCATAAATGTCAGATTCATCTTTATGATTGCATACAATCATTATATCATCTGAATAACGGCGGTAATAGGCCCCTCTATCTATACAAAAATTTTCCATTCTTCTGTCAAACTCAATCATGTAAACATTTGAAAGAACGGCACTAATCGGGGATCCTTGAACAATACCTTTCCCACTCCTGTTGACTTTAATGCAAGATCGCCCTTTTGCCTTTATCTTAAATTCTTCAATCGAGCAAATTCTATTGTGGATGTTTTTTTGTTTTCTCTTCCCATACCCAAGTACATTAAACACATCGTCACGCGATAAACTTGCATAATTAGTTAAAGAACGAAACACCGCATAATGATCTTCAGGCAGGGCAGACTTATCATTTAAAACTAAAGCCCAGCGCTCTTTCAATATTTTATGATCAAGGCTACCAAAAAAATCTTTAAGATCAAGCGCATGCACAACGCAAGCGCCCATTTTTTTTATTTCATTAAAAGCCTCTAGCGCAAAATCAATATTTGTCAATCCCAGAGGCCGATAAGCAATTGCCCCCTTGCATCCATAACGCTCAATGAGGCGCTCATAGTTTTCAGACAGTACTTGAGAATAATATTGATAAATTGCAGAATCTCTATGCGACGCATAGCAAACTGTGCGCACTTTATCATCTTTGCACTTTTTTTCCTTGTCCCATTGCTTAGAGACAATATCGTAAGAAATAAATGGCATAAACGAATGAGAGGGGACAAAATCAACCTCCCCAAGATGATAAATAACGTCAAAAACGTCACGGGATCGATCAAAATGAAGATAATTTCTAACTTTAATAAAAATTGGTAAAATAGGATCGCTCATTTTCAAGCGCAGAGCCGGAGAGAACATGATTGGGGCTTCATTTGTCCTCTCCGGCATACAACCCACTCTAACCACATTCGTGATGAGCAGCCCAACGAGTTTTACCTCGGCCCCAAAAACTAACGCAGAGTGCTATATAAGCACAGGAGTGATGATGACGATTTCCGTTTCCGTTGCCATGTTGGCGAATCTTCTACAGATCACGTTTCATATGTCAGCCACGATTGTGCTTGACAAGTTCAACACCCACCCCCTTTGGCTATCCAAAGGGCAAATACACACTACTAACTAATAGCTATCCTGTCAACAGCCAAGCAGTTTTGGAAAATATTTATGACACCACCATTCAAGCTCATCATGTCACTCGCCCGCTGGTGTTAGATTGGCAACTACATAAGACAATAGAAACCGATAGATTGAAAAATTTTAAGCCTCTATCTTTTCAGCCTATCAAACTATGTTTGGCGACCCCAGCTGGATTCGAACCAGCGACCTATCGCTTAGAAGGCGATTGCTCTATCCAACTGAGCTATGGGGCCGTCTGAGCTTGCCGGGACCGGCCTTTTGGATCAGGCGCGCCGTGGGAACGGTCAGAAACCTCAACACCCCACGGCGGCAACAGCGCCATCAGAATCGCGGGCGGTCGAGGCGGAAATTGTCCGGGTAGTTGCGCGGACGGACGCGGCGCACCGGCTCGTTCGACACCACGTAATCCCAGCCCTTGCGCTCGGCAAAGGCGATCGCGTCTTCCTTCGTTTCGAAGGTCAGGCGGATTTGGTTCAGCGTGTCGCCGGAGCTGGTCCAACCCATCAGCGGTTCCGGGCGGCGCGGCGTCTCGATGTCGCAATCGAGCTGCCAGCGGTGCGTCTTGGCGCGACCGGACTGCATGGCGGTCTTGGTCGGCTGATAGATCCGCACGTTCATGGCTCGATGTCCTCTCCAAGATCGTCGCTGCGGCGATGGTCGGGGAGCCCGGATTCGAACCGGAGACCTCCAGTACCCAAAACTGGCGCGCTACCAGACTGCGCTACACCCCGTCGCCGCGTTGTGAGATACACGAACGCCGCGCCGACGGCAAGAAGCCGACGCACAATTTGGTGTCGGATTTCGGACCGGTGAGACGATTTTTCCGTGCGCCGCGCTGCGCACGCCCTGGGCAACAGCCTTCCCGCGCGGCCACTGTTCCGCTTCACCAACGATTTTGGATCACCCGCCGTGCCCCATCCCCCGCCGCGAATCGCCCTGTTCACCGCCGATCTGACCGACCGGCCCGACCGCCGCGCGCTGGTGGCGTTGGCCCACGCCTTGGCCGACCTTGGCCACCCGGTGGATCTGATCGCCCCGATGGGGGGCGGCGCGCTGCGGGCCGGTCTGGACCCGGCGATCGGTCAGATCGATCTGTACAACCGCTGGGCCGCCACCTCCGCCTTTGCCCTGGCGCGCTGCGTGGCGGAACGGCGTCCGGCGGTGCTGGCCGCCCCGGCCCCCGTCGCGTGGGTGGCGCGGATAGCGGTGCGGCTGGCCCGCAGCCCGGCCCGCGCCCTGCCGATTGCCCCCGATGCGGCCCTGGGCGACAGCCTGTCGGCTATTCGTGACGCAGCGCGTCAATCGGGTTGAGTCGGGCGGCGCGGCGGGCCGGGTACAGGCCGAAAAACACCCCGACCAGCCCGCTGACCACCACCGCCAACAGGATGGAGTTCGGCTGGATCAGCGTCGGCCACCCGGCCAGATGGGCGACCAACGCCGCCGTCGCCACCCCGATCAACACGCCGATGGCCGCCCCGATCAGGGACAGCGCGGTTGATTCGATCAGGAACTGCACCAGAATGTCGCGGCGGCGCGCGCCAATCGCCAGCCGCAGACCGATTTCCCGCGTCCGCTCCGTCACCGACACCAGCATGATGTTCATGATGCCGATGCCGCCGACCAGCAGCGACACCGCCGCCACCGCCGCCAGCAGGAAGGACAGCGCGCGGGAGGATTCATCGCGCGTCGCCGACACATCGGACAGGTTGCGCATCCAGAAATCATCGTCCTGGCCGGAGGCCAGCCGGTGGCGCTGGCGCAGCAGTTCGCGAATCTGGCGCATCGCCTCGGCCTGATCGACGCCGTCGTCCAGCTTGGCGACGATGGTGTGGACAAAGCGCGGGTTGGCTTTCGCCATGCCGGGGATGTTGCGCTTGGCGGTGGAGATCGGCACGAAAATCACGTCGTCCTGATCCTGGCCTTGCGTGTTCTGGCCCTTTTCCCCCAGCACGCCGATGACGGTCAGCGGGGTGGAAAAGACGCGCACCGTCTCCCCCACCGGGTTGCCGCCGCCAAACAGGTTGCGGACCACGGTTTGGCCCAGAATCACCACCTTGTTGGCCTGGGTCACATCGTCGTCGGAAAAGCCACGGCCCTGGACGATGGTCCATTCCCGCGCGTCCAGATAGTCGGGAGTCAGGCCGAACAGGGCCGTTCCCCAATTCTGGTTTCCCGCCACCACCTGCAAGCCCCAGCGCACCGACGGGGCCGCCACCCGCACCCCGGGAATCTCGGCCATGATCGCCGTCGCGTCGTCTTCGATCAGGGTGGACGCGGTCCCGGCCCCCAGCTTCACCCCGGCGCGCACGACGCTGCCCTGCCCGACCAGCAACAGATTCGATCCCAGGCTGGCGATCTGCCGCAACACCTGATCGCGCGCGCCTGCCCCGACGGCGACCATGGCGATGACCGCCGCCACGCCGATGACGATGCCCAGCATGGTCAGGGCGCTGCGCAACGGGCTGGAGCGCAGCGACTCCAGCGCCGACCGCAGCGCGTCGAGCGCGGTCACGCCACCACCTCGTCCAGCGTCGCCCCGGTGGTGGCGGCATCGGCCGCCGCGTCCTCCGGTGTCTGGCGGCGGTCGCCGACCAGATGGCCGTCGCGGAAGGTCAACAACCGCCCGGCGTAGCGCGCCACCTCCGGCTCGTGCGTGACCAGCACGATGGTGATGCCCTGCCGGTTCAGGCGCTGGAACAGGGCCATGATCTCCAGGCTGGTGGCGCTGTCGAGCGCGCCGGTCGGCTCGTCGGCCAACAGGATCATCGGGTCGTTGACCAGCGCGCGGGCGATGGCGACGCGCTGTTGCTGGCCGCCGGACAGTTGCGTCGGCCGGTGGTGGGCGCGGTGGTCCAGCCCGACGGCGGCCAGCGCGGCGACGGCACGCTCCGCCCGAACCGTCCGCCGCTGCCCGGCGTAGATCATCGGCAATTCGACGTTGGCCTGGGCGGTCTGGCGCGGCAGCAGATTGAAGGATTGGAAGACAAAGCCGATCTTGCGGTTGCGCACCGCCGCCAGCTCGTCCGACGACAAGCCGCCGACCTCGACCCCATCCAGGCGGTAAGATCCGCCGTCGGCCCGATCCAGGCAGCCCAGCAGATTCATGAAGGTGGATTTGCCGGATCCCGACGGCCCCATCACCGCCACGAATTCCCCCCGGCGGACGCTGGCCGTCACCCCGTGCAGGGCGTGAACCACCTGCGACCCCATCCGGTAGGAGCGGGCCAGCCGGTCCACCGCGATCACCTCCGGGGCCTCGGCGGGGGCCATCGCGGAGGCCATCGCGGAGGCCACTGTGGAGGCCATCCTGTCCCGATCAGAAGCCAAGGCGCGGCCCCCGTCGGTTGTCGCGGTCGGACGGAACGATGCCGACGATCACCTCCTGCCCCGGCTTCAGATCCCCGGCGATCAGTTCGGTGCTGCTGCCGTCGCCAATGCCCAGCCGCACCGGAAGCGGAACGGGCGGACCGCCCGCCGGACCGGGGGCGGGAAGCCACACGGTGCGGGCGGTGTCCGCCGCCGGGCGCGGCTCCACCAGGCCATCGAATCGTGGGCGTTGATCGGGATCGAGCAAGGCGGCGATGCGGCCCAGCGTGTCGCGGCGGATGGCGGCGGCGGCCACGCGGCGGCGTTCCGGGTCGCCCCCCTCGGCGTCGAGCGCCAAAAAACGGTCGCGCGCCTGGGCGGTCAGCGCGGCGATGTCGCGGCGGCGCGCCTCGTCCAGCTTCAGCCCATCGGCCACCCGGCGGGCGCTGGCCTCCAACACCTGCGCCGCCCGTCCGCCCTCCCCGCCGCCGGATGCTGCGGCTGGTGCGTCGCCCGGCGTATCCATCCCCGGCGGGCGGAAGCGCAGGGCGGCGTTCGGGATTTTCAGAACCGACGCCCGCTCGTCCACCGTGATCCGCAAATTGGCGGTCATGCCGGGCAGCAACCGCAGGTCGGGATTGTCGACGGTGATGACGACGATGTAGGTGACGACGTTCTGATCCTCCTTCGGGGCCAGACGCACCTGCGCCACCGTGCCGACAAAGGGTTCGCCGGGAAAGGCGTTGACCGTGAAGCGCACCGGCATGCCTTCGCGCACCCGGCCGATGTCGGCCTCGTCGATGTTGGCCAGCACCTCCATATGGCGCAGATCCTGGGCGATGGTGAACAGCGTCGGGGCCGACAGGCTGGCCGCCACCGTCTGCCCGCTGTTGACCGCCCGGTTCACCACCACCCCGTCGATGGGCGAGCGGATGACGGAGCGGTTGGCGTCCACCCGAACCAGTTGCAGGGCGGCTTCGCGCTGGGCCACCTGGGCGCTGGCCACGCCGACCTGCGCCGCCCCCACCGCCAGCGACGCTTCGGCGGAGGCCACCCCGGCCTCGGCCTGCTGTTTCTGCGCCAACGCGGCCAAACGCTGGGCCTGGGCGCTGCGGGCGGCGGTTTCCGCCTTTTCCAGATCGGCGACGGCGACCACGCCGCGCCCGCGCAAATCCTGCCGCCGGACCAGATCGCGTTCGGCGTCGCGCAGGGCCAGATCGGCGCGCACCAGTTGGGCTTCGGCGTTGGCCAGATTGGCCTTGGCGTTGGCGACGTCGGCGCGGGCCTTGTCCTGTTGGGCCTGCTGTTGGGTCAGGGTGGCGCGGGCGGCCTCCAGATCGGCGGCGGCCTGGGCCAGACGGGCGTCGAGCTGGTCGCCGTTCAAACGGGCCAGAACCTGCCCCTTGGACACCCGGCTGTTGAAATCGGCGTTCAGTTCCGCGATCTGGCCGGAGAGTTGGGAGCTGACCTCCACCGTCACCAGCGCGCTCATGGTTCCGGTGGCGGTGATGGCGCTGGTGATCGGGCCTTGCTCGACCCGGGCCAGGCGGTAGAGCGGCGGCGCGTCCACCCGGCCCCAGGCGGCGTATCCCGCCGCCCCGCCCGCCAGAACCAGCGCCCCGGCCCACAAAATCGCCCGCCGCCCGCTCATGCCCTCACCCGCAACGCCACGCCGACACGCCGGGTTCGCGGCCCGACGCTGGATGAAGTGGGGTGCGATGACGCCGCAACAAGCGTCCTCACGGCGCCGTGATGGCCGGATGCGCCACCCGGTCGCCGGGGCGGATGCCCAGCCGGGCGCTCATGCCGCCGTTCAACTCCAGGATCGCCTTGACCGGACCGGCGGAATTGACCGAGGCGAGCGACTGCGGAACCGCGCGTTCGTGGATGTTGACGATGCGGCCATCGGCCCCGATGAACAGCATGTCCAGCGGGATCAGGGTGTTTTTCATCCAGAAGCTGGCCGGTTGCACCCGGTCATAGACGAACAGCATCCCGGCGTCGGCGGCCATCGTTTCGCGGAACATCAGCCCCTGCGCCTGCTGCGCCGGGGTCAGGGCCAACTCGATCTCGAACTTGAACTTGCCGCCGCCGACGGTTTCCACGGTCAGCGTCGATTTCTGAAAGCTTTCCAGCGCGGCGGCGGGCAGAGCCGCCAGCATCAGCATCCCCACCAGAACCGCCCGCATCATCCGCCCGATCATCGCGCCAACCCATTGATCCGTTGTTTCAAGGCCCCGACGATGCCCGCCCCCGCCCCGCTTGTCCAGTCACGCCCCGCAGCATGGAACCGCGCGCCTGATCGCGGCCCGGTTTCCAAACCGTTGATCGCTTGAACGAGCGATCATCGTCACACAGGCAAGAGTGGACACGGATTTCACGGACAAAAATGAGGGATTGCACGGATTTTCGTCCCCAATTGCATTCGGCATCCCGTCATGAGGTTTACACTAAGATCGCAAACGGATGGTTCTGAGACGCGTTCCGTGAAATCCGTGAAAAAATCCGTGAAATCCGTGGCAACCCTTGTTCCGGTCGGGTGCGCGATGCTTCAAGCGACCACCTCGGTTTCCAAGCCGTTGATCGCTTGACTTGCCCCGGCGTCCCGCTCAGGCTGCGGCCCCAACCGACACAGGAACGGCACCGCGCGGATCATGGCCCCTCTTGGCTCCTTCATCATCGTCACCGGGGGTGATTCCCGCTATTGCCCGCTGATCCGCGAGCTGGTCGCGTCGCTGCGCGCCCTGAAACCGGCGGCGGATTGCCCGATCGGCGTCATCGACGCCGGTCTGACCGACGAGCAGAAGCAGGAATTCACCGGCCAAGGGCTGGCCGTGGTGACACCGCCCTGGCCGGTGGAGATTCCGGCCCATCGGCTGCGCAACCGCATTCATCTCAAGGCCAACCTCGCCAAGCTGCATCTGCCGACCTATTTCCCCGGCTATGACACGGTGATTTGGATCGACGCCGACGCCTGGGTGCAGGATTGGGAGGCGGTGGAGCTGCTGCGGCGCGGCGCGGCGCTGAACCGTTTTGCCATCGTCGCCCAGTTCGGGCGTTTTTCCGAAACCGAATTGCGGCTGGATTGGCTGCTGGGCCGCTTCGCGCGGGTCCGCTCCATCCTGTTCAAGAACGCCACCCGCGCCGGTCTCAGCACCTCGGAAAGCCGGGCGCTCGCCACCCGGCCGACGCTCAACGCCGGGGCCTACGCCCTGAAATCCGACGCCCCGCATTGGGCGGCGTTCCAGCGCTGGCAGGTCCGGGTGTTGAAAAAGGGGCGGTTGTTCACCTCCGACCAGCTCGCCATGGCCGGGGCCATCTATTTGGATGGGTTGCCGGTGGAGCTGTTGCCCGAATGGTGCAACTACATCGGCCCCTGGCGCTTCGACCCGGACCGCCGCGAGCTGGTCGAATATTACCTGCCGAACCGCCGCTTGGGCATCGTCCATATGGCGGGGGAGGACGCGATGCGCGCCGACCCGACGGTGCTGCGCCCGGTGCTCGACATGACCGACCAGCCCCACCAACTCAGCCTGCGTTACCCGGCCTGGGCGGTGGGGCCGGGTTGATCGGACTCCACAGAGTTGGGTCATCAGGATCAGGCCAACAGGGTCAGGCCATCGCCGCCGCGAGATCGGCCAATTCGCGGGCGGCGCGGTCCAGCGCCTCGGCGTCGTGGGCGGCAAAGCCCAGCATCAGGCCGTTGCCGACCGACTCCTCGCCCGGTTCAACCCGGTAATAATCCGACAGGGCGGGAACCGTCAGGCCGACCCGCTTGGCCAACGCCGACAGGGTTCGGTCGGGTTTCTCCTGCGGCAGATGCAGCAGCACATGCAACCCGGCCTCCCCCGCCTCGGCCCGGCCCAAACCGGCAAAGCAGCGGTCGAGCGTGCGCAGGAATCCCGCCCGCTTGTCGGCGTAGAGCGCCCGCATCGCCCGCAGATGGGCGGCGAAATGCCCATCGGCCATGAAGCGGTGCAGCGCGGCCTGCGGCACGACGCTGGTCCCGCCGTCGAAATGACGGCGTGCAGCCCGCACCGCTCCGACCAGATCGGGCGGAACCACGACGTAACCAAGGCGCAGCGCCGGAAACAGCGCCTTGCTGAAGCTGCCGACATAGAGCACGCGCCCGGCCCCGTCCAAGCCCTGGAGCGCGGCCAGTGGCGGCCCGGCGTAACGGAACTCGCTGTCGTAATCATCCTCGACGATCCAGGCGTCGCGCGCCGCCGCCCAGTCCAACAGTTGCAACCGACGGCGCAGGCTCATGGTGACGCCCAACGGAAACTGGTGCGACGGCGTGACCAGCGCCAACCGGGCGTCGTCGCCACGCCGCCCCCCCTCCGCCACGTCGATCCCCTCCTGATCCAGCGGAACCGGAACCAGGCGCGCGCCCGCCCCCAACAGCGCGGCGCGGTTCCCCGGCCAGCCCGGATTTTCCACCCACGCCGAATCGCCGGGGTCGAGCAGCAATTGCGCCACCAGCGACAAGCCTTGCTGCGCGCCCGACACGATCACCACCTGTTCGGCCTCGCAGCGCACCGCGCGCACCGCCCGCAGATAGCCCGCGATCGCCGCCCGCAACGGGGGATGCCCCAAGGGATCGGGATCCACCGCCAGACCGCGCCCGGCCACCCGCCAACTCCGCGCCAGCAATTGCGCCCACAGCCCGAAGGGAAAGGCGTTCAGGTCCGGCGTTCCCAGCGCAAAGGGCCGTCCCGACGGGTCGCGCATGTCCCCGCCAACCGCCGCCAACGCCACGCCGCGCCGTGACAGCCCGACGCCGCGCCGGGCGTCGCCCCGCCCCGGCGCGCCCATCGGCGGCGCGTCCGGCAGGGCGCTGGCGACGAAGCTGCCCGCCCCGACCTTGCCGGTGATGTAGCCCTCGGCCAGCAGGGTGTCATAGGCCGTGACCACGGTGTTGCGCGACAACCCCCACTCGTCGGCGAGCGCGCGGGTGGGCGGCAACCGCTCGCCGGGACGCAAGCGCCCCTCGATCACCGCTTGCCGCAAGGCCCGGTACAGTTGCCGGTGCAGCGGCTCCACGCCAGAGCGGTCGAGCGTGACCGGGCCAAGGCTGGACAGAACCGGGCGGGCGCGGCGCACCATGTCGGGAAGCTCCGTGGCTGAAACGGGTCAAATTGGACCCAACAAAAACACCAATATGGCTCTTTTGATTGGACCAATTTGGCGGCAAACCGGTGTCAACGCAACCATCGGACCCGTGCATCGCCATGAGCCTCCCCCCCGATTCCCAAAACGACGACACCAGCACCACCGACGCCCTCGCCCAAACCCGCCGCACCCGCACCGTGCGGGTGGGGGATCGCGGCTGCTACGACGTCGCCACCATCAACGCCATTTTGGACGAGGCCCCGGTCTGTCATGTCGGTTTCGTCGATGGCGCGATGGACAGCCCCAACGGGCCGGTTCCGGTGGTGATCCCGACCGTGCCCTGGCGGGTTGGCAACGAATTGTTGATTCACGGCGCGTCGTCCAGCCGGATGATTCGCCGTCTGCAAAGCGGCGGTGACGCCTGCATCACCGTGTCCCTGATCGACGGTTGGGTTCTGGCCCGCTCCGCCTTCCATCATTCGGTGAATTACCGTTCCGTCGTTCTGTTCGGCCGCCCGCGCCTGATCGACGACGAAACCGAAAAGCGGGCGGCGCTCGACGCCCTGGTCGAAAAGATCGAACCGGGCCGCGCCGCCAAGGTCCGCGCGCCCAACGCGCAGGAGATGAAGGCGACCGCCGTGCTTGCCTTTCCGATCAGCGAGGCGTCGGCCAAGGTCCGCTCCGGCCCGCCGAAGGATGATCCGGAGGATATGGCGCACCCGGTGTGGGCGGGGGTGGTCCCGCTGGCCCTGGTGGTTGGCGCGCCGATCGAAGACCGCGCGTAAATCTTCCCTGATCCCGTCCTGACCCCCGGTCCGGGTTGCCCCGGCCGGGGTCTTTCTGCGTCCGCGCCCGGCGCATCATGCACAAATGGAGCGCGCACGAAAAAAGGGCCGCACCGGAAACCCGGCACGGCCCTTTTTCTGTAAGCAAAGGAAGTGGACCGTTCCGAAACCCCCGGAGCGGTCCTCGTCCCTGATTACTTCGCAACCTTCGGCAGGATCTGCGCGCGACGGTTCGACGGCTCGCGCACGTTCGGACCCGTCTGGACGAGCAGCTGGCTTTCGCCCTTGCCTTCGGTCGTGATGTTGGCGGCGACGATGCCCTTGGCGATCAGCGCGGTCTTCACGGCGGTGGCGCGAGCGGTCGAGAGCTTCTGGTTGTAGGCCGGCGAACCCGAGCTGTCGGTGTGGCCGACAACGTGGATCTTGGTGGCCGTGCCGGTCTTCAGGATCGCGGCAACGGCGTCGCCGATCACGCGATCAGCGGCCGGGGTGATCGCCGACTTGTTGAAGTCGAAGAACACCAGGTATTCGCTCTGCACGGCGGCCGGAGCAGCCGGGGCGGCGGCGGCCGGACCGCAGGGAACGCTGCCCTGATGGATCACATAACCACCGCTGGCGGTGGTGGCGTCAACACCGGCCGGGACCTGGCTGTTCCAGCCATGGACCGGGTTGCACCAAGCGGTGCCCTTGCCGACCAGGCTCGCGTCCTGGGCGTTGGCGGCGGCCGCCAGACCGAAAGCAACAACAGCGGCCGGCACAATCGCCAGACCAGCGCGAACAAGAGTCTTCATGTCTTCACTCCCTTCCAGAACCCTTCCCCATCAGAGTGCCTGCGGGGGATGAACCTTTCAATGCAAGCATCAGACCCTACGCAAGCAAGGCAGACGTCTTCAAGCCACAGATTGCGCCGTCGGTCAACGGCGCAGCAGACTTTGAAGCGTCAGCCCTGTTCGCTGGGCTTATGCTCCTCTTCCATATCAGCTTTTCCGATATGTTTCCGCCAAATCCGCATAGCGGCGGGCAGATACCGGAAAATAGCTGAGATCGCGTTCGGTAAGCTCACGAACCGGCTTTGCCGGGCTTCCAGCCCACAAAAACCCCTGTTTCACCCGCTTTCCGGGCGTCACAAGCGCTCCCGCCGCCACCATGGCTCCCGACTCGACATACGCGCCGTCCATGATGCAGGCCTTCATCCCGATGAAACAGCCGTCCTCCAGCGTGCAGGCGTGCAGCAGCGCCATGTGGCCGACCGTGATGTCATCGCCGATGTAAGTGCCCTGCCCGTCCTGGGCGACATGGATGACCGTGCCGTCCTGGATGTTGGTGCGCGCGCCGATTCGGATCTCGTTGACATCTCCGCGCACGGTGCAGCCATACCAGATGCCGCTTTCCGGCCCAATCTCGACCCTTCCGATCACCACCGCCGTTTCCGCAACGAAGGCGGTCGGGTGGATGGTGGGAAGAACGCCGTTGAAGGCCCGAATGATCGCGGACATAAAGCTGTTCCTGTCCCTTGCGTGACGGGGCGGATTGAACCACCACAGGACGGGTGGCACCACCGGAATCCGTCATTTGCCAACAAAGCGTTGGCGGCTGCGGCCCCTTTGCAACAGTGCGCGTCCGACGACACAGTGTTTGCCGCCGAACGCGCCCCGTCACCACACCGATTGCGGGAACACCTTACGGGAACAGCGGGGCCTGATCGATCCCGGTGGTTTCGCCAAAGCCCATCATGACGTTCATGTTCTGAATCGCCTGGCCCGACGCGCCCTTCACCAGATTGTCGATGACCGACACCAGGATGGCGCAGCCCGGCGCGCGGTCCGCCGTGACGCCGATCAAGGCGTGGTTGGACGCGCGGACATGGCGGGTGGCCGGGTTGGCCCCGGCGGGGGTGACGCCGACGAACGGCTCGTCGGCGTAACGCGCCGCCAGCGCCGCGCGCAGATCATCCACCGTCACGCCATCGGTCATGCGGACATAGATGGTGGCCATCATGCCGCGATTCATCGGGACCAGATGCGGCGTGAAGGACACCGTCACCGGACGGCCCGCCACCCCGCGCAGTTCCTGTTCGATTTCCGGCATGTGGCGGTGATGGCCGACGCCATAGGCGGCGAATCCCTCCGACACCTCGCAGAACAGGTTGGCCTGCTTGGCGTCGCGCCCCGCCCCCGACACGCCCGACTTGGCGTCGATGACGATGCGGTCCGATTCGATCAGCCCCTTCGACAGCAGCGGCAGCAGCGGCAGCAGCGACGAGGTGGGGTAGCAACCCGGGTTGGCGACGACCCGCGCCGAGGCGACGGCCGCGCGGTTGAACTCCGTCAAGCCATAGACGACCTCCTTCTGGAGATCGGTGGCGCGGTGCTCATGCCCATACCACACGGCGTATTCCGCCGGATCGGTCAGGCGGAAATCGGCGGACAGATCGACGACCTTCAGATGGCTGGGCAGCCCGGCGATGACCTCCTGCGTCGTCCCGTGCGGCAGGGCGCAGAAGATGAAATCCAAGGCGTTCCAGTCCAGCGCGTCGATCTTCACCAGATCGGGCAAGCCATAGCCCGCCAGATGCGGGAACACCTCCGCCATCGGCTTTCCGGCCTGTCGTTCGGCGGTCAGCGCGGCGATCGTGACGTTCGGGTGGCGCAGCAGCATGCGCACCAGTTCGGCGCCGGTGTAACCGGAAGCGCCCAGGATGCCGACACGAATCGGCGTGCCGCCGGATGTGCTGGTCGAGGCCATGGAACCGATGTCCTTTGCTGGAAGGTCGGATGAAAGAAAATCGACACAAAAAGAAAGGGGTGCCCCCTGCGGGACACCCCTCGCTTGTACCGTAACGGCGCGGGTCCGTGTAGGGCTTAACGCTTCGAGAACTGGAAGCTGCGGCGGGCCTTGGCGCGGCCGTACTTCTTACGTTCGACCGTACGCGAGTCGCGGGTCAGGAAGCCAGCGGCCTTCAGCGGCGAGCGCAGGCCCGGCTCGAAGTAGGTCAGCGCCTTGGAGATGCCGTGACGAACGGCACCGGCCTGGCCCGACAGACCGCCACCGGCGACGGTGGCGACGACGTCGAACTGCGCGCTGCGCTCGGTCAGACCGAACGGCTGTTCGATCATCATGCGCAGAACGGGGCGGGCGAAGTAGACGGTCTGGTCGCGGCCGTTGATCGTGACCTTGCCGGAACCCGGCTTGATCCACACGCGGGCGACGGCGTCCTTGCGCTTGCCGGTGGCGTAAGCGCGGCCCTGGGCGTCGAGCTTCGGCGCGGCCAGTTCTTCGGCGACGACGGTGGCAGCGCCCGTCAGATCCTTCAGCCCGGAGAGGGTGGTGGTAACCTGAGCCATTTGGATTACGCGCTCCGCTTGTTCTTCGAGTTCATCGAGCCGACGTCGAGGACGACGGGCTGCTGCGCCTCATGCGGATGGGTGGCGCCCTTGTAAACCTTCAGGTGCGTCATCTGCTTGCGGCCCAGCGGACCACGCGGAACCATACGCTCAACGGCCTTTTCAATGACCCGTTCCGGGTACTTGCCGTCCAGGATCTGGCCCTTGGAACGGCCCTTGATCCCGCCGGGATAACCGGTGTGCCAATAGAAAATGTCGGCGTCGCGCTTGTTGCCGGTCAGCTTCACCTTTTCCGCATTGATGACGACGATGTGATCGCCGCAATCCATGTGGGGGGTGTAGGTCGGCTTGTTCTTGCCGCGCAGGATGTTCGCCAGGATGCTGGCAAGCCGCCCGAGAACGAGGCCGTCGGCGTCAACGACGTACCACTTCTTCTCGATTTCGGTCGGCTTCAGATTGAAGGTCTTCATCGCCACACTCGTTGGGTCTAACACGGATCGGCAGGCCGCCGAATCCGGAGGCGCCGAAGCGGGTGATTTCTACGGTTTTGAGACACCCGTGTCAATGCAAAAATTCATCATTGAAATCAATGAGTTGCAATTGCGGTATTATTGTACCGTTACCACAACACCGTTGATTTGAAATGATTTTTTGTCGGACATCGGGTTATTGGTATCCGGATACCGCAACGGACACCGGGTCGTGCGGCGGAATCGAATAGGTGCCGGTGGCGTGGGCGACCGGGACCGGATCGCCTTCGGAGAAGATCAGAATCTCGCCATAGGCCAGACGCTTGCCCAGCTTCAGGATGCGCGCCTCGGCGATCACGGCGACCGGCGGCGGACGGCGCAGGAAATTGATGGTCATGCTGGTGGTGACGGCCAGTTCGACCCGCCCGATCAGGCTCAGCACCGCGCCATACAGGGCAACGTCGGCCAAACCGAACATCGCCGGTCCGGTCACGGTCCCGCCGGGGCGGACGAAATCATCCTTGTACGGCAGGCGCAGGCGAATGGTCCCGGCCGCCAGATGATCGATGACGATGCCAAAGCCGCCAACCAGGGGAACCCCCTCGCGGATCAACCGGTCAAGCTCCTCAAGCCCGATGGCGGGAGCGGCGGGGGTGGACGGAGTCGCGGGCGGGACGGGCGCGGTCATGGGGCCTCGGCGGTTGGATCGTTCACGCTGTTGTTAACAGAGTGCGTCAGAACCCAACCGACGGACAAGCCGCCTTGCTGACCAACCCAACGATCGGCCTATTGAACCGTCTTGGCGGCGTCGGCGGTCGTCGGCAACGGTGCCAGACGCACCGGCCCATCCACCGGCGACGCGGAGGGTGGCGCGGCGGCGGTCGGGGTGGTGGTGGTTGCAGCCGGGGCCGTCACCGGGGTTTCCGCCGGGGAAGCGGCCTTCGGCTCCTCATGCTTGGCGTCGGCCTGGGGGGCGTCGGTCTGCGGAATCTGCTCCGAAACCTTGGCCGTCACCGACGGGGTGGACGCCTTCTCGGCAGGAGGTTTCTCCGCTGCGGGCTTCTCGGTTGGCTTGTCGGCGGGCTTGTCCGCCGGGGCGGTTCCATCGCCGAGCGACTGGTAATCCGGAATGATCCGGGCCTGCCCGCCGGTGATGACCAACACCTTCTGGCCGATGGGAATCGGCTGCGGCTCGCGCTGGCTCAGCGACAGCAACTCACCGTTCGGCTTGCGGACGATGTATTCCCACCCGGTGGTGTCCCCGGCGATGTGCTCCAGCGAGGTGCCGAGGATGGTCCCGATGGCGCTGCCGCCCACGGTCCCGAGGGCGGAGTTGAAGCCGCCGGGTCCCACCTGCGCGCCCAGGATGCCGCCCGCCGCCCCACCGGTCACAGCCCCGACGGTCCCGTTGGCGCTGATCGAGATCTGGCGGTAGCCGACGACGACGCCCGGCTCGACCTTGTTGGCCTGCTGGACCGCCGCGCTGGAGTAGGTGTTGGGGGAGTAATCGGAGGTGCAGCCCGCCAGACCACCGGCCACGGTGGCAAGCAGGCCAATCAGAAACGAACGCGACACGGGAATGCCATCCGCTTGATGGGGTGTGTCATCCCTCATACGGGAGGTGCGGGGCCAAGTCACCCCGCATTTTTTCGAACCCAGCCCCGATTCGCCCTGCCCGACCGATGTGCCCAACCGAAGCCCAACAAAAGGCGGGGCGCACCCAGAGCGCTTCCCTCCAAGGGGGGCGGTGGCTCAGCCCCAGCGCATTTCGCCCTTGGCCACCTTCGCCCCGATCTCCAACCCGATCTCCAACCCGGCGGTCGGGTACAGGCGCTTCATCGCCGCGATCAGCGCCGCGCCATCGGCGGCCTTGGCCAGTTCCTCATCAAAGGCGCGCAGATAGGCGCGGGTGTGGGCGATGGCCGCCCCATCCGTGGCCGAACCGGCGGCCATGTGGGCGGGGACCACCACCGACGGCGCGCGCGTGGCGATGGCGTCCAACGCCCGCAACCACGCTTGACGCTGCTCCGGCTGGGCGGTGTCGGCGGTCCAGACGTGCAGACCGGCGAACAGCAGCACCCCGCCGAACACGCCCTTGATCGACGGAACCCAGACAAAGGCGCGGTCCGGCAACCCGGCGTCCGGCGTGACGATCTCCAGCCGCTCCCCGTCCAGTTCCAGGAACGGGGCGGTCAACACGGTGGGCAGGACGACGGTGGTCGGGGCCTCCGCCCCCATCTTCGGCCCCCAGAACTCCCGCTTTTTCTCCACCGTCTTCTGAATGTGGGCGACGGTGCTGGCGGTGGCGACGACGCGGGCGTCGGGGAAGGCGGCGCGGATCTCCTCCAGGCCAAAATAATAGTCAGGGTCGCCGTGGCTGACGAACACGGTGGTCAGGCGCTTGCCGCTGGCCTGGATCGCGGCGACCTGGGCGCGGGCCTCCGACCGGGTGAAGGCACCGTCGATCAGCACCGCTTCGGTGGCACCGGTCAGCAGCACCGACGCCTTGAAAAAGGAGGTGGCCGCACCGGGCAGCACGGTCCACGTCACCGGCCCGGCGGCGCGCGCCGTCGGCAGGGTGGCGATGGAGCCAAGCGCGAGCGCCGCCCCGGTGACGGCGAACAGACGGCGGCGGGAAAACGAAACGGTCATGGCGCGAAATCCTTACAGAGCGGAGAGCGGAACGCCGTCGGCGATGCGCCGCAGCGGAGCGAACAGGGAGTCGGTGTTGCGGTAGAGCGCGTCGCTGGGCAGTTGGGCCAGCCCCTCGGGCGTCCGCAGGGCCAGCGTCGGCACACCGTTGCCGCGCGCCTCGGCCAGCAGCGCCCGCCCGTCGGCGGTGCGGCGCTCCACCAGAATGTCCAGCGTCGGGTCGGCGGCGAAGCCCGCCGCCGCATCCAGACCCAGACCCAGCAGAATGGAGGCCAACACGGCGGCGTCGGTGATGTCGCGGCCCTCCACGAAACGGGCGGTCTGGATGGCGGCCAGCGCCTCGGCCTCGCGCTGCGGCGCGACCCGGTGGACGGCGGTCAGGGCGCGGGTGGCCGGGGTGGAGTCGAAGGGGCGGTCGGAGTTGCCGAGCGGCCCGGCGCGGTAGGCCTCGCTGAAGACCTGCCCGGTCAGCTTGGCGATGCGCAGATCGTTGCTCCAGGCATAGGCGGCGAAGACCGGATCCATCGGACGCGCGCCACGCCCGCTGAACAGCCCGGTCGGGTGCAGCGTCAGCGGCGGCAACCCCTCGGCGGCGGTCAAGGCGCGCAGACCCGGGGCCGCGCCGTAGCACCAGCCGCAGAGCGGATCGTAAAGGTAATGCAGGGAAGCGGTCATGGCCGGTCAAACGCCCCGAAGATCGAAGGATGGGTGGATCGTGATCACCGCACTGTGCCTCAACGGGATCGTTTGGATAAGACACCCAATTTTTGACACACTGTCTGTCAAAACCATACAATTCCAACACCCCCCACCAGCGCCGGAGCGGTGATGAGTCCCAGCCTGAATTTGAACCGCATCGCCCATTTCGTGGCGGTGGTGGACACCGGCTCCTTCACAGCGGCGGCGGAGCGGTTGGGCGTGACCAAGGCGGTGGTCAGCCAGCATGTCGCCCGGCTGGAACAGGAGGTGCAGGCCACCCTGCTGATCCGCACCACCCGCCGCCTGACCCCGACGGAGGCCGGGGCCGCCTTTCACCGCGCCTGCACCGCCATCCTCGCCCAAGCGGAGGAGGCGGTCGTCCGGCTGACGGAAACCACCGACACGCCCACCGGCACGGTGCGGGTGACGGCCCCGTTCGATTACGGAACCGCCATCCTGGCCCCGGCGGCGGCGGCCTTGTGCCAGCGTTACCCCGGTTGCCACGCCGACCTTGTGCTGACCGACCGCAGCCTGGATCTGGTGGCGGAAAAGCTCGATCTGGCGATCCGCGTCGGCTGGTTGACCGACAGCAGCCATCAGGCCCGGCGCATCGGCGGTTTTCGGCAAATCCCGGTCGGCGTTCCGGCGCTGGTCGATGGCCTGGACCTGCGCCATCCCGGCGATCTGGTCGCCCTGCCCTGGATCGCGCAATCCACCTTGCGCACGCCCCTGCGCTGGACCTTCGGCCACCCCAGCGGCGACCACGCCACCATCGAAGCCGGCGCCGCCGTCACCGTCAACGCCACCCCGGCGGTGCGGGCCTGCGTGCTGGCCGGGGCGGGGGTGGCGGTGATCCCGGATTATCTGGTGATGGCCGACATCCGCGCCGGACGGCTGCGCCACCTGTTGCCCGATTGGAGCCTGCCCGAAGGCGGCATCCACGCGGTGTTCCCCTCGGCCCGCTACCGATCCGGCATCGTCCGGGCGCTGGTCGATCGGCTGATCCGCACGCCGCAGATGGGGATGGAGGACACGGCGGAGGATCGGGCGGGCTGACGCCGCGCGCCTGTCCCAGAAGCTTCGTTGGACCCGACCGCAAGCCTGTGGTAGGCAGCGGCGAAAATCACCGCTTTTGCTCCCTCCCCCTTGCCGGGACACCCGCCATGAACGCCGTTGCCACGCTGATCGTCCCCCGTTCCGTCACGCTTGACGAAAGCGCCGTTCTGTCCGCCCGCGCGGCGCTGGTGGCGTTGGGGGCCGACGCGGGCGCGCCCGATTGGCTGGCCCCCGGAACCGCCTGCGACCTGCCCTTTGGCAACCTTGCGCCCGAACAGGCGGAGGCGGCGATCCGCAAGGCGCTGGCAACGTTGGGCGGGGGGACGCTGGACGTGTTCGCCCAAGCGGCGGCCACCCGGCGCAAGCGCCTGCTGATCGCCGACATGGAATCGACGATCATCGAACAGGAGATGCTGGACGAACTGGGCGACTGTGTCGGGCTGAAGGACCACATCGCCGACATCACCGCCCGCGCCATGAACGGCGAGCTGGATTTCAAGGAAGCGGTGCGCGAACGCGTCGCCCTGTTGAAGGGGCTGAAGGAAACGGTCATTGACGAGGTGTGGCAGCGCGCCACCCTGATGCCGGGGGCCGCCCAACTGATCGCGACGATGCGGGCCAACGGGGCCACCTGCGTGCTGGTGTCGGGCGGTTTCCGCTGCTTCACCGCCAAGGTGCGCGATTGGGTCGGCTTCAACGAGGATCGCGGCAACGGGCTGGAGATCGTTGACGGCGTGATGACCGGCCGGGTCGAGGAACCGATCCTCGACAAAAACAGCAAGCTGGAGGCGCTGATCGCCTACGCCGGCGAACACCGGGTGCCGATGGCCGAAACGATGGCGGTGGGCGATGGTGCCAACGATCTGCCGATGCTGCTGGCCGCCGGGTTGGGCGTGGCCTATCACGCCAAGCCGTCGGTCGCGGCGGAGGCCCGCGCGCGGGTCGATCACGGCGACCTGACCGCGCTGCTGTACGCCCAGGGCTATCGCATCGACCAGTTCCAGGACCGTTTCACGGCGGCTTGATCGTCACCCCTGATCATTGTTCCCCCTGCCCTGCCCCCGCGCGCCGCGCCGGGGGTGGGGTCGCTTGCGCTCACCCCCAGACGCCGCGCACGTAGGGCGTCAACTGCGTGTCTTGCAGGATGATGTGGCGCACCAGCCAATCGGCGGTGAATTTGTAGAGCTTTTCGGCGTTCTCATGCGTGGGGTCGGAGGAAAAGCGGTTCGACAGCTCGCTGACCAGCCGCACGGCCTCGCGGTGCTGGTGCACATGCTCCTCGTATTTCGGATAATGCACTTTTTGCATGATCCGCTCTTCACGGGCGAAATGCTCCTTGGTGTATTCCAGCAGCTTCACCAGGATGCGGGCAACGCGGACCGGTTGGAACCGCTCGCCGGTCAAGGCCGCGTCCAGTTCGTTGAGATACCCGATCAGGTGCTTGTGATCGTCGTCGATGGCTGGCTGACCGACGCTCAACTGCCGTCGCCATGTGATGACGCCCATGCCTCCCCGGCCTCCTCCCTTGCCAGACCGCCCGAACCGGACGGGGGCGGTTTCCGGCTCCATGCCTGAGGGGGATTATGATGGGAATTCCGGCCATGCCATACCGAGCGCGGCGTCACACGGCAATTTGACGCACCCAAACGATGCATCGGCCGGTGCGAACGCAAAAAGGGCGGGTGCGTTCGCCGCACCCGCCCTTTTTCGGTTCTTCCCCCGGCGGATCAGCCGATGCCCCGGCGGATCAGCCGATGATGGAATAGCCGCAATCGACGTAGGTCGTGTCGCCGGCGATGCCCTTGGCACCATCGGTGGCGAGGAACGCGGTGGTGTAACCGACCTCCTCGATCGTCACCAGACGGTGTTCGGGGGTGCGTTCGGCCGCCTTGTCCATCAGCTCGTCGAAATGGGCGATGCCCGAGGCCGCGCGGGTCTTGATCGGGCCGGGCGAGATGGCGTGGACGCGGATGCCCTTCGGCCCCAGTTCAGCGGCCAGATACCGCACGCTGGCTTCCAGCGCCGCCTTGACCGGCCCCATCACGCCGTAATTGTCGATGACGCGGTTTGCGCCGAAATAGGACATGGTGAAGAGCGAACCGCCATTCGTCATCAGCGGCTCGGCGTATTTGGCCATGCGGATGAAGGAGTGGCAGGACACATCCATCGCCTGCTGGAACCCCTCGCGCGAGCAATCGACGACGCGGCCGTGCAGATCCTCTTTGGGGGCAAAGGCAATGCTGTGCAGGGCGAAATCGAGACGGCCCCATTTTTCGCCGATCTTGTCGAAGATGGCCTCAAGCTGCCCCTCGCTGGTCACATCCACCGGTTCGAAAATCTCGGCTTCCAGCTGCTGGGCCAGCGGTTCGACGAACTTCTTGGCCTTTTCGTTGAGATAGCTGACCGCCAGTTCGGCCCCCATCGCGCGGAAGGCGCGCGCGCAGCCCCAGGCGATGGATTGGTCGTTGGCGATGCCGAGGATGAGGCCCTTCTTGCCTTCCAGCGTGGCGACGGACGGAATGATCGTGGTCATGGCAGGATCCTGATGGTCAGGGTGACGGGTCAGGACACCGAAGGCGGTTTCCTTTCAAGGCCGGTGATGCCGCAGCCTGAAAGTCGCGTCGATCCCCTTTGTGCGTTGCACCATAAACCAAGAAAAACCCAGGATCAACTTGTTCGTATCGAAACAAAACCGTCTTATTCTTTGCCTTCATTGAGAATATTAGACGTCAAACTGTACAGTTGAAACATGGATACTTGAGTGTTTTCATTGATCCAAATCAAAACCATCGACGGTCATTTCCAACACCAGGGCGGGCAACCCTTGCGAGCCGCCCGCCCTGCTGTCGCAAACGGAGCAATCCGGGCCGATCAGCCGCGCGCGGGCAAACCGCCGCGCTGGACGATGAAGGATTGGATGGCATCCAGCCCCTCCCCCGCCTTGATGTTGGTGAAGACGAAGGGGCGCTCGCCGCGCATCTTGCGGCTGTCGCGGTCCATCACCTCCAGGCTGGCCCCCACCAGCGGGGCGAGATCGGTCTTGTTGATGACCAGCAGGTCGGATCGGGTGATGCCCGGCCCGCCCTTGCGCGGGATTTTGTCGCCCGCCGACACGTCGATCACATAGATCGTGATGTCGGCCAGTTCGGGCGAGAAGGTCGCCGCCAGATTGTCGCCGCCCGATTCGATGAAGATCAGTTCCAGATCGGGGAACTTCGCGTTCATCGTGTCGACGGCGGCCAGATTGATCGAGGCGTCCTCGCGAATCGCCGTGTGCGGGCAGCCGCCGGTTTCCACACCCATGATGCGGTCCGGTGTCAACGCGCCGGAGCGGGTCAGGAACTCCGCATCCTCCTTGGTGTAGATGTCGTTGGTGATGGCGGCGACGTTCCACAGGTCGCGCATGCGCTTGCACAGCGCGTCGGTCAGGGCGGTCTTGCCCGACCCGACGGGGCCGCCGATGCCGACGCGCAACGGGCCGGTGTGGCTCTTTTCGATGGCGGAAACTGCGGCGGAAACTGCGGTCATGAGCGGAACAGCCTCGTGTATTGGGTTTCGTGAATCATGGAGGTCCAATCGACGGCCATGGCCCGGCCGCCAAGATCCTCCAACGGTGTGACCAGCAAGGCCGCCGCCGCCGCGTGGGTTATGGGATCGAGTGCGGCGAGCGCGCGTTGCCCGTCGGTCTGCCCCAACGGGACCAACCGCACTCCGGCGGACACCAGATTGGCGGCAAAGGCGTGGAGATAGGCGGTCAGGGCCGGTCCCTCCGCCACGCCGATCAGGGCGGACACCAGCGCCACCGCGACGGCGTAGGCGGGCGGGCGCTGCGTCGTGCGCAACACGGCGTCCCAACGGTCCAACCCGTCCAGCGGCCAGGCGGCGCGGATCGCCAGCAGAAAGGCGGTCCCCTGCGCCCGCGATTCCAGCGCGGTTTCGCTGCTGGCCCGCATCGCGTCGGCCCGTTCCACCGCCCAGGCGAATCCCGCCTCGTCCCCCGCCAACACGGCGCGATGCACCGCCAGAAACAGCATCCCGTCGGTGCGCCCGGCCCCGTGGCGGACCACTCCGTCGAGCCATCGGGTCAGCGTCGCCCGGTCGCGGACCAGCCCGCGATCCACCGCCGCCTCCACCCCATGGCTGTAGGAGAACCCCCCGACCGGAAAGGATGGCGACAGCCACGCCAGCAGCCGCGTCATCGCGTGGCTGGACAGCGCGTTCACCGCCCCATCCCCGGCGAGCGGCGGCGACGCGTCAGCGCTCATGCCCATGCCCGTGCGTGTGCCCGTGCGTGTGCTCGTGGGAATGCCCGTGATCGTGGGAATGGCCATGATCGTGGGAATGGCCATGATCGTGATGATGGTCATCATGCCCGTGGCTGTGATCCTGGCTGTGATCGTGGCTGTGGGCATGCCCGCCGCCATAGGCCCCGCCTTCGGGCATGAAGGGCAACAGCGCGTCGCGCACCTCCGCCCCCAACCCCTTCAGCATGGCCTCGATCACATGGTCGCGGCGCAGGCGGATGGTGTCGCCGATGATCTGCACCGGCAGGTGCCGGTTGCCCAGATGCCAGGCGATGCGGGCGAACCCCTCCGCCGGGCCGGGAACCCGGACCTCCATCAACTCCTCCGGCGCGGCGACGACGCGCAGCCAACCGCCGTCGCTCATTTCCAGCCCGTCGCCGTCGTCCAACGCCACCGCGCGCGGCAGGTCCAGCAGGAAGGCGGCACCCGAATCGTCGGTCATCGCCATGCGGCGGCGATGCCGGTCATCGAACGCCAGGGTCACGGTGCCGGTGGCCCGCAGCATCGGCCAATGGCCGCGCGTGTGGGCGCGCAGGGCGCGGCGGGTGGAATCGGTGGTCATGGGGACAGCCGTTCAAAAGGGGTCGGATGACCGAAAAAGCGCCCGGCCAACTCGCTGACCAGCGGCGCGGATCCGGTGGTGAAGAATCGCAGGCCGGTTTCGCCCGGCTCCGGGCGGTATTCGGGGTGACGGTCCAGATATTGTTCCAGCGAGCGGGCGCTGAGCAGCGGTTGCGACAGGATGTCCACGCCGGGTGGCAGCGCCGCGCTGAACAGATGCGCCACCAGCGGGTAATGGGTGCAACCCAGGACCACGGTGTCGAGCGGCTGGCCATCCAACCGGTCGATCAACGCGGCGACATACCCGGCGACGGCGGGGGCCAGTTCCGAGTCCGGCGCGCCGCGTTCGATCAGCGGGACCAGATCGGGGCACGCCTGCTGCACCACCCGCACCGACGGCGCGCGCTTGCCGATCTCGCGCGGGAAGGAGCCGGAATTGACCGTCGCCAGCGTGGCGAAGACGCCGACGGTGCGCGGTTCGGCCAGATGATCGGGCGGCACGGTGTCGATCATCCAGGGAACCCGCGTGATCGCCTCCACCATCGGGACCAGCACGCCCAGCACGTTGCGGCCGGGATAGGCCGTTGGCAGCCATTCCTGTTGCAACCGGCGCAGCGACACGGCGGCGGCGGTGTTGCAGGCGATGACAACCAGACGGCACCCCTGGTCAAACAGATGCTCCATCCCCCGCAGGGTCAGGCGGTGGATGTCCTCCTCGTCGCGCGGGCCATAGGGGGCGGCCCCATGGTCGCCGAGATAGACAAAGGGGCGGGTGGGTGCTGAATCGACCAAGGCCCGCAACACCGTCAACCCGCCATGCCCCGAATCAAAAACACCGATCAAGACGGAAAACCCTGTGTGTTGCACCGTCCCCCTGGGGAAACGGTTCGGATGATGGGGGTGGGCGCAGCCGGAAAAAGCCACGCCCTGCATCCCCTTCACCCTACCCCTCTCCCCCGGGGGGAGAGGGAATGAAAACGAATCCTCAGAACAGGAAATAGCGCTGCGCCATCGGCAGGACCACGGCCGGTTCGCAGGTCAGCAGCACGCCGTCGGCCCGCACCTCGTAGGTTTCGGGATCGACCTCGATGTGCGGGGTGGCGTCGTTGTGGATCATGTCCTTCTTGCCGACGGTCCGGGTTCCCTTCACCGCGATCAACTCCCGGTGCAGGCCCAGATGGCGGCCGACCTCGCGTTCCAGCGCCGTGCCGCTGACAAAGGTGACGCTGCTGGCCTGGAGCGACCGGCCGAAGGAGCCGAACATCCGGCGGTAATGCACCGGCTGCGGCGTGGGGATGGAGGCGTTGGGATCGCCCATCAGCGCCGCCGCAATGGTCCCGCATTTCAGCACCATGTCGGGCTTCACCCCGAAGAAGGCGGGCGACCACACCACCAGATCGGCCAGCTTGCCCACCTCGATGGACCCGACGGCGTGGGCGATGCCGTGCGACAGCGCCGGGTTGATGGTGTATTTGGCGATGTAGCGCTTGACCCGCGCGTTGTCGTTGTCGCCGGTTTCCTGCGGCAACCGCCCGCGCTGGGTCTTCATCTTGTGCGCGGTCTGCCAGGTGCGCAACACCACCTCGCCCAGACGGCCCATCGCCTGGCTGTCCGAACTGATCATGGAGAAGACGCCCAGATCATGCAGGATGTCTTCCGCCGCGATGGTTTCGCGGCGAATCCGGCTTTCGGCAAAGGCGACGTCTTCCGGAATGCGCGGGCTGAGATGGTGGCAGACCATCAGCATGTCCAGATGCTCGTCCACCGTGTTGACGGTGAAGGGCCGCGTCGGGTTGGTGGAGCTGGGCAACACATTGGGCAGGCCCGCCACCTTGATGATGTCGGGGGCGTGACCGCCGCCCGCCCCTTCGGTGTGGAAGGCGTGGATGGTGCGCCCGGCAAAGGCGGCGACCGTGTCCTCGACAAAGCCCGATTCGTTCAGCGTGTCGGTGTGGATCGCCACCTGCACGTCGAGTTGATCGGCCACCGACAGGCAGGTGTCGATGGCCGCCGGGGTGGTCCCCCAATCCTCGTGCAGCTTCAGGCCGCAGGCCCCGGCGGCGATCTGTTCGATCAGCGCGTCCGGACGGCTGGCGTTGCCCTTGCCGAAGAATCCCAGATTGATCGGCAGCCCTTCCGCCGCCTGGAGCATCCGCTCCATGTGCCACGGCCCCGGCGTGCAGGTGGTGGCGGAGGTCCCCGCCGCCGGGCCGGTGCCGCCGCCCAGCATGGTGGTGACGCCGCTGTTCAGCGCCTCGTCCACCTGTTGGGGACAGATGAAATGGATGTGGGCGTCGATGCCGCCCGCCGTGACGATCTTGCCCTCGCCCGCGATCACCTCGGTCCCGGGGCCGATGACGATGGTCACGCCGGGCTGAACGTCGGGGTTGCCCGCCTTGCCGATGGCGGCGATGCGCCCGCCGGTGATGCCGATGTCGGCCTTGACGATGCCCCAATGGTCGATGATGAGCGCGTTGGTGATGACGGTGTCCACCGCGCCCTGATGGCGGGAGCGCTGCGACTGGCCCATGCCGTCGCGGATCACCTTGCCGCCGCCGAACTTCACCTCATCGCCGTAAACGGTGTGGTCGTGTTCGACCTCCACGATCAGGTCGGTGTCGGCCAACCGCAAGCGGTCGCCGGTGGTCGGGCCATAGAGGGCCGCGTATTCGGCCCGGTCGATGCGATGCGCCATGCTGGGTTCGCCCTTATGCTGTCCGGCCCGTCACAGGGCGCCGTTGACCTTGTGGTTGAAGCCGATGACCACCCGGTCCCCGCCATAGGCGACCAGCGTCACCCGCCGGGTCTGCCCCGGTTCGAACCGCACCGCCGTGCCCGCCGGAATGTCCAACCGGAAGCCGCGCGCCGCCGCGCGATCAAAGGTCAACGCCGCGTTGGTTTCGTAGAAGTGATAATGGGAACCGACCTGGATCGGGCGGTCGCCCGCGTTGGACACGTCCAACTCCACCGTCGGGCGGCCCTCGTTCAACACGATTTCGCCAGAGGCGGGAATGATCTCACCGGGTTTCATCGCGGGTCCCTTCTCAGCGGATCGGCTGGTGGACGGTGACGAGCTTGGTCCCATCCGGGAAGGTCGCCTCCACCTGGATGTCGTGGATCATCTCCGGGATGCCCTCCATCACCTGATCGCGGGTCAACACCGTCGCCCCGTCGCGCATCAGTTCGGCCACCGTGCGGCCATCGCGCGCGCCCTCCACCACGAAATCGGTGATGAGCGCCACCGCTTCGGGATGGTTCAGCTTGACGCCCCGTTCCAACCGCCGCCGCGCGACCATCGCCGCCATCGCGACCAGCAGCTTGTCCTTTTCGCGCCCTGTCAGGTTCATGGAGTTGTCGCCCTTGTTGGCCCTGAATCGTTGGCCGTGTTTCACCCTGTCCGTTCAACCGATTATGCCACGTTGCCGCAGCCCGCCAAGTGCGTCGTATGACGCATTCGGGTGTTTTGGGAGCAAAAAAAGGGAGCGCCCAAAAAATGGGCACCCCCCTTCGGTGTCGCACGCGGACCGCTTACGCCAGCGCTTACGCCAGCGTCTTGTTCAGCGCCTGATCGAGGTCGGCGATGATGTCGGCCACGCTTTCCAGGCCGATGGACAGGCGGATCACGTCCGGCCCGGCCCCGGCGGTCGCCTGGCCTTCCGCCGACAATTGCCGGTGGGTGGTGGACGACGGGTGGATGATGAGCGAGCGGCTGTCACCGATGTTGGCGAGATGGCTGAACAGCTCGACGCTTTCCACCAGCGTCACGCCCGCGTTGTAGCCGCCCTTGACGCCGAAGGTCAGCACCGCGCCCGCCCCCTTGGACAAGTATTTCTGCGCGAGGCTGTGATACTTGGAGGAGGGCAGACCGGCGTAGCTGACCCAGCCGACCGCCGGGTGGCTTTCCAGGAACTCCGCCACTTTCTGGGCGTTTTCAACGTGGCGCTGCATGCGCAGCGGCAGGGTTTCGATGCCGTTCAGGGTCAGGAAGGCGTTCTGCGGCGACTGGCTCGGCCCCAGATCGCGCAGGCCCACGGCGTGGCCGTGGATGGTGAAGGCCAGATGGCCGAAGGTTTCGTGAAAGCGCAGGCCGTGATAGCCGGGGTCCGGCTCGCTCAAGGCCGGGTATTTGCCGGATTTCGACCAGTCAAAGGTCCCGCTGTCCACCACCACGCCGCCGACCGACGTGCCGTTGCCCGACAGGAATTTGGTGGTGGAGTGCACCACCAGCGTCGCCCCCCACTGGATCGGGTTGATGAGGTAGGGGGTGGCCAGCGTGTTGTCGACGATCAGCGGGATGCCCGCGTCGCTGGCGATGGTGGCGATGGCCTCCAGATCCGTCACCACGCCGCCGGGGTTGGCGAGGCTTTCGACGAAGATGGCCTTGGTCTTGTCCGTGATCGCGGCGCGGACATTGTCCGGCTCGTCGGTGTTGACGAAGCTCGGCTGCCAGCCGAAGGCGCGCGGGAAGCTGGTCCCGAACTGGTTGATCGTGCCGCCATACAGCTTCTGCGAGGCGATCACGTGATCGCCCGGGGCCATCAGCGGGAACAGCGCCAGCAATTGCGCGGCGTGGCCGGAGGAGGTGGCGGTCGCCCCCGCCCCGCCTTCCAGATTGGCCAGCCGTTCTTCCAGAACCGCGACCGTCGGGTTGGTCAGGCGGGAATAGATGAAGCCGACCTTTTGCAGGTTGAACAGCGACGCGGCGTCGTCCACGTCGTCAAAAACAAAGCTGGTGGTCTGGTAGATCGGCGTCTGGCGCGCGCCGGTCGCCGGATCGGGTGCGGCCCCGGCGTGAATGGCGCGTGTCTCAAACCCAAAGCTCTTGTTGGCGCTCATGGCGGTTCCCTCAGATCAGTTTTTTGAAAAACTTCTTCAACGGCTGCTTTTTCGACTGGATGATGTTGGAATTGACGCCGATCCGGCCGATTTCGCCGTACAGACGCTGAATTTCCATTTTCGGACAGCGGTTCATCACCACCGTCAGCCCGGCGGCCTCGGCCCGCGCGGCGGCCTCGTCGTTGCGCACGCTCAATTGCATCCACACCACACTCGCGCCGACGGCGATGGCCTCGTCGGTCACGCCCCCGGCGGCGGCGGAGTTGCGGAAGATGTCCACCATGTCCGGCGGCTCCGGCAGATCGGCCAGCGAGCCATACACCGTTTCGTCCAGAATGGTTTGACCGGCCAATTTCGGGTTGATCGGAAACACCCGATAACCGTTGTCGCGCAGGTATTTCAGCACATAGAAGCTGGCCTTCACCGGATCGGCGCTGGCCCCGACGATGGCGATGGTCTTGACGCGGTCCAGCACGCCGCGCAGGAACGCGTCGCTGTAGTCGTCGTGATCGATCGTCTGGGTCATTGGCCGCACCACACCGGCTCGCGCTTGCCGATGAAGGCGTCGATGCCCTCGGCGGCGTCGCGCGCCATCATGTTCTGCGCCATCACCTGGGCGGTGTGGGCGTAAGCCGCCTCCACATCCAAATCGATCTGGCGGTAAAAGGCCTCCTTGCCGATGGCAAGCGTCAGCGGCGATTTCGAGGCGATCTTCTCCGCGATTCCGGCCACCACCTCGTCCAACTGGTCGGCGGGCGTCACCCGGTTGACCAGACCGATGCTCTCGGCGTCCCCGGCGTCGATCAGATCGCCCAGCAGCAGCATTTCCATCGCCGCCTTGCGCCCCACCGCGCGGGTCAACGCCACCATCGGGGTGGAGCAGAACAGCCCGATGTTCACCCCCGGCGTGGCAAAGCGTGCCAGATCGGAGCAATAAGCCAAATCGCAGGTCGCCACCAGTTGGCAGCCGGCGGCGGTGGCGATGCCGTGCACCTTGGCGATCACCGGCTGGCGGATGCGGGTGATCGTCAGCATCAGTTTCGCGCATTGGGCGAACAGGGCGTCATACGCCGCCCGCGTCGGAGTCGCCCGCATCTCCTTCAGATCATGCCCGGCGCAAAAGGCCGAACCGGCCCCGGTCAGGATCACCACCCGCACCGACGGGTCGTCGTGAATGGCCTCCAGCGCGTTTTGCAGGGCGGCCATCAACCCCACCGACAGGGCGTTGCGCGCCTTGGGTCGGTTCAGCGTCAGCGTGGTGACGCCGTCGCGGTCCTCGCGCAGCACCAGCGGGAAATCGGCGTCGTGACGTGGCAGAGCGGCACTCATGGTCGTCATCCTCCCGGTTTTTGGGTCCGTTGTCACGGTTTGTGCGTCCGACGAAGCTTAACCCGCCAACCCTCTGACGAACATGGCACTCAGCGGGATGCAGCCATGAGGGGACGGCCGCCGGGTGCGGCATTCCGCCCCGCTCGTCGCCGCCTCTGCGGTGCGGCCGAACGCCATCGGCTTTTCGATGGAGTCCGTTGGCGTTTCAGCCCATCATCACCGCTGTGACGGCCGGTCACTCTGCGGCGAAGGACAACGCGGTCAGGGGGTGGTCATGGGGCGTGCCGAAAGCATCGATTGGCGCGCGGTCTTCACCGCCACCCCGGCCCCCACCTGCGTGGTGGACGGTGACGGGGTGATCGTCACGGCCAACGCCGCCTTTGCCGCGCTGGTCGGCCATGCGGTCGACGGCCTGCCCGGCCAGGGAATCGATGCGGTTCTGACCATCGACGGCGGCGATTGGGCCACCGCCATCGCGGGGTCCGCGCGCAGCGGCGTCGCCTTTCTGCGCGCGATGGAGGACAAGCGCGGCCTGCCCTACACCCTGTCGCCCCTGCCCGACGGAATGCGGTTGCTGTGGTTGAGCGATGTGGCCGACGAGCATTGCGTCATCTGCAAGGTGTTCTCCAGCCGCGACAAATTCCGCACGGCCATCGACGATCAATCCGAAGCCATCCTGCGCGTGGGTCCTGATTTCCGCGTGACCCTGGTCAACCGTGAATTCGCCGCCCTGTTCGACGAACCACCCCGCGACCTGATCGACCGCGATTTGCGCGATCTGATGCCGCCGCAATCCGCCGCGTCCATGGCCGCCTTCGTCGCCCAGGCCAGCCCCGCCGCCCCCACCTCCGCCGTCGAAGAATCCTGGCCGACCGGCCCGGCCACCCCCGACCGCTGGTTCAGTTGGCGGCGCTACGCCGTGTTCGACGCCACCGGTCGGTTGACCGCCGTGCAGGCGGTGGGGCGCGACACCACGCAACGCCGCGTGGCCGAACAGGAGCGGCTGCGGTTGGTGGCGATGATCGCCCGCAGCCCGGTCATCGGCTTGGGATGGCGGGTCGATGGCCGGATGCCGATCGAGTACGCGGCGGGCAACCTCACCCGGCTGGGGTTGGAGCGCGGCCGGTTGCGCGATCCATCCACCGGCCTGCTCGACCTTGCCCACCCCGACGATGGCCCGGCCCTGCGCGCCTGGGCCATCGCCTGCCCCGAGGGCCATGATCCCGACACGCCCGAGTCCCACGCAGCACCGCTGACCTTCCGTTTGCCCACCGCGACCGGGGAACGCTGGGTGATGCTGAACGGTTGGCGCAGCGGCCCCGGGCGGATGGAAGGGGTGCTGACCGACGTCACCGAGCAGCACGACCACGCCCGCGCCCTGCACGAACGCGAGCGGCGCTTTCACGCCATCATCAACAGCGACAGCGATTTCATGGGATTGCTGACGCCCGACGGCGTGTTGATCGAGGCCAACGACGCCGCGCTGCGCTACGCCCGGGTCGAGGCCGCCGCCGTCTTCGGCCGCCCCTTTTGGGACACCCCATGGTGGCGCAACTCCACCGACATCGACCTGCTGCGCGCCGGGCTGTTGCGGGCGGCGGCTGGCGAAGCCATCCGTTTTGAAACCGTGCACCGCCCGCAGGACCGCCCGCCCATCCATGTGGATTTCAGCCTGCGCCCGATGCACGACGCCAGCGGGGCGGTCAGCTTCCTGATCGCGGAAGGCCGCGAAATCACCCGCTTCAAGCGCACCGAGGCCGAGCTGTTGAGCGCCAAGCAATTGGCCGAGGCCGCCAACCGCTCCAAAACCCAGTTCCTCGCGGTGATGAGCCACGAGCTGCGCACCCCGCTGAACGCGGTTCTGGGTTATTCGGAGGTGATCCAGCGCGGCCTGTTCGGCCCGATCGGCAACGAGCGTTACGCCGGATACATCGACGCCATCCACAACGCGGGCCAGCATCTGCTGAACATCACCGACGAGATTCTGGAGATTTCCCGGATCGAGCTGGGCGTGGTCGAGCTGTTTGAGGAGGTCGTCGCGGTGGCCGATCTGCTGGCCCGGTCCAGCGAGTTGCTGGCCACCCGCGCGGCGGCCGCCGGTGTCGCGCTGAGCCTGACCATGGACGATGGGTTGCCGGATCTGCGCTGCGACGCCCGGCGGGTTGTTCAGATTCTGGTGAATGTGGGGGCCAACGCCATCAAATTCACGCCCTCCGGCGGTCAGGTGCGTTTGGAAGCCCGCCGCGCGACCGAGCGCGACTCCGCCACACCGGGTCTGCTGTTCGCCGTTCACGACACCGGAACCGGCATTCCCGCCGCCGACCTGGACAAGGTGTGGGAACCCTTCGGCCAGGCGGGCAACGCCCACATCAGCGGCGCGGGCGGCGTCGGCTTGGGTTTGGCGATCACCAAGGCGCTGGTCGAGGCCCATGGCGGACACGCGCGATTGCGCAGCGAGCCGGGGCGCGGGACCTCGGTCCTGCTTCTGTTCCCGGCAAGCCGATTCACAAACGGCGAGTAGCGGCAAAAAACCTTTCGGTTTCAGCCGCCCAATCACCAGATTTTGCGTGTTTCCCGGATGCACTTGACACCGCAAGCGTTTCCGGATGATGGCGGAGGGGATGGGATTCGAACCCACGATACGGTTTAACCCGTATGACGGTTTAGCAAACCGTTGCCTTCAGCCGCTCGGCCACCCCTCCGTCCAGTGCGGCATCTTGCGGTGCCGCTGGCGTGGGCGTGTTTCTAACGACCCAGCCCCCCCTTGTCAACGCTTTGCGCGAAGAAACTTGCACGGCCGCATCAGAGAACAAAGAGCGCTAAATCTGTATAAAATTTTAGGTACTTTTTAACGGAATCGGGTTAGGCTTTTTCCATGAGCAGCAAACCACCCCGGTGATGCCCTCACCCCCTGCGGAGGACGCCATCATGACCCTGTCACGCCGTTGCGCCGAAACGCTGATCGATCTGGTGGAAATCAAACTGAGTTGCCTGGAGATCACCGACCGCGAGGATCTGCGGGAAAAAGAGCTTCTGATGCGCTGCGTGCAGGAACTGGCCGCCGAACTGCGCGGCGAGAACGGCAGCATGACCGCCTTTGCGGCCCCCAAGCGCCGGGGCCGTCGGCCCAAGCATCTTCAATTGCACGAATTGCACGCGGCCTGATCGGCCGCAGTCCCCCATCCCACCGCAGGCCGCTCACCCGACCGTCGCGCTGGCCATCAGGGCCTGGGCGACGGACGGCGCTTCCCGGGGCAACCGGATGATGAAGCGCGTGCCCTGGCCCGGCTGGGATTGCACCACAACCGTCCCTCCCAGCAGCCCCGTCACCGTGTTGAACACGATGTGCAGGCCCAGGCCGGAACCGCCCTGCCCGCGCTTGGTCGTGAAAAACGGCTCGAACACCTTGGGCAGATGCTCCGCCGGAATGCCGACGCCGTCGTCGGTGAACTCCAGCCGCACCCGCTCCGCCGTTTCCAACCTGGCGACGATGCGAATGAGGCCGGTGGTCCCGTCGCCATAGGCGTGAACGATGGCGTTGATGACCAGATTGGTCAGCACCTGGCTGAGCGCGCCGGGGTAGCTGTCCATCATGATGCCGTCGGCGCAATCGACGTCCACCGTCAACCGCGTGCGTTTCAGCCGTGGGCGCAGCGAAAACAGCACTTCGGCGACGTAACCGCCCAGTTCGAACACCCGACGTTCGCCCGAGGATTGATCGACCGCCACCTGTTTGAAGCTCTGCACCAGCGCCGCCGCCCGGTCGATGTTGCTCATCAGCAGACGCGCGCTTTCGGACAATTCGCCCAGAAACTCGACAAACTCGGACTTGCGCAATTGCCCTTGGGCAAAGATGTCGCGCAGACGCTCGGCCTGCTCGCCGATGTGACTGGCGGCGGTCAAGCCGATGCCGATGGGGGTGTTGATCTCGTGGGCGACACCGGCCACCAATTGGCCGAGCGAGGCCATGGTTTCCGCCTGGA
This sequence comes from Azospirillum sp., assembly GCA_027486405.1. GTDB lineage: Bacteria > Pseudomonadota > Alphaproteobacteria > Azospirillales > Azospirillaceae > Azospirillum. Next base: position 3,206 of record JAIXPD010000093.1, on the reverse strand, counting down.
TCAGACTCTCCTGCGCCTCCCGCAGATTGCTCAACGCCTGTTCGGCCTCCTCCCGCGCGCGGATCAGCGCCGATTCGGCGGTCTTGCGGTCGGTGATGTCGTAAAGCCAGGTCAGCAGCGCCGATTCCCCGTCGAAATCAATGACGCTCCAGGACGACAGCGCCCAGACGACGGTTCCATCCGGCTTGCGGAAGCGAATTTCCGCGTCGCGGAACGGCCCCTCCCGGTCGAATCGTTCCAGCAACGCCTGACGGTCGGCAGGATCGGCGTAGAGAGACGGAACATGGGTGTTCATCAACTCCGCCCGAGGACGCCCCATCAGGCGACTCGACTGACCGTTGCAGAACAGCCACCGCCCATCGCGGGTGGTGACGTTCAGCGCGATCGGCGCGGTTTCCATGATTTTCAACAGGCGCTCTTCGCTGGCGCGCAACCGCTCCTCTTGCCGGCGCGCTTCGGTGATGTCGGTCATGATTCCGGCGTAACGCACCGGACGGCCCGTCGAATCGCAGGTCGCCCGGCCCCGCGCCGCGATCCACACCCAACCGCCCTGCTCGTGCCGCAGCCGGTATTCGTAGACATAGCTGATGCTTTCCCCGGCCAGATGCGAGGCGATTTGCGCCAGCACCCGTTCGCGGTCCTCCGGGTGCAGACGGACGTCCCAGAAATCCGGCGGCATCGCCGGGATGTCCTGAAAGCCCAGCATGCGGGGAAAGGTGTCGGACCACCAACAGCGGCCGTTGACCAGATCGGCGTCCCAGGCGGCGGCCCCGGTCGCGTCCAGCGCCATTTCCAATCGTTCGCCAACGCCGTGATGATCGGCGGCGGTGGGCGGTGCCGCAACCGGGTTCGCGGCACGCGCCGCGTCCGGCCGCCGCGCCAGCCGCAGGCCGATCACAAGCCCCACTCCCCCGGCGGCCACCCCAGCCAACAGCGCAACGATCACGGATTCGATCACCATGGACCCTCCATGGTTTTGATTGTGGCCGGACCCGCCGGGAAATTCCAAGTCCGGTGTCACCGCAAGTGGACGCGCCCCGCACAAAAAAAGCCTCTCTCGCGGGGAGAGAGGCTTTTTGTGGTCTCAACCGGTGATCCGCGTTGGCGGACGGGGCTTAGCCCTTCAGCTTGGCGGTCAGGATGTCGTTGACCATGGCCGGGTTGGCCTTGCCCTGGGTCGCCTTCATCACCTGACCGACGAAGAAACCGAACAGCTTGTCCTTGCCACCCCGGAACTCCGCAACCTTGTCGGCGTTGGCGGTCATCACCGCGTCGATGGCCGATTCGATGGCGCTGGTGTCGGTGACTTGGCGCAGCCCCTTCTTTTCCACGATGTCGGCGGCCTTGTCGCCGGTTTCGAACATCGTGTCGAACACCTCCTTGGCGATTCGGCCGGAGATGGTGTTGTCGGCGATCAGATCGATCAGGCCACCGAGGTTTTCGGCGCTGACCGGGCTGTCCTCGATCTCCTTGCCCGCCTTGTTCAGATAGCCGAACAGCTCGCCCGTGACCCAGTTGGAGGCCAGCTTGGGATCGCGGCCCTTGGCCACGGTTTCGAAGTAATCGGCCTTGGCCCGTTCGGACACCAGCACGCCGGCGTCATAGACCGACAGCTTGTAATCCTCGATGAAGCGGGCCTTCTTGTCGTCGGGCAGTTCCGGCAGGGTCTGCTTGATCGCCTCGACCCAATCGGCGTCCAGTTCCAGCGGCAGCAGGTCGGGATCCGGGAAATAACGGTAGTCGTGCGCCTCTTCCTTGGAGCGCATGGAACGGGTGACGAACTTCGTCGTGTCCCACAGCCGGGTTTCCTGCTTGATCGTCCCGCCTTCCTCGATCACCTCGATCTGACGGCGCGCCTCATACTCGATGGCGGCCATGACGAAGCGGATGGAGTTGACGTTCTTGATCTCGCACCGCGTGCCAAAGGCATCGCCCGGCTTGCGCACCGACACGTTGACGTCGCAGCGCATGGAGCCTTCCTCCATGTTGCCGTCGCAGGTCTCGAGGTAACGCAGGATGGAGCGCAGCTTGCGCAGATACGCCCCGGCTTCCTCCGAGGTCCGCATGTCGGGTTCCGACACGATTTCCATCAACGCCACGCCGGAGCGGTTGAGGTCGATGTAGGTCTTGGCCGGGTGCTGGTCGTGCAGCGACTTGCCCGCGTCCTGTTCCAGATGCAGGCGGGTGATGCCGACGGTGCGGCTGGTCCCATCCGGCAGGTCCAGCACGATTTCACCCTTGCCGACGATGGGCTGGAGAAATTGGCTGATCTGGTAGCCCTGCGGCAGGTCGGCGTAGAAATAATTCTTCCGGTCGAACACCGAATGCAGGTTGATCTGCGCCTTCAGCCCCAGGCCGGTGCGCACCGCCTGTTCGATGCAGCGTTCGTTGATGACCGGCAGCATGCCGGGAAACGCGGCGTCGACGAAGCTGACCTGGCTGTTCGGTGCCGCGCCGAAATCGGTGGCCGAACCGGAAAACAGCTTCGCGTTTGAAATCACCTGGGCGTGAACCTCAAGCCCGATCACGATTTCCCATTCGCCCGTTTCACCCTGGATGTACGACATCGTTCCGCTCTTCGACGTTCACGCTGTGGATCCGCCGGACAGCCCGGCAGATCCTTGGAATCCCGGTTTCTTCTAGCGCTCTTTGCGCAGCGGCGCACGCTTTATCGCGTCACCGCTTCCACTCGCGGCTCGACTTGATGAAATCGGTCAGGGTGACGCCGATCTTGTCGTCGATGATCGCCACCTCGCCACGGGCCACCAGAACCCCTTCCACATAGATGTCCGTCGGGTCCTTCAACTCGCGGTCCAGCTCCACGACGGCACCACGGCCCAGCTTCAGCAGATCGCGCACGCGCAGCATCGCGGTTCCGATCACCACCTTGATCTCCACCGGCGCGTCGCCGATGGCGAAGGTGGAGGGATCGCCGTCGCTGGGATCGGGTGCGCCCAGAAGATCGTCGATGTTCGCCATGCCGGTTGCTCCTTTGCCGCGTGGGTCGCGTGGTGGATCGCGAGCGACGTTCACCCTTGATTCTACACCCGATGCCGCACGCGGGGCAACGCGCCATCGGTCTTGCGGCAGGGCCATTCAAAGAAAGCCGTTCTTGACGGTTGCAATGGTTGCACAGCGATCTTCAGCGCAGGCCATGCGGACGGCGGGGAGTGGGTTGCCGAAGAGATTGGCGATGCCCAGCATGG
>JAIXPD010000070.1 GCA_027486405.1 Azospirillum sp. | reverse complement strand
ATGGACACGGATTTCACGGACAAAAATGAGGGATTTCACGGATTTTCGCCCCAATTGCATTCCGCATCCCGTCATGAGGTGCACACCAAGATCGCAAACGGATGGTCCTGGGGCGCGTTCCGTGAAATCCGTGAAAAAATCTGTGAAATCCGTGGCAACCCTTGTTCCGGTCGGGTGCACGATGCTTCAAGCGATTGCCCTGTGTGAAATAGGCCCGCCTCTGGAAACTCTCAACCGCCGGTCTTCACCACGCCGCCGCTGGGCTGGGAGCCGCCGCGCGCCGGGCCGTTGCCGCGACCGGCGTAGCCGCGCAGGAAGGCCAACACCTCCGGCGAATCCCATTCCACCGCCCCCTCCATCCGGCCCAACTCCCGCCCTTCGGCGTCGATCAGCAGGGTGGTGGGCAAGCCGCGCAGGCCCAACGCCTGCATCGACGCGCTGCCGGGATCAAGGAACAGCGCCAGATTCTTGACGCCGGTCTTTTGGTAGAAGGGTTCGACCGCGTTGCGCCCGCCCCGGTCGAGCGACAGGGCGACCACCTGGAAACCCGGCCCGCCCAACTGGCCTTGCAGACGGTCGAGCGAGGGCATCTCCTTCACGCACGGCCCGCACCAGGTGGCCCACAGGTTGAGCAGCACGACGCGCCCGGCGAAGTGGGACAGGTCGGCCCGCCGCCCCTCGCCATCGACAAAGGACAGCGGCGGCAGGGGTTTGGGCGTTTCGGCCCCCTTGTATTTTTCCAACCCGGCGACGGTCTGCACCCCCGCCGCTCCCCCCGCCGGGGAGGAAGCGGGCGGCGACGGGGCGTCCAGCCGCAGCACCGTGGGGGCCGCCGGGGCGGACAGGGGCAGCGCGTCGGCGGCCCACCAGGCCCCGACACCGGCCAGACACACACAAACCGTTGCGGTGGCCGTCAAAGTCCGCATACTCACGCTTCCTTACCCCCCTACCCGAATGCCGTTGACATGAGCGCCGATCACGCCCCGCAAGACAACGCCGCTGCCCCCGCCCCCGCCGCAAGCCAGATGTGGGGTGGCCGTTTCGCGCGCGGCCCCGCCGCCATCATGGAGAAGATCAACGCCTCCATCGGCTTTGACAAGCGTCTGGCCGACCAGGACATCGCCGGATCGAAGGCGCACGCCGCCATGCTGGCCAAGCAGGGCATCATCACCCAGGCCGACGCCGACGCCATCCGCGCCGGACTGGACACGGTGAAGCAAGAGATTGACGCCGGCAGCTTCGTCTTCAAGACGGAGCTGGAAGACATTCACATGAATGTCGAAGCCCGTCTGGCCGAATTGATCGGCGAACCGGCCAAACGCCTGCACACCGGGCGGTCGCGCAACGATCAGGTCGCCACCGATTTCAAGCTGTGGGTGCGCGACGCGCTCGACCGGCTCGATTCCGGCCTGATGTCGCTGCAAAGCGCGCTGATCGATCTGGCCGAACAGAACACCGACACGGTGATGCCCGGCTTCACCCACCTCCAGGCCGCGCAGCCGGTCTCCTTCGGCCATCACCTGCTGGCCTATGTCGAGATGTTCGGGCGCGACCGCAGCCGCGCGCGCGATGCCCGCTGCCGTCTGAACGAATGCCCGCTGGGGTCGGCGGCGCTGGCCGGCACCCCCTACCCCATCGACCGCTTCATGACGTCGGAGGCGCTGGGCTTCAACCGCCCGACCGCCAACTCGCTCGACGCCGTGTCGGACCGCGATTTCGCGCTGGAGTATCTCTCGGTCGCCTCGATCTGCGCGGTGCATCTCTCGCGCTTTGCCGAGGAGATCGTCGTGTGGTGTTCGGCCCAGTTCCGCTTCATCAAGCTGTCGGACGCCTTCACCACCGGTTCGTCCATCATGCCGCAGAAGAAGAACCCCGACGCGGCGGAGCTGGTGCGCGCCAAATCGGGCCGCGTCGTCGGCGCGCTGAACGGCCTGCTGATGGTGATGAAGGGGCTGCCGCTGGCCTATTCCAAGGACATGCAGGAAGACAAGGAACCCGTCTTCGAAACCGACGACACGCTGGCGCTGTGCATCGCCGCGACCGAAGGCATGGTCCGCGACATGCAGCCGAACACGGCGGCGATGCGCGAGGCCGCCGACCGTGGTTTCCTGAACGCCACCGATCTGGCCGATTGGCTGGTCCGTGAACTCGACATGCCGTTCCGCGAGGCCCACCACGTGACGGGCCGCGCGGTGAAGGCGGCGGAGGACCGGCGCGTCGGCCTGACCGATCTGACCCTGGCCGAGTTCCAGGCCATCGAACCGCGCATCACCGAGGCCGTCTATCCGGCGCTGAGCATCGAAGCGTCGCTGGACAGCCGCCGCAGCTTCGGCGGTGCCTCCCCCGTCCGCGTCAAGGAAGCGGTGAAGGCCGCTCGGGAGCGTTTCCTGTGAAGCACCCCATCCGTGTGACCGTCCTGCTGCTCGCCACCGCGCTCGCGCTGTCGGCCTGCGGCAAGCGCCCGAAATTCGTCGACCAGCCGATGCCGGAGGGACAGACCGATCCCTTCCCCCGTGGCTACCCCAACCCGGCGTTGGATCCCAAGCCCGGCCAACCCTCTTCGGGAGTTCAGTTCCCATGAGCGCGTCCACCGCCAAGTCCAGCGCGCCGATGGGGCCGTTCGCCTACCGCTACGGCGTTCTCCACGCCGAATCGGTGTCGGTGCACGACATCGCGCGCGACGTCGGCACGCCCTTCTATCTCTACTCCACCGCCGCGCTGGAGGCCCATTACAGCGCCTATGCCGGGGCCTTCGCCGGGCAGGATGCGGGTGTGTGCTACGCGCTGAAGGCGAACTCCAATCTGGCGGTCATCCGCACCTTCGCCCGGCTGGGGGCCGGGGCCGACGTCGTGTCGGTGGGCGAGATGAAACGGGCGCTGGCGGGCGGCATTCCCCCCGAACGCATCGTCTTTTCCGGCGTCGGCAAGACGCGCGAGGAGCTGCGCGAGGCGTTGGAAGCCAAGATCCACCAGATCAACGTCGAATCCATCCCCGAGTTGGAGGCGTTGAGCGCCGTGGCGTCGAGCCTGGGGGTGGTCGCCCCCATCGCCATCCGCGTCAACCCCGACGTGGACGCCAAGACGCACGCCAAGATCGCCACCGGCAAGAAAGAGAACAAGTTCGGCATCGATTACGATCAGGCGCGCGACATCTACAAGCTCGCCGCCGCGCTGCCGGGCATCAAGCCGGTGTCGATCGCCGTCCACATCGGCTCGCAATTGACCGATCTGGCCCCCTTCCGCGCGGCTTATGAGCGGGTCGCCGCCCTGCTCCACCAGCTGCGCGCCGACGGGCACGACATCCAGCGCCTCGATCTGGGCGGCGGTCTGGGCATCACCTACAAGAACGAGGCCCCGCCCGATCTGGCCGATTACGCCGCGATGGTGCGGTCGATCACCGGCAATCTCGGCTGCCGCGTCACGCTGGAGCCGGGCCGGTCGCTGGTCGGCAACGCCGGGATCCTGGTCAGCCGCGTCATCTATGTGAAGCAGGGGTTGCACCGCCGCTTCGCCATCGTCGACGCCGCGATGAACGACCTGATCCGCCCGTCGCTGTACGAGGCCTATCACGGCATCATCCCGGTGACGGAGCCGGAATCCGGGGCCGGGCTGGAGCCGTTCGACGTGGTCGGCCCGGTGTGCGAAAGCGGCGACACCTTCGCCGTGCAACGCCCGTTGCCGCCGCTGGCCGACGATGATCTGGTCGCCTTCCTGTCGGCGGGGGCCTATGGCGCGGCCATGTCCTCCACCTACAACACCCGGCCCCTGATCCCGGAGGTGCTGGTCAACGGCGACCGTTTCGCCGTGATCCGCCCACGCCCGACGGTGGAAGAGATGCTGGCGGCCGAACGGGTGCCCGACTGGCTGTAACGGTCACAGATCCGGCCCAAACGCCGACGCGCCGCCCCCGGTTGGACGTGGCGCGCGGCGTGGCGCTGGTCGCCATGGCGGTCTATCACGCCTGTTGGGATCTGACCTTCACCGGTCTGGCCGGATTCGACCTGTTTGACAACCCGCTGTGGTTGGCCGCGCGCACCGCGATCCTGTCGAGCTTTCTGCTGATCGCCGGGATCGGGCTGGTGCTGGCGACCGAAAACGGGCTGGATTGGACGCGCTTTTCCCGCCGCCTGGGCCGTTTGGTGGCCGCCGCCGCCGCTGTGTCGGCGGCGTCCTACGCCGTCTTCCCGGACAGCCCGATCTTTTTTGGCGTTCTGCATCACATGGCGGTGGCGAGCGTGCTGGCGCTGGCCGTCATCCGCTGGCCCGCCGGGGCCACGCTGGCGCTGGCGGCGGCGGTGCTGGCCGCCGGGCAGACGCTGGCCTTTCCGCTGTTTGACAGCCCATGGCTGCGCTGGATCGGCCTGACAACCGTCCCGCCGGATTCCAACGATTTCGTGCCGCTGCTGCCCTGGATGGCGGGTCTGTTGGTCGGGGTGGCGCTGGCCCGCCGCTGGCCGGAGGTTGGGCACGGCGATCTGCCGGGGGGCGATCTGCCGGGGGGCCGTCTGTTGGGGGGCGGCATCGGGCGCCCCGTGGTCCGCGCGCTGGCCTGGGGCGGACGGCACAGCCTGGCCATCTACCTGATCCATCAACCGATTTTGTACGGCGCAATCTGGGTGCTGGCGCAGAGCGGGGTGTTTGCGGTGGAGTCCCCGGCCTCCCGCAACTTCGTCGCCTCCTGCATCGCCAGTTGCGAGCGGACCGGGACCGCGCCCGCCTTGTGCGAGAGCCGTTGCGGCTGCGTGCGGCGCGAGATCACCGCGCTGGGCCAGTGGGATGCCTTCCTGACCGACCGGTTGGACGCACAGGGCCGCGCCATCATCGGGGCGGCGGCCCAACGCTGCGTCGCACCATAACCGAAACGGGGGGAGGAGGCTTCCCCCCCGCCGGTCCACGCAATCACACGGTCAGCGCATCGCCCCGGCGACGGTCAGCACCTCGATCCCGCCGTTGTAGATCATCATCAGCGCGACATAGACGATCACGCCCAGCCCCAGATAGGCGATCCAGTGATAGCGGTTCAGCAACCGCGCGATCACGCTGGCCGCCGCACCCATCAGCGCCACCGACAGCAGCAGGCCGATGGCCATCACCCACAGATGCTCGCGCGCGGCCCCCGCCACCGCCAGCACATTGTCCAGCGACATCGACACGTCGGCGACGATCACCTGCCAGATGGCGGCCTTCATCGTCTTGCCCCCACCGGCCGCTTCGGCCGCCACCCCTTCATCGGACACCAGATCGGTGCCTTCCGATTCCTCTGCCTGTTCGCGCAACTCGCGGTACAGCTTCCAGCACACCCACAGCAGCAGGATGCCACCGGCAAAGGTCAGGCCGATGACGTCCAACAATTGCGTGGTCAGCAGGGCGAAGACGATGCGCAGGCCCACCGCCGCCGCGATGCCCCAGAAAATCACCTGGGCGCGCTGGGCCTTGGCCACACCCGCCGCCGCCATGCCGACGACGATGGCGTTGTCACCGGCCAAAACCAGATCGATGAACATGACCTGACCAAGCGCGATCAATTCGGGAAGCAGCGAGTCCACGGGCGGGTTCCTGGGGCCAGTTGTCAGACAGGTTAATGGATAGCCCTATATCGCGAGGCTCCGCGTTCGCGCAACCCCCTGCCCCATCGGAAGCGCATTTTTCCCAAGGGCGCACAGGCTGCCTCGTGATGAGACGCTGAAGCGACGATTTCCGCGTCCCCGTTCAGAAAAGTCAACACCGGATCACACACTTGGAACCGATGCCGCCATCGAGCGTGCTCCGAAACAAAAAATCTCGAGGTATCGACAAAATTTCATACAACATTCGTGAAACAATTCCTCAATTTTCATCCATATGATCTGGACGGTTTTCATTAATCTCATGATAGAAAAAATGAACAAACGGACAGATCGATATTGATGACACACTTTATGTTAGAGATTTCGATAGGGTTTGCAATGCCAATCCATTTTTTAAGGGGCATCCCCAATTGGGCCGTCTATAGATTGTGATAAATTCGGTTTGTTTAAATCAATGAAACGCCACCTGCTGCTTGGAGGTTCCATGGTCCGCTGGTTTGCCGATCAAGGTCTCTTCGTGAAGATCCTGAGCCCTATGGCGCTTCTGACTGCGGTGTTGGTCCTCATCAGCGGGACAGCCTTGATGCGAATCAACACGCTGGAATCGATGTTCGACGAGGTGATCCGCACGATCGCCGAACGCCGGATTCAAATGTTGGAAGTCAGTCGGCATCTGAGCACAGCCACCATCGCCGAAAAAAACATGCTCTTGGTCAAATCTCCTGATGAGTTTCGCCAAATCAAGGAACGCTTCGATCAGGAGTTGATTTCCATCAATGCAGCCATGGCCGTCCTGGAGCGGACCGCCACCTCCGTCGAAAGTCATGAAACCACAAGATATCTCCTCAAACATCTGGGCGACTATCAACGCGTTGCCTCCAAGGTGATCGAATTGGCGCAACGCGGCAATAACGTGGAAGCGGTCACTCTGAGCCTGACGGAATCGGCTGCCGCACGCCGGGCAATGACTCAGGTGATTGATGAACGGGTGAACGCGAACGCCAGAGAAATGGAGGCGACCAACCACAAACAGCACATGTTGGTCGCTGAAACGAAATCCTTGATCGGGATCACAGCCGGAGGAGGATTGATGGCTGGCTTAGGGTTGGCCCTGCTGATCGTCATCCCACTCATCACCCGACCGATGACACGCATTGTCGGCGCGATGGGCGAGGTGTCTCGCGGCAATCTTGAAACAATCATTCACGGAACCGAGCGCCGTGACGAGGTCGGGCAATTGGCTCGCGCTCTCGACGTCTTCAAGGCCAGTGCCCTGGAAATGCACCGCTTGGAGGCCCAGCAGGCCAATGAAAAAGCCCGCGCCGAGGCTATGCGCAAGGCCGAGCTGATCCAATTGGCATCCGCCTTCGAACAGGCTGTAATGGGCATCGTCAACACCGTGGCGACGTCAGCCACCCAGATGGAGGGGGCCGCGACCAGCCTGTCATCCGCAGCCAATCAGGCAACCAGCCAAGCGACCACCGTCGCCACGGCATCGGAGAAATCCTCTGCCAGCGTCCAGGCGGTTGCGTCAGCAACCGAGGAATTGGCAGCCTCAATTTTGGAAATCGGCCGTCAGGTTGTCAACCAGTCCCACATCTCCGCCGAGGCGGTGCGTGAAGCCGAACGGACCAAGGTGATGATGCAAATGTTGGTGGACACCTCCAACCAGATCGGCGTCGTCGTCGACCTTATCAACAACATTGCCAGCCAAACCAACTTGTTGGCGCTGAACGCCACCATCGAAGCGGCGCGCGCCGGAGAGGCGGGTAAGGGCTTTGCGGTCGTGGCGGGTGAGGTGAAGGCGCTGGCCAGCCAGACCGCCAAGGCCACCGACGATGTCCAAGCAAAAGTTAGGGATATCCAATGCGCCACCATTGGCGCGCAAGGGGCCATCGTTGCCGTGGGCCGCATCATCGAGCGGATGAACGAGATATCCAGCACCGTCGCTGCCGCCATCGGAGAACAGAACAACGCCACCAACGAAATTTCCGGCAATGTGAATCAGGCCGCGCGCGGCAGCGAACTGGTCAGCAGCACCATCGTTGGGGTGATGCAGGCGGCCAATGTCACCGGTGCCGCCGCCGCCCAGGTTCTGGGGACCGCCAGCGGGCTGAACCGCCACGCCGACCGCTTGAAACAGGAAGTCACCCGCTTCCTCCACACGGTGCGCGCCGCCTGACCCGCCACCGCCAAACCGGTCAACCGCCCCCGACTCCCCCGAGCGGCGGTTGGTCATTTTTTTATTGAACGATTGATCCAGTTCAAGGGAATGGTCTGACCAGTTGCCGCAGAGTGCCACCCGGCACGATGCATGAGCACCAAGGAGACGAGCAGCTTATGGTTGATTTTCTAATTTCTCCATCCCTTGAGCAAACACTCGTCCTCGGGTATTAGTGTCGCACGATTCCAGCGGCGGAATGTTTTTCTTCGCCCACACGGCTGTTGCCGCCTTTGACAACGACTGATAGTCTAAAACAACCTTCACGTTTGTTTTGCATTGCAGCAATAGCCCCGGCGTTTGCTGAGAGCGGGAGCCTGTGCATGAGCAATCTTCTGAGCCGCCTGTCCTTTGCCCAGAAACTTGTTTCGCTGACCTTGATCGGCACGATCGCAAGTTGTGCCGCGACCTTGTTCGTGGCGCTCTACTTCATCGCCACCGACCTGAAACGGCAGGAGATCGACCGGCAGGAGATGAACATCCGGGTCGCCAAAGAGATCCTGAATCCGAAAAGCCTCCCCTACCGCATCGCCGATGGCAAGCTGATGGTGGGCGACACCCCGCTGGAAGGCACGTTCGAGCATGTGGACCGGATCAAGGCGGCGCTGAACATCACCGTCACCATGTTCCGCGACAACACGCGGATCGCCACCACCCTGGTCAACCCCGACGGAACCCGCCCGGTCGGCTCCAAGATGCCGGACGACATCCACCAGCGCGTTGTCGCGCGCGGCGAAACGTTCCTGGGTGAATACCCGGTGTTGGGGGTGAATTTCCTCGTCACCTATGTCCCGCTGAAAGACGCGTCGGGCAAGGGCATCGGGGCCTTCGCCGTCGGCATGCCGTCGGGCGAATTCTACGCCCTGATCCAGCAATTGGGCTGGCGCATCGGCGTGGTGTCGCTGCTGGTGGGCGTGGCGCTGTGCGTGGTGATCTTCGTCTACGTCAAACGCCAGATGGTGGCCTTGCAGCATCTGGCCGCCGCCGTGGACGCGCTGGGGCACAAGAATTACAGCACCCAGGTGACGGAAACCGACCGCGCCGACGAGATCGGCGAGATGGCCCGCGCGGTCGCCGGGTTCCGCGACGGGCTGGCCACCGCCGACCGTCTGGCCCAAGAGCAGCGCGAGGCGGAGGAGGCGCAGGCCCGCCGCCGGGCGGAAATCGACAACGCCACCCGCAGCTTTGCCGGAAAGATCGACGTCGTCGTGCGCGCCGTCACCGAATCGGCCCAGCGCATGCGCGGCAACGCCGAACGCCTGACCAGCAGCGCCGAAAGCACCCAGGCCACCGCCAGCAACGTGTCCAGCGCGGCGGTCCAGGCGTCGAGCAACGTCGAAACCGTCGCCGCCGCCGCCGAAGAGCTGTCGGCCTCCATCGGCGAGATCGGCCGTTATGTGGGCGAGGCCACCCAGGTCGCCACCCTGGCGGTGACGGAGGCGCAGGCCACCAACGACACGGTGAAGGGTCTGGCCGACGCCGCCAACCGCATCGGCGAGGTGGTGGAACTCATCAACTCCATCGCCGCGCAAACCAATCTGCTGGCGCTGAACGCCACCATCGAAGCCGCGCGCGCGGGCGAAGCGGGCAAGGGCTTCGCCGTGGTGGCCAGCGAGGTCAAGAATCTCGCCAGCCAGACCGCCAAGGCGACGGAGGACATCCAGACCCAGGTCGCGGGCATTCAGGGTGAAACCAACGCGGCGGTGCAGGCGATCTCCGCCATCGTCGACACCATCCGTCGCATCAGCGACATCACCGCCACCGTGTCCGAAGCCGTCGGCCAGCAGGGGGCCGCCACCCGCGAGATTGCCCGCAACGTGCAGGAGGCGTCGACCGGCACCCATCAGGTGACGTCCAGCATCGAAGCGGTGTCGCGTCAGGCCCGCGACACCGGGGCCAGCGCCGAAGAGCTGCTGGGGGCCGCGCGCTCGCTGCTGGGTGAATCGCAAAGCCTGTCCAGCGAGGTGGCGAGCTTCCTGTCGGTGGTGCGTCGGGCCTGATCCGGCGCGTGACTGGTTTCACGCTTGGATCCCGACAGCCTCATTTTTGGAAAATTCCGTTGTTCCGAGAGGCGACCGCCCCCTGTTTTGATCCTCAGTGGGGCGTGTTGGCTTGATGTCATGGTCGCCTGAGCTTTGACGATGGGGGAAACCGGAGGCAACTGAACCGCCCCGCCCCGGGTTTCCCGGAGGCCATTTGTGTTAGAGCAGATCGCGTTAAATCGGGATCGATTTGACGCGTGAAGATGCTCGATAAACAAAGGCATAGAGCGCCGTGGACTGTTTCATGTTTTGAGCACGGCGCTCTAGAGCGCCGTCATGCGGAAGCTCGTCACCATCGCCAACGGACTCCTCCGAAAAGGAACAGCCTGACAACAGAAAACAGCTTGATCAAAACGGATGCTCTCCACTTTTCCCAGGCCACTCCAGCTCACCCCGCGTCCAGTTCAGCGGACATGGCGACGAAGCCCTCATGATCCGTCACCCACATCCGGGCACCGGATTCGGTTGGTGCCGCACACACGGTCAAGGGATGAATGTCAAACAAGGGCCGTTTGGCGCGAAAGCGAAAGCCGGTGATCCACGCCCCCGGATTGTGGCGCAGATACAGATCGACCAACAAGGTGGCGCTGAGAGGGCCGTGGAAGACCAACCCCGGATACCCCTCGACCTCGCGGCAATAGCTGCGGTCGTAATGGATGCGATGGCCGTTGAAGGTCAGCGCCGAATAGCGGAACAACAGCACCGGATCAGGAACAAGCGACCGCTTCCACACCGGTTCCTCGGTGGGCCGCTCTCCCGCTGGGGGCGGATCGTCGGGCTTGGCCGCCTCGCGATACACGATGTCGTGGATTTCGGTCACGGCGGGGCCGGTGGCGGTGGCGATCTCGTGCCGGACCTTCACAAACACCATCCGGCCCGAGCGGCCCTGTTTCGGCACGACGTCGTCAATGACGGAGTGGCGGCTGATGGCCTCGCCGCTGCGAATGGGCTGATGGAAAGACAGGTCGCCCCCCGCCCACATGCGGCGCGGCAACTCCACCGGGGGAAGAAAACCGCCCTTATGGGCGTGGCCGTCCCCGGCCAGATCGCGCTGTGGCGCGCGCGGCAGAAAATACAGCCAATGGCCCAGCGGCGGAACCTCGCCCGCGCGCCAGGGTGGAACGTCATGGTCCAGCGTCGCCGCCAACCCGGTCAAAGGGGCCTGGGTGGCGATGTCCTCAGCGCGCTCCGAGCGACCAATCCAATTCCGCAGATCCTCAAAACGCGTCATGCCGTCCCCCCCCTGTCACGCGCCGCGTCATCCCCCCGCAGATGGCGGGCGGCGTGGTGTCCTGTCAGGAAATCGCGTTGACCACCCGTCCGGTCAGATAGCCGACGAGATTTTCCTCGGCGATGGCCATCATGCGGCGGCGGGCCTCCATGGTCGACCACGCCATGTGCGGCGTGACGATGCAGTTGCGGGCGGTCAACAGCGGGTTGTCCGGGCGCGGCGGCTCTTCGCACAGCACATCAAGGGCGGCCCCGGCGATGCGACCGACGTTCAGCGCGTCGGCCAAATCCTGTTCCACGATCAACGGACCGCGCGACGTGTTCAGCAGCAGGGCCGTCCGCTTCATCTTGGCCAGGGCCGCCGTGTCGATCATGCCCCGGTTGGAGTCGAACAGGGGGCAATGAAGGCTGATGACGTCGGATTCGGCGTACAGGCGGTCAAGATCCACATATCGCAGCGTCTCGCTTTCCAGCCGTCGATCCGGGTGGGCGTCAAAGGCCAGAACGGACATGCCCAGCGCCTGCCCCACCCGGGCAAAGGCCTGCCCGATCCGGCCGAAACCGACGACGCCCAGAGCCTTGCCGCTCAACTCGATGGACGGGGCCAGCCAATAGCACCAGTCGGGCGAGCGCGCCCAACCACCGGCCCGCGCGTCGTCGCTGTGCCGTCCGACGTGATGGCACAGTTCCAGCAGCAGCGCCGTGGCGTATTGCGCGACCGACGCCGTGCCGTAGGTCGGGATGTTGCAGACGGTGACGCCATGGTCCCGCGCCGCCGCCACATCCACGATGTTGTAGCCGGTCGCCAGAACGCAGACGAAGCGCAGCGCCGGGCAGCGTTCGAACACCGACCGCGCCAGCGGAGTCTTGTTGGTGAAGACCACGGCGGCGTCGCCGATCCGCTCAACAATCTGGTCGGCGGCTGTGCGGTCATACACGGTCAGATCGCCGTGCCGTTCGATGCCGCTCCAACTCAGATCGCCCGGATTCAGGGTCCAACCGTCGAGCACCACGATGTTCATGAGCGTGTCCTTAGCAAGAGGATCGCCGCCCTCAGGGGCGGTCGATCAGAATGGCGCGAAAATCGTTCACGTTGGTCAGGGTCGGGCCGGTGACGAGGCTGTCGCCCAAGGCCCCGAAATAGCCATGGCCGTCATTGTTGGCCAAACGGTCCTTTGGGTTCAGCCCGAGCGCCCAGCCCCGCCGCAGGCTGTCGGGGCCGAAAGTGGCGCCGGCGATCTCCTCGACGCCGTCCACCCCGTCGGTGTCCGCCGCCAGGGCGTGGATGCGTGGATGCCCGTCAACCGCGACGCCAAAGGCCAACAGGAACTCCACATTGCGGCCTCCCCGCCCCTGCCCGCGCACGGTGACGGTGGTTTCCCCGCCGGAGAGCAGAACGCACGGCGCGGCGAACGGCTGGTTCCGCTTGGCCACATGCAGGGCGATTCCCGCCAGCGTGGTCCCGACGTCCTTGGCTTCCCCCTCGATGGCGTCCCCCAGAATGTGGACGGGATAGCCCGCCGCCCGCGCGACGGCGGCTGCGGCCTCCAGCGCCATGGCCGGGGTGGCGATCATGCGGGTTTCGCTGCGGGCAAGACGCGGGTCGCCCGGCTTGACGCTTTCCCCCCGCCCACTGTCCAAAGCCGCCCGCACCCGTGTCGGCCCATCAATGGCGAAACGGTCGAGGATGGCCAGGGCGTCGGCGCAGGTGGTGGCGTCGGCCACCGTCGGCCCGGACGCGATGTCGCCCGGATGGTCGCCCGGCACGTCGGACATCAGCAGGGTGACGACCCGCGCGGGATGGCAGGCCGCCGCCAACCGCCCGCCCTTGACGGCGGACAGGTGACGCCGAACGCAGTTGATCTCTGAAATCATCGCCCCGGATCGCAGCAGCGCGTGACTGACCGCCTGCTTGTCCTCCAGCGTCACCCCGTCGAGCGGCAGGGCCAGCAGGGCCGATCCACCGCCGGAGATCAGGCAGAGCACGGTGTCGTCCGCCGTCAGCCCGCGCACCGTCTCCATCACCCGCCGGGCGGCGTCCAGACCCGCCGCGTCCGGGACCGGATGGGCCGCCTCGGCAATCTCGATGCGGTCGCACGGAACGGCGTAGCCGTAGCGCGTCACCACCAGACCGGACAGGGGGCCGGGCCAATGGGTTTCGACCACGCGGGCCATCGCGGCGGACGCCTTTCCCGCGCCGATCACCACCAGCCGCCCCTTGGGCGGTTCCGGCAGATGCGGCGGCAGGCAATGGTTGGGCTGGGCGGCGTTCACCGCCGCGTCAAACAGGCACCGCAGCAGCGCGCGGGGCGAGGCGGCAGGCAAGACGGTCATGATCGGGAAATCCGTGGTCAGCAAGGCGGGCGGGGCGAGGCGGCGGCGGATCGCTCATCCGGGGTTGGCGCGGATGACGTCGATCACCGTGCCGTCGCGGTATTGGCCAACGGCGAGAATCCGGCCCTCCGCCGGGTTGACCGGCGGCGGCGGTGTCACGCCCTCGCGCTGGGATGCCTTGTGCTGAAGCTCTTCGATGGACACGACCGGCAAACCGGCGTCGCGCAGCCGCTCGCGCAGATCCTCCCGCCGGGGATTGACGGCGATGCCCCCTTCGGTCACGACGGCGTCGATGGTGTCGCCCGGGGTGGTGACGAAGGACACCCGTTCAACGATCTTGGGATGGGTGTTCGTCGCCAGCGACGTTGTCACCAAGGCCAGCTTGGCCCCCGCCGCCGTATCGCTGTGGCCGCCGGAACCGCCCAGGATGACGCCGTTGTTGCCAAGCGTGACGTTGACGTTGAAATCCAGATCGACTTCCGCCGCGCCCAGCATCATGGCGTCGAGCTGGTTGACGACCGCCCCGCACGTGTGGGGGTTGCCGTATTGTGAGGCCGACATGGATTGATGGGCCGGGTTGCGGCGGTAGGAGTCCACCGCCTTCAGATCGAAGCATTGGACATCGAACAGGGTGCGGAACAGCCCGGCCTCCAGCATGTCCACCAGGGTTCCGGTGATCCCGCCCGCCGCGAAGCTTCCCACGATCCCCCGCTCGGTCATGATGGTTTTCAGCGTGTCGGCGACGGCCAACGACACGCCGCCCGCGCCCATCTGAAAGGAAAACCCGTCCTTCAACAGGCCGGACGCGTCGATCACCGCCGCCGCCATCGCCGCGATCGCCTTGCCCTCCGGCTTGGTGGTGACGCGGGTGATGCCGGACACGATGCGTTGCGGATCGCCGATGCTGCCGATGGCCACGACGAAATCGACGTCCTCCTGCGAAATGTCGATGGGACAAGCCGGATAGGGAACGAGATGGTCGGTGATGGCCACCACCCGGTCGGCGCAGCGCGCGTCCACCATCGGATAGCCCAAGGTGCCGCAGGCCGATTTGCCCTGCACGCCGTTGATGTTGCCATAGGAGTCCGCCGTGGGGGCGGCGACAAAGGCGACGTCGATGCGGATGTCGCCCGCCTCCAGTGCCCGCGCCCGCCCGCCATGGGTCAGCAGAACCGCCGGTGTCGGCAACGCCCCGGCGGCGATGGCGTCGGCGACGGGGCCACGGATGTAGGTGGCGCTGATCCCGCTGACGACCCCGTTGCGGATGTGATCGGCCAACGGGGCATGGACCGGAAACAGTGAGGTCGCGGCCACCGTGATGTCGCGGAACCCCATCGCCGCGATCTCCGCCATCACCACGCGCAGCACATCGTCGCCGTTGCGCAGATGGTGGTGGAACGACACCGTGGCCCCGTCCTTCAGACCGCAGGCTTCGATGGCCGCCCGGATGGACGGCAGCAACTTTGTCTGTCCGGGACGGACGGCCTGCCGGGTCACAGCGCGCCGGGTGGCCGGTCCCAAACGGGCAAAGGCCCCGGCGAACGGTTCGACCGGCCCATACCCCTCGATGAAGGCCGGAACGGAACGGATCATGGGTGGTTTCCTTCGGGTGTGTCTGTGGCGGGCCTGGGATGGCGTCAGGCGGTTCCGTCCGCCGCGTCGCCGTCGGCGGAGGCGGCGCTCAGGATGCGTTCGGCCAATTTCAGATGGGGACCGTCAAGCATCCGACCGTCCAGGGTGAGAACGCCGTTTTGCGGGTTGCCCGCGAACAGATTCCGCACCGCGCGCGCCCAGGCGACGCGGTCCGGCGACGGGGTGAACAGAGCGGCGACCGGGTCGATCTGATCGGGGTGGATGCATTGCTTGCCGGAAAAGCCGTCGCTGACCGCCGCAGCGGTTTCGGCCAACAGGACGTCGGGCGCGCGGGTGTCGGGGAAGGGCGTGTCGATGGCCGGAACCCCGGCGGCGGCGGCGGCGGTGAGCAGAGCGGCGCGCGCCGCCGCGATGGGCGCGGTCCATCGCCCGTCGGGACGCCTCGGCGCGATGCCGAAATCGGCGGACAGATCCTCCGCCCCGAACAGCAAGGCGCGCAAACGGGGCGTCACCCCCCGGTAGTGAAGGTTTTGCAGCGCCAGGGCGGATTCGGTGGCCAGGGCCCAAACACCGATGCCGCCGACCGCGCGCCCCGCCGCCGTTTCCAACGCCTCCAAATGGTGGTCGAGCCGCCGCAGATCCTCCGGCCCGTTGCATTTGGGCAGCAGGATCGCGTCCGGCCCGGCGGCGACCACCTCCGCCAAATCGGCAAGATGCCACGGCGTGCCATAGGGGTTGATGCGAACGATCAAACCCGGACGCTCCCCTGATCGATGCCGATGGCCGGTGATCGCCGACACCGCCGCAAGGCGCGCCGCCTCCTTGGCGGACACCGCGACGCTGTCCTCAAGATCAAGAATCACGGCGTCCGCCGCCGAGGCCAGCGCCTTTTGGATTTTCCGCTCCGAATCCGCCGGAGCGAACAGCGGGTTTCGCAATCTCATCACGCCCTCACACCCTTGTCATTCTGCGGCACGCGTCAATCCAGCCGGATCGTCAATCCGTCCGGATCTTCGGCAACCCGTGGATGGCGCGCCATCACCAGCGGATCATGACCGGGAATGACCAGGGACGGATCGGACGACAAACGGCGCAAACGGTCATAGCCGTCCAGCAGGGCCGGAAGATTGGTGACGAGCGGAAACACCTCGTTCCGTTCCAGATGACGGTAATAATGGCAGGCGTCGGACGCCAGCACCAGCCAGCCACGGCGCGTGTTGACCCGGACGAACTGCAAACCGGCGGTGTGGCCCGCCGCCAGATGAACCGACACACCCGGTGCCAGGACGTCGTCCCCGTCGTGGAAGGCGACGCGCCCCTTGAAGACGTTGCGCACCAGTTCCACCACATCCTCGGGTTCGTAGGCCGCGCACAGGCAGCGGTGCCGCATCATCCGCCCGGTGGCGAACGCCATTTCCTTGTCCTGGATGTGGAAAGTGGCGTTTGGGAAGAGCGCGTAGTTGCCAACATGATCGTAGTGGAGGTGCGTCACGATGACGTCCGTCACCCGGCCCGGATCCACCCCCAGCCGCGCCAGCCCCTCCCCCGGGCAGCGCAGGAAGGTCCGGCGACGGCGTTCCCCGACCGCGCGGGTGAAGCCCATGTCGATGACGATGGCCGTCGCGCCGGACCGGATCACCCACACGAAGTAATCCATGTCCACGGTCGGGTCGTGCGGATCGCTGCCCAGAAAAATGTCGGTCGAAGGGCGGCCTTTCAATTCGGCGTATTTGACCGCGTACACCTCGTATTCCGGCAAGCCGGTCCGGGTCGCGGCGTCGAAAGCGGGGGTCATGGCGCGTTGTCCTCACGCATCAGGAATGAACGGGGCTGTTGGTCGCAAGACCCGGCGACGGCCGGGACACCCACCAGATCAGCAGGACGCCGATGGTCGCGCAGACGGCGATGGACCCCAGCCCCCCTTCGAACCCGCCAAAGCGGTCGCGGAACTGCCCCATGATGGTCGGCTGGATGAAGCCCGACAGATTGCCCACCGCGTTGATGGCGGCGATGCCCGCCGCGAAGGCCGCGCGCGGCAACACAGTGGGCGGCAACGACCAGAACAGCGGCAAAGCAGAAAAGATCCCGGCGCTCGCCACGCACAGAAACACCAGCTTCACGACCAGCGTGCTGGAAAACGCCGTGCCGATCAGACCGACAATGGACAGCAGCACCGCCCCACAGATGTGCAGGCGACGCTCGCCCAGCCGGTCCGACCGCGCGCCCCACAGGATCATGGCGATCCCGGCGCAGGCGAAGGGCAACGCCGACAGCAGACCGACCGTCAGCTTGGATCCGCCGAACCCGGACACGATTTGCGGCATGAAGAAGCTGAGGCCGTAATTGATCCCGGTGAGGCCGAACCACGCCACCGCCAACAGCAGCACCGCCGGGGTGCGGACCACGTCCCAAAAACCGACATGCGCGGCGGTCGCCCCCTCGCTCTGCGCCAGAGCCTTGCCCAACCAAGCCTTTTCGTCGTCCGCCAACCAATCGCAGTCATCGGGCTTGTCAGACAGCACGAGATAGACGACCGGAGCCAGCAGGATGGCCGGAAGCGCTTCGATGAGGAACAGCCATTGCCAGCCATGCAGGCCCCAAACCCCATCCATCCCCAGGATCAGGCCAGACACCGGCGAGCCGATGACGCTGGCCACCGGCATGGCGGCCATGAACGCGCCGATGAAGCGACCGCGATATGCGGGCGGAACCCAATGGGTCAGGAAGAAGATGATGCCCGGGAAAAATCCGGCTTCCGCCGCGCCCAACAGCAAGCGCACCGCGTAAAAGCTGGTGGGGCCTTGCACAAAGGCGGTTCCCGCCGACAGCACGCCCCACGTCACCATGATCCGCGCGATCCACAGCCGCGCGCCGTAGCGCTCCAGCGCCAGATTCGAAGGAACCTCCGCCAGGACGTAGGTGATGAAAAACAATCCCGCACCAAAACCGAATTGGGCGGCGGACAGCCCGATATCCGCGTTCATCGTCAATGCCGCGAACCCGACATTGACGCGATCAAGAAATGATATGACAAAGCACACAAACAGAATGGGCAAAAATCGCCTGGTGATTTTTGCCATTGTTCTTGTGGAAACAGAATCGTCCATTGTTTTTCCTCCCGATCCGAACGTCATGCGACGCGATTGGATGATTTGTTTGTTTTTCCAGCAATCATCATCCAATCGGGCATGGGTTCAAGTTCCGGTTCGCGATTGCCGCCATCTCGATCCGGGATGGCGGCCTCCGCAGGCTCACATCATCCCGAGCGTCCGGGGCAACCACAGCGACAGAATGGGCGCGTAGGTGATGAGAACAAGAAAGCCCAGCATCGCCAGCAACCAGGGCCACACCGCCACCGTCAGTTCGGTGATGCCCATCTTGGTGATGCCGCTGGCGACGTAGAGGTTGAGGCCGACCGGCGGGTGGCACATGCCAACCTCCATGTTCACCACCATGATGATGCCGAAATGGACCGGATCGACGCCCAACGTCACCGCCACCGGGAACAGGATCGGGGCCATGATGAGGACGATGGAGGACGGCTCCATGAAGTTCCCGGCCATCAGCAGCAGCAGATTGGTCACGAGCAGGAAGGCGAAGACGCCAAAACCCTGCGCGACGATCCAATCGGCGACGTGCTGCGGGATGTTTTCCGACGTCAGAACGAACGAAAACAGCACGGCGTTGGTGATGATGTAGAGCAGCATCGCCGACATGTTGGCCGACGACAACAGCACCTTCGGCACGCCCGCCAGCGGCATGTCCTTGTAAACGAAGACCGCGATGACGAAGGCGTAGACGGCGCTCATCGCCGCCGCTTCGGTCGGGGTGAAGGCCCCGGTGTAGATGCCGCCGATGACGATGACGATCAGCGACAGGCCCCAAATCGCCTCACGGAACGCGCGCCAGCGCTCCCCCGGGCTGGCCTTGGGCATGCGCGGGTAGCCGAACTTGCGCGCCCGATGCCAGGTCACGCCGCCCAACAGCGCCGCCAGCATCAAACCGGGGATCACCCCGGCCATGAACAATTGCCCGACCGACGCTGAATGCTGGCTGCCGCTGGTCGCCACCGAATACATCACCATAACGATCGACGGCGGAATGAGAATGCCCAGCGCGCCTGACGTGGTGATGACGCCCGCGCCGAACTGGCGGGGAAAGCCCTGCCGGACCATGGCGGGCAAAATGATGGAGCCGATGGCGACCACGGTGGCCGGGCTGGATCCCGACACCGCCGCGAACAGCGCGCAGCCCAGAACACCGGCCAGCCCCAAGCCGCCATGCCAATGGCCGACCATCGACGTGGCGAAGTTGATCATGCGGCGGGCGACGCCGCCATGCGTCAGGAAATTTCCCGCCAGAATGAAGAACGGGATCGCCATGATCTCGAACTTCTCGATGCCGGTGAACAGCTTCAGCGCCACCGCCTGCACCGGAACCTCGGTCATGGTGAAAAGGAAGGTCAGAACGGTCAGACCCAGCGAAATGGAAATCGGCATGCCGGTCAGCATCAGGACCAGCAGCAGGCCAAAAATAACGGCGGCGCTCATGGCGTGGCCCCTTTAGGAACGGGTGGTGTCGGTGGGCGATGGGGTGACGACGCCAAGCGGCGGCCCGTCTGCGCTCTCCAACCCATCGACATGGCCATGATCGTGGTGCGGCAACGCGCCGGTGCGCAGAAAGGCGACCATGACCTGGAGAAAGCGGAAGCACATCAGGTAGGATCCCAGCGGGATCGCCAGATAGACGATCCACATCGGCCATTCCAGATCGGCCGAGGTCTGTTCGGTCTGCGCCATGTGCCAGACGAAATTGGTCCCCAACGACCCGACGGTGCCGGTGAACAGCGCCCCCGCCAGCAGACCGAACACGATGAACCGGGCGCGCGCGTCGGGTTCCAGGCGGTTGATGACGACATCGACGCCGACATGAATCCCGGTGCGCACGCCATAGGCCGCCCCGAATTTGGCCATCCACACGAACATGTAGATGCACAACTCCTGCGCCCAGGCGAAATCCCAATGCAGGATGTAATTCTGGATGACCGGCAGACCCGAGGCGTAGCGGTGGACCACCGCCACAAAGATGATCGTGGTCGCGGCCCCCATCAGCGTCGCGATGAGGATTTCCTCAAAGCGATCAAGGCATTTCAAGAACATGAGGACTCCGTGGCGCGGCATGGCGCAGCCAGTTGGAACGGAACGGAGGGGGGGAACCACCGCTCCCCCCGGACACGCCGGATCAGAAGGTCGAGGGATCGAATCCGGTCGCCTTGTAGATGCTCTGGATCAGCCCGTCGCCGACGCGGGCCGCCATCATCTTGTGAACCGGCAGCAGCGCCTTTTTCAAACCGGCCTTTTCCTGGGGCGTCAATTCGACGATCTCGGTCTTGCCCGATTTGCGGATGGCGTCGAGCGCCGCGTCATCGTCCTGCTTGGCGATGCTGTTGAAATAGGACGTGGCGTCCTTGATCGCGGCGGTCAGCACCCCGCGCAGATCGGGGGGCAGATCGTCCCAAAAGCGCTTGTTGGTCAGCAGAAGATAACCGTGATAGCCATGGTTGGTGATGGTCAGCGCCTTTTGCACCTCGTGGAACTTCTGGGTGTAGATGTTGGAGAAGGGGTTCTCCTGCCCATCGACCACGCCGGTCTGCAACGCCTGATACACTTCGGAAAAGGCCAGCACCTGCGGCAGCGCGTTCAGGGCGCGCATCTGCGCGTCCAGGACCTTGGACGATTGGATGCGCAGCTTCAGCCCCTTGAAATCTTCCGGCGTCCGCAACGGTCGGTTGGCCGTCATTTGCTTGAAGGAATTGTCCCAAAAGGCCAAGCCGGTGATGCCACGGGTTTCGGCCTTTTTCAAAAGCTCCTGCCCGATGGGGCCTTGCGTGACCGCCTGCGCGTCTTTCATGCTGTCGAACAGATAGGGAAGATCAAAAACCTCGAACTCCCGCAGCCCCATCGATCCCAGCTTGGCGTAAGCGGGGGCGAGCAACTGCACCGCGCCCAACTGCAAGGCTTCGATCTCCTCCTTGTCCTTGTAAAGCTGGCTGTTCGGGTACACCTCGACCACAACGCGCCCGCTGGTTCGCGCCTCGACCAACTTTTTGAAATAATCGGCGGCCTTTCCCTTTGGCGCGTCGGCGGTCACGACATGGCTGAATTTGATGGTGATGCGGTCCTGGGCAACCGCCGGAAGCCCCATGGCTCCCAAGGCAACGGCTCCCAGAATGACGGCGTGCGACAGCGAACGAAGGAACATGATGATGCCCCCCTCAAGAATGGGACTGTGGGATCGCAACGGACGGCGCGGCGGTGCCGCGCAACGTCTCATGGCGCGAGGAAGCCGGTTTCCTTGTGGATGGCCTGGATCAGATCGCGGCCCACCCGCTGCCCCATGTCCACATGCACCGGCGTCAGAGCCTTGCGCCAGGCGGCTTCCTGGTCAGGCGTCAGAGTGTGGTAGGTCGATTTGCCCGATGCCTTCATCGCCGCCAGCGCGTTGTCGTTGTCGGTCTGGGCGATCTGGTTGACATAGGCGGTGGCGTCACGCATCGCCCCTTCCAGAATCGTCCGGACATCCGGCGGCAAGCCTTCCCAGAAGGTCTTGTTCACGATCACCGCGTAGCCGATGTACCCATGGCTCGACAGCGTCGTGTGCTTCTGCACCTCGTCGATCTTCTGGGTCATCTGGTTGGACGGGGTGTTTTCCGTGCCATCGACCACGCCGGTTTGCATGGCCTGATACACTTCGGAAAAGGCCATCACCTGCGGCAGCGCGCCCAGGGCGCGGAACTGCGCCTCCAGCACCTTGGACGACTGGATGCGCATCTTCAGACCTTTGAAATCCTCCGGCATCAGCAAGGGGCGGTTGGCGCTCATCAGCTTGAAGCCGTTGTCCCAAAAGGCCAAACCGATGATCCCCTTGGATTCCAGCTTTTTCAGCAGCGTCCGCCCGATCGGGCCTTCCGTAACCTTGCGCAGCGCTTCGGTGTTCGGGAAGATGTAGGGCAGATCAAACACCTCGAATTCCTTGGTGCCGAGAGGGCCGAATTTCGACAAGGCGGGGGCCAGCATCTGCACCGCACCCAGTTGAAGCGCCTCGATCTCCTCCTTGTCCTTGTAAAGCTGGCTGTTGGGGTAGACCTCGACCTTCACCTTGCCGCCGGAACGCGCCTCGGCCAACTCCTTGAACTTCTCCGCTCCTTTCCCTTTTGGAGTGTCCGGCGTGACGACGTGGCTGAATTTGATGACGATGGACGATTGCTGCGCCGCAGCCCCTCCGGGGATCAGCGCCAACGACGATGCGCCAATGGCCAAGGCCATCAGCCAAGACTGAATCTTCATGCATTCCTCCCAAATCGGTCCATGGATTGGCGGCTGTGCGCAACACCACGCCGATCCCGCCGGGCGAACCGGTGTCGATTGTTCTTTTTGCGGATGATCGGCGACGTCTTCGATAAGGCCACGCCACCCGACCCAGCGGAATCACTGTTTGGGAACGCGCGACATCGCGTTTGGCGATGACGGCGGATCAGCGGCGCACAGCCATCGCTTCTGACGATGCCATTCGCGCCGAATGACGAATTGCATGATGGCAAAGGCGGGGACACGATGGCTCGACGCGCGTTGTGCCCGGCCCTCGCCGTCGCCTGGACGCACCGCGCGGCGACCGGCAGGGAGGCCCAACATGGTGCGCCACGATCTTTTGACGCTTCAACTGTTCACGGCCGTGGCGGAATGCGGGAACATCGCCCAAGCCTCGGCGCTGCACAACATCGCGGCGTCGGCGGTCAGCAAGCGGATCGCCGATCTGGAATACGGGATGGGCGTGCCCCTGCTCTACCGCCGCCATAGGGGGGTCGCCTTGACGCCGGCGGGCGAGGTCCTGTTGCGCCACGCCCGCGCCATCACGCACATGACCGAACGCATGTCCGCCGACATGAGCGAATTCGCCAGCGGCGTGCGCGGGCATGTCCGCATCGCCGCCAACATCTCCGCCATCGCGCAATTCCTGCCCGACGATCTGGCCAGCTTCGTCAACGCCAACCCCGATGTGCGGATCGAGCTGCGGGAGGAAAACAGCGACACCATCCTTTCTCTGGTGCGCGACGGTTTGGCCGATCTGGGCATCTACAACGGCGTTATGCCCGCCGACGACCTGGAAACCCTGTCCTACCGCCGGGATCGCCTGGTCGTCATCGTGCCTTGCGGCCACGCGCTGGACGGGGCGGACTCCGTCGATTTCGCCCATGTGCTCGACCATGATCTGGTCGGTCTGCAAACCGGCAGTTCGCTGCAAGCGATGTTCCGGGCGAAGGCCGCCGAGCTTGGGCGCACCGTCCGCGTGCGGGTGGAGGCCATGAGCTTTGACGGGGTGCGGCGGATGGTGCGCGCCGGGTTGGGCATCGCGATCCTGCCCGATGGGGCCGCCCTGCCCTACGCCGAAACCTCGCGTTTGGCCGTGGTTCCCCTGGCCGAGCCA
Source organism: Azospirillum sp. (assembly GCA_027486405.1). Taxonomy (GTDB): domain Bacteria; phylum Pseudomonadota; class Alphaproteobacteria; order Azospirillales; family Azospirillaceae; genus Azospirillum. Next base: position 10,294 of record JAIXPD010000070.1, on the reverse strand, counting down.
TGGGCGGCGCGCGAAATCCGCATCGCCGCGCGCGAGATGTCCAGCCTACCCAAAGTGGTGCGCGTCCTGATCGACCATTTGCGGGGGCAAGGTGCCGGGTGATCCCCCGCCTTGGAACCATCCGCGCGCCTCCCCCCCCCCGCCATGGCCGTCACACCGCCACCACCCGATGGCGGGGCAACGCGCGGACATGCCCGCCCACGCACGCGCCGGGAATGACCACCGCCCGGTCGGCGACGGCCAGCAAACGGTCCAGATCGATGCCGGTGCGCACCCCCATGTTGGCGAAGGTGAAGACCAGATCCTCCGTGGCCGTGTTGCCGGTGGCTCCCGGCGCGAAGGGACAACCACCCAATCCCCCAGTCGCGGCGTCAAACACGCGGATGCCCGCGTCATAGGCCGCCAGCGCGTTGGCGATCCCCAGCCCGTAGGTGTCGTGTCCGTGAAAGGCGAAACCGACCCGCTCAGACCCATAATGAGTGCGCAAGCGTCCCATCAGGCGGCGGACGTGATCGGGAAAGGCGCGCCCGGTCGTGTCGCACACCCCGAATTCCAGCGCGGGCGTCAACGCCAGCGCCTGTTCGACAAAGCGGCACACCCGATCCTCGTCCACCCGCCCTTCGAACGGGCAATCGAAACAGGTTGCAAGGTTGAGGCGAAGCCGGAACGCGCGCGGTGCGGTGCGCAGCAGAGCCGCAAGATCGGCAAAGGACTCCTCCGTGCCGCGCGCCACGTTGGAACGGTTGTGCGCTTCAGACACCGAAATCACGAACACGATCTCGTCCACCCCGGCCGCCAGCGCCAGCAGGCCGCCCTTGGCGTTGGGGGCCAGCACCGATATCCGCCGTCCCATCGGCGCACCGATGGCGGCCAGAACCTGCCGGACATCGGACATCTGCGGAATGGCCTTTGGGCTGACGAAGGCACCCGCCTCCAACCGCGTGACACCGGCGTCCAGCAGACCTTGGCACAGCGCGATCTTGTCCGCCGTCGGGATGATGGGAACGACGGCCTGGAAGCCGTCGCGCGGCCCAACCTCAACAATCTCAACGACGCTCATATCACCCCCTCCGCCGCAAGCTGTTCCATCATGGCCTGAGACAACCCAAGCAAGCCGCCATACACCTCGGCGTTGTGCGCGCCCACCTCCGGGCCGGGCCATCGGATCGCGCCAGCGCCCACACCGCCGCTGAACATCGGCAAGGGTGCCGGATGCAGCACGGTTCCAAAGGCCGGATCCACGACCTCCCGGATCATGCCGCGTTCCCGGAACTGCCGGTCGTTGGCGATGTCGGCAACCGAATAGATCTTCGTCGCCGGAATGTTCACGGTGGTGAGGCGTTCAACCGCATCATCGACCGTCAGGCCGCCGGTCCACGCCCCGATGATCGCGTCCAACGCCTCGGCGTGGCGCACACGGTCCGGGTTTTCGGCAAAGCGCGGATCGCGCGCCAGATCGGGCCGTTCCATCAGCGTGGCCAGCGCCACGAACAACGGGGTCGAGTTTGCGGCGATCAACACCCATTCCCCGTCCTTGCAGCGGTAGGCGTTCGACGGGGCGTTGGTGGGCAGGGTCGAGCCGGTCGGTTCGCGCACCTTGCCCAACAGCCCATATTCCGGCAGGCACCCTTCCATCAGGCTGAGAACCGATTCGGTCAGCGCGACGTCGACCACCCGCAATTCCGGGGTTTGCCGCGCGCGTTGGTCCAAAATCGCAGCCAGCGCACCGAACGCGCCATACAGGGCGGCGACGCTGTCGCCCAGGCTGACGCCGGTGCGGGCGGGCGGCAGATCGGTGACGCCGTCGGGAAAGGCGGTCAACCGACGGATGCCGCCAATCGCCTCGCCAATCACGCCAAAGGCCGACCGATCCGCGTAGGGGCCGCTCTGGCCATAGCCCGAGATCCGCACCAGCACCAGACCAGGCCGGGCGCGTTGCAGGGCGTCGTGATCCAGGCCCCAGCGCTCCAACTGCCCCGGCCGGTAATTCTCGACGAGAACGTCGCATTCCCGCACCAGAGCGAGCAGCATCTCCTTGGCCCGCGCGCTCTTCATGTTCAGGGTGATCGACCGCTTGTTGCGCCCATGCACCGACCACCAGATGGACGACCGACCGCCCTGCATCTCGCCCCAGCCCCGCACCGGATCCCCGCGACCGGGGGCCTCCACCTTGATGACATCAGCCCCAAGATCGGCCATGAGGCGGGTGCAGAACGGCCCGGCGATGAAATGTCCCAATTCCAGCACGCGCAACCGCGCCAAAGGACCATCAAGCGATGGCGAGGCTGCGTTGTCTGTGGTGCCCGTTTCCACGCTCATGACGGTCGTCCTTGCTGCAAATTCCCAGGGCGATGAAACGATGGCGGCGCGCCCGCTCCGTGGTTCGACCCGGATGGCGGTCGATCCGGCAGGACAGCCTCGCATGGACGGCGCGGCGTGCTGAAGACGCCCCTTGCGGCCCCGACCATCGCCATCCGCGATGCTGACCCCATCCGCTCATCCGGCGCGATCACGCAGGACAGCCGCGTTCCCAATACGCGGAACGGACCATCTTCAGCGACGATGGTTGCCGTCGCCAACGGTTGATGGCGTCGTCGCTTTCCCCGGTTCATCGTTCATCCATCGTCGAACACGGCGGCAGCGGTCCGCAAAGCCACCAAACCCGCCCCGGCACGCGTTGCGCACCCGCATCGACCGGCGATCCAGCTGACTGGGCAAAATAAGTGGGGAAACGAGATGAAGGTCGGATTTATCGGGCTTGGCCAAATGGGCAAGCACATGGCGCTCAACCTTGCCGGATCGGGCCACCCGTTGACGGTCAGCGATCTTCGCCCGGATTCCTTCTCGGCGTTTGACCGGGAAACGGTGCGGACGACGACGGACACCCGCGACACCGCCGACGCCGATGTCATCTTCTTCAGCCTGCCCAACGGCGATGTTCTGAAATCCCTGCTGTTCGGGGCCGATGGGCTGGCCACACGGCTGCGCCCTGGCCAGATCCTGGTGGACACCAGCACCATCACCTATGGCGCGGCGGTGCAGGTCGCCAAGGATCTCGACGCGCGCGGCGTCACCTTCCTCGACGCCCCGGTGTCGGGGATGGAGGCGCGGGCGAAGGACGGAACTTTGACCTTCATGTGCGGCGGCCCGCGCGACGCGTTCGAAACGGTGCGCCCCTTGATGGCCATGATGGGCAACACCATCCTGCATATGGGCGGATCGGGCAGCGGACAATTGACCAAGCTCATCAACCAGTTGCTGTTTGACATCAACATGGCCGCGCTGGCCGAAATTCTGCCGATGGCGGTCAAGATGGGGTTGGATCCCGAGCAAGTCGGTCAGGTGGTCAACAGCGGCACCGGGCGCAGCTACGCCTCCGAATTCTTCATTCCCAACATTCTCCAGGACCGCTTCAGCGCCGGATACCCGATGCGCGCCGCCTACAAGGATCTGGTCAGCGGGGCCGACATTTCGGCCAGCGTCGGCATTCCGCTGCCGGTGCTGGCGGCGGCCACCGCCACCTATCAGCAGGCGTTGCTGCGCGGACATGGCGACAAGGACAAGGGCGGCATGATCCTCGTGTTCGAGGAGCTGCTGGGCGTCCGTTTCCGTCAGACCGCCACCGCCCTTTGATCGGGCTTCTCCGCGCCCACCCCCCTTCGATCACGGATGTTCCAGCATGACCAGCCCCAAGGGTCTTGATCGCGGCCTGACCAACTACGGCGACCGTGATTTCGCGCGCTTCCTGCGCCGCTCCTTCGCCCGCTCCACCGGCCTGTCGCCGGATCTGTTGAGCAAGCCCATCGTCGGCATCGCCATGACGCCGTCGGCCTTCAACAACTGCCATCGCCACATGCCCGATCTGGTCGATGCGGTGTCGCGCGGCGTTCTGGCCGCCGGGGCGCTGCCGATGGCCTTCCCGACCGTGTCGTTGGGGGAGGTGTTCCTCAACCCCACCAGCATGATGTACCGCAACCTGATGGCCATGGACACGGAGGAGATGATCCAGGCCCAGCCGATGGACGCGGTGGTGATGATCGGCGGCTGCGACAAGACGGTTCCAGCCCAACTGATGGCCGCCGTGTCGGCGGGCCTGCCCGCGATCCAACTGGTGACGGGGCCGATGTCCACCGGACGCCACCGGGGCGTGCGGCTGGGGGCCTGCACCGACTGCCGGGGCTTCTGGGGAAAATACCGGGCGGGAACCGTCGACGCCGAGGAAATCGCCACCGTGGAAGGGCGGCTGTCGGTGACGGCGGGGACCTGCGCGGTGATGGGCACCGCCAGCACCATGGCCTGCATCGCCGAAACGCTGGGCATGTCGCTGCCGGGAACCGCCGCCATCCCGGCGGTGCATTCCGCCCGTCTGGTGGCGGCGGAGGAAAGCGGCAAGGCGGCGGTGCGCCTGATCGCCAACCCGATCACCCCGTCGCAGATCATCACGCGGGAATCGGTGGAAAACGCCTTTCGCGTGCTGATGGCGCTGGGCGGCTCGACGAACGCCATCATCCACCTGACCGCCATCGCCGGGCGGGCGGGCATCCGCATCCCGATGGACCGGCTGAACGCGATCTCCGACGAAACGCCGGTTCTGGTCGATCTCAAGCCGGTGGGTGAAGGCTATATGGAGGATTTCTTCGCGGCGGGCGGCGTCGGCGCGGTGCTGCGCGAACTGCGCCCGCTGCTGCACCTCGACACCATCGACGTGGAGGGCCGCACCCTGCGCGAACGGTTGGAGGAGCCGTTGGATTGGGTGGATCCGGCGGTGATCCGTCCGGCGCACAACCCGGTGTCCCCGGTGGGCGGCCTGATCGCCCTTCAGGGCAGCCTGGCCCCGGACGGAGCGATTTTCAAACGCGCCGCCGCCACACCGGCGCTGTTCGAAACCGAGGGCCGCGCCGTGGTGTTCGAGGATCTGGAGGATCTGAGCCGCCGGATCGACGATCCCGACCTCGACGTCACCGCGACCGATGTGCTGGTCCTGAAGAACGCCGGGCCGCACGCGGCGGGCATGCCCGAAGCGGGCTATCTGCCCATTCCAAAGAAGCTGGCCCAGGCCGGGGTCAAGGACATGGTGCGCGTGTCCGACGCCCGCATGTCGGGCACGGCCTTTGGCACCATTGTTCTGCACGTCGCCCCGGAAGCGGCGGCGGGCGGGCCGCTGGCCGCCGTGCGCAACGGCGACCGCATCCGCCTGTCGGTGGCGGAAAAGCGGATCGATCTGCTGGTCGATGATGCCGAAATCCGCCGCCGTCTGGCCGACCATCGCGCACCGCCCAAGCCGCGCCGTGGATACAAGGCGCTCTACCGCCGCGAAGTGACCCAGGCCCCGGATGGCTGCGACTTCCGCTTCCTGATGCCGGACGCCGATTGATCCTCGGCACTGATTGATCCCCAACGCGGATTGACCGGGTGGTGGCGGCCCACACGGCCGCCTCATCCTCCCCACCAACGACACAGGGCGCGGCGGTTTTTTCGCCGCGCCGGAGGTCCATGCATGAATCTGTTCAGCAAATTGCGCGAACGCGACGCCGCCGGGAACCCGGTGCGCGTCGGTTTGATCGGGGCCGGAAAGTTCGGCACCATGTATCTGTCCCAGGCCCTGCGGACACCGGGCATCCAGGTGGTCGGCGTTGTCGATCTGTCGCCAACCCGCGCCATGGAGAATTTGGCGCGCGTGAACTGGCCCAAGGAGCGCTGTGCTGCCGCGTCGCTCGACGACGCGGTGAAGACCGGCGGGACCCATGTCAGCGACGATTGGCGCGCCCTGGTCGCCCATCCGGGCGTCGAAATCATCCTGGAATGCACGGGTAACCCGATCGCGGCGGTCGATCATTGCCTGACGGCCTTTCAAAACGGCAAGCATGTGGTGAACGTCACCGTGGAGGCCGACGCCTTTTGCGGCCCGCTGCTGGCGCGCAAGGCGCGCGACGCTGGCGTGATCTACAGCTTGGCCTATGGCGATCAACCGGCGCTGGCCTGCGATCTGGTGGATTGGGCGCGCACCTGCGGCTTTCCCATCACCGCCGCCGGACGGGGCCACAAATGGTTGCCGCACTACCGCGAATCCACGCCGGACACCGTTTGGAATTTCTGGGGCCTGACCGCCGAGCAGGCGCGGGTCGGCGGTCTCAACCCAAAAATGTTCAACGCCTTCCTCGATGGCTCCAAACCGGCGATTGAAAGCACCGCCATCGCCAACGCCACCGGCCTGGAGGCCCCCGACGATGGTTTGGCCTTCCCCCCCGGTTCGGTGGACGACATCCCCACCCTGATGCGCCCGGTCGCCGAGGGCGGCGTTCTCGCCCGCAAGGGCATGGTGGAGGTGATTTCCTGCCTGCGCGCCGACGGAACGCCGATTCCCTACGACATCCGCAAAGGGGTGTGGGTCTGCTTCGAAGGCGACACCGAATATCTGCGCCGGTGTTTCGAGGAGTACAAGGTCGTCACCGACCCCAGCGGGCGTTACATGTGCGCCTACAAAAAATGGCACCTGATCGGCTTGGAACTGAGCGTGTCGGTGGCGTCCGTCGGGTTGCGCGGCGAACCGACCGGCGTCGCCACCTGCTTCAACGCCGACGTGGTCGCCACGACGAAACGGGCGCTTGCCCCTGGCGAGATTCTGGATGGCGAAGGCGGTTACACCGTGTTCGGCAAGCTCGCCCCGGCGGCCAAATCGGTTGCGCAGGGCTGTGTTCCGTTGGGCTTGGCGCACAATCTCAAAGTCGTGCGACCCATCGCCAAGGACCAGGCCGTGACCTGGGACGATGTGGAGATCGATTCCTCGTTGGCGGCGTTCACGCTGCGTCGGGAAATGGAACAGATCCACTTTGGCAACGGCACCCGGTAACATCACCGCCCACGCGCCACCCTCGGAAAATCACGCCCTCCCGTCGCCCAGCCACTGGATGACGGGCCATCATGCGGAGAGTGTTCATGATTGTGCGCCTTGACCATTTTGTTTTGACCGTCGCCTCCATCGAACGGACCTGCGCGTTTTACCAACGCGTCCTGGGCATGAACTGCGTCACCTTCGGCCAGGGTCGCAAGGCTCTGGCCTTTGGCCAGCAAAAAATCAACCTGCACGAGGTTGGCAAGGAGTTCGAGCCGAAGGCCCATCGCCCAACCGCCGGTTCCGCCGACTTCTGCCTGATCACCGAAACGCCTTTGGCCGAGGTGATCGCGCATCTTCAGCGCCAGGACGTGGTCATCGAAGAAGGCCCGGTTGCGCGCACGGGCGCGATTGGTCCCATTCAATCCGTCTACATCCGTGACCCCGATGACAACCTCGTCGAAATCGCCAATTATCCGTGACCTGAGCTGTTCCAGAGTCGGTTTACGGCCTGGGGCGTTTTGCTGATCGCCAAAGCGCAGGACAGCGGCGGGTCTTGCGGCTGGAGACGGGGTGATAGCGCCCCGTCCGCGCCCCGTCTGCGCCCCGTCTGCGCCGATGAGCGCGAACCTCCTTGGAATGGACGACGGAACAGGGGGCGAACGCTGGCGTCCTTTCAGGGTGGGAACTCCAAAGACTCTGCCTTTCCATTGATCGGCTGACCGCCAGTCCTGCCCTCATCGATAAGACGCAGTCCCGGAGCCAGTTCACGGTTGTCGGCGACCACGGCGGATCGGAACAGAAACGGGGTCAAGAGACGCGATACCACACCGTCGCCGCTGGGCGCGGCCTGACCGGGCGCTGGGCTGCGGGAATCATTCATCATGGATGACCATCGGAGGTGCGACCGCCAAAGCGGTAGCTGGAAACGCTGACAAAGCCCATCAGCCGGTCGCGGTAGAACGCAGTGCGCTGGATCGTCCCACCCGGCACCGGCAGCCACCATCAACGGCAGAAGATGGTCTTCACGCGGATGGACGATCCGGGCGTAGGGTGCCCGCTCCCACATGCGCAAGGATTGCCTGCGGGCGACCACATACTGGTCACACACGACCCGCCGCAACCAGTCGTCAAAGGCGGCGGAGGGCACCGCCATGTCGGGGCCACGCTCATGACAGCTCATACCGCTGCCGATGATCAGAACGCCCTCGTCCCGCAGCGTTGCCAGCGCTCGACCAGCCTGCAAATGCTCGTCCGGGTCCAGCAAGTGGCGCATCGACAGTTGCACGACCGGGATGTCGGCGGTCGGCACCATGGTCTGCAAAACACTATAGGTTCCATGATCATAACCACGGGTGTCGCTTCCGGCGGCGGGCAGACCTGCGGCCCGCAGCAGGTGAACCACCCGCGCCGCAAGGGACGGCGACCCTGGGCAGGCATAGCGGATCGCGTACATCTCGGGCGGGAAACCCGTGTAGTCATAGACCATGCCGGGAGCTTCGGCGGTCGTAACCGTGAAAGCCCGCTCCTCCCAATGGGCCGATATCACGAGGATGGCGGTGGGCCGGGTTGGCCACTGGGCGGGAACGTTCAGAAGCCCCCGCTCCAGTTCCGAAAGAATTCGCCGCAGCGGACCCTGCATCCACGGCCAAGGGCCGCCACCGTGGCACAGGAAGTGTGTGGGCACGCGCATGGCGATCAACCGGATAGGGGCGGAGCGGGATGGAATGGGGACTGGCTGCGGTCAGCGGGGTTGAATCCCGCGTCCCCACAGGACGAAGGCCGTCAGGGCCAGCAATGCCACGTTCATAGGCACGACCGCCGCTTCACCGCGCGTCAGATGGAACAGCAAAGCCAACACCTGCAAGACGATGATGCCGATTGCGGCGAGTGCTGTCAGGCGCGGTTGGATGCGCGTCAAGGACGGCAACAGGATGCCAAGGCCGCCCAGCAGGTCCGCCAAGCCTGTCACCAGCACCAGTCGCGGATAATCCCCTGTCCAGGGCATCATTGCAGCAAGTTGGTCCGCCGGCATGGCCAGCTTGGTCCCTCCGGCATAGACGAAGAAGAGCGCCAGCAGGCTTTGAACGGTCCACAATCCGGGACCAAGGAGGTTGCGGCGGGGGGCGAGGGTTGCGCTGCTCATAGGGAGATACTTCCATTTTGGCGGTGTCGGCGACATCGTTGCCGACAACCACATTGTCGGTGGAAAAGCATCTGTGGAAGCGATATGACTTCGATGAAGTCCATCTATAAATGAGATGGGTGTGATCGGTGCCTTGACGTTGGGCCAATTGGGCGTGCTTGTCGCCATCGAGGAGGCGGGCAGCTTTTCGGCCGCCGGACGCATGCTCCGGCGCGTGCAATCCGCCATAAGCCATGCGATTCAGACGCTTGAGGACATGCAAGGACTCCAACTGTTCGACCGCAGCGGTCGGACGCCGCGCTTCACCGATGCTGGCCGCGTGTTGGCTGCTCATGCACGTCAGGTGCTGCGCCAAGCTGAAGCCTTTGAACGCGCCGCGCAGTCGATCGCGGCGGGATTGGAACCCAATCGGCGGACGGATCGGGCGGATTGGGCGGCGGTTATGCCGAAACCGCTGCTCATATAATGGTCGTTGGCCCAGGTTATATGCGGCGATACGCTCAAGCGGGTCCGGTCGCCGAACACGCGGATCGAATACTCCGCTTCGGCGGTGGCCACAAGACCGTCGCGGTCGCCGCCAAGATCGCGGGCGACTTCCAAACCGAATCCTACGGGACCCATCTCATAGCCGAACCGAACAACGGCCACCGCGCCGCCGTCCACATTGCCCAACCCCTTCAAGGCGTCGTTGCTGCTTTCCTTGCGTCCCATATCGTAGCGGAGACCAAGATCGACCTTCACTGCATCATTGGAGAACGGAGTGACCAGGATTCCCGGTTCCCCTTCGTGGTGAGCCGCACCCGGTCCCGCCAGGACACCTCGACAATCGGGATCGGCAGCACCTTGTAATCATTGGAGCCTTCGTAATCCGGCGCGTACATGGCGCCGCCGCCCAGCATGAAGGTCCAGTCTTTGGAAGGCTTGCCCCCTCGTTTTCCGCCGCCTGCGCCGTGTTGTTCGCCATGGTCACGCAGAGAATCGTCGCCAAGACCATCCCGCAGTTGAATGATGTTTTCATGATGGTGGAGTGCGCCTTATGCAAAAGTAGGTTCGGCGCCGACCTTGTCATCGCTTGCTGAACGGAACCTGAAGGGAACGAATCAACCATCTGAAATCCATCGATCCGCCGAATCCATCCAGAAGCTTTCCCCCTTGCGCTTCCACGAGGCTTCCACGGAGCGAGTTCGTTGACGGAACGCGCACAGCAAAAAGCCGCTGACCCATGTTCTGGATCAACGGCTTGCTGATTTGGTTGCGGGGGCAGGATTTGAACCTGCGGCCTTCAGGTTATGAGCCTGACGAGCTACCGGGCTGCT
>JAIXPD010000053.1 GCA_027486405.1 Azospirillum sp. | reverse complement strand
TGCGACAAACCTCATGGCGGGGTGCAGGAGGCAATTGGAGGCGAAAATCCGTGCAATCCTTCCTTTTGTCCGTGAAATCCGCGTCCATTCTTGTTTGCGTGACGATGAGCGTTCGTTCATCCGATTGCCCTGGGGAACGCGCCGTCGTTTCGCCGACCGATCCGTTGATTCAACGGGGATCGGCGGCGGAACCGGCGCTTTGCCCGCTGTTGTCCGGCGGCCCGCCCGGCCACTCTTGGGGTGCGACAAGATGGGTGCGACAGGATGTCGCCAACCGCACAACGAGAAGGGGAAGGCCGTGGCCGCGATGAAGGTTCTGGTTCTGGGCGCTGGCAAGATCGGGTCGATGATCGCCACCTTGCTGACGCAGACCGATGATTTCACCGTCACCGTCGCCGACCGCGACGACGCGCTGCTGGCGCGGGCCGAACGCGCCGGGTTCCAGGTGCGCCGCGTCGATGTGCACGATGGGGAGTCGCTGCGCGCGGCGATGGCCGGGCAGAACGCGGTCTTGAGCGCCTGCCCCTTCACCCTGACGCCGCTGATCGCCGGGGCCGCCGTCGCCTGTGGCGCGCATTACCTGGATTTGACCGAAGACGTGGCGGCGACCCGCAAGGTCAAGGAACTGGCCGAAACCGCCAACAGCGCGCTGATCCCGCAATGCGGGCTGGCCCCCGGCTTCATCTCCGTCGTCGGCCATGATCTGGCCCGCCGGTTCGACACGCTGCACAACCTGCATCTGCGCGTCGGCGCGCTGCCGCAATACCCGACCAACGCCCTGAAATACAATCTGACCTGGAGCACCGACGGACTTATCAACGAGTACTGCAACCCGTGCGAGGCCATCGTCGATGGCAAGCCGCGCGAGGTCATGCCGTTGGAAGGCGACGAGCGTTTCGCCCTGGACGGCGTGGATTACGAGGCGTTCAACACCTCGGGCGGGCTGGGGTCGCTGTGCGAAACGCTGGCGGGCAAGGTGCGCAATCTGGATTACAAGACCGTGCGCTACCCCGGCCACCGCGACATCGTCCGCCTGCTGATCCGCGACCTGCGCCTGGGCGAACGCCGCCATCTGCTGAAAGACGTGCTGGAAACCGCCGTGCCGCTGACCTTGCAGGACGTGGTTCTGGTGGTCGCCACCGCCACCGGCGTGCAGGACGGCGAATTGCGCCAGGAAACCTTCGCCACCAAGATCTACAGCAAGACCATCGGCGGCCGGGTGTGGAGCGCCATCCAGGTGACGACCGCCGCCGGGATCTGCGCCATTCTGGATCTGCTGCGCGAGGGCAGCATCCCGCAGGCGGGCTTCATCCGGCAGGAACAGGTTCCGCTCGACGCCTTCCTGGCCAACCGCTTCGGCAAGCATTACGCGTCGTAACAGCAGACCGGCAATCGCAGGGCAAACGCTTGAATCCTCGTGCGCCCGACCAAAACAAGAATCGCCACGGATTTCACGGATTTTCTCACGAATTTCACGGAACACGTCACAGAGCCATCCTGTTTGCGAGCCTGTTTGTGATCTGGGCACAAACCTCGTAACGGGGTGCGTGAAGCGATTGGAATCGAAAATCCGTGCAATCCATCCTTTTGTCCGTGAAATCCGTGTCCATTCTTGCGTGCGTGACGAAGATCGCTCGATCAAGCGATTGCCCTGCAGACAAACGCCCGACGGATCCCGTCAATCGACGTGGAAGACCTCCTGCATCATCGCCCAATGCTCGCCGGGGGCGCGGCTGTCCAAGGGGATCTGGCAGGGGCTGCAAAAGCTCCACCAGCGGCGGGTTTCCGGGTCGGCGGCGATGGCGGCCATGTCGGCCTCGAAATCGGTGCCGTGATACTCCCAACAGCCGAACAGCAGATTTTCCGGCTCCCGCAGGAAAATCGTGTAGTTGCGGATGTTGGATTGCGCGATGCGCGCCAGCACCTGCGGCCACACGGCGGCGTGCAAACGGCGGTACTCGTCGATCTTGTCCGGCGCGATGCCGATCACCATGCCCATGCGTTGCATCGGTGTGTCCCCTGCCCTCAATCCAATCCGTAAAAGCGGCGGGCGTTGCCGCCAAACACCGCCGCGTGCGCGTCCTCCGGCACCAGATCCCGCGCCATCGCCAGCCAACCGCCATAGGTCCCGGCCAACTCCAGCACCGGCCAATCGCTGCCCCAGATCAGGCGATCCGGGCCGAAGACGGTGAACAGCGTGTCGGCGTAGGGGCGGATGTCCTCGATCCCCGTGCGCGCCCCGGCCTCCGTCAACAGCCCCGACAGCTTGCACCACATGTTGGGGAACTGGCCCAACGCCACCAGATCGGCGGCCCAGCCGGAGGTTCCACCCTGTGCGATCTCCGGCTTGGCCCCATGGTCGATGACGATGGGCAGATCCGGGAAGCGGTCGGCGAAGCGGCGCAAGGCCGTCAGATGGCGCGGCAGGACCAGCGCGTCAAAGCGCAAGCCCGCCGCCATCATCGCCCGAATCGCCGGATCGAGTGCCGGATCGTCCAACCACTCCGGTTCCAGATCCTGAAGCATCGGGCGCAGGCCCTTCAGCGTCGGATGGCGGGCCAGATCGGCGATGACCGCCGGGGCCTCGGCGCTTTTCAAATCCACCCAGCCGACCACGCTCCGGATGAACGGGTTCCAGTCGGCCAGGTCCAACAGAAAAAGGGTGTCCTCCACCGACGGCAGCGACTGGACCAGGATGGTTCCCGTCACCCCGGCCCCGGCCAGATGGGGCACCAAGTCGGCGGGGCGGAAATCGCGGTGGATGGCGGCCAGATCGGGCGGCGGCCATTGCCCGGCGCGGGCGGCGAGCAACCAGAAATGCTGATGGGCGTCGATCACCATGCCCCTCACGCCCCCGCCGGAACCGGGGCGGCGGCGTCGATCAGGCCGCGCGCCGTCAAGGTCTGCCAGAATTCCGCCGGAATCGGGCGCTGGAACCAGGCGACGTTGGTGTCCAACTGGGCGCGGGTGCGGGCACCGGTGACGCAGGACACCACCGCCGGATGGGCCAGTGGGAATTGCAGGGCGGCGGCGGGCAACGGCGTGTCGAACTCCCGGCACACGGACTCCAGCGCCTGCACCCGCGCGATCATCTCCGGCGGCGCGTCGGTGTAATTGAACTTGCCGTTGCCAACCAGCAGGCCGGAGTTGAACACCCCGGCGGCGACGATGGCGTGCCCGGCCTTCACGCAGGCCTCCAGGAACGGCGTCAGGCTGGTCTGTTCCAACAGGGTGTAGCGCCCGGCCAGCATGGTGCAATCCAGGTCGATTTCCCCCATGGCGTCCAGCGCGACCTCCCACTCGTTCACGCCCAACCCGATGGCCGACACGCGCCCGTCGCGGCGCAATGCGTCGAGCGCGCGGAAACCGCCGCCCCGGGTCAGTTGCTGCCAATGGTGATCGTGCCGATCGCCGTGGGTGACGCGCCCGATGTCGTGGACATACAGCAGATCGATGCGGGCCAAGCCCAGCCGCTGCAACGAATCCTCGACCGACCGCAGGATGCCGTCGTGGCTGTAATCATAGACCTGATGAAAGGGCAACGGATCGGCCCAACCGTTGGCGTCCACCCCCGTCGCCCGCGCGCCGTCGGCGTTGGGGCGGATCAGGCGGCCCACCTTGGTGCTGATGAGGAATTCGTCGCGGGGCCGGTCGCACAGCGCGGCCCCCAGGCGGCGTTCGGAGCGGCCATAGCCGTAATAGGGGGCGGTGTCAAAACAGCGGATGCCGTGGTCCCAGGCCGCCGCCACCGTGTCCTCGGACTCCGCCGGGGTGCTGCTGCGGTACAGGCCGCCCATCTGGGCGCAGCCCAACCCCAAAACCGGAACCGCCAGACCGGAGCGCGGAAGGGATCGCCGTTCGTCGAGCTTCGTCATGTCACAGCCGCCGTGTCAGAAAGAAAAGGCCGGGTGCGCGCCAAAGGAGAGATGGACCGCGCGCACCCGGTGAAGTGTGGATGGAGAAACGAGACGCGAAAACGCGATCAATACAGGACGTTCTTGGCCTCCGGCTGGTCGATGTTGGCCTTGTTGACCAGCACGACGCCGGTGTCGAGGAACTTGTCCACCTTGCCGCCGGTGGCCAGCTTCGCCACGCTCTGCACCCCCAGATAGCCCATCTGGTAGGAGCCTTGGACCGCGATGGCCTCCAGCGTGCCGTCCTTGACGAAGCCCTGGAGATCCTGGTTGCCGTCAAAGCCGACGGCGACGACGCGGCCCGCCTTGCCCGCCTGCGCCAGCGCGCGGCCCATGCCGATGGCGGTCGGCTCGTTCGCGCCGAAGATGCCCTTCAGGTCGGCGTTGGCGGCCAGAACGTCGGTGGTCTGGTTCAGCGCCGTGGCCATCTGCGACTGGGAATAGAAGGGGCCGACGATCTTAAGCTGCGAATTGGCCTTGATGTATTTGGTGAAGCCGCCAACGCGGCCGATTTCCGATCCGGCCCCGGCGACGTAGGACATGACGGCGATCTTGCCGGTGGTCCCGACCTTGTCGATCAGGGCCTTGGCGCACAGCTCCCCGGCCTTTTCATTGTCGGTGGCCAGGAAGGATTGGTAATACTGCTTGCCCGCGTCGGAGATCTGGGAGTCGATCAGCACGACCGGAATCTTGGCTTCCCACGCCTTCTTGATGGCCGGGACCAGCGCGTCGGGGTCGGACGGGGCCAGCACGATGCCCGCCACCTTCCGGTTGACCGCGTTTTCCACCATGTTGACCTGATCGGCGATGGCCGATTCCGCCGCCGGTCCCTGGAACGTCATGGTGAAGCCGCTGGCTTCCTTCTGCGCGGCGCTGGCCCCCTTCTGCACATTCTGCCAGAAGGTGGAGTTGACGGTCTTGACGACCACCGCGATTTCCTTGTCGGCGGCGAGCGCCGACCCGGCAACCAGAGCCAGAACGGACGCCAGGCAAGCCGAAACGATAGTGCGCATGTGTTTTCACTCCCAAAGATTTTTGGTGATTGTTCAGGTGGTTACGCGGTGATGACGACGCGGGCCGGGGAAACGTCCCCTGTTGGCCTCAGCGTGGGCCTCAGCGACGGTTGCGCATCTGGTCGATCCACACCGTCAGGAGAATGACCAGCCCGATGATGATCTGCTGGGTGAAGGCCGAGACGCCGTTCATGTTCAGGCCGTTGCGCAGGATGCCGATGACAAAGGCCCCGATGGCGGTCCCGGAGATCGTGCCCACCCCACCGATGAGCGAGGTTCCGCCGATGACCGCGCTGGCGATGGCGTCCAGCTCGTACATCACCCCCTCGTTCGGTTGGGCGGTGACGAGGCGGGACATCAGCACGCAGCCGGTCAGACCGGCCAGACTGCCCGACAGGATGTAGGTGATCAGCGTGACGCGGGCGACGTTGACGCCGGACAGGCGCGCGGCCTCCGCGTTCGATCCCACGGCGTAGATGTGGCGGCCCAGCGTGGTGCGGCTCAGCATCACCGCCACGCCGATGGCGGCGACCACCATCAGGATGACCGGATAGGGGATGCCGGGGAACACCACGTTGGGAAAGCCGTCGTCGCCGATGGTGACGATGCGGAACAGCGCGCCGTTGCCCAACTCGCCAAAGGATTCGCCCAGGCCCGACACGGCGCGCGCGCCGGTGATTTGCAGGGCGATGCCGCGCGCCACCAGCATCATGCCCAGCGTGGCGATGAAGGGCGGCAGCTTCAGCCGGGTGACGCACAGGCCGTTCAACAGGCCGCAGAAGGCCCCGACCAGAACGCCCAGCCCCATGCCCAGCGGAACCGGAACCCCGGCCTTGACCGCCAGTGCCGCCACCACCCCGGCCAGCGCCAGGACCGACCCCACCGACAGATCGATGCCGCCGGTGATGATGACGCAGGTGGCCCCGATGCCGAGATAGGCGATGGACGTGACCTGCAAGGCGATGGTCATGCCGTTGTTGACGGTCAGGAACGCGTCGCTGGTCATCGCGAAGACGGCGACCAGCAGCAGCAGGCTGGCCAGCGCGGCGAATTTCTGGATCAGATCCTTTTTCTTGTCGTTCATCATGCGGGCCTTTGGTTCACCCGGCTCGCGCGCCGATTGGGGGACGGATTTGGTCGTGGTGCTGAGGTCGCTCATGGCGTTGCGGCTCCCGACGCGTGCGGGCGGCTGTGGCCCGAGGCGTAGTGCATGATGTCTTCCTGGCTGGTGTCGCGGGTGTTCAGCACCGCCGTGATGCGGCCCTCGTGGAACACCGCCACGCGGTCGGTCAGACCCAGGATTTCCGGCAATTCCGAACTGATGAGGACGACGCCGATGCCCTGCGCGGCCAGCCGGTCCAGCAGTTGGTAGATGGCGAATTTGGCCCCGACGTCGATGCCGCGCGTCGGTTCGTCAAAAAACAGGATGCGCGACTGGCGGAACAGCCATTTGCCGATCACGATCTTTTGCTGGTTGCCGCCCGACAGCAGTTTGGCGATCTGGTGGGGCGAGGGCGTGCGGATCGACAGCAGGTCGATGTAGGTCTTGGCCGCCTTGGCCTCCGCCGCGAAATCGATGAAGCCGAAGCGGTTGGACACGCTGTCCATGCTGGCCAGCGTCAGATTCTGCACCACCGACATCTTGACCGCCAGGCCGTGGCTTTTGCGGTCTTCCGACAGATAGGCGATGCCGTGGTCGATGGCGTCGCGCGGGCTGCGCACGGTGATCGTGCGCTCGCCCAGGCGGATGGTGCCGCCATCCAGCGGGTCGGCCCCGAAGATGGCGCGCGCCACCTCGGTGCGCCCGGCCCCCATCAGCCCGGCAAAGCCCAGGATCTCACCGCGCCGCAGCTCAAAGCCGACGTCGTGAAACACGCCCTTGCGGGTCAGGCCACTGGCCGACAGCAGGACATCGGCGGTGGGGGTTGAGGTGCGTTCGGGGAACTTCTCCTCCAGCGACCGGCCGACCATGCGGGCGACGATCTCATCGACGGTGGTGGCGGCGAAATCATGGGTGGAGACATAACGCCCGTCGCGCAGCACCGTGACCCGATCGACGATCGCCGCCATCTCGTCCAACCGGTGGGAGATGTAGACGATGCCCACCCCCTCGCGCTTCAGCTCGTGGATCACCTGGAACAGCAGGGCGGTTTCGGATTCGGTCAGGGACGAGGTCGGCTCGTCCATGATCAGGATTTCGGCGTTCAGCGACAGCGCCTTGGCGATTTCCACCATCTGGCATTGGGCGACCGACAGGCTTTTCACCGACGCGTCGGGGCGGATGTCCACCCCCAGCCGGTCCAGGCAGGCTTGCGCGTTGCGGCGCAGGGCCGCGCGGTCCACGAACCAGCCGCGCTTGGGTTCGCGCGCCAGATAGATGTTTTCGGCCACCGACAGATGCGGGATCAGGTTCAATTCCTGGTGGATGATGGCGATGCCCGCCCGTTCGGCCTCCAGGGAATTGGCAAAGCGGGTGTCCGCCCCCTTGTAGCGGATGGCCCCGCCATCGGGCTGGTATTGGCCGCTGATGATCTTCATCAGCGTGGATTTCCCCGCCCCGTTTTCGCCGCACACGGCGTGCACCTCGCCCCGGCGCAGGTCAAAACAGACCTCGTCCAGGGCGCGGACGCCGGGAAAGCTTTTGGTGACGTTGGTCAGGCGCAGCACCTCGGCACCCGGTTCGGTGGCGTGGTGCTGGGATGACGCCCGTTCGGCGGTCAATGGTGGCATGGCTTCCTCCCAATCGGCGGCCGTGCGTCGGCAGCGCGGTCCCACTCTGAGCGGTGGTGTGTGGGCCGTTCGCGACACCCGCGCCCCGGCCCTGAACTGTACGATAGGCGGACGAACTGTTTTGGTCAAGCCAATTTACCAGTATCAGCGTGATTGGTTTGACCAGTGTATCAATTGATACCAATTCTCGCATCTTCTGCGCAGCATTTCACCGACAGACCCCTCTTGTTGACCACCCCGCCGCCCTATATGGTAAGGCCAATTCATCGGGGAGCGCCGCGCATGTCCACTCTGGTCAAACCCATCGAACCGCGCCGTCTGTACCAGCAGGTGGCCGACCAGATCCGCGCGCTCATCGCCAGCAACGCGATTGCGCCGGGGACCCGGCTGCCGCCCGAACGCGATCTGGCCCAGCAACTGGGCGTGTCACGCCCTTCCCTGCGCGAGGCGTTGATCGCGCTGGAAATCGACGGCAGCGTGGAAATCCGCATGGGGTCGGGGGTGTATGTCTGCCAGCCGCCCGAACGGCTGCTGCCAACCAGCACCGCCGCGCTGGGCGAAAGCCCGTCGGAGCTGATGCAGGCCCGCGCGGTGATCGAAGGGGCGGCGGTGGTGCTCGCCTGCGCCCGCATCACCGCCGACGGTCTGGCCCGCCTGCGCGAGATTCTGGCGCGGATGCGCAGCGAGATGGAGCAGGGCGGCCATCCGGTGGAGCAGGACAAACAGTTCCACCTGACGCTCGCCGGATTCAGCGGGAACAGCGTGCTGGTGCGGCTGGTGGGGGAGTTGTTCGACGAACGGCACAGCCCGATCTCCTCCCAACTGCGCGAGCGGTTCGACAGCACCCAGACCTGGCGCTTCGCGCTGGACGAACACGAAGCGATCCTTCAGGCGCTGGACGCCGCCGATCCGCTGGCCGCGCAAACGGCGATGCGCCAGCACCTGAAGGCGTCAACCGACCGTTGGATCAGCAGCTGACCCAGATCAGCTAACGCAGATCTGGCGCTGCTGGCCCAACCCGTCGATTCCCAGTTCCATCCGGTCGCCGGGTTTCAGATAGACCGGCGGCGTCTGGCCCAGCCCGACGCCGGGAGGGGTTCCGGTGGAAATGATGTCGCCGGGGCGCAGCGACATGAAGCGCGACAGGTAGGACACGACGAAGGCCACGCCATAGACCATCGTCCGGGTCGAACCGTTCTGATAGCGGTGGCCGTTGACCTCCAGCCACATCCCGAGATCCTGCGGGTCGGCGACCTCGTCCTTCGTCACCAGCCAGGGGCCGACCGGGCCGAAGGTGTCGGCGGATTTGCCCTTGGTCCACTGGCCCTGATGCTCAAGCTGGAAGGCGCGTTCGGACAGGTCGTTGATGACGCAGTAACCGGCGACATGGTCCAGCGCGTCGGCCTCCGACACGTATTTCGCCGTCTTGCCGATGATGACGCCGAGTTCGACCTCCCAATCGGTCTTGGCCGAGCCGCGCGGGATTTCGACCGGATCGTTCGGCCCCTGGATGGCGCTGGTCGCCTTCATGAAGATCACCGGCTCCTGCGGCACCGTGGCCCCGGTTTCGGCGGCGTGGTCGGAGTAGTTCAGACCGATGCAGATGAATTTCCCGGTCCCGGTCACGCACGGCCCCAGGCGGGGTTCCCCCTCCACCAGCGGCAGGCTGTCCAGCGGCAGGGCGGCGATGGCGGCCAACCCCTCGGGCGACAGCGCCGCACCGCCGATGTCGGCGATGTGGGCCGACAGGTCGCGGATGCGGCCCTGCGCGTCGAGAATGCCCGGCTTTTCGGCCCCCGGCTGGCCATAACGCAACAGTTTCATCGCTTGGTTCCTGGTGAAGAAAACGGGCGGGCGGCGGTCAGGTGTTGGACCAACCGCCGTCGATGGCGATGGCCTGCCCGGTCATGAAGGCGGAGTCGTCGGCGGCGAGGAAGACCGCCAGCGCGGCGACCTCTTCGGCGGTCCCCAGGCGGCCCATCGGCTGGCGGGCGATGAAGGCGGCCCGCGCCGTCTCGTAATCCCCCAGCGCGCGCATGCGGTCGTGCAGCGACGGGCTGTCCACCGTGCCGGGGCAGATGGCGTTCACCCGCAGCCCGCGCGTCACATAATCGGCGGCGACCGATTTGGTCAGGCCGATCACGGCGGCCTTGGTCGTTCCATAGATGAAGCGGTTCGGCGCGCCGATGATCGAGGAGGCGACCGAGGCCATGTTGATGATCGACCCGCCCCCCGCCTCCAGCATGCCGGGCAGGAAGGCGCGGATCATCCGGTACATCGAGCGGACGTTCAGCGTGACCGAGCGGTCGAACGCCTCTTCGTCGCAGTCCAGCACGGTCCCGGCGTGGACGAAGCCCGCGCAGTTGAACAGCACCGACGGGGCCGGGGCTTCGACGGCGAAGGCGGCGATGTCCGCCGGGTCGCACACGTCGAGCCGCCGGGTGGTCAGGCCGGGCGTGCCGTCCAGTTCGGCCAGCAGGGCGGAGTTGATGTCGGTGGCGATGACCCGCGCGCCCTCGGCGGCGAAGGCCAGGGCGGCGGCGCGCCCCATGCCCTGGGCGGCGGCGGTGACGATGGCGGTTTTGCCGTTCAGGCGGTTGGCCATGGCTGTGGCGGTCCTTCCCTTGCGCGGCCCGGTGGGGCCGGTTCCGGTGATCCGTGTGGCGGATCGTTGGAGCCTACATACACAGCATCGTTCCACCTGTAAATCATCAATTCATCAGCGCGGCGATATTTCACCCGTCAATCGCCCGCCCCGCCCCCTCATCAATCCAGGGACAGGGCGTCGGAGATGCGGCGGGCGGCCTGCGCCAGCGCCGCCAGGATCGCTTCGGGTTCCTGCGGGGTGTTGCGCATGCGCAGATAGGGGCAGGTCAGCGCGGCGACCGCCCCGCCCTCGTGGCTGTCGACGATCGGGTGGGACAGATCGACCACCGCCTCGGAAATGCCGCTGGGGCGGCGGACATGGCCCGCCGCGCGCACCGCGTCCAGGGTCTGGGTCAGCGCGTCCAGGTCGATCCATGGGTCGTCGCGGCGCAGCTCCTCATACAGCCGGTGGCGGCGGCGCGCGCTCATGAAGGCCATCAGGCAATGGCCGGACCCGGTCAGAATCAAAGGCTGGCGGTAGCCGATGCGCACGGTGAAACCGATGTGGCTGGTGCTTTCCACCCGCGCGATGACGGCGATCTGCGTGCCCGACGGGACCGCCAGATGGCAGGCGTAGCCGGTGCTTTCGGCAAAGGCGTTCATCGTCGGCAGGGCGATTTCCACCAGCGACCGGTTCATCGGGCGGTTCAGCCCCAGGCGGAACAGCCGGTCGGTGACGCGGAAACGGTCGTCGCCCTCCGTCCGTTCGATGTAGCCGCGTTCGGCCAGCACCGACACCATCCGGAAAATCTCGCCCTTGGTCCGCCCCACCCCATCGCCGATCTGTTGCAGCGACTGCGGATCCCGTCGTTCCGACAGGAATTCCAGGATGTCGAGGCCCTTTTCCAGGGCCGGGGCGGAGTAGCGGCGCTCCTTGTCATCCGCCCCGACGCCATCGGCGGGGGCGGCGTCCACCCCGGACTCGGCCCCGGAGTCAGATGGATCGATGCCGGTGGGGATCACGCGAAACCTCTCATGACGGCTTGACGGGTTGTTTCATATATGATTATGCATTTCACAGAGAAAACACTCCACCAAAAAAACACCCAACAACCGCGCAAGGGAGGCCCCGCATGCCCGCCGACATCCGCATCACCGGCCATCGCAGTTACGATATTCGCTTTCCGACCTCCTCGCAAAAGGATGGATCGGACGCGATGAACGCCGATCCCGACTATTCCGCCGCCTATGTGGCGCTGGAAACATCCCATGGGCTGGAGGGCCACGGCCTGACCTTCACCATCGGGCGCGGCAACGATCTGTGCCGGGCGGCCATCGACCTGCTGATGCCGCGTCTGGTCGGGCTGTCGCTGGCGGAGATCACCGCCGACATGGGCGGCTTCTGGCGGCACATCACCGGCGATTCGCATCTGCGCTGGGTCGGCCCCGACAAGGGGGTGATGCATCTGGCCACCGGGGCGGTGGTCAACGCCGTCTGGGATCTGTGGGCCAAGCAGGCCGGAAAGCCGGTGTGGCAACTGGTGACCGACATGACGCCGGAGGAGATCGTCCGCCTGATCGACTTCCGTTATCTGACCAACGCCCTGACCCCGGCGGAGGCGCTGGACATCCTGACCCGCGCCAAGGCGGGTGAACCGGAGCGCCGGGCGCGGCTGCTGGCCGAGGGCTATCCCAGCTACACCACATCGGCCGGCTGGCTGGGCTACGACGACGACAAGGTGCGCCGCCTGTGCCGCGAGGGCGTGGCCGCCGGGTGGAGCCATTTCAAGCTGAAGGTCGGGCGCGACCGCGCCGACGACATCCGCCGCTGCCGCGTGGTGCGCGAGGAGATCGGCCCCGACCGCGTCCTGATGATCGACGCCAACCAGATTTGGGAGGTGGACGAGGCCATCGGCTGGGTCCGCGATCTGGCCGCGTTCAACCCGTGGTTCATCGAGGAGCCGACCTCCCCCGACGACATCCTCGGCCACCGGGCGATCCGCGCGGGCGTCGCCCCGATCAAGGTCGCCACCGGCGAAATGTGCCAGAACCGCATCCTGTTCAAGCAGTTCCTGCAAGCCGACGCCATCGACGTGGTGCAGATCGACGCCGCCCGCGTCGGCGGGCTGAACGAGAATCTGGCGATCATGCTGATGGCGGCGAAGTTCGGCAAACCCGTCTGCCCGCACGCGGGCGGCGTCGGGCTGTGCGAGTATGTGCAGCATCTGTCGATGATCGACTATCTGTGCGTTTCGGGAAGCTGGGACGGCCGCGTCGCCGAATTCGTCGATCACCTGCACGAGCATTTCGAAGACCCGTGCGTCGTCACCCAGGGCCGCTACCGCGTCCCGACCGCGCCCGGCTTCTCCATCACCATGAAACCGGCCTCGATCAACGCGCACCTGTTTGGCGGATAAGGGAACCGGGCAAGGGCGGGACGGCGCGCACCGTCCCGCCCCTCCTCCTCAGAAGCTGTTGCGCTCGTGGTAGGTTTGGAGAAACTGCGTCAGGCGCGGGTCCGGGCTTTCGTGGAACACCTCGCGCGGCGGGCCGAAGGCGGCGATGCGGCCACGGTCCAGGAAGGCCACGCGGTCGGCCACGTTGGCGGCAAAGCCCATTTCGTGCGTCACCACCACCATGGTCATGCCGTCCGCCGCCAGATCGCGCATGACCTGCAACACCTCGCCCACCAGTTCGGGATCCAGGGCCGAGGTCGGCTCGTCGAACAGCATCAGATGCGGTTCCATGGCGATGACGCGGGCGATCGCCACGCGCTGCTGCTGCCCGCCCGACAGGCGCGACGGGTAGCTGTCGGCCTTGTCGGCCAGCCCGACGCGGGCCAGCATCTGGCGCGCGCGGTCGGCCGCCGCGCCCTTGTCCATTCCGCGCACCTGGACCAGCGCCTCGGCCACATTCTCCAGCGCGGTCATGTGGGGCCACAGATTGAACTGCTGGAACACCATGCCGACGTTGCGGCGCAGGCCGCGCAGTTGGGCGTTGGACAGGCGGCGGCGCGGCGTGGTGTCGCTGTAACCGACCAGTTGGCCTTCGATGCGGATCTCGCCGCGATCATAGACCTCCAGGAAGTTGATGCAGCGCAACAGCGTGCTCTTGCCCGAACCGCTGGGGCCGATCAGGCACACCACCTCCGACTTGTTCACCGTCAGATCGATGTCGCGCAGCACGACGTTGGGGCCATAGGCCTTGCTGACGCCCCGGATCGTCACCATCGGTGTCGGTTCGGCGGCGGGCGCAGAGCGCTGCGTGGCGGTGGCGGCGGCGGGGGATTCGGTGATGGCCATGCTCAGGCCCTCGCGTTCGACGGGTGGGACAGGAACCGGGTGACGCGCGCCTCCATCCGGCGGCCCAGGCGGGACACCGCCTCGACCAGCAGCCAATAGAACAGCGCCATCCCCAGGATGGTTTCAAAGCTGGCGAAGGTTTCCGCCGCCATCGTCTGCATTTCGTACATCAGTTCCGGCACGGTGATGATCGACAGCACGACGGTTTCCTTGGTCAGGATCGCCATCATGTTGACCAGGGCCGGAACGGTGGACACCAGCATGGCGGGCAGGATCACCCGGCGCAGGATGCCGCCATAGGGCATTCCCAGGCTGTGCGCGGCCTCCACCTGCCCTTTCGGCACCGCCTGGAATCCGGCGCGGAAGATCTCGGCGAAATAGGCGCTGCCATAGATGCCCAACCCCAGAATCCCGGCGGTCGTCGCCTCCAGCCGCAGGCCGATGGCCGGGCCGCCGCTGTAGAGCAGGAACAGTTGGATCAGGAAGGGCGTGCCCCGGATCACCTCGATGTAGGCGCGCAGCAGCCAGCGCAGCGGCTTCACCTCGATCTGCCGCAGCAGCATGATGACGAAGCCCAGCGCCATGCCGATGGCGCAGCCCGCCGCCCAGCACAGGATGGTCACGCCAAAACCACGCAGCAGCGCCGGGCCGTATTGAACGAGCAGGTTGGAATCCATGCCCCTCACCCCTGCGCAAGACGGCGTTCAACCAGCGCCCCGAACAGGGCCAACGCGCTGTTGATCGCCAGATAGATGACGCCCGCCGCCAGATAGATTTCCAGCGGGCGGAAATTGCTGGCCGAAATGGTTTGGCTGGTCCGCGTCAGTTCCGCCACGCCCACCACCGAAATCAGCGAGGAGGCTTTCAGCAGCAGGATCAGTTCGTTGACCAGGGCCGGAACCGAAATGCGGAAGGCCTGCGGCAGCAGGATCCGTTTCCAGATCGTCGGGGCGGAAAAGCCCAGCGCCAGCGCCGCTTCGGATTGGCCATGCGGAACCGCGTTCAGCGACCCGCGATAGATCTCCGACACATAGGCCCCCGACGCCAGGCTGAGCGCGCCGATGGCGGCGACCAGCGGCGGCACATCGATGCCGATCAGGGGCAGCATGTAATAGATCAACAAAAGCTGGATCAGCAGCGGCACGCCGCGAAAGAAGCTGACATACACCCCGCCCGCCACATCCAGGGACCGGCGGCCGGATTGGCGCGCCACACAAACGAGCACGCCGATCACCTGCCCCAGCATGACGCCGAGCAGCGAGATCCAAATGGTCGTCACGGCCGCCCCCAACAGATGGGGAAGCGCATCGACGATGACGCTGAACTTCATCGGCACATCCACGGCAAATCAGGGGGCACGATCAGATCACGGCGCATCCCACCGTGTGTCTCGACCGGACCGCGCCCCGGCCCCACCAGGGACCGGGGACGCGCCCCATGGGTCAGAAAAGGACCGGCCCCGATCAGAACAGGGGTTCGGGAACCACGGTCGGCAGTTCGGCGGAGACGCCAAACCACTTCTTCTGGATGCTGGCCATGCGGCCATCCTTCTGGATCTTGACCAGGGCGGCGTTCACCGCCTCCACCAGGCTCTTGTCATCCTCGCCCGGACGGCCGACCCACGAGAAGAAGGAGGGCTTGCCGAACGGCGGCAGAACGACGGTGAAGGTCTCCTTGCGCTGGGCGGCGGCAAAGGCGAGGTTGGGCAGCGAGTTGACCGACACATCGACGCGACCGGCGGCGAGATCGGCGTAGGACTGGTTGCTGTCCACATACTCCTTCACGTTCGGGGGCGGGGTCAGGGTCTGGCCGAACTCCTTGACCTGGGCCAACTGCGAGGTGCCCTTGCCGCCGCCGACGTTCTTGCCCGCGATGTCTTCCGGCTTGTTGATGGAGTTGTCGCCGGTGCGCTTCATCATCGCCGCCGTCGCTTCGGAAATCGGCACGGTGAAGGAATAGCGCTTCATCCGCTCCTTCGTGATGGTCACAGGCGCGATGACCAGATCGAACTTCTTGGCTTCCAGGCCGGGCAGGACGCTGGTCCAGGGCAGATCGATGTATTTCGGCTTGACGCCCAGCTCCTTCGCCACCTCGTCGATCAGGTCGCGGTCAACGCCCTTGTATTCGTTGTTTTCCAGGAAATCGAAGGGCGGGAACTGCATTTCGGTGGCGACGTTGATGACGCCCGCCTTCTTGATGTCGGCCAGGGTGTCGGCCTGGGCGGTGGCAACACCGCCCAGCGCCAGCACCGCCGCGCCCAGCAGGGCGGCGCGCAGGGTATGGCCGAAACGGCCGGTGGTCTTCGTCGTGACACGCATCGCAACAGACTCCATAATCGTTGAACCCCCTGTGTGATGGACCGGCGATGAGCGACGGTTCGCCGGTCTTTTGTGTTTACAAATTAAGCTCCGTCGCGCTGTCGGTGATCGACGACCCGCTGAGGCTGAAACGGTCGCCGACGGATAGGAAATGCACCAGCGTGATGCTGCGGTTCAGATGCACGGTCTGGCGGCGGATCGACAGGCAGGCCGTTCCCGGCTCCACCCCCAGCAGCGCGGCGAGATCGGCGGTGGCGTTGACCGCCTTGACCGTGTGTTCAGCCGACGACCACGGGACCTGATCGACCAGCCAGCGGCTGGGGGCGACGCTGTCGAATGGCTCGTCCGCCACCTCCGGCACGGCGTCGAGATTGACCAGTCGGCGTTCGTACTGGATCGGCGCGCCATCGCCCAGATGCAGGCAGTCCAGCGACAGGAGCGGCGTGCCGTCCGGCACGTCGGGCCAGCGCAGCCCCTCGCCGTTGCGCAGGGTTTTGCGGTCGAGAATGCGAAACTCATAGACCCCGCCGTTGCGGGTGATGACGTCGCCGATGTCCTCGATGGGCAGAGCAAAGCGGTCGTGCCGCACGCTGGCGACAAAGGTCCCGGCCCGGCGACGGCGCACCAGAAAGCCTTCCCGCGCCAACAGCGCGATGGCCTTGTGCACGGTCTGCCGCGACACACCATAGAGGGAGGAGAGCTGTTCCTCGTTCGGCAGCCGTTCCCCGGCCTGCCAGCGCCCGCGCAGGATTTGCCCGGCGACCGCCCGTTTGATCTGGCCGAACAGCGGCCCCTTGCCATCCAGGGTGGAGCCGTCCACGTTGGCGGAGACACCGGCAGCACCGCGTTCCGCACCACCGTTCAGGCTTTGCCGCGCCGCGCCTTGCACCACCGCCCTCCGCCTGATTGTTCAGCGATGGCGACGATAATGTATGTACATAATTGGCCGGTCAATCGGGAAATCACAGGACTGACACACACCAAAAAAGCCCCCCGCCGCCGGGTCACGCGGAACCGGCAACGGGGGGACAAGGACCAGGTGCCCATCGCGCACGCTGGAGGATCCGGAAGAGGAACCCGACAAACCAGGCCGACGACGACCAAGTGCCGTCAGCGGACGGCGCGCAGCGCCTCCAGCGCCAGCAGGCGGTCGGTCAGTTCGGCGGTGCAGGCGACCACGGCGTTGCCTTGGCGCAGGCCGTCGTTCGCCAGAAAATCATTCGTCCAGCCGCCCGCCTCGCGCACCAGCAGCAGCCCGGCCAGCGCGTCCCAGGCGTTGATGTGAAGTTCGATGTAGCCGTCGCTGATGCCCAGCGCGACGTTCGCCAGCCCCATCGCGCCCGACCCGCAGCGGCGGAATTCAATGTTGTTGGCGATCATCGCGCTGATGAGGTCGAGGCTGAGCGCCAGCGGGCGGCGGGCCGACCAGCCCATCTCCACCACGGCCCCACCGCCATGGCGCAGGCCGCTGGTGCGCAGGGGCCGCCCGTTCATCGTCGCCCCTTCCCCCCGGCGGGCGACGAAAAGCTGGTCGAGGTCGGGGGCGTAGATCACGCCCAGTTCGATCACCCCACGGTGGACCAGCGCCAGCGACACGCAC
This sequence comes from Azospirillum sp., assembly GCA_027486405.1. Lineage (GTDB taxonomy): Bacteria > Pseudomonadota > Alphaproteobacteria > Azospirillales > Azospirillaceae > Azospirillum. Next base: position 61,201 of record JAIXPD010000053.1, on the reverse strand, counting down.
CAATTGGTGGTTCCGTGGATGTAGTTGGTGGTTCCGTCGATGGGATCGACCACCCACACCAGATCGGCGGGATCGCCCCCGGCCTCCTCCCCGATCACCGGGTCGCCGAAGGCGTCGGCGATGCGCTGGCGCACCAGATGTTCCACGGCCAGATCGGCGGCGGTGCAAAAATCGATGCTGCTCTTGCTTTCAATCGCCCCCAACCCCTGGCGCATGTTGCGGGCAAGGCGGCCCGCCTCCACGGCCAGATCAATGGCAAGGCGGCGGCGACCATCAAAATCGGCGCTGGCAAAATCGGCCCTGGCAAAATCAGCGCTGGCAAAATCAATGCTGTTCAAGTCAACGGTCATGGCGTGCAGGCTCCGGCGGGCCGCGCGGTCACGGAGGACGGCGGCCCGGTGGTCAAAAATGGGGTTAGGGCAAGGCCAGCGCGTTGGCCAGGCTGGTGGCGGTGGCGTCGCGGCTGCCCAGCGGATCCAGGCCGTGGCGCTGTTCGATCAGGCGCAGGATCGACACGGTTTCGTAGGGGGTGTGATCGACATGCCCCTTGCGGGCGAAGGGCGAGACGATCAGGGCGGGAATCCGCGACCCCGGCCCCCAGCGGTCGCCCTTGGGCGGCGGCACATGGTCCCAGAAGCCGCCGTTTTCGTCGGAGGTGACGATCACCACCATGTTTTTCCACTGCGGGCTTTTTTCCAGCATGGCGATCAGGTCGGCGACATGACGGTCGCCGTCGGCCACCGACGCCTTGCCGGGGTGCTGGTTGTATTTTCCGGTCGGCTTGTAGAAGGACACCGGCGGCAGGGCACCGTCGAGGATCGCCGTTTCAAAATCAGCGAGGTCTTTCAGGTGGCGCGCCCGCTCGTCGGCGCTGTCCACAAAGCGTTTGAAATAGGTGAAGGGGTGATGGTGATAGGAAAAGCCGTCCGGGCTTTGCTTCGTCGCCATCCCGGCGACCGCCTTGTCGAAATCCCCGGCGTAATAGACCCAGTTCACGCCCTTGTCGGTCAGCCGGTCGCCGATGGTCGGCAGCGTCTGCACCGGCAGCAAGGTTTGTTCCAGGCTGGTGTCGTGCAGCCACGCGCCCTGGATGGTGTTGACGGCGTAACCGTCGGCGGTGACGGTCGGCTCGCCGCCCTTGGCGTCCTTACCGGTTCCCGCCACCTCGCGCAGAGCCTCCGGCGCGTTGGGGAACGGCGGGGTGCAGGCGCACACCAACCACATGTGATTGAGGAAGGAACCGCCAAAGGCCGACTGGAAAAAATGATCGGCCAGGGTGTAGCGCTTGGCCACCTCCCACATCGCCATCTGCGACCCGTCGAAATAGCCCATCGGCAGGCCGCCGGTGGTCCCTTCGCTGACGAAACGGTCGTTGCGCCCGCCGTTGATCTGGCGCTGGTGGGTGAAAAAGGCGTGGATCGGGCTGGCCACCCGGTCGTTCAGCCCCACCGCCGGGTCCAAGCGGAACGGCCCGTTGGCGGTGACATGGGCCAAGCGGGCGTCCGGCTTCTTCTTGCCGTCCAGCGTCGGCGGCAGGGTGGCAAAGGGTTTGCCGTCGCGGTCCACCTGAACCGTCCCGGCCTGCGCCGTCTGCGCCGCCTCCAGCCCCTCCGCCCCCGGGAACAGGCCATAGAGCGTGTCGAAGCTGCGGTTTTCCAGATAGATGACGACGATGGTGTCGATCACCGACAGCGTGGGATCGGCCTCGGCGGCGTGCGCCCGCGCCAGCGGCGCGGCGACAGCCAGGGTCAGGCCCGCCGCCAGCGCGGCGGCGGTCAGCAGATGTCTCGCACCCATCACGGCGGGACTCCTTGTTGATGGACGGTGGGTTTGAAGGACGGAAACCGGCAACGGATCAGCCGGGAATGACGGTGACGCCCTGCGGGGCAAAGCCGACCGACACGGCGTCGCCAATCGCGCGCGGGCTGTCCACGTCGGCGGAGCGGGCGAACAGGGTGATGTCCCGGCCCGCCAGCGACACCCCCACCTCATACTCCATGTGGTCGCCCAGATAGGCGGCGTAGAGGATGCGCCCCGGCACCCCGCCCGGTTCGTCCGGTTCGGCCAGCCGGATGGCGTGCGGGCGCACCGCCAGTTCCACCGGCCCATCGGCCACGCCGCGATGCGGCAGCGCCAGCGACGCCGCCCCGACGGCGATCCGCCCCAGCGCCCCGTCCCGCCCGGCCAGCGCGGCGGGCACGATGTTGGCGTCGCCGATGAAATCGGCGATGAAGCGGCTGGCCGGGCGTTCGTACAGATCGCGCGGCGCGCCATCCTGGGCGATTGTGCCGCCCGCCATGACGATGATGCGGTCGGACACGGCCAGCGCCTCTTCCTGGTCGTGGGTGACGTAGACCACGGTCAGTTTCAGGCTTTGCTGAAGCTGGCGGATGTCCTCGCGCACCCGGCGGCGCATCTTGGCGTCCAGGTTCGACAGCGGCTCGTCGAACAGCAGCACGCGCGGTTCCAGCACGATGGCGCGGGCCACGGCCACGCGCTGCTGCTGGCCGCCCGACAATTCGCTGGGCAGCCGTTTTTCCAGCCCGGCCAGCCCGACCAACTCCAGCTTGGCGCGCGCGGCCTCCTCGGCCGGTCGCTTCGCCATGCCGCCGACCACCAGCCCGTAGGCAACGTTGTCGAGGATCGACATGTGCGGGAACAGGGCGTAGCTCTGGAACACCATGCTGACGTCGCGTTCGGCGGCGGATCGGGTGGTGACATCCTCCCCCCCGATCAGGATCTGGCCGGTGGAGGTCTGCTCCAGCCCGGCGATCATGCGCAGGGTGGTGGTTTTGCCGCAGCCCGACGGGCCGAGCAGCGTCACCAACGTGCCGGTTTCGATGGCGAAGCTGACATCGGTGACGGCGGTGAAGGAGCCATAGCGCTTGGTGACGGCGCGGAACTCCACCGCCGGGCGGCGGATGGCGGAGGCGGGTGCGGGCGTTCCCGACGGAACGGCGGTCGGATGGTGGGTCATGCGTTGACCTTGGAAGCAGGAGAGTCGGGCGAGACGGAGGAATCGGCGGACGGCGCGGCGGCGCGACGGCCCAGGCGGCGTTCCCCGACCAGCAGTTGGATCGTCAGCAGCGCCAGCACCATGATGGCGATCAGGACCGAGGAATAGGCGATGGCCAGCCCGTATTCGCCGACCTCCGCCCGCCCGACGATGTAGGCGGTGGCGAGGTTGTATTTCGCCGTGACCAGGAAGATGACGGCGCTGACGCTGGTGATGGCGCGGACGAAGGCGTAGACCATGGCGGTGACGATGGCCGGGCGCAGCAGCGGCAGGATCACCCGGCGCAGCGTGGTGAAGGACCGCGCCCCCAGCGTCAGCGACGCTTCGTCCAGGCTCTTGTCGATCTGGCTCAGGGTGGCGATGCCCGCCCGGATGCCGACCGGCATGTTGCGGAAGACAAAGGCGATGATCAGGATCAGGCCGGTCCCGGTCAGTTCGATCGGCGGCGTGTTGAAGGCGAGGATGTAGCTGACGCCGATCACCGTGCCGGGAATGGCAAAGCTCAGCATCGTGATGAACTCGAACGCGCCGCGCCCGATAAAATTCTGGCGCACCAGCAGATAGGCGGTCAGCAGCCCCAGCGCGGCGGTCAACGGCATGGCGACCAGCGAGACGCCCAGCGTGGTGAACAGCGAATCCCAGGCCGAACCGCTGAACCACCAGCCGTTCGCCCCATGCTCCACCCCGAAGGCGGTCTGGTAATGGATCAGCGTCGGCGTGTTGTCGCGCCCCAGGCTTTTCACGAAACCGCCGACCAGGATGGTCCCATAGACCAGCACCGTCACAACGGTCCACAGCGCCGCCACGGCGGTCGCCACCCAGCGCACGCCCGACGGCAGCGGGCTGGCCAGACCGGCGTCGCCCTTGCCCGACACGGTGGTGTAGGACCGGCGGCCCAGCCACAGCCGTTGCGCCAGAAAGGCCGACAGGGTGAAGCTCAACAGGATGATCGCCAGCACCGCCGCCCGGCCCTGATCCTGCGCCGCCCCGACCACGGCGAAGAATATCTTGGTGGAGAGCACATCGAAATTGCCGCCCAGCACCAGCGGGTTGCCGAAATCGGCCAGGCTTTCGATGAAGGAAATCAGGAAGGCGTTGGCCAGACCGGGACGGATCAGCGGCAGCGTCACCGTGCGGAACGTCACCCACGGGGTGGCGCGCAGGGTCTGGCTGGCCTCCTCCAACGTCGGGCTGACGCCTTGCAGCACGCCGACCAGCACCAGGAAGGCGATGGGGGTGAAGGCCAGCACCTGCGCCAGCGCCACGCCCGGCATCCCGTAAATCCAGCGCGACCGGGGAATGTCGAACAGGGTGGACATCAGGTCGGTGACGACCCCCGCCCGGCCGAACAGCAGGATGATGGCCAGACCGATGACGAACGGCGGGGTGATGACCGGCAGGATCGACACCAGCCGCAGCGCCGTTTTGAAGCGGAAGCCGGTGCGCACGGCGATCAGCGCAAAGGCCAACCCGGTCGCGGTGGTCAGCAGCCCGACCACGGTCGCCAGCGCCAGCGTGTTCCAGGCCACGCCGCAGACGCTGCCCGACCCGGTGACGCACCCCAGCCCCCAGACGCTGGTATCGGTCAGCTTGCCGAACAGCCCGGCGACCATCAGGTTGCCGTTGTTGTCCTGCACCGCCGACAACAGGATGCGGATCACCGGATAGCCGACGAAGACCAGGATCGACCCCAGCACCAGCCCGATGGCCGACACGATGAAGACATCGCCCTTGCACCAGCCGCGCAGGGCCAGCCCATGGGCGCACAGCACCAGCGCGGTGACGGCGTAGAGTGCGGCCCCCAGCCCCAAGCCCGGCTGGGCGAACAGCAGGCTTTGCAGGATGAGCCAGCCCAACCCGCCCGCCCCCGCCGCGATCAGCCAACCCGCGCGCGGGCGGCCTTGCCGATCGGGGGACAGGGTGGCGGCCAGGGCGGCCAGCAGCGGCAGGACCAGCGGCAGCAGCCACGCCGCCCCGCCCGTCACGCCCTGCACCAGCGCCGCATCGTTCACAATGGAACGGGTGGCGAAATGCCAGGGCAGCAACAGCAGCGCCGCCCACCCCATCGCCACCCAGAAACCCAGACGTCGTTGCATGATCCGACCCGCCTATTTCGCCAGGGCCTTGACCTCGCGGTCCCACTTGCCGAGCAGGCGGGTGCGTTCGGCGGTGGAGCCGTAGCGCGCAAAGTCGTAGGAAATCAGCTTCATCTTGTCGATGCGCGGCGCTTCGGCCGGGATCTGCGCACCGGCGTTGCTGGGGATTTGATAATTCTTCACCTTGGCCCCCAACGCCTGGGCCTCCGGCGTCAGCGCCCATTCATAGAAGGCCTTGGCCGTTTCCATGTTGCGCGCGCCCTTGATGATGCTCATCGACCCGATTTCGTAACCGGTCCCCTCGCACGGGGCGACGATGGACACCGGGGCACCGGCGATGACCTCGGTCAACAGATCGTGCTGGAAGGTGATGCCGAGCATGGTTTCGCCCTGCGCCACCGATTTGGCCGGGGCGGCCCCGGATTTGGTGTATTGGTTAACGTTCTTGTGCAGCTTTTTCATGTAATCGAACGCCGCATCCTCGCCCATCAACTGCACCATCGTCGCCAGCATGGTGTAGGAGGTCCCTGAGGAGTTGGGATCGGCGACCTGCACCTCGTCGCGGAAGCCGGGGGCCAGCAGGTCGGACCAGCAGGCGGGCGGGGTCAGCTTGCGCTTGGCCAGCAAATCCTTGTTGTAGCCGAAGCCCAGGGCACCCATGTAGACGCCGACCGTGCGGTACTGCGCCACCTCGGCCTGCTTCACCGCCCAGCCATACAGCTCCTCCAGCTTGTTGGACTTGTAGACCTCGGTCAGCCCTTCCTCGGCGGCCTGCAAATGCGGATCGCCCGACCCGCCGAACCAGACGTCGGCCTTCGGATTGCTCTTTTCCGCGCGGAGTTGAGCGTACACCTCGCCGGAGCTTTTCCGGGTCATCAGCGTTTTGATGCCGGTCTGGCGTTCAAAGCTGGTCACGGCCTCGCGGCACCAATCCTCGTTGACCGAGCAATAGATCACCACTTCGGACGCGGCGGACGCGGGGGCCGGGGCCAGGCCGACGGCGGCGGCCACGGCGGCCAGCGCGCTCGACGCCAACAGGGTCAAACGCGACACGGCTTTGCGGGACGGCTGGTCAGCGGCGCGGCGGGTGTTGCAGTGCATGGTGGTCCTCCCGAATGATTTTTAGGCCGAATGATTTTCAGGCAGGCGTGCGCTGGGACAGGCGTGTGTTTGGATGGGCGGTTGGACGCCCCGCCCGCGCTCCCGGCTCTGGCGGCCGACGGTCCTCCGCGCCATCGTCCGCGTCCGATTGAGCCGGACGCGGACGACGCTGCGGCGCCGTCGAATGGAGCGGGGGAGAGCGGCCCCGCCCACGCCGCAACCGGATCGCGCGTCCGGTGGGTTGGGGTTGGAAAACAGCGCTGCACGCGCGTTCATTCGATACACAAGCTATTCGACGGACCAATCAGAGTCAATCCCCAGCGCGCGTCAAATGGAAAAATCATTCCATCGCTGGAATCGCTTGGAAATCGGCCATTTTAGAGCAGAACCCCTGCCCTTATTCCCCCCATTTCCACCGCGCCGCACACCAAAACTGGGACGAGTTGGAACGTTTGAGTTATGCACGCGCGTGCATAAAAACACGCGTCCGGTCGCGGTTCCGGCAACAGCGGGCTTGCGGAGCCGCGCGATTCCGGGTCAGAGTCGCGGGACGACCGCGTCGGCACGGCGCGTTTCAACCAGAACGGTGGAATCGGTGAAATCGCGTGTGACCGCCCAGCATGTGGCCGACCGGGCCGGGGTGTCGCGTTCGGCGGTGTCGCGTTGCTTTGGCGACGGGCAGGTGTCCGACGACACCCGCAAACGGATCGAGGCGGCGGCGGAGGAGTTGGGCTATCGCCCCAACGCCATCGCCCGCTCGCTGACCGGGCGCAGCACCGGGTTGGTGGCCCTGCTGGTCGCCGAAATGGACAACCCGCACGTCGACATCGTGTTGAAAAAGCTGCTGCTGGCGATCGCGGAGGCCGACAAGCGCGCCCTGGTCATCCCGGAAACCCCGCGCCAGGACGTCACCGAATCCACCATGCACGCGCTGGATTACCAGGTGGACGCCATCGTGGTGGTCGGCGGCACGGTGTCCGACCGGGTGGTCGGCCAGTTGCGCGCGCTCGACACCCCCGTGTTCCAGTTCGGTCGTCAACTGGACGGGCTGGGCGGGGTGGCCTGCGACAGCCATCTCGGCGGGCTGATGGGCGGGCAATTCCTGATCCGCAGCGGGCGCACGCGCATCGCCTATGTGTCCAAGGAGTCGCGCACCGATTCCAACCTGCGGCGGCGCGCCGGGCTGGCCGCCGCGCTGGAGGCGGCCGGGTTGCCCCTGTTGGAGGAACGGTCCGAGGACAACAGCTTCGAAGGAGGCTACAACGCCGCAACCCGCCTGTTCGCCCAGTTGGAACGGCCCGACGCGCTGTTCTGCTTCAACGACATGTTCGCGCTGGGCGCGCTCCAGGCCGCCAGCGCCTTCCGCCTGCGCGTCCCCGAGGATGTGGCGATCCTGGGCTTTGACGACATCCCGATGGCGTCCTGGTCGGCCTTTTCCCTCAGCACCCTGCGGCCCAACCTCGACGCCCAGATCGCCCGGCTGATGGCGATGATCGCCGAGGTGTGCGACGGCGCGCCGCCGCGCCGCACCGTCGATCTGGTGGTCCCCGAACTGGTGATCCGCCGCACCGCCTGCTGACCCTCCCCCCTCGCACCAGAAACACCAAAAAATGCCCCCTCCCGCGCGGTGCGGAAGGGGGCAGGCGGATGGAGCCAGCAAAACCAGAGACCTTGCGAAACCAGGAAAACGCGTCAGAAGGTCAGGACGCTGCGCAGCAGGGCGACGTTGCCGTTGTCGTCCGGGCTGCCGGTGGCGGTGGTGGCGGCCTTGTCGCTGCGGGCGCGGAAGTGGTCATACTGCGCCTGGATTTGCAGGCCGGGGGCGACCTGATAGCCGACACCCAGCTCGATCACGTCCAGCTTGCGCGCGCCGCGCAGGCTGTAGGATCCGGCGTCCTGGCCATAGACATAGCCGCCGCCCAGCGTCCACGGGCCGGTGACGTACTGCACGCCGACGTTCCAGCCGCGCGCGCTGTCGCGGAAGGGGGCGACGCTGGAATTTTTGTTCTGCCCGCTCTTGCCGTAATCGACATAACCGGCACCCAGGCTGAACCCGGCGTACCCAACCCGCGCGCCGATCTGGAAGGCACGCAGATCCTGATACCGGTCCGCCGCCGACGCGCTGGACGACGCCTTGCCCAGATTGTAGGCGGCGCTGGCCGCCACATCGACGCCGTCGAAGCTGTTCTTGTAATGCAGCCCCAGTTCGACGATGTCCTGGAAATTGGTGGTGGCCCCGGCCCCGCTGCTGCTGACCGCCTTCACCCGGTTGACGTCGGTCGCCGTGCTGTCAGTGCGCGGGGTGTAGGACAGACCGGCTTGCAGACCGGCAAAGCGCGGGGAGTAATAGACAACCTTGGTCGCCGTGCCCTGCACCGTGATCGAATGCTGCAAGGCCGATCCGGCCCCCGGCGCCACCGGCAGATCCGTGCCCGCGTAACGCCCGTTGATCAGAGTCTGGGCGCTGGCACCCGGCAACCAGGCCGCCACCCCGTCGGAGCTGGCGAGCGGCAGGTAATCAATGGGCCGCGCCACCCAGATGTCATCGTTGTACGAGTTCACCATGCCCAGGCGAACCGAACCGAACGAGCCGTTGACGAAGATGAAGGACCGGTCGGCGTCGGTCGTCCCGGTGCCGGAACTGGCGCGGATGCGCAGACGAGCGCCGTATTCCAGCCCGTTGTCGGCCTTGGCCGACGGCGTGAACACCACCCGCATGCGGTTGCGGAACTCGCTGGAGCGCAGGCCGTTGTCGCGGTCCTGCCCGACAAAGCCCGCTTCAAAGTAAGCGTCGCCGCCAATGACCAGCTTGAACGGTTCGGCGGCGTGCGCGGCGCTGCCCATGAGCAAGGCAAGCGGCGGGACGGTCAGGACAGCCGCAAGGGTGCGGCGGTTGGCCGGAATCATGGTTTCCCCCAAATGGCAAGAACAGCGGCGGATCGGCCACGGCCATCGGGCAACACCGGACGCGGTGCGGTTGGACCGCTCCCGTATCCTCCGCCGCGACGGCGGCCCGTGTGATCGTTGGCAAACCCGGTGCGACGGACACGCCCAATCCCGGTCGCAACGGACCGGCGGACGCGTCAGGGTCGGCGCGACGGGGTGGAACTCCCGTGGCGAACGCCGGTCTGGACAGGCTCAATCCGTCCAGGCAGCGGGTGGATTTAGAATATGGATTCCGAATTTGCTCGTAAAGCGGATTTTTCGTTCCACATCCTTTTTCCCGCCGCGCGTCACGCATCCGCCTTCACGCAAATGTGTCCGGCTGTGATTTGCCGCCGCACACGCCCCGCCCTATGGTTATGGGGTGAAAAACAACGCGCCGTCCGGTCCCGACCGGTTGGCCGCTACCGTTCGACCCCGACCGTTCGTCCTTGGGAGATCAAGCCAATGCTGTTCAAATTCCCCACCGCGTCGCAAGCCCGCGAGGACGAGGTCACGCCGCACGGGCTGTATCTCTCCCGCCGTGCGTTGATCGGCGGCGGGGCGGCGGCGCTGGCCCTGGGCGGAACCGCCTTCCCGCAGGCCGCGCGCGCCGCCACCTTCCAGGTTCCCACCACCCGCCAACCCGCCGACGCCGCGCTGGACGCGGTGACGCCGATCAAGTCGGCGACGACCTACAACAACTTCTACGAATTCGGCACCGGCAAGGCCGACCCCGCCGACGGGGCCAAGGCGCTGCGCACCCGGCCATGGACCATCACCATCGACGGCGAGGTCGCCAAACCGCTGACCATCGGCATCGACGATCTGCTGAAATTTTCGCTGGAGGAGCGCATCTACCGCCTGCGCTGCGTGGAAGGCTGGTCGATGGTGATCCCCTGGATCGGCTTCCCGCTGGCCGAACTGCTGAAGCGGGTGGAGCCGACCGGCAACGCCAAATTCGTCGCCTTCCAGACCCTGATGGATCCCGAACGCATGTACGGGCAAAAATCCTGGGTGCTGGAATGGCCCTACACCGAAGGGCTGCGGCTGGACGAGGCGATGCACCCGCTGGCCCTGATGGCGGTCGGCATGTATGGCGAAATCCTGCCCAACCAAAACGGCGCGCCGATCCGGCTGGTGGTTCCGTGGAAGTACGGCTTCAAATCCATCAAATCGGTGGTCAAGATCACCCTGACGAAGACCCAGCCGCCGACCGCCTGGAACCGCTCCCAGCCGCGCGAGTATGGCTTCTACTCCAACGTCAACCCGGAGGTCGATCACCCGCGCTGGAGTCAGGCGACCGAACGCCGCGTCGGCGATTTCTCCCGCCGCAAGACGCTGCCCTTCAACGGCTATGGCGACGAGGTGGCGTCCCTTTACAGCGGCATGGATCTGCGGGCGAATTACTGACCATGCGCGCGACGCTGAACACCCTGCTGCTGTCCCGCTGGGCCAAACCCGTGGTCTTCGCCCTGGCGCTGGTTCCGCTGGTCTGGACCGTGTGGCTGGCCTGGACCGGCGAACTGGGGGCCGAACCGATCCTGGAAAGCGTCAAGCAAAGCGGCCTGTGGGCCTTGCGCTTTCTGCTGATCGCGCTGGCGCTGACGCCGCTGCGGCTGTTCACCGGGGTCGCGGCGCTGGCCCGCTTCCGCCGGATGCTGGGGCTGTTCGCCTTTTTCTACGCCAGCGTCCATCTGCTGACCTATGTCGGGCTGGACCAGTTTTTCGACTGGCCCGCCATCGGCAAGGAGATCCTGAAGCGCCCCTACATCACCATCGGCATGGGGGCCTTCGTCATCCTGACCGCGCTGGCCGCCACCTCCACCGATGGCATGGTCAAGCGGTTGGGCGGCAAGCGTTGGCGCGCGCTGCACCGGGGCGTGTTCCTCGCCGGGCTGGCCGGGTGCCTGCATTTCCTGATGCTGGTGAAGGGCTGGCAGAGCGCGCCGCTGGTCTATGGCGCGCTGTGCATCGGCCTGCTGGCCTTCCGCCGCTGGCCGGTGCGGTTGCCCAACAGCCGCGCCGCCAGGGCGTGACGCCGCGCGGTCCCCGGCCCGTGGGTGAACACGGGCCAAGGGCCGCGTCGGCCTGCGCCAAGCGGAATCAGCTCCAGGCGTGCAGCGGCGGGTTGACACCGTTCAGCGCGTGGTTGCCGAGGATGGCGTATTTCCAGCGCACCGGATCGTGCAGGGTGTGGGTGCGGGCGTTGCGCCAATGGCGATCCAGATTGTGATCGGCCAGGGTGGAGCGGGTGCCTGCCAGTTCGAACAGGGTGCTGCTGGCCTCCAGCGCGATTTCGGTGCTGAGGATCTTGGCCTCGGCCACCGCCAACTGCGCGGCGGCGACCGTGTCGGCGTTGGGGTTGGCCACGGCGACGTCCACCGCGCGCCCGGCCTTGTCCTGCAACGCCTCCGCCGCGTGCAGACGGAGCGTCAGGCGGCCCACCGCCTGGATGGTGTAGGGATCGTCCGACGCCCGGTCCTGCCCGCTGTCCACCCACGGACGGCTGCGGGTGCGCACAAACTCGATGGCGTCGCGGATCGCCGCCTCGGCGATGCCGTTGTCCACCGCCACCTGGATGATCTGGAAGATCGCGCCGTCGGCGGTCGGCGTTTCATAGCCCTTGTAACCGGGAACCAGATGGGTTTTCGGCACCTTGACCCGATCCAGGATCACCGTGCCGCTGGCGGTGGTGCGCTGACCGAAGCCGGACCAATCGTCGATCACCGTCAGGCCGGGGGCGTTGCGGTCGGCGATGGCGTACCAGGCCCGCCCCTCGTCATCCACCGCGACGATGGGGACGAGATGGGCCAGCAGCGCCCCGGTGGAGTAGAATTTCCGCCCGGTGACGATCACATGATCGCCCGCGTCGGTGAAGCGGGTGGCGAAATCGACCGCGCGCTTGGTCCCGAACTCGGAAAAGGCGTTGCCGAAGCGCACGCCCTTCAGCACCTCGCCGAACAGCAGGCTTTGCTGCGCCGGGTCCGACACGGTGCGGATGGCGGCGACCACGCCGAGATGATTTTGCGAGATCTGCGACAGCGACGGATCCGCCGCCGCCACGATCTGCACCACCTTGGACAGGGTGGCGTAGGACACCTCCGGCCCGCCAAAGGCCTTGGGCACGTTGATCGACCACAGACCGCTCTGCGAAAAGGCATCCAGTTCCGCCACCGGCAGGATGCGGTCGCGGTCGCGCTTGGCCGCTCCGGCGATGACGTCGCGGGCCAGCGCCTGGGCCACCGCAATGGCTTCGGCGTCGTCCCGGATGATGTGGGCGGGGGTGGTCGGGCGCGGCAGGCCGGGCACCCCCGGCGGGGTGGCGGCCTGAGCGGCGGCTGTGTCGAGGACGGCAACGCTCATGGTGGTGGTTCCTTGTCGTTGAGGTGTGGGAGGCGGTCAGGCGGCGGCACCAAGACCGACGCCGAGGTAAAACGCCTTGATGTCGTCACGGTCGCGCAGGGCGTCCGCCGCGCCGTCCAGCACCGTGCGGCCGTTCTCCAGAACGGCGGCGCGGTGGGCGTGGCGCAGCGCAACGGTGGAGTTCTGTTCGGCCACCAGCAGGGTCAGCCCCTCGTCGCGGTTCAGCGCGGTCAGGGCGGCAAAGATGCTCTCAACCACCAGCGGGGCGAGGCCCATCGACGGTTCGTCGAGCACCAGCAGGCGGGGCCGCGCCATCAGCGCCCGCCCGATGGCGGTCATCTGCTGTTCCCCGCCGGAGGTCAGACCGGCCAGGCTGCCACGCCGGTCGCGCAAACGGGGAAAAAGGGTGTAGACGCGCTCCAGCTCGCGCCGCAGCGCCGCCCGGCTCCAGCCGCGCGCCTGCCCGCCGACGATCAGATTGTCTTCGACGCTGAGGGAGCGGAAGCAGTGCCGCCCCTCCAGCACCTGGACCAGCCCGGCGCGCACCAGTTCCGCCGGGCTGCGCTGGGCGATGTCCTCGCCGTCGTAGCGGATGCGCCCGGCGGTGATCTGGCCGCGTTCGGCGGCGAGCAAACCGCACAGCGCCTTCAGCGCCGTGGTCTTGCCCGCCCCGTTCGCGCCCAGAAGCGCCACGATCTCCCCGGTCCGCACCGTCAGGTTCACCCCCGACAGCGCCCGGATGGCGTGGTTGTAGGTCGCTTCGACCCCATCCACCGACAACAGAACCTCGCGGATCGTCATGATCGTGGCGCTCCCTTTCGCGTCGGCGTCGGTCAGTTGGTGGCGTCTTCGGCGGCGGAATCGCGCACCGTGATGCCGTGTTGGGCGGCGTAGGCCAGCGAGGATTTTTCAATGATCGGGCGCAGCAGCGCCCAATCCGGGGCGATCCAATCCGACACCACCTTCCACTTGGCGCCATCCCATTGCTGGAAGGTCACGCGCCCTTCGCCCTCGTGGTTGGCGACGGTGACGTTGATGGAATGGAACAGGCCCTTGGCCCCCAACGCCTCCACCCGCTTGGGATCCAGCCGCAGATGCTCGAAGCCCCACCGCACCTCGTCGCCGGTCAGGGTGCGCTTGCCGAACTTCTCCTGGGCGATGCGCACCGCCTCCACGTTCAGGATCCCGTTCACGATGCCAAGGTTGTGATAGACGCTGCCGACTCGCTTCTTGTCGTCCAGATTGCCCTTGCCCGCGCCATAGACCGTCTTGACGATCTCCTGAAGCACCGGGTAATCGGCCCCCGACGCCTGGGTGGTGATGGCGGTGTAGCCCTTGGCCGCGTCGCCCGCCGGGATCACATCCTCTTCGGAGTTGGACCAGACGTTGCCGATGATGCGGTCGGCGGGGAATCCGACCTTCTGCGCCGTCTTCAACGCCACCGGGTTCATCACGCCCCAGCCGCGCAGCACGACGTAATCGGGCTTGCTGCGGCGAATCGACAGCCATTGCGATTGCTGCTCGTTGCCCGGATGCGGAACCTCGATCTGTTCGGCGGTGAAACCGTATTTCTCGGCCAGCAACTGGTAGATCGGGATGGTTTCCTTGCCATAGGGCGAGCCGTGATAGAGCACGGCGATTTTCTTGCCCTTCAGCTTGTCCAGCCCGCCTTCGCGCGCGGCGATGTAATTCACGATGCCCGAGCTTTCGCTGTACGGATTCAGCAGCAGCGGGAAGACATGCTTGAACACCCGGCCGTCGGTGCTGTCGGTGCGACCATGGTTGACGGTGATCAGCGGGACCTTGTCGCGCGCGATGTCATCGATCATGGCGTAGGCGATGCCGACCGACAGCGGGTTCCAGGCCGCCACGCCGGTCTTGCTCTTCTGCCGCTTGTAGCATTCGACGCCGCGTTCGACCTCATACTGGGTTTCGCACTCGTCCCAGGTCAGCTTGACGCCGTTCACCCCGCCGTCGCGGGTGTTGATGAGGTTGAGATAGTCGATGAAGCCGCCGAAAAAGCCGGTTCCACCGGCGGCGTAGGGGCCGACGCGGTAGCTTTGCAGCGGGAAATACTGCTCATCCGCGTGGGCAGCGGTGGGCAGGAACGACGCACCGGCCAGCAGCGCGCCGACAAGGGCGGCTTTTGCGGACAAGGCGAGGGTGAGCGGACGCGACATTCGGATGTCTCCGTTGGGTGTCAGGGTGAGGAATTGGAGGCGTTGGGATGGGTGCGGGCGGACTCTAGGCCGACCGGTTGGAGGCGAAGCGGGAACAGAGGGCGGAACAGAGAGCGGCCAGGCGACCGGCAACCCGGCGCCACAGCCGATCCAGAAGGGCCGACAGGCCCGCCGGTTCAGCGATCAGAAAGGCGATGATCAGCAGACCCAGAACGATGCGCTGGCTCATTTCCAGCACGCCGCTGTCGAACAGGCCGCCGAGCAGGGTTTCGCCCAGACGGGCCAGCGCCAGCGGAAAGACGACGATCAGCGCCGCCCCCAGAAAGGCCCCGCGCAGCGACGCCAGCCCGCCGATGATGACGATGAAGAGGATTTGAAAGGAGCGGTCGAGGTTGAAACCCGCCGGTTCCACCGTGCGCAGATAGGCGAAGGCCCACAGCACCCCGGCCACCCCGATGATGAAGGAGGACACGGCAAAGGCCAGCAGCTTCAGGCGCAACACCGGAAGGCCGATGACCCGCGCGGCGGTTTCATGGTCGCGCAGGGCGGCCAGGGCGCGGCCGGTCGGGCTGTCCACCAGACGCCACACCACCAGCGTCACCACGCTGACCACGCTGAGGGCGAAGAGGTAGCGGCCAACCGATCCGTCAAGCGCCAGCCCGGCCACCGACAGCGGCGGCACAGTGACGATGCCCGACGGGCTGTTGTTGGAAAACCACCCCACCTTGTTGAACACCCACTGCACGAAGAATTGCGCGGCCAGGGTGGACACGGCGAGGTAGAAGCCCCGCAGGCGCAGGCTGGGCAGTCCGAACACCAGCCCCACCGCCGCCGCCACCAGCCCGGCCAGCAGGATGTCCACGACAAAGGGAAGCCCCGGCAGCCGCAGGGACAGGTTGAAGGCGGCGTAGGCCCCCACCGCCATGAAGGCGGCGGATCCAAGCGACACCTGCCCGGCGTAGCCGGTCAGGATGTTCAGCCCCAGACCGGCCAGCGCCAGGGCCAGAAACGGGGTGAGGATGGCGTCGAACAGATATTCGCTGCCCACCAGCGGCAGCAGCCCGAAGGCCACCGCCAGCAGCAGACCGACGCCAAGCGCGGTGGGGGATGGCCGAACCGTTCCCCGGCGCGCCGCCGGAGCGGTCCGGTTCGGTTCCGCCGCGTTGGGCGGAACGGGTTTGTCGAGCGCGAGATCGGTCATGGCTTCACACCCTTTCCACCGGCTTGGCACCGAACAGGCCGGCGGGCCGGATCAACAGGAAGCCCAGCGCGGCGACATAAGCGATCCACCCTTCGATCCCGCCGCCGACCAGCGGCCCGGCATAGACCTCCGCCAGCTTTTCCACCGCGCCGACGATCAGGCCGCCGACGATGGCCCCGGCGATGGAATCGAAGCCGCCCAGCACCAGCACCGGCAACGCCTTCAGCACCACCAGCGACAGGGAGAACTGCACGCCCAGCCGCGCGCCCCACAGCAGCCCGGCGACCAGCGCCACCACACCGGAGGCCGTCCACACCGCCGTCCAGATGCGATCCAGGCTCAACCCCACCGCCAGCGCGGCCAGCGGGTCGTCGGCGACGGCGCGAAAGCCCAGACCGATGCGGGTGTAGCGGAAGAACAGGGTCAGCCCGGCCACCATCGCCCCGGCCACCGCCGCCGCGAACAGATCGAAGGTGCTGATCAGAACCCCGCCGATCTCCAGCGGCAAATCGTCGATCCCCAGATCCAGCCCGTGGACCTGCGTGCCCCACAGCAGTTGCGCAGCCCCTTCGATGACGTAGGACACGCCCAACGTCGCCATGAACAGGGTGATCGGCGGCTGGTTGACCAGCGGGCGCAACACGGTGCGTTCGATCAACGCGCCGATGGCGGTCATCGCTGCCAGCGTCAGCGCAATCCCGGCCCAAAAGGGCAAGCCGCGTTCGGTCAGGCTGACAAAGGTGAGGGCGGCGAACAGCAACAGCGCACCCTGCGCGAAATTCAGCACGCCGGAGGTTTTGTAGATGAGGACAAAGCCGATGGCGACCAGGGAGTACATCACCCCCGACAGCAGGCCGCCGACCAGCACCTCGGTGAAAAAGGACCAATCCATCGTTCAGATTCCCTCTCCGGCCTCCAGATCGTGGGCGACACCGAGATAGGCATCGATCACCGCCTGGTTGTTGCGGATCGCCTCGGGCGTGCCGTCGCCGATCAGACGACCGTAATCCAGGACCGCGATGCGGTCGGACAGGCCCATCACCACGCCGATGTCGTGTTCGATCAGGACGACGGTGGCCCCCAGATCGTCGCGGGCCGCCCGGATGCAGCCGGTCAGTTCCTGTTTTTCGGTCAGGGTCATGCCCGCCATCGGCTCGTCCAGCAGCAGCAGCCGGGGCCGGGCCACCAGGGCGCGCGCCAACTCCACCCGCTTCTGCACGCCATAGGGCAAGGTGCCGACGGGCCGGTCGCGCGCGTCCTCCAGATGCAGGAAGGCGAGCAGCGCCTCGGCCCGGTCATAAGCGTCCGCCCGCTCCCGCCGCGCCGTCGGCAGACCGATCACCTGGGCCAACACCCCGGCGCGCAGGCGGTGGGTCAGCCCGGCGGCGACATTGTCCAGCACCGACAACCCCTTGAACAGCGCCAGATTCTGGAAGGTCCGGGACACGCCCAGCGCCGCCAGCCGGTCGGTGGGCACGGCGGCAAAGCTGTGACCGCCCAACCAGACCCGGCCGGAATCCGGGCGGTACAGCCCGCTGACCGCGTTCAGCAGCGAGCTTTTTCCCGCCCCGTTCGGGCCGATGACGGCGCGGATTTCCCCCGCCGCCACGGTGAAGGACACCCCGTTCAACGCGGTGACGCCACCGAAGGACAGCGACAGCCCGTCCACCGCCAGGGCCGCCGGGGCGGCTTGCGGCTGGGTGGACCTGGGTTCGATGCGAACGGCTTCGGAGGGGGTGGCGGTCATGGACAACGCTCCATTGACGGGAACCGGGGATCGGGGGGCGGGGACCAGCCCCGCCCTGCCCCTTGGTCAAGGCCAGAATGTTCAGGCCAGAATGTTCAGGCCAGGGCGCTCAGGCCGGAACCGCCTCGCGGGCCTTGGCCTCCTCCAACTCCCGCACCAGCGGGATGACGTGCTTGCCGAAATACTCGACCTCCTCCTGGAAATGCAGGAAGCCGAGCAGGACCAGATCGACGCCCAACGCCTTCAACGCCACGATGCGCTCGGCCACTTGGCGCGGGGTGCCGATCAGGTTGGTTTTGAAGCCGTCGTTGTACTGGACCAGATCCTCGAAGGTCGATTTCGCCCAATTGCCTTCGCGCTCGGGCGAGGCGTTGCCGGCGTTCTGGACCTCGTGGTGGAAGCCCTTCACCGCGTCGGGATCGGCCTTTTCCAGAATCTCGCTCAGAACGGCGCGGGCCTCCTCCTCGGTTTCGCGCACGATGGCGAAGGCGTTGACGCCGATTTTGGCGCGGTGGCCGGTCCCGGCCTCCTTCGCGCGGATGTCGTCGATCTGGGCCTTGATGCCGTCGGGGGTGTTGCCGTTGGTGAAATACCAATCCGACACCCGGGCGGCCATGTCGCGCGCCGCGCGGGAGCTGCCACCCTGGAACACCTCCGGCAACGGGGCCAGAGGCTTGGGCTTCAGCGTGTAGTTCTCGAAGCGGTAATAGGCTCCGTTGAAGGAGAAATTGTCCTGCGACCAGACGCCCCGGATGACGCGGATGAACTCCTCCGACCGCCGGTAACGCTCGTCATGATCCAGCCACGGCTCGCCGATCGCCTGGAACTCGCCCCGGAACCAGCCGCTGACGATGTTGACGGCGATGCGGCCCTTGGTCAGATGGCTGATGGTCGCCACCTGCTTGGCCAGCAAGGCCGGGTGCCAGGGGCCGGGCAGGACGGCGGCGATGACGTTCAGCTTTTCCGTGGCGGCGAGCAGGGCGTGGGTGAAGGACACCGATTCATGCTGATTGTCGGCCCCGTACCCGGCGGTGAAGCGGATTTGGCTCAGGGCATACTCGAATCCGGCCTGTTCGGCGATCTGGGCGAGCCTGCGGTTGTAATCGATGTCCCAGCTCGTGCGCTGTTCGATCTTGCTGATGACCAACCCGCCCGACACGTTCGGAACCCAATAGGCGAACTTGACGGGGGTGGTGTCATCGGTAACGGGGATGGTCATGGCGGTGATCTCCGAAATGGGCGCGTTGGAAAGCGGGCGATGGCAACGGGGACGTCAGGCGGCGACCGCAGCGGCGGTGCGCGCCTTGGTGGCACGCCCCAGCGCGGTGACGAGCGCCGCCTCGGCGGCGGCCTGGGCGACACGGGCGGCGATGGCCGGATTGGTCAGACGGTAATCGGTGAAATCACTGTCCTGGGCGAACACCCCGGTCGGGACGGTGTGGGCCTGGAAGAAACCGAACAGCGGACGCAACTGGTGCTCGATCACCAGCGCGTGGCGCGGGCTGCCGCCGGTCGCCGTCAGCACCACCGGCACGCCGACCAGCGCGTTGGGGTCGATGAAATCGATCAGATGCTTGAACAGGCCGGTGTAGGATCCCTTGTAGACCGGCGTGCCGACCACCAGCAGATCCGCCGAGGTGATGGCCTGGATCGCGGCGGCCACGCGCGGCGGCAGCGCGGCGGGATCGGTCAAGGCCCCCAATTCCGGCGCGAGATCGCCGATCACGATGTCGGTCCGCTGAAGGGCGCTGTGCGTCCCGACCCCGTCCGCCACGGCGTCGATCAGGGCGCGGGTCCGCGACCGTGCGCCGAGATTTCCAGACAGCGTGACCAGCTTGATCGTGCCCATGTCGCGTTCGCTCCTGTTCTCAATGGTTCGGAGCCTCAACACAGCAATCGCTGTGCCAAACAATCAACCAATTGAAATCCCTTGGATTTGATGCCGAGGTGTTTCCGCGCGGTGTTGCGTTGGCAGCAGAATTCACAAGGGGCCTGCTGCGCTGGCAGCAAAATATTTGTGATTAATCCGTTAATTAGCAATTTAGTTTTGTTGTATTTATGGTTTTTTCATACTGCTAAAGTGGATTTTGTGCCCCAGCCCGTTCCCAAACCGTCTTGGATGGGTGGGGGCAGGACAGGCCATTCAGGACTTGGAAAGGCGCCGACATGACCAAGCCCCCGCAACGCGACCGCCGCCCCTCTGCCGCCCCGCTCGCCCCCACGCTGGCGGGGTTCGACGCGGACAGCGTGCCAACGATGGCGGTCGGCCCGGTTCGGGCCTGCGGACCGGGGTTGGACACCGCCGGGTACGCGCAGAATCGTGTTCTCGCCTTTGACCCGATCAGCCGCAACCGGAAACCGACGATCCGCGCCACCGCGATGGTCTTTGCCGATCCGCGTTCCCAGCGGCTTCAGGCCGATCTCGACCGTTTGGCCCCCAGCGACGCGACCGTGCTCATCATCGGGGAAACCGGCACCGGCAAGGAGCTGGTCTCCCGCTACATCCACAGCCAGAGCCGCCGGACCGGCGGCCCCTTCGTCGCCGTCAATTGCGGGGCCTTCACCGACAGCCTGGCCGAAGCCGAGCTGTTCGGCTTTGAAAAGGGGGCCTTCACCGGTGCGCTGCGCACACAGGCGGGTTGGTTCGAAGCCGCGAACGGCGGCACGCTGCTGCTGGACGAAATCGGCGACCTGCCCCCCGCCCTTCAGGTGAAGCTGCTGCGCGTGCTTCAGGAGCGCGAGGTGGTCCGCGTTGGCTCCCGCACGCCGATCCCGGTCGATGTCCGGGTCATCGCCGCCACCAACGTGGATCTGGAGGCGGCGGTGGCGGCCAAGCGCTTCCGCGAGGATCTGTATTTCCGCCTGAACGTGGCGTCGGTGCGGCTGGATCCGCTGCGCGACCGCCCCGGCGACATCCCGTTGCTGGCCGATCATTTCCTGACCCTGCACAAGGCGCGGCTGGGTCGCCCGGATCTGTCGCTGGGGGCCGACGCGCTGCACCGGTTGGAGCGGTGCGCTTGGCCGGGCAACATCCGGCAGTTGGAAAATGTGCTGCACAACGCGGTGCTGCTGACCCCCGGCCCGGTGATCGGCCCGGCGGATGTGCGCCTGCCCGACGACACCCTGCGGCGACCGGTGCCGGACGACGAGCTGCAGGATCTGGAAACCCAGGTGCAGGCGCTGGTCGCCCGCGCCATCGCCAATGGCGAACCGGACCTGCACGAACGGATCGTCCGCACCCTGGCGCGCAGCGCCTACGATCTGGCCCACGGCAACCAAATGCGGGCGGCCGACAGCCTGGGCATGACGCGCAACGCCTTTCGCACCCAACTGGCGCATCTGGGGGCCATCGCGCCGCGCCGCCGCGCGCCCGCCGCTTCCCCCCGTTCGCCGTCGCCATCGCTGCCCGCCGCCGCGACCCGTTCGCCGCCGTTGGTCGATCTGGTCATCGGCCATCAGAGCTTCGGCACCTCGCGCATCGTCAAGACGCGCGGCGCGCTGGAACGTCGCCTGGCCGAGCACGGCCACCGTGTGCGCTGGCGGGAGTTCGTCTCCGGCCCGCAGATGATGGAGGCCCTGGGCCGGGGCGAGGTGGAGTTCGTGGCAACCGGGGAGGCCCCGCCGGTCTTCGCCCAGGCCGCCGGTGTGCCGCTGGTCTATGCCGGGTACGACCCGCCCGCCCCCAGCGCCGAAGCCCTTCTGGTCCGCAAGGACAGCCCGCTGCGCACCACCGCCGATCTGCGTGGGCGCACGGTGGCGCTGCACACCGGATCGAACGTCCATTATTTCCTGCTGCGCGCCTTGCAGGCCCATGGCCTGACCCTGAACGACGTGCGGATCGTCCACATGCAGCCCGCCGCCGCGCTGGACGCACTGCTGGACGAGCTGGTGGACGCCTGGGCGATCTGGGATCCGCTGCTGTCCTCCGCCCAGATCCGCGACGACACGCGGGTGCTGACCGACGGCAACGGGCTGGTTCCCAACCACCAGTTCTATTTGACCAACCCACGCTTTGCCTCCCGCCACCCGCAGATCCTCGCCATCCTGCTGGATGAAATGGGCAAGGCGGGCGAATACGCCGCCCACCACGCGGCGGAAGCGGCGCGCGCCATGACCGGAGATTTCGGCATCGCCGCCCCGGCGTTGGAGTTGGCCTTCAGCCGTCTGACCTACGGTGCCCACCCGTTGGATGACCGCGCGGTGCGGCGGCAACAGGCGGTCGCCGACAGCTTCCTGGCCTCCGGCCTGCTCGCCGCCAGCGTGTCGGTGCGGGACGCGGTGTGGGCGGGGGCCTGACCCCGCACCGCCGATTCACCCTGCGGTTCCACAGCGTTGCCAAGGCAGCAGGATCCGGATCCGGATGTTGCCTTGGCAACGCAGCCTCCGCCGCATCTCTTCGCTAAACATTTGAAAAACAACAATCATCAACATGGCACCCTTGTTGCCGAACAGACCGGGAGACCGCACAACCGGAGACCGCGACCGTGTCCCGCAAAATCATCGACCTGCGCAGCCGCCCGTCCTTCCTGCATGATTTCTATGGGGCCACCCCCGGGACCCCCGCCTTTGACACCGCGCGTTGGCTGAATCGGCGGGTCGGTGCCCGTGGCGACGACCGCCACTTCACCCGCGCCCACACCCTGGACGGCTTTCTGGCCGAGGTGCGCGACGCCGGGATCACCGCCGCCGCGATCATCGGCCGGGACACGCCCGGCGTCAGCACCTCCAACGACCGGGTGCACGAGCTGGTCACGGGCCGGCCCGAACTGATCGGCGTCGGGTCGGTCGATCCGCAGCGCCAGGGCGTCGCGGCGGCGGTGGCGGAGGCCGAACGGGCCGTGCGCACGCTGGGGCTGAAGGGCATCAATCTGGAACCCGGTTTCCTCGACCCGGCGCTGCCGTTCGACGATCCGTCTCTGCTGCCGGTCTACGACGCCTGCGACCAGTTGAAAACGCCGGTGTTCCTGATGACCGGCCCGACCACCCCGGATCCGCGCTTCAACGATCCAACGCCGGTGGCCCGGATCGCCCGCAACTTCCCCAACCTGAACATCGTGATTCATCACGGTTTCTGGCCGCGCGTGGCCGAGATCATCGGCATCGCCTTCCGCTATCCCAACGTCCACATCGTGCCGGACATGTACATCTTTTTGCCCGGCAGCCACCTGTATGTCGAGGCCGCCAACGGCTTCCTGCGCGACCAGCTTCTGTTCGGCAGTTCCTTCCCCTTCCGCCCGATGAAACAGACGGTCGAGGATTTCCTGAAACTCGGCTTCGACGGCGCGGTGCTGGACGGGCTGCTGCACGACAACGCCCGCCGCCTGCTGGCGCTGGATCTGTGAACGACGCGGGGGATACGGACATGGACATCTTCTGGTTCCTGCCGGTCTATGGCGACGGCCCCTATCTGGGCAGCCAGATCGACAGCCGCCCGGCCACATTGGCTTATTTGAAGGAGATCGCGCAGGCCGCCGACCGGCGGGGCTATCACGGTGTTCTCGTTCCCTGCGGCAAGGCTTGCGAGGAACCCTACATCGTCTCGGCGGCCTTGATCGAGGCCACGGAGCGCCTGCGCTTCCTGGTCGCCACCCGGCCATCCTCGATGACGCCGACCTTCGCCGCGCGTCTGGCCGCCGGGCTGGACCGGCTGTCGGGCGGGCGCTTCTATCTGAACGTCGTCGCCGGGGGCGACGCGGCGGAGCTGGCCGGGGACGGCGTGTTCCTGGACCATGACGCGCGTTACGCCCAGGCGGTGGAGTTCTTCACCGTGTGGAAGCGGGTGTTGTCCGGCGAAACGGTGGATTTCACCGGCGATCATGTGACGGTGACGGGGGCGACGGTTCCCCTGCCGCCGGTGCAGCGCCCCCACCCGCCGCTGTTCTTCGGCGGCTCCTCCCCCGCCGGGCATGCGGCGGTCGCCGCCCATTTCGACACCTATCTGACCTGGGCCGAACCGCCGGAAGCCGTGGCCGCCAAGATCGCCGACGTGCGGGCGCGCGCCGCTGCCCATGGCCGCCGCCTGACCTATGGCCTGCGCGTCAACGTCATCGTGCGCGAGACGGAGGCCGATGCCTGGGCCGCCGCCGACCGGCTCATCAGCAAGATCGACCGTTCGGCGGTGGAGGCGGCGCACAGCGCCTTCCGCCAATTCGAATCCGAAGGCCAGCGCCGCATGACCGAACTGGCGTCGCGCCGCGATCTGGTGGTGTCGCCCAACCTGTGGGCCGGGGTCGGGCTGGTGCGCGGCGGGGCGGGGACCGCGCTGGTCGGCAATCCCCGGCAGGTGGCTGACCGGTTGCTGGAATACCGGGATCTCGGCATCGACTCCTTCATTCTGTCCGGCTACCCACACTTGGAGGAGGCGCACCGGGTTGCCGATCTGCTGTTCCCGCTGCTGCCGGTGGCGGCCCCGCCGCCCACCGCCCAACCAGCCCCGGATGTGTCCTTCGTCAGCCCCTTCGGCTCTCTGCAACCGGCGCGGAGCGCATCGTGAGTCCGGCTCCCCTGTCCACCCCGGAGCGTCGCGCGGCGCTGGACGCCCTGTGCCATCATCTGGCCGAAACCGCCATCGCCCGCGACCGGGCGGGCGGCACGGCCAAGGCGGAACGCGACGCGATCCGCCGCTCCGGCCTGCTGTCGCTGGCGATCCCGGAGGCGTATGGCGGTGCGGGCGAGGACTGGCCCGCCATTCTGGGCGCGGTGCGGACGCTGGCGCGGGTGGATTCCTCCCTGGCGCATCTGTTCGCCTTTCAGCATCTGATGATCGCCTCGGTCCTGCTCTACGCCAACCCGACCCAACGGGCCGGGCTGCTGACCGCCACCGCGCGGCGCAACCTGTTCTGGGGCAACGCGCTGAATCCGCTGGACCGGCGCACCGCCCTGACCCCATCCGGCGAGGATCGGTGGGTGTTGTCCGGCATCAAGAGCTTCTGCTCCGGAGCCACCGATTCCGACCGGCTTCTGGTGTCGGCGGACGGGCCGGACGGCGTGTTGCGGGTGCTGGCGCTGCCCACCGACCGGCCGGGCATCACCGTTCACAACGATTGGGACGCCATCGGCCAGCGCCAGACCGACAGCGGAACCGTCAGCTTCACCGAGGTGGCGGTGTCGGCGTCCGACCTGCTGGGGCCGCCGGGACCGTTCGGCGACGTCGCCAGCAGCCTGCGCCCTTGCATCGCCCAAGCCATTCTGGCCAGCCTGTATCTGGGCATCGCCGAAGGGGCGCTGGCGGCGGCGCGCGACTTCACCCTGACCGATGGGCGGCCCTGGCGCGCGTCGGGCGTGGCCACCGCCGCCGAGGATCCCTATCTGCTCCACCACATCGGGGAGGCGCAGCTCGCCATCGCGTCCGCCGACGCGCTGGGCGGTGTCGCGCTGGACCGGTTGCAAACCGCCTGGAACCGGGGCCGGGGCCTGGAGGCGGCGGAGCGGGGGGAAGCCGCGCTGGTCATCGCCACCTTCAAGCTCGCCGCCGCCCGCGCCGGGTTGGACACCGCCAGCCGCCTGTTCGACATCACCGGGGCGCGCGGAGCCGCCGCCCGCCACGGCTTCGACCGCTTCTGGCGCAACATCCGCACCCACTCCCTGCACGACCCACTTGATTACAAGCTGAAGGAGTTGGGCGTCTGGGCGCTGGCCGGGGCGTTGCCGGAGCCGGGCTTCTACTCCTGACCCGGCGGCGGCGGAACGACGGCCCGGATCACTGGGTTTGGATCAGGCGCGCGGCCTCCTGCAAGCGGTGGCGCAACCATCTCAGGCCGGGATCCTGCGAGCGGTATTTGTGCCACTGCACCGTCTGCACCAGCGTGGGAATCTCCATCGGCGTGGGAAGCAGACGGATCGGCAGGGCGCGCGCGGCCTGACGGGCGATGCGCGAATGCACCGTCGCGACGCAATCGGTCCCGACCACCAGCGGGCACAGGGTGAGAAAGCTGGGGGTGATCGCCGCGATCCGCCGCTCCACCCCATGACGCTTGATGAACCAGCCTTCGTAGGACACACGGGCCGTGGTGAATTCGGTGATGATGTGCGGGGCCGCCAGATACTGGTCAACGCTCAGCGTCTCGCCGAACGCCGCGCTGTCGCGCCAGACCACGCAGGAGAAATCATCCTCGTACAGCGGTTCGGACGGATGGCCGGGCGGGATGAACGCCTCCGGCATGATGAGCAGATCGGCGTCGCCGCTGGTCAGCATCGCTTCGGGCGAGCCGGTCTGGGGCAGGAAGCGGAAAGCGATGTGTTCGGCCTCCCGGTGCACCAGCGACAGCAGGGCGGGAATCAGCACCGTCGTGGTGTATTCCGACACCAGCAGCGTGAAGGTTCGTTTGGACTCCGCCGGGACGAAATCCGGCTGCACGGCGATGGCGGTGTCGATCCGCAACAGGATGTCGCGCACGGATTCCGCCAGGCTTTCGGCCTGCGGCGTCAATTCCATCTTGCGCCCGACCTGCACCAACAGATCGTCGTTGAAGTAATCCCGCAGGCGGGCCAGGGCGTTGCTCATCGCCGATTGCGACAGGTTCAGACCGTCGGCGGCCCGGCTGACGTTCCGCTCCCGCAGCAGGGCGTCGAGCGCGACGAGAAGATTCAAATCCAGACGTTTGAACCGCATGGCGTTCCTGAACCGCGAAACCGCTGGGTGTCACGGATTGCTGGGGTTGTCCATCCTCGTTTGAGATGGGTCCCCCATGAGGTATTCACCGTATCAATATGTCAAATGGAAAATAATCATTCGTCTAAGCAATTTTTTGCCCCTATGGTTTTTGAAACAACAATCGAACCCGCAAGTTGCTCCCGGCCTTCCATGCGGACAAGGCAGCGGTGTCGCAATCAAAACCCATAGGGAAGAGACAAACCATGACAATCCATCAAAGATCGTCACGCCAGACACTCTAGAGAAACCGGACATTCCCAGATCATCCTTGCGGTTTTCCTGCGAGAGTCTGGGGGGCTGATGGTTCCAGAAGCGCAGCGCCGCCAATCACACAGTCGTTCCAATCACAGGGTGGTGATTGATCGATGGCGCGCGACCGCTGCCGGAACGCAATCATTCAATGGGGGGTCTCGTGAAGACTGTTGCACAGCGGCGCGCGCGACGGGCGCGCCGGTCCATCGCCTGCGCCCTGGCCTTGTGCGCGGGGAGCGTTCTGGCCCTGCCGGCCGCACAGGCTTTTGAAATCGACAGCGGCAACCCCGAGGTCAAAATCCGTTGGGACACGACGGCCAAATACAGCGCCGCCGCCCGCGTCAAGGACGCGTCGTCCACGCTGAAGGGATCGGCGAACTTCGACGACGGCGACCGCAACTTCGATCGCGGGTTGATTTCCAACCGCGTCGATCTGCTGTCGGAACTGGACGTGGTGTATCGCGGCTTCGGCGTGCGCGTCAGCGGGGCTGGCTGGTACGACACCGTTTACAACCGCTCCAACGACAACGATTCCCCCCGGACCGCGAACCAGCGGTCGGTGTCCTCCACCAGTTTCACCAAGGACACGCAGCGCCTGCACGGCCGCAACGCCGAACTGCTGGACGCCTTCGCCTTCGGCAAGGTCAACATCGAGGACACGACCGCCTCCTTCCGCGTCGGGCGCTACGCCCTGCAATGGGGTGAAAGCCTGTTCTTTGGCGCGAACGGCGTGGCCGCCGCCATGGCCCCCATCGACATCGTCAAGGGCCAGTCGGTGCCGAACACCCAGTTCAAGGAGCTGGTCCGTCCGGTCGAACAGATGTCCGGCCAATGGCAGATCTCACCGGATCTGTCGATCGGGGTCTATTATCAGTTCCGGTGGGAGGAAAACCGCTTTGCCGGGTCCGGCAGCTATTTTTCCGCGTCGGACAATTTCGGGTCGGGCGCGGAACGGATGAATGTCGGCCCCTTCTGGGCCAGCCGCGCCGCCGACATCCGCGCCAAGAACTCCGGCCAGGGCGGCGTCCAGGCGCGTTTCCAGATCGGCGAGACCGATGTCGGTCTGTACGCCATGCAGTATCACGACAAGTCGCCGCAGCCCTACCTGCGCGGCTTGATGACCGGGACCAGCGTGCCCAGCCAATTCCTGTGGGTCTATCCCGAAAACATCCGCACGGTCGGGGCCAGCTTCAGCCACACCATCGGCATGTTCAACATCGCGGGCGAAGCCTCGATGCGGACCAACATGCCGTTGGCCAGCAACGCGCAACTTGATCTGTTCGGCATCGTGCCCAGCCGGTTCGGCGGGCCGACGGCGGCGGGCGACAACGACGCGAACCCGCTCTACGCCGTCGGTCGCACCGCCCACGCGCAAGTGTCGTGGCTGGCCAGCCTGCCGCCGAGCTTTGTCGCGGAGGAGGCCTCGTTCCTGGGGGAATTCGCCTGCAACCGCGTGCTGAAGGTGACGAAGAACGCCGCCGCGCTGAACCCCAACGCCAACCGCGACGCCTGCAACCTGCGCATGGTCTACGAACCGTCCTACCGCCAGGCGCTGCCCGGTTTGGATCTGTCGGTGCCGGTCGGCTTCGGCTTTGGCATGGGCAATTCCGCAGCCCTGGGCACGGCGGTCAACGGCAACCGCGTCGGCGATCTCAGCATCGGCCTGAAGGGTGTCTATGAGAACACCTGGCAGATGGGCCTCAGCTACACCCACTATTTCGGCCCGGAAGGCACCTTCGTCGACTCGCAAAACCACGTCTCCTTCAAGCAATCGCTGAAGGACCGCGATTTCGTCGCCCTGACGGTCAGCCGGACTTTTTAAGGAACCCCCAGAATGCAGACGCGTTATCCCCTGTGCGCCGCCATGGTCGCGGCGCTCTGCCTGGCTGGTCCGGCCGTCGCGCAGGTGTCGGCCGATCCGGTGGCCAAGCTGAAAACCAGCCTGACCCCGTTCGGCGCGGAAAAGGCGGGCAACAAGGACGGGACCATCCCCGCCTGGACCGGCGGCCACACCACCCCGATCGCGGGCGATGTTCCCGGCGGACGGCGCGGCGATCCGTTCAAGGACGAAAAGCCGCTGTTCTCGATCAGCCAGAAGACCGTCGGCCAACACGCCGACAAGCTGACCGACGGGGCCAAGGCCATGCTGGCCAAATACCCCGACAGCTTTCGGATCGACGTCTACAAGACCCACCGCACCGCCGCCGCACCGCAATGGGTGTATGACAACACCGCCAAGAACGCCACCCGCGCCCGCCTGAACGGCGATCTGGTCGAAGGGGCCTATGGCGGCGTGCCCTTCCCCATCCCGTCCTCGGGCGCGGAGGTGATGTGGAACCACATCCTGCGCTGGCGCGGGACCGCCGCCCAGTGGCAGGTCACGCAATACCAGTTGACCAGCGCCGGCAACGCCGTGCTGACCACGGTCGGGGCCGCCGACCAGCAGATGCCCTATTACCTGCCCGACGGTTCGCCGGAGGAGTTCGCCAAGCGCGGCGAATATTGGATGGTCCGGCTGGTCAACAACGGCCCGCCGATCCGCGCGGGCGAGGCCATCGTCGGGCGCGAGCAGATCGACGGCTCCAAATCGCAAAGCTGGGTCTATCTGACCGGCCAGCGCCGCGTGCGCAAGCTGCCCAACCCGTGCTGCGACACCCCGACCCCGGCGACGGCGGGGGTGATGACCTTCGACGAGATCGAAAGCTTCACCGGGCGTCTCGACCGCTTCGATTGGAAGCTGTTGGGCAAGCAGGAGATGTACATCCCCTACAACGGCAACCGCCTGCTTCAGCCGCAAAAGGACGAAGCGGTGCTGAGCGCGCACCATCTCAATCCCGACCATGTGCGGTGGGAACTGCACCGGGTGTGGGTGGTGGAGGCGACGTTGCGGGCCGGTGCCCGTCACCAGACGACGCGCAGCCGCTACTATTGCGACGAGGACACCTGGGCCTGCGTGCTGGCCGACCGCTGGGACGCGAACGGCCAGTTGTGGCGCACCTTGTGGACGCAAACCTTCGTCGCCCCCGATCTGCCGGGGACCGTCACCGGCGCGTTCGGGATGAACGATCTGCTGGGCGGGTCGGCCTATGTCGCCAACCTCTACAACGCCCAGCCGGTCCATTACGCGGTGAAGCCGCCCTTCCCGGATCGGGTGTTCACGCCGGACGCCATGGCGGGCGAAGGCGTGCGCTGACCCGGTCCAGCGGCCGGGCGGCGTCCAGCCCCCGGCCGCGTCCACCAAAATGACCTGTCCCGAGGATCCCATGTTTCGATACTTCCCCACCAACTACGGCTGGGACCTGTCCATCAACCTCGCCTTGGAAATGGGCGCGCGCATCGGCGAGATCGCGGCGATGTGCGAACCGTTGCAGGAGGCCGCCAAGCAGCCCGACGCCACCGGAACCCAGGCGTTCCGCGATGTCTGGGAAGCCATGGCCAACACGCTCTGCGGGTTGGCGGAGGAGGACGAGCAGCAGGGCCGCTTGCTGTCGGCGGGCGAGAAATACAGCCGCGCGGCCACCTACCTCATCACCTGCGAACGGTTGCAGGCCCACGGCACGCCGGGGCGGGTGGCGCTGTACCGCCGTCACCTGGAGCTGTTCCAGAAGGGGGTGGCGCTGTCGGGTGAAACCTGCGAGCGCGTCGAGATCCCCTATGGCGACACCCATCTGTCGGCCCTGTATGTGCGCGCACCGGGCGTTGCCGGCCCGGCCCCGCTGCTGGTCCAGGTGAACGGGCTGGATTCGACCAAGGAGATGAAACACCGGGTCGGGCTGCCCGCCTGGCTGGCCAAGCGCGGCGTCTCCTCCCTCATCGTCGACCAGCCGGGCACGGGCGAGGCGCTGCGCCTTCAGGGGTTGACCGCGCGGTACGACAGCGAGCATTGGGCCAGCCGCGTCGTCGATTGGCTGGAAACCCGGCCCGAGGTCGATCCCACCCGCATCGGTTTGGAAGGGGTGTCGCTGGGCGGCTACTACTGCCCGCGCGCCGTCGCCTTCGAGCCGCGCTTTGCTTGCGGCGTGGTGTGGGGGGCCAACCATGACTGGCGCGACGTGCAAAAGCGCCGTCTGGAGCGCGAGGGCAATTTCCCGGTTCCCCATTATTGGGCGCATGTCCAATGGGTGTGGGGGGCGACGGACCTCGACGATTTCATGCGCATCGCCGAAAACGTCCATCTCGACGGCGTGCTGGACCGGATCACGGTTCCGTTCCTGGTGACGCACGGCGAAAAGGATTCGCAAATCCCGCTGAAATGGGCGCACCGCACCTACGAACAGTTGGTCAACAGCCCCAAGCGCGCGCTGAAGATCTTCACCGACCGCGAAGGCGGCGTTCAGCATTCCAGCTTCGACAACAGCATCAACGCTGGCCATTTCATCGCCGATTGGGTTGCCGAAACGCTCGGCGGTCGCACGGCACTTTGACGGCAGGGGACACCCGATGAACATTGTGGGACTTGACGCGCTGGTCTTCGGCGTTGACGACGTGGCCGATTGCGCGCGCTACCTGATTGATTACGGCCTGACGCCGGTCGACGCCGGCCCGGATGGCGGGCGGTTCGAGGGATTGGACGGAACCGCCATCCTGCTGGCCCGCCGGGACGATCCGTCCCTGCCGCCGCCGCTGCCGACCGCCAGCACCCTGCGCAAAACCATCTATGGCGTCGCCGACGCCGCCACGCTGGACGCCATCGCGGCGGAACTGGGCCGCGACCGCGCGGTGCGCTGGCTGGCCGACGGGTCGCTGGAGACGGTGGACGATCTGGGCTTCGCGCTGGGGTTCCGTGTCACCACGTCCCGCCCGCTGTCCTTCGCGGCGGAGGCCGCCAACGCGCCGGGCGTGTCGGCGCAACGGCCGGTCAACGCGCTGGGCGTGGGCATCGGCGTCGATTACGCGCTGTACATCCTGTCGGTGACGCTGGCGATGATGCGGGCCGGGATGGGGCTGTCCGAAGCCTATTACCGGGCGCTGATCTTCACCGGCAAGGTGGTGATCCTGACCGGCGTCACCCTGGCCGCCGCCGTCGCCACCTGGGCCTTTTCCGACATCAAATTCCAGGCTGACATGGGGATCCTGCTGGCCTTCATGTTCCTGTGGAACATGGTCGGCGCGCTCGTCCTGCTGCCCGCCCTGGCCTATCTGCTGCTGCCCGGCGGCGCGTCCCCAGTGACCGAGACGCCAGCCGCCACCGGCAAAAACACGACCGACAAAGACGCCACAGGCAACAGCTTGGCCAGCGGGTGGACGGCATGAAACACATCCTTGTCACCGGCGCGAACGGCTTCGTCGGCCAAGCGCTGACCCGTCGGCTGCTGGCCGAGGACGCGTGCGAACGCCTGACCCTGGTGGATCTGACGCTGGACGATCCGCCGCGCCCTGGCCGCATGACGGCGCAGGCTTGAAACAGGGAGGACCGCAGCATGCGCGCTCTGCTCTCCGGTGGTCGGCGGTTGGCCGGTGCGGCGGCGGTGGTCGCCCGCCGTCTGGCCGCGCCATGGAACCATCTGCCGATCGTGGTGAAGATCGTGGTTCCGCTGGTGGTGATGATGGGGGTGTCGCTGGCGATGTCGTGGTACGGCATCGCGCAAAGCGGCCTCATCAAGGACGATTACCAGCGGGTGGTCGATCTGTCGGAACGCGGCAAGGCGGCGTATGTCGCCTCTGGGGCCGTGCGGTCGATCAGCGGGCTGGTGCGCGAAATGGTCGCCGAGGAGGATCCCGAGAATCTCGCCTTCCTCAAACGCGATCTGGACGCGCTGAAGGCGACCGTCACCGAACACGCCGTGGCCGGGGCGCGCCGCTGCGAAGCGGCGATGGACGAGCTGTTGACGGCGGCGGAACGGGTTGGCGAGGTGGTCCGCCTGATCGACGCCATCGCCGGACGCACCAACCTGCTGGCGCTGAACACCACCATCGAGGCCGCCCGCGCGGGCGACGCCGGGCGCGGTTTCGCCATCGTCGCGCAGGAGGTGAAGGCGCTGGCGCGCCAGACCTCCGACGCGATCCTGGGGGTGGAGCGGCAGATCGACGGCATCCGCGCCGCCGCGAAGGCCACCGACGCCATCCACGGCATCGGCGGCGTCATCACCCGCATGTCGGAAATCTCCGGCGCGATCAGCACGGCGGTGACGGAGCAAAGCCAGGCCACTCAGGACATCGCCCAAAGCGCCAGCCGGGCGGCCAGCGGTGCCGACGACGTCCGCGTCATCATCGACGAGGTGATGCAGGGGGCCAGCGACACCGGGACCATCGCCGACCGCGTGCTGGCGGCGGCGGACGGGCTGGTCGGGGAATCGGCCCGGCTGGGTGTCGCGGTCGACTCCTTCGTCGTCAAGGTCCGCTCCGCCCCTTGAGGTGCCTCAATTGAGCGCGCCCCGTCACATCATGTTTTGAACCGAAAGGATTGTGGAATGCTCACCTCTCTGGCGGCGCGGCGCGCCGACCTGCGCGGCTTCCTGCGCGTGGAAATGGCCGTCGGCGCGGCGGTCAACGGCGCGATCACGGCGGGAATCGCCGGGCTGGTGTTCTCCGGCCTTGACCCGGTTCCGGTCTGGGGGCTGGGCGGGCTGGCCGTCGATCTGCTGCCCAGCACGGTTCTGCCGGTGCTGGCCATGGGCCTGCTTCTGCCCGTTGTCCTGCGCAAACGGCGGGCCGGTGGCGGGCTGCCCGATTGCGATTGGAGCGATCTGGCGGGGTGGAGCCGGTTTGTCCCGCGCGGGGTGGTCGGGCGCGCGGTTGCCCTGGCCCTTGTCTGGTTCATCCTGTTCGCGCCGACGGCCACCGCCCTGCTGTGGGGCAGCGGCTGGACGGCGGTCCCGTTCACCGTCGTGCTGGCGGGAAAGGCGCTCTACGGCGCGCTGGTCGGGGCCAGCGTCACCCCGGCCATCCTGCTGCCCGCCCTGTGCGACGTGAACCGACGTTGAGGGACCGGCGATGGTGAGTGGGCGTCAGCGGACCTCGACGGCCACCGCGCCGCAGACCTCCGTCGGTTCGCCCGTGCCGCGCGCGGCCAGCGCCGCGCCGATCAGCAGCAGCGTCGGGCCTTTGCCCGCCGCGACGCCATCCACCGCCATCGCGCCCAACGTGGTGTGGACGCGGCGTTCGTCGGGGCGGCAGCCGTTTTCCACCGCCAGCACCGGGGTGTCGCCGGGCAGACCGGCGGCGCGCAGGCCCGCCCCGGCGGCGCGCGCCTGTTCGCGGCCCATATAGATCGCCAACGTCGTGTCCGGGCTGGCCAGCCGCGCCCAATCGGGTTCGAAGCGTTCGCCGTCGCGGCCATGGGCGGTGACGAAGGTGACGGCGCGGGCCACGCCGCGCTTGGTCAGCGACAGACCGGCGGAGGCGGCACAGCCCAGCGCGGCGGTGATGCCGGGGATGACGCGCACGGGGATGCCCAACGCGTCGAGATGATCGATCTCCTCGCCCGCGCGCCCGAAGATCATCGGGTCGCCGCCCTTCAGCCGCACCACCCGCCGCCCCAACAGCGCCTGTTGCGCGATCCGCGCGTTGATCTCCTCCTGCGGCAGGGAATGACGGCCCGACCGCTTGCCCACGCAAATCCGCTCGGCACCGGGCGGGGCAAGGTCGAGGATGCCGTCGCCGACCAGATGGTCGAACAGCACGACGTCCGCCGCCGCCAGCGCCTTGACCGCCGCCACCGTCAACAGATCGGGATCGCCCGGCCCGGCCCCGACCAGGGTGACGCTGCCAACGCCGGGCCGATCCGCCCCGCCTCCCGCACCGCCCCCGACACCGACACCGACACCGACGCGCGCGGCGATGGGCAGAACCGGGGACAGCAGGTGGAAACCGAACAGGATCAGGCCATCACGCCATTTCGCGCTGAACCGCATGACGAAGCACCTCCTTGATTTCGGGAACGCAGGAGCCGCAATTGGTCCCCGCCTTCAACGCCGCGCCGACCGCCTCGGCGCTGGTCAGGGACTGGTCGCGGATCGCGGCGATCAGGCGGTTGATGCCCACGCTGAAACAGGAACACACGATCCGCCCCTCGTCCGCCCGCGCGCCGGGGGCACGGCCCGCCAGCAGGGCGGCGCGGTCGGCGTCGGCCAGCCCGTCGCCCTCCAGCAGCCCGACCAGCCACGTCCGCCCCGGCAACCGCCCATCGGCGGCCACGAACAGGCAGGCGTCCAGCCGGTCGCCGCGCAGCCACGCGGTGCGCCGGTTGCCGCGCGCGGCGTCGCTGAAGTTGATCGCCGTGCCGCTCGCGGCGTCCCACCCGGCGGGGGCCAGATCCGGGACCGGCCCGCGCCCGGCCAGCTCGATCAAATGCCCGCCCGGAACCGCGCGGCGCGCCCAATAACCGTCGTGCGTCGGCGTCACCGGCTGGCGCGACAGCAGAAAGGCGGTCCAATCCGGTTCATAGGGCAGGACGGTGGCGGGCATCCGCTTCAGATCGGGTTGGCCCGACAGCGCATCGACCGCGTCGTCGTCGATCAGGCGGCCGATCACGCAGGATCCGGTGAAGGCGTCGGTCCAATGCATCGGCAGAAAGGCGGTGCCCGGCGTCTGCGCGTCGGTGACGCGGACGCGGGCCAGCGCCTCCCCCGCCGTCGTGACGATGCGGGCCAGCCCGCCATCGGTCACGCCGCGCGCCGCCGCGTCCATCGGGTGCAGATCCAGACAGGGTTCGGGCGCGTGGGCCGACAGCCGGGCCGACAGGCCGGTGCGGGTCATCGTGTGCCACTGGTCGCGCAACCGCCCGGTGTTCAGCAGCAGCGCGCCGTCGGGCAGGCTGCGCGGCAGGGGCCGCGTCGTCACCGGGATGAAGCGCGCCCGCCGGTCCTCGTGGAAAAAGCGGTGGTCGGTGAACAGCCGCTCCTGCGGTTGCCCGCCCGCCCGCCACGGCCAGGGAAACGGGACCAGCGTATCAAAATCAGCGTCGCTCACCGCCGCCAGCGCGCCGATGTCGAACGCCCGCCGCCCGTCATTCTCAAAGGCCGACAGGGCGGCGTGTTCGCGGAACACATCGGCCGGGCTGTCGAAGCCGAAGGCGTCGGCGAAGCCCATGCGCCGGGCCACCTGGGTGACGATCCACCAATCGGGCCGCGCCTCCCCCTCCGGCGCGCGGAAGGCGCGCTGGCGCGAGATGGTGCGGTCGGAGTTGGTGACGGTCCCGTCCTTCTCGCTCCACCCGGCGGCGGGCAGGCGGATGTGGGCGAACCGCCCGGTGTCGGTGTCGCGGATGCAGTCGGACACCACCACGGTGGGGCAGAGCGCCAGCGCGCGGCGGACCCGCCCGGCGTCGGGCATGCTGACCGCCGGGTTGGTCGCCATGATCCACACCGCCTTGACCCGCCCGCGTTCGATGGCGCGGAACAGATCGACCGCCTTCAGCCCCGGTTGGGCGGCGACGCGCGGCGCGTTCCAGAAGCGGGCGAGCCGGTTGGTGTCCTCGGCGGAAAAGCCCATATGGGCGGCCAACTGGTTCGCCAGCCCGCCAACCTCGCGCCCGCCCATGGCGTTGGGCTGGCCGGTGACGGAGAAGGGACCCATGCCGGGCCGCCCGATCCGCCCGGTGAGGAAATGGACGTTCAGGATGCTGTTGACGGTGTCGGTCCCCTGGCTCGACTGGTTCACACCCTGGGAATAGACGGTGACGACCTTCTCCGTCGTTTCAAATTCAGCGTAGAAGGCGGCGACCTCCGCTTCGCTGAGTTTGCAACGCCGGGCGACGCTGGCCACATCCGGCGCGTCGGCGCGGGCGGCGGCGAGCGCCTCCTCCTCCCCATCGGTGTGACGGCCGACGAAGGCGGCGTCGGTGGCCCCGCGCGCGTGCAAATGGACCAACAGGCCGTTGAACAGCGCGGAATCGGTGCCCGCCGCCAGCGCCAGATGGGCATCGGCCCCATCGACGGAATCGGTGCGGCGGGGATCGACAACGATGATCCGGGTCCCGCGCGCCGCCTTCGCCGCCCGCAAACGCTGATTCAGCACCGGATGGCACCAGGCGAGGTTGGAGCCGACCAGCACCACCAGATCGGCCGTTTCAAAATCAGCGTAGCTTCCCGGAACCGCGTCCGCCCCCAGCCCGCGCTTGTGGCCGACGACGGACGACGCCATGCACAGGCGCGAATTGGTGTCGATGTTCGACGCGCCGATGAAGCCCTTCATCAGCTTGTTGGCGACGTAATAATCCTCCGTCAGCAACTGACCGGAGACGTAGAAGGCCACCGAATCCGGCCCGTGCTGGGCGATGGTGTCGGCGAAGCGCGTTGCGACTTCAGCGAGGGCGCGCTCCCACGTCACCCGCCGCCCGTCGATTTCCGGGTGCAGCAACCGCCCGCCGCCGTCCACGTCGCGCACCAGCGTGTCGGCCAGCGCGGAGCCTTTGGAGCAGAGCCGCCCCCGGTTGGCCGGGTGGTCGGCGTCGCCGCGCACGCTCACCCGGTCCTGCCCCGTCGCCGGATCCACCGTCACCGTGGCGACGACGCCGCAACCAACCCCGCAATAGGGGCAGGTGGTGCGGGTGTCCCGCGACGCGCCGGGGGCTGGCCCATTCCCGCCCGCCCGATCAACCTCTGGCCCGTCAAACATGGCACGCCCCTTTGCAGCCGCCCCGCCCCGCCGTCGCCAGACCCAACGCCACCGACACCGCGCCGTCCTCCACCCGCACCGGGATGTGTCCGGCGTTGCCGACGTCGGGGGCGACCGCCTCGCCGGTGGTCAGCTCAATCACCCAATTGTGCAGCGGGCAGGTGACGCGGCGGCCATGGACAATGCCCTGGGACAGCGGCCCGTTCTTGTGCGGGCAACGGTCGCGCAGGGCGAACACGGCGTCGTCGGCGGTGCGGAACAGGGCGACGTCGCCGTCGGGCGTGCGGATCACGCGCGACCCCAGCACCGGGATGTCGGCAACCCGACCGACCGGCGTCCATACGGTGTCATCAGGCAGGGCTGTTGCGGTCGTGGTGTGTTGGGGGAGAGCGGAAAGGATCTGGTCCATGTGTCTTACCCCACCTTGGCGAGCAGCGAGAATTCGTGACGGTCCACGCCCTTGGCGGCGCGTTCGGCCCACGGATCGTCTTGCGAGAAGCGTTGCGAGAACAGGAAACGGGCGTGCAGCGCCTTGCGCCCTTCGGCGTCATCGACCAGCGCGCGCGTGATGTGGTCCAGCCCGACCCGCTCCACCCATGGGGCGGTGCGCTCCAGATAGCGGGCCTCTTCGCGGTAGAGCTGCATGAAGGCCCCGGTGTATTCCAACACCTCCTCCTCCGTCGCCACCTTCACCAGCAGGTCGCAGGCGCGGACGTGCAGGCCGCCGTTGCCGCCAACGTGCAGTTCATAGCCGCTGTCCACGCAGACCACGCCCAGATCCTTGATGGTCGCCTCCGCGCAGTTGCGCGGGCAGCCGGACACCGCCAGCTTGACCTTGTGCGGGGTCCAGGTCCCCCAGGTCATGCGCTCCAGCTTCACCCCCAGCCCGGTGGAATCCTGCGTGCCGAAGCGGCACCATTCCGACCCGACGCAGGTCTTCACCGTGCGCAGGCCCTTGGCGTAGGCGTGGCCGGACACCATGCCCGCCGCGTTCAGATCCGCCCACACGGCGGGCAGATCCTCTTTCTTCACGCCGAACAGGTCGATGCGCTGGCCGCCCGTGACCTTCACCGTGGGGATGGCGAATTTGTCCACCACATCGGCGATGGCCCGCAATTCGGACGCGCTGGTCAGCCCGCCCCACATGCGCGGAACCACCGAATAGGTCCCGTCCTTTTGGATGTTGGCGTGGGCGCGTTCGTTGATGAAGCGCGACTGGTAATCGTCGGCGTATTCGCCCGGCCAGGCGCACAGCAGGTAATAGTTCAGCGCCGGACGGCAGGAGGCGCAACCGTCCGCCGTCGTCCAGTCCAGCGCGGTGAAGACGTCGCGCATCGTGCGCAGATTTTGGGCGACGATGGCGGCGCGCACCGCGTCGTGGCTGTGATGGGTGCATGTGCACATCGGCTTGACCGCCGGGGCCGCCGTGAAGGCATCGCCCGCCGTCACCGCCAGCAGCGCTTCCACCGTGCCGGTGCAACTTCCGCAGGAGGCCGACGCCTTGGTGTGGGCGCGCACCTCGTCCAGGCTGGTCAGGCCCTTGTCGGTGATGGCCTTGACGATGGTCCCCTTGCGCACGCCGTTGCAGCCGCAAATTTCCGCGCTGTCGGGAAGGGCGGCAACGGCGGCCTTAGGGTTTCCGGCGTCGGCCCCCCCGAAGCCCCCAGCGCTGAAATTCGGGCCGAAAATCATCGTGTCGCGCTCGGCGCTGACGTCGGCCCCATCCTTCAGCAGGGAAAAATACCAACCGCCGTCCTTGGTGTCGCCGTACAGCACCGCGCCCAACAGCCGGTTGTCCTTCAGGACCAGACGCTTGTAAACGCCGCGCGCCGGGTCGCGGAACACGATCTCCTCCGTGCCCGCGCCACCGGAGAAATCCCCG
This sequence comes from Azospirillum sp., assembly GCA_027486405.1. GTDB lineage: Bacteria > Pseudomonadota > Alphaproteobacteria > Azospirillales > Azospirillaceae > Azospirillum. The sequence continues at coordinate 22,228 of JAIXPD010000053.1, read as the reverse complement.
GCGGAAAACACGTCCACGCCCGTGACCTTCAGCTTGGTGGAGGTGACGGAGCCGGTGTAGGCACCGCCCTGCCCGCCCGCCAGCGCGTCGGCCAGCACCTTCGCCATTTCGAACAGCGGGGCGACAAGGCCATAGGTCAGGCCGCGATGCTCGACGCATTCGCCCACCGCGAAGATCACCGGGTCGCTGGTGCGCATCGCGTCGTCCACCTTGACGCCGCGCCCGCACTCCAGCCCCGCCGCCTTGCCCAAGGCCATGTTGGGGCGGATGCCGACCGCCATCACCACAAGGTCGGCGGGCAGCACCCGGCCATCCTTCAGACGGACCGCCTCGGCCCGCAAGCCGCCCGAAACATCGCTGCCCACAATTTCAGCGGTGTCGGCCCCGGTCAGCACGGCGATGCCGCGCCGTTCCAGCTCCTGTTGCAGCAATTGGCCCGCCGCCGGGTCGAGCTGGCGTTCCATCAGCGTCGGCATCAGGTGGACGACGGTGACGTCCATCCCCTTCACCCGCAGGCCGTTGGCGGCCTCCAGCCCCAGCAGGCCGCCACCGATGACGACGGCGCGCCCGCCATTGGCGGCGGCGGCCAGCATCGCGTCCACATCGGCCAGATCGCGGAAGCCGATCACCCCCGGCAGGGTCGATCCCGGCACCGGGATGATGAAGGGCATAGACCCGGTCGCCAGCAGCAGCCGGTCATAGGCCACCACCCGCCCGCCCACCGACGTGACCGTTTTCGCGGCACGGTCGATGCGCTCCACCGGCTCCCCGGTCAACAGGGTGATGGCGTTCTCCTCGTACCAGGCGCGGCTGTTCAGCACGATCTGGTCAAAGGTCTTTTCGCCCGCCAGCACCGGCGACAGCATGATGCGGTTGTAGTTGGGCAGCGGTTCCGCGCCGAACACGGTGATGTCGTAACGGCCGGGGGCCTTGGCCAACAGCTCCTCCACCGTGCGCATCCCGGCCATGCCGTTGCCGACAACGACCAGGCGTTCCTTGCGCGGGGTGTCCTGCGCGACGTTTTGCCCGTCGGGCGATGAGATCGGGTGGTGCATGTCCATGGCGTCTGCCTCGTCTCGTGTCCGCCCGGCCGTGTCGGCGGGGCGCGGGGCCAAAAAAAAGGCGTCCGAACCGGCGGGCGTGCCCATCCCGTGGAATGGGGGCCTGCCGGATCGGACGCCGTTGTCCGGGCGGTTCGTCGTCGAACCATGGCCGATATCCGCGCCGCGTCGCCCGGATCCGGCCCTGCGGCGGTGGTCGGCGACGTTGCCGACCTCCGCCTTTTGTCTCGCCGCTCTCTTTGTCTCGCCGCTCTCTTCGCAAGGCGCGTGCCAAGCCCGTTTCCGGCCCAACCGCAGACGGTCAACCGGCGGCAACGCCAGCGTTTCCGCCATGTTGTCGCCCCGCGCAGGGGTGATGCTTAGGTGCCTGTTTTGTAACCATGCTTAGGTCTTGGTCAGAAAACAGCCACGCGGGCGTTTGTGCGCTGCAAAATTCATCACTTGGTATGGCGATCCGCCGGGAAGGCTCATACCTTTCGGCTGATCTCCGCGCCAAAACCCAAGCCATCCCGCCGGTTCCGTCGCGTCGGCCTGAAAATCCCATCCTTTGGCATGAGCCTTGCGAAAGATCGGGGCGAGAGACGCGCCAACGACGGTGCGCATCCCACAGCGTCCAACGTTGGGCCATCCCCCGGCAGTGTTGCCGACCCCGGTTTCCCGCACCGCACAAGCAGCCTTGCCGCCGCTTGCCGGGTGTTCGGGAGCCGATCCAACGGGACGCGTTCTTGGGAACCCCGGCCGCCGCGCCGCTGCCCAAAAAACAGCCCTTTCGGATTGGCACCCGCCGGTGTCGCCGCCGCCGCCCGATGGTCCGGCTTTCTGAGATGGAGCAACCGACGTGATGACCGCCCGTTCCTTCCGCACCCGACTGGCCTTCCGCCCCCTGCTGGCGTCCGCCGCCGCCGCCATCGCCCTGACGCTGGCCGTTCCGACCTTCGCCGCCCCGCTGACGGTGGAAAAGGAGCAACTGAAGCTCGGCTTCATCAAGCTGACCGACATGGCCCCGCTCGCCATCGCCGTCGAAAAGGGCTTCTTCGAGGATGAAGGGCTGTCGGTGACGCTGGAACCGCAAGCCAACTGGAAGGTGCTGCTCGACCGCGTCATCTCCGGCGAGTTGGACGGCGCGCACATGCTGGCCGGGCAGCCGCTGGGGGCGACCATCGGCTTTGGCACCCAGGCCCACATCGTCACCGCCTTTTCCATGGACCTGAACGGCAACGGCATCACCGTGTCGAACGACGTCTGGCAGAAGATGAAGCCCAACGTGCCCAAGGGGGCCGACGGCAAGCCGGTCCACCCGATCAAGGCCGACGCGCTGAAGCCGGTGATCGCCGACTACCGCGCGGCGGGCAAGCCCTTCACCATGGGCATGGTCTTCCCGGTGTCCACCCACAATTACGAGCTGCGCTATTGGCTGGCGGCGGGCGGCATCAACCCCGGCTATTACGCCCCCAGCGACGTGTCGGGCCAGATCCAGGCCGACGCCCTGCTCTCCGTCACCCCGCCGCCGCAGATGCCGGCGACGCTGGAGGCCGGGACCATCTTCGGCTACGCCGTCGGGGAACCCTGGAACCAGCAGGCCGTCGTCAAGGGCATCGGCGTCCCGGTCATCACCGACACCGAGATTTGGAAGAACAACCCGGAAAAGGTCTTCGGCGTGACCGACGCCTGGGCGACGAAGAACCCGAACACCCATCTGGCCGTCGTCAAGGCGCTGATCCGTGCGGCCCAATGGCTGGACGAGAACAACAACGCCAACCGGGCCGAAGCGGTGAAGATCCTGGCCAAATCCGAGTATGTCGGGGCCGACGCCAAGGTGATCGCCAATTCGATGACCGGGACCTTCGAGTATGAGAAGGGCGACAAGCGCGACGTGCCCGATTTCAACGTCTTCTTCCGCTACAACGCCACCTACCCCTTCTATTCGGACGCCGTCTGGTACCTCAGCCAGATGCGCCGCTGGGGCCAGATCGCCGAAGCCAAGCCGGATTCCTGGTACGAGGACACGGCCCGCAAGGTCTACAAGCCCGAGACCTACCTGAAGGCCGCCAAGCTGCTGGTCGACGAGGGCAAGGCCAAGGAGGCCGATTTCCCCTGGACCAGCGACGGCTACAAGCCGGTCGATGCGGGCTTCATCGACGGCATCCCCTTCGATGGCCGCAAGCCCAACGACTACCTGAACAAGCAACCGATCGGCCTGAAGGGCAACCAGAAGGTCGAGGGCGGGCAGTTGGTGGGGGGGTGAACGGCCCCCGTTCCCCACACGTCCCTCCACCACTGTCCATCCCCTCTCCCCCCCGGGGAGAGGGTCAGGGTGAGGGGGACGCGCCAGCCGGACGTTTTCGGCTCCGCCGCCCCCCCCTCATCCGAACCTTCTCCCCAGGGGGGAGAAGGGATCATGAAGGAACCAACCACCATGACCAGTCTGACCGACGCCGCCCCCTCCGACCTCGCCAGCGCCCAGCGCAAGGCCCGGCGCGCCCACGCGCTCAACCGCATCGCCAGCGCCCTGACCACCGTCGGGCTGGGCTGGCTGGCCCCGCTGCTGCGCTTGGCGGCGGGCGAAAACCCGCGCGTCCAGGCCGTGGAGCTGTGGCGGCAGATGGGCGTTCCCCTGACCGCGATCCTGCTGTTCCTGGCCGCCTGGGGCTGGGCCGCCCCGCAGGTCCACACCAGCCTTGGCGCGGTTCCCGGCCCCGCACAGGTGTGGGAACAGGCGACCAGCCTCTACGCCGACCACAAGGCCGAACGCGCCAAGGAATCCGCCTTCTACGAGCGCCAGGCCAAGCGCAACGCCGAGGCGCTGGCCGCCGATCCCAACGCCCCGGTCAAAACCCGCCCCTACGCCGGGAAGCCGACCTATCTTGACCAGATTCTGACCAGCCTGAAGACGGTCTTCACCGGCTTCCTGATCGGCGCGCTGATCGCCGTGCCGCTGGGGGTGGCCTGCGGCCTGTCCGGCACGGTCAACGCCGCCATGAACCCGCTGATCCAACTGTTCAAGCCGGTGTCGCCGCTGGCGTGGCTGCCGCTGGTGACGATGGTGGTGTCGGCCACGGTGTCGAGCGACAACCCGACCTTTGACAAATCCTTCCTCACCTCCGCCATCACGGTCACGCTCTGCTCGCTGTGGCCGACGCTGATCAACACCGCCGTCGGCGTGTCGTCCATCGACAAGGATCTGATGAACGTCGGCAAGGTGCTGCAACTGTCGGGCCTGACCATGGTGCGCCGTCTGGTCCTGCCGTCCGCCCTGCCCTTCATCTTCACCGGGCTGCGCCTGTCGCTGGGCGTGGGCTGGATGGTGCTGATCGCGGCGGAGATGCTGGCGCAGAATCCGGGCCTTGGAAAGTTCGTGTGGGACGAGTTCCAGAACGGCTCCTCCAACTCCTTGGCCAAGATCATGGTGGCCGTCTTCACCATCGGCCTGATCGGCTTCCTGCTGGACCGCGTGATGCTGGCCTTCCAGGCCGCCGTCACCCACACCGGCAACCGCTGACCTCTCGCTCCCGGAGACAACGACCATGGCGATCCTGGAACTGAAGGGCGTTTCCAAGTCCTACGGCGCGACCAACGTCCTGCGCGGCATCGACCTGACCATCGCGGAGGGGGAGTTCGTCGCCATCGTCGGCTTCTCCGGCTCGGGCAAGACGACGCTGGTCAACCTGATCGGCGGCCTGACCATGCCCGACAGCGGCGAGGTGCTGATGCGCGGCGCGCCGGTGCGCGGCCCCGGCCCGGAACGCGGCGTCGTGTTCCAAAGCTATTCGCTGATGCCGTGGTTGAGCGTGAAGGAAAACGTCGCGCTGGCGGTGGACGCCGTCCACAGCGGCAAGACCGCGAGCGAACGCGGCGTGCTGACCCGCCGCGCGGTGGAAACCGTCGGGCTGGGCCACGCCACCGACCGCCGCCCGAACGAGCTGTCGGGCGGGATGCGCCAGCGCGTCGGCTTTGCCCGCGCGCTGGCGATGTCGCCCGACATGCTGCTGCTCGACGAACCGCTGTCCGCGCTCGACGCCCTGACCCGCGCCAAATTGCAGGACGAGATCGAAGCCATTTGGCGCAAGGACCGCAAGACCGTCATCCTCATCACCAACGACGTCGATGAAGCCATCCTGCTGGCCGACCGCATCATCCCTCTGACGCCGGGGCCGGGGGCGACGCTGGGTCCGGCCTTCACCGTCGATCTGCCCCGCCCGCGCGACCGCACCGCCGTCAACCACGACCCGGATTTCAAGCGGCTGCGGGCGGAGGTCACGGCCTATCTGATGAACGCCGGGATCGCCCGCGCCGCCGCGACGGGGGAGGATCTGCCCCTGCCCGACATCCGTCCGATCACCGCGTCCGAACCGCCCAAGGCCTACCGCGCCGCGCAGGCAAGTCATGTGGCCGATCCGATCAAAGGCGATGGCCGCTATCTGGAATTCACCCGCCTGACCAAGATTTTCGCCACGCCCAAGGGGCCGCTGACCATCGTCGATGGCTTTGACCTGAAGATGCGCAAGGGCGAGTTCATCTCGCTGATCGGGCATTCCGGCTGCGGCAAATCCACCGTGCTGTCGATGGTCGCCGGTCTGGCCGACGTCACCAGCGGCGGCATCGTGCTGGACGGCAAGGAGGTGACGACCGCCGGTCCCGACCGCGCCGTCGTTTTCCAGGCCCCCAGCCTGTTCCCCTGGCTGACCGCCTATGAAAACGTCATGCTGGGGGTGGATCGCGTCTATCCCCACGCCAAGCGGGCGGAGCGCGCCGACATCGTCCGCTATTACCTCGCCCGCGTGGGCTTGGGCGACAGCATGGACAAAAAGGCGGCGGAGCTGTCCAACGGCATGAAGCAGCGCGTCGGCATCGCCCGCGCCTTCGCCCTGTCGCCCAAGCTGTTGCTGCTCGACGAGCCGTTCGGCATGCTCGACAGCCTGACCCGCTGGGAGCTGCAAGAGGTGCTGATGGAGGTGTGGGCGCGCACCCAGGTCACGGCGGTCTGCGTCACCCACGATGTGGACGAGGCGCTGCTGCTGGCCGACCGCGTGGTGATGATGACCAACGGCCCCAACGCCCGCATCGGCCATGTGCTGACGGTGGACATCCCCCGCCCGCGCACCCGCCAATCGCTGTTGGAGCACCCGCGCTATTACGAATACCGCGCCGAACTGCTCGATTTCCTGGAAGGCGGCCACCACGGCGCGCCCAAGAAAGCCGCCTGACGCGACGCCCGCCCTCCCTCTCCCGCTGCGGCGGGTGGGAGGGCGCTCAACGCCGCCCCGGGGTCCCGGAAGCAAAACAGGATTTGTGTATCATTGCGGCGTCGGCGCGTTGAAAACACAGCCTGTTTTCGCGCTTTGTTGCCAATTCAGCGGCCCGACGCACACGATTTTACCACCCTTGCGCACCGCGCGCCAAGCCGCTTGATGGCCCGCAGCCGGTGATCCCAGCTCACATCTCGCCCGCTCGCAGCTCGCCCGCTCACAGCTCGGTGGAGGACTTCCACCAATCCATTCCGGCGTCGTGGGCGTGCGGTTCGATGGCGGCCAATTCTTCGGCGCTGAAGGCCAGATTGTCCAGCGCACCCAGCGAGTTTTCCAACTGCCGGACCGAACTGGCCCCAATCAGCGAGGAGGTCACGCGCGGGTCGCGCAGCGTCCAGGCGATGGCCATCTGCGCCAGCGTCTGGCCACGGGCTTCCGCGATCGCGTTCAGCGCGCGGATGCGGCTCAACAGCGCCTCGTTCACCGCGCTGGCCCCCAACGACCCGCCCAGACGCTTGGCGCGGGCGTCGTCCGGCACACCGTTCAGATAGCGCGACGTCAGCAGCCCTTGCGACAGGGGCGAAAAGGCGATGCAGCCGGTCCCCAACTCTTCCAACGTGTCCAACAGGCCATGCTCGATCCAGCGGTTGAACATGTTGTAGTTCGGCTGGTGGATGAACAGCGGGACCCGTTCCTCCTTCAGGATCGCGGCGGCCTTGCGCGTCAGTTCGGGCGAATAGCTGGAAATGCCAATGTACAGCGCCTTGCCCTGCCGGTGCAGGTGGGCCAGCGCCCCCATCGTTTCCTCCAGCGGTGTGGTGGGATCGACGCGGTGGGAATAGAAGATGTCGACGTAATCCAGCCCCATCCGCCGCAGCGATTGGTCAAGGCTGGCGATCAGATATTTGCGGCTGCCGCCGATGCCGCCATAGGGGCCGGGCCACATGTCCCAACCGGCCTTGGAGGAGATGATCATCTCGTCGCGGTAGGGGCGGAAATCGCTGGCGAGGATGCGACCGAAATTCTCCTCCGCCGAACCGGGCGGCGGGCCGTAATTGTTCGCCAGATCGAAATGGGTCACGCCCAGATCGAAGGCGCGGCGGACGATGGCGCGGCCGTTTTCAAAGACATCGGCACCGCCGAAATTGTGCCAGAGGCCCAGCGAAATCGCGGGCAGGTCAATCCCGCTGCGACCGGTGCGGCGGTAGACCATGCCCGAGGCGTAGCGGTTTGGCGCGGCTGCGTAGTCCATGATGACTCTCCCGAAAGGCAACACCCCTGAGATGGACCATGGCCGCCGCCCGCGCAACGCCAGCACCCTGAACCACGATCAATGATGGGTTGAGCGCAGATCCACGATGCGGTCAGCCCCCACCATCCATCGCCAACGGGGGCAGGCCCTGTTGTTGCCGAATCAGCGCGATCAACCGGCGCATCCCCGGCGGAAGCTGGCGGCGGCTGGGGTAATAGATCATGAAGGGGGGGCCGTCCGACCGCCAATCGGGCAACACCACCTCCAACCGGCCGTTGGCCAGATGATCGCCGACCAGCGCCTCCAGGCAATAGGCAAAGCCGACGCCGCCCAGCGCCGCTTCGATGGCCTGTTGGCTTTCGTTGGCGCAGAGCGGCCCCCGGACATCGACCCGGCACAGCTCCTCCGCGTTGCCCAGCTCCCAGGCGTAACGGCTGTTGTCGCCCAACCGCATTTCGATGCAGGGCCGTTGCAACAGATCGTCGGGCGATTGGGGGCGGCCGACCCGCGCGATCAGCGCCGGTGCCCCCACCACGACCCAGGGCTGCGGGCCTGACAGGGCGACGCCGATCATGTCCTGCGGCACCCGGTCGCCGTAGCGGATGCCCGCGTCGAAGCCTTCGGCGACGATGTCGACCATATGGTCGTCGATGGTGATGTCGAGCGACATTCCCGGATACAGCTCCGCGTAGCGCGGCAGCGCCGGGGCCAGAAGATGCCGCGCCGCGTCGCGCAGCGCGTTGATCCGCAACCGCCCGGACGGGGCGTCGTGCTGGCTGGTCAGCGTCGCCAGCGCGTCGCCGATCAGCCGCAACGCCGCCTCGATCTGCGCCGCCAGCGCGGCCCCGGCCTCCGTCGGCGTCAAGGATCGGCTGGTGCGGTTGACCAACCGCACCCCCAGCTCCGCTTCCAGCTTGCGCAAACGGTGGCTCAACGCTGAACTGGTTACGCCCAGCTCATGCGCGGCCTGCTTGATGCTCTGCCGCCGGACGATGGTGGCAAAGACACTGAGATCGGCCAAACGGGAACGGTCAAGCTGCATGGGGACGAAACCCGGTCGCGATGGCAAGGGCCGGGTCAGGCCCCCCGGCGCGGCTTGGCAGAAAACCACAGCCAGGCCACCGCCACCAGCCCGGCGGCGACCAGGAAGGTGATCCGCATGCCATCGGCCACCGCCCCGGCGCTGGTCGCGTCCCCGGCCACCGCCGCGAACACCGCACCCATCGCCGACGCGCCCGACACCAGCCCGAGATTCCGCGACAGGGTCAGCAGGCCCGACGTCACCCCGCGCCGGTCCGCCGGGACATCCGCCATCACGGCGGTGTTGTTGGCGGCCTGGAACAGTTGATAGCCGGGGGTCAGCAGCGCGATGGCGGCGATGTAGCCCGCCACGCCGAACCAGCCTGGCAACAGCGCCAGCGCCACCGCCCCCACCATCGCCAGCACCAGCCCGGCCGACACCATGCGGGCGGCCCCGAAGCGGTCCACCAACCGCCCGGCGGGCACGCCGCTGAGGGCCGACACCACCGGCCCGCTCGCCAGCACCAGCCCGACCAGCGCGTCGGTCAGTCCCAACGCGCGCGACAGGAAGAAGGGGCCGACCACCAGCGTCGCCATCATCACCGTGGACACCAGCGCGTTGGCGGCCAGGCTGGCGCGAAAGGCGCGGTCCCGGAACAGCGACAGCCGCAGCAGCGGGGCCGCCGCCCGTCGCTCCACCCACAGGAACAGCGCCAGCCCGACCGCCGCCGCGCCCAACAGGCCCAGCCCCAGCGGGATGAAGCGATCCCGCCCCACCGTCATCGCCAGGGCGTAGGCCGCCAGCGTCAACGCCAGCAGCAGCGTCCCGGCGCTGTCGAAGGCCGGGCGCGGCCCCGCCGGGCGGGGCAGATCGGCGGGCAGGCTGCCGCGCGCCAACACCCAGGCCAGCAGCCCCAACGGCGCGTTGACCAGGAACAGCGCGGGCCAGCCCGCTACGGCGAGCAGCCCGCCGCCCGCCGACGGCCCCAGCGCCGTGCCAATGGCCGACATCGTCCCCAGCAGCCCCATGGCCCGCCCGGTTCGCGCCTTGGGCACGCTGTCGCCCACCATGGCGATGGTCAACGCCATCATCACAGCGGCCCCGGCCCCCTGCACCGCCCGCGCGGCGATCAGCGCGCCCAGGCTGGGGGCCAGCCCGCACAGCGCCGACGCCACCGTGAACACCGCCACCCCGCCCAGCAGCAGACGGCGACGCCCGATCCGGTCGCCCAGCCGTCCGGCCCCGACGATCAACCCGGTGATCGCCAGCAGATAGGCCAGCACGACCCATTGCACATCGGGAAAGGACGCGCCGAACGCGCGCGCCAGCGTCGGCAGGGCGACGTTCGCCCCGCTCGCCCCCAGCGCCGCCAGCAGGGTCAACAGGCAAAGGCTGAGCAGCGCGCGACGCTCCCGCCCCAGCGCCTGGGCCGCCGCTGTCGTCTCCGTTGGTGGGTGTTGCGTGGTCGCCGCGCCCTCCGGGACGGGCGGGTTCAGGCTGTTGGTCATGGTCGGGTATCCGGTTGTGAGAGGGCCGCAGCGCGGCGGTTGCCCCAGCCTATGCCCGCCCTTACCACCGGCGGAACGCGCGCCGGACGCAGGGAGTTGTTGCGCGCCACGCCATGCCAGCGCACGCCATGCCAGCGCCCGGCCCGGTTTGCCCCCAGTCGCTTCAGGGCAATCGCTTGAACGAGCGATCATCCTCATGCAAGCAAGAACAGACACGGATTTCACGGACAGAATGAGGGATTTCACGGACTTTCGCCCCCAAACGCCTCACTCATCCCACCATGAGGCGTGTCGCAAGATCGCAAACAGGATCGTTCTGAGACGCGTTCCGCGAAATCCGTGAGAAGAATCCGTGAAATCCGTGTCCAATCTTGTGTGCGTGGCGATGATCCCCCGGTCAAACGATGGCGCCCCCCGTTACCCCGCCCGTTGCCGCGCGCGCGCCGGATCATGCTACAGTCGGGGCATGGCGCTTCCCGATCTGAACCTGCTGGTCACGTTGGATGTTCTGCTGGCGGAGGGCAGCGTGGCCCGCGCCGCGCGGCGGCTCAACCTCAGCCCGTCGGCGATGAGCCGCGCGCTCGCCCGCCTGCGGGAGGTGACGGGCGATCCCCTGCTGGTCCGCGCCGGGCGCGAGCTGGTCCCCACCCCGCGCGCGCTGGAGCTGCGCGGACGCGTTCACCATTTGGTGGAGGAGGGGGCGGCGGTGCTGCGCCCGGTGGAGACGCTGAGTCCGCAACATCTGGCCCGAACCTTCACCCTGCGCAGCAGCGAGGGCTTTGTCGAAACGGTGGGGCCGGGGCTGATCGCGGCGGTGACGGCGCAGGCCCCCGGCGTGCGGCTGGTCTTCCTGCCCAAACCCGACAAGGACAGCGCCCCCCTGCGCGACGGCGCGGTCGATCTGGAAACCGGCGTCGTCACCCCGGCGATGGGGCCGGAGCTGCGCGCCCAGGCCCTGTTCCGCGACCGCTTTGTCGCCGTCGTCCGCCCCGGCCACCCGCTGGCCGCCGGAATGGACAATGAACAGCTCACCCTGGATGGCTACGCCGCCGCCGCCCATGTCTGCGTGTCCCGCGTCGGCGGTGGGATTGGCAAGGACGGGGGTGGCAAGGGGCCGGTGGACAGCGCCCTGCGCGCCCTGGGGGTGGAGCGCCGCATCGTCGCCAGCGTCGGCGGGTTCGCCGCCGCCCTGGCGCTGGCGCGCCGGTCGGATCTGGTCGCCACCGTGCCGTTGCGCCACACCGCCGCGCTGCGCGACGGCCTGCGCGCCCTGCCCCTGCCCTTCGCCGCGCCGGAGGTCACGGTGTCCCTGCTGTGGCACCCGCGCATGGACGCCGACCCGGCCCACCGCTGGCTGCGCGCCCTGGTCCGCGACGCCTGCGCTGCCGCGCTGGGCGGGCTGGACATCCCCGAGGACGCCGCGCCATGACCGACCGCCCCACCGCAGACACCCGCGCCCTGGCTGGGGTCCCGCCGCCGGATGGCCCGCCCCAAAATGGCCACCCCGAAGATGGCCCCCTCCAAGATGGTCCGTTGCCCGATGTGTTGGGGCCGGATCTGGCCGTGCTGTTCGTCGGCTTCAACCCCGGTTTGCGCTCCGGCGCGTTGGGGCATCATTATTCCGGGCGGGGAAACCAGTTCTGGCGCTTGCTGGCCGAGTCCGGCCTGACCCCGCGCCTGCTGCGCTGTGAGGAGGATGGCTTGCTGCCCGGCTTCGGCCTTGGCTCCACCAACCTCGTCGCCCGCGCCACCGCGTCGGCCGCCGAACTGAGCCGGGCGGAGCTGCGCGCCGGTCTGCCCCGTCTGGCCCGCATCGTCGCGGCGGTGCGCCCCGCCATCCTCGCCCACACCGGCAAGGGCGTCTACCTCGCCGCCAGCGGCCGCCCCGACGCGCCGTGGGGCGTGCAGGACACCTCCCTGTTCCCCGGCATCACCGACCTCGTCCTCCCGTCGCCCAGCGGCCTCGCCCGCCTGCCCTACGCCGAAAAACTCCACTGGTTCCGCGCGCTGGCGGCGGAACGGGAGCGGTTGGGAGTCTGACGTCTCCCGTCCGCCTCAGGCCAAAAGCTGATCCAACAGATGGTGCAGGCGGCGCAGTTCGGTCCATTCGGCGTCGCTCAGGCGGCTGCGGTGGTCGCGCAGGTCGCGGACGTCGATTTGGGCGAAGTCGCGGGCGATGCGTTGGGCGGCGGTGACGAGGCGGAAGACGGGCAGGGGCGGGGGAGCCGGGGCGGGGCGGTCGCCGCGCGGGGCGGTGGCGCGTTTGGCCTCGCGCAGGGCCTTCACCGTGCCGCCCTCCTTGATCAGGTCCCACAGCCGTTGCTGGGTGTCGGCGTCGTCGACGGCGGCGATCTCCGTCAGGATGCTTTTGGGGACGGAGCGGTAACGGGTTTCAAATTCGTCGAGGATCACGGCGGGCAGGCGCAGCAGCGACAGGGTGCGCGTGACCTCCGCCTGGCTGCGACCGATGACGTGGCCAAGCGCCTCGTGCGTGTACTCGTGCCGTTCGATCAGGCGGGCGAAGGCGCGGGCCATCTCCAGCGCGTCGAGATCCACCCGCTGGATGTTCTCGATCAGGGCCAGCTCGTCGGGATCGCCGTCGCTGACGATGGCGAAGATGGTCCGTCGCCCGATCAGGCCGCAGGCGCGCCAGCGCCGTTCCCCGGCGATCAGGCGATAGTCGCCGTCGCCGATCTCCTGCACCAGGATCGGTTGCTTCAACCCGTGCCGTTCGATCGAGGCCGCCAGCTCGCGCAACGCCTCCTCATCGAAATGGCGGCGGGGCTGGTCGGGGTTGGGGTGGACGCGCTCCAGATCCACTTCGATCAGGCGGGGGAAATCCGCCGACAGGCCGAACAGGGCGTCGCCGCCGCGCTGGGCCGCCTTGTTCAGGATCACGCTGCTGGTGCGTTCCAATTTACGCGACGCCATGGCGGGCCTCCGTCGGGCGGGCAATCAGGTGGGCGGCGACCTCGCGGGCGAGGTCGGTGTAGGCCTGGACGCTGGCGGAGTTCGGGTCGGCCTCCACCGCCGGACGCCCGGCCCCGGATGCCTGGGCGTAGAGCGTGGCGCGCGGAACCACCGGCAGCACCCGCGTGCGCCCTTCGTAATGGGCCTGGATTTCCTTCAGGCTGGCCTGATCCTGGGTGAGGCGGGCCGAATACATGGTCGGCAGAATCCCGAAAATGTTCAGCGACGGGTTGGACCGCCGCCGGATCTTGGCGATGGTCTCCATCAGCAACGGCACGCCCAACCCCGCAAACACCTCCGTCTGCACCGGAATCAGCACCAGATCGGATGCGGCGAGCGCGTTGATGGTCAACAGACCCAGATTGGGCGGGCAATCGATGATGATGACGTCGAAACGCTCGCGCACATCGGCCAGCTTCTCTTTCAGCACCAGGGAATTGTCGGGTTCGGCCACCAGCTCCGTTTCCGCCGCCGCCAGCCCGATGCTGGACGGGGCCAACGTGAACAGGCCGTTGCAGACCGGCTGCGCGATGGCGTCAAAGCTGAGTCCGCCGCGCAACACGCTGTAGAGGCCCTTGCGCACCATTTCCACCTCTCCCGGATCCAGGCCGAGATGGACGGTGGCGTTCGCCTGCGGGTCGCTGTCGATCAACAGCACCGTCAGCCCCAGGGTGGCGAGCGTGTAGGACAGGTTGACCGCCGTTGTCGTCTTGCCGACGCCGCCCTTTTGGTTGGCCACGGCGATGACCGCGCGGCGCACTGGCGTCAATTCGGCGGGCAGGGTGGGGCCACCCGCCGGAATTTCCTGGCTGCGGATGAACTGTTCCACCTGCTGGGGGATGCGCTCCGCCCCGCTTTCCCAACGACTGACGCGGGAGCGGTCGTAACGGCGGTTCAGATGGCCGTTGAGCCAACCGGCAAAACCAAGCTGGTCTTCGCCGCGCCGTTCCCGCAGGGCGCGCAGTTCTTCGCCGGTCATGGACACTCCGTGTCGAATCCCGCCGGTGGGCGGGGTGGGGTGGGGCATCGCGCCTGTGGGCGTGGCCGTGTGCGTGGGTGACGCCACTCTACGGATGTGACGCAAGCGGTCAAGCCGAACCGCAACATGTGCGTCACACGGTCGGCCTATGCGGGCGGATTGACCGCTTCATACGACGTCGTATAGGAATTAAAACCTATGATCGCCGTGGGTTCGGACTCGCGTCATTTGCCGCCGATCGGGGGGTGGTGTGGCCCTTCACACTATCTCTGTGGCCGGATCAGAGCCAGCGTTACCGATTCAGCGTTGTTGGTGCGAACGCGTCGCGAGTCGTGTCTTGATTCATATGGGTGTCACCGTTTCTGATTCAGCGTTGCTGGTCCGGTTGCCCGCTCTGACCGCCGATTCAAACTCAGCGAGGCGAATCGCGAGTCGCGTTGAATGGAAGAAAGATCAACAGCCGCAAGGGCTTGCCCGGTGGTTGTTTCAAATTCAGCGGTCTTGGTGTGGCCATTCCCGAGTCCCGGCGGATTGGATCCCTCGTGTCAAAATCAGCGTTGGCACAGCCCGCAAAGCCGGTGGATGGGCGGTGGAAAGCACCGAATCGGCTGGCGTGCGTTGCAAATTCAGCGAATGGACGGTGTGAGTCAGCCGCCAGGGCCGCGCATTGGCCGGATTCGCGGCGTGCTGGGTCGGCGGAAGGGGGCAGAGGCGTGGTCGCGCACGCCAAACGCGTGACCGATTCCTACCGGAGAATCTCTTATAGGGAGTCTTATATAGGACATGGTTGCAAGTTCAGCGTGGAAAACCATTGAAATCGTTGCGACTTCAGCGTGAACGCCGGACCTCTCGTTGCGACTTCAGCGACAGGGCCGTTGCGGAGTCAGCGTGGATGGATGGGGACAGCCAGCGCGCGTTGCGGAGTCAGCGTGGAGAATCGTGGACAAGCCGGGGGCGGCCGGCGCGAAAGCGTGGCGGTGCAACGGGTTCGTCACAATCGCGGGCGCTGAAGTTGAAACATCGGCCGGATCGGGCGTCGCCGGAGCCTCGCTGAACTTGCAACGGATTCCGCAAGTCGCGTTGCAACTTCAGCGAATCCTGGTGTGCCGCCGCTTCACAGCCCCCGGATTTTGTGTTTTCTGAAACCCACTGGTCCCGGCGGCCGGTCGTGTTGAGGAAGGGAAAAGAGGGTGTCCATGGCCAAAATCCACGAACAATTGACCCTGGAGGGGTTCGAGGCGGTCATGGCACGGACGGAGGACCCGAAGGAGCGCCGCCGCGTCATCATGGCCCATGAGGCGATTTCCAACGAGATCGACGCCATCGGCTATCTGCACGCCGGATTCTGCCAAGCCTCGCTGCCCCACCGCAAGCCCAAGGACGAGACCGCCCCCTGGGTGCGCAACAACGGTCGCTACCAGCTCGTCGTTCGCCCCGGCATTCTGCCCCTGCGCGACGGGACCGTGCTGGACGTCGGCGTCCCCTATGGGGCCAAGGCGCGCCTGATCATGATCTATTTGCAGACCGAGGCGCGCAAGACCCGCACCCCCCACGTCGATCTCGGCCCCAGCATGAGCGCGTGGCTGCGCCGTCTCGGCCTGGCCCCGACCGGCGGGGAGCGCGGCAATTACAAGCCGGTGCGCGAACAGGTGCTGCGCATCGCCCGTTGCGAATTCACCCTGCGCACCACCACCGGCAACTCCAGCGCCGAAATTTCCGACCAGCGGCTGATCGACGGCATCAAGCTGTGGCGCGACGACGAGGAAACCCCGGATCTGTTCCGCACCGGCGGCGAGTGGGTGCGCTTCGTCCGCCTGACCACCTCCTTTTTCGATCATCTGATGGAACACGCGGTTCCGTTGGACGAGCACGCCATCGCCAAGCTGAAGAATTCGGCCCTGGCGCTCGACGCCTATGTCTGGCTGGTCCACCGCCTGCACCGGCTGGACAAGCAGACGCTGGTTCCCTGGCACGCGCTGTCCCAGCATTTCGGCTCCGTCAGCGAACACCGCGTTCTCGCCTTCCGCCTGAAGGAAGCCTTGAAGGACGTCATGGCCGTCTACCCCGACGCCAACATCGAACCGACCTCCAAGGGGTTGCTGTTGCGGCCGTCGGCCCCGGCGGTTCCGTCCAACAAACACGCCATCCTGCGCCCGGCCCTGTTGCGTTGATCCTCCGCCGCGCTACTCTCAAGGCCGGTTGGTTCGGTGTGGGGGTGACATGTGGCTTTTTTGTCGGATGACGCGATTCTGGACGCGGTCCGGTCGGTGCTTCCGGCCCTGTGCGCCTTGACGCTGTTCGGCAGCCGGGCCAACGGGCCGGGCCGGGCCGACAGCGATCTTGACCTTGCGATACTCTTGCCCGAACCCGCCGATCCGGTGGCCTTGTGGGAGGCGGGCGAGGCGATCGCCAAGCGGCTGGATGTGGACGTCGATCTGGTGGATCTGCGCCGCGCCAGCACGGTGATGCAGCACCAGATCATCACCACCGGACGCCGCCTGTTCGCCCAAGGGGCAGAGCCGGATCGTTACGACGCCTACATCCTCAACGCCAAACTTGCGCTGGACGAGGCGCGCGCGCCGCTGTTGGCGGACATTCTGCGGGAAGGGCGCGTTCATGGGCGATGATGCGCTGGCCACGGCGTTGCAGCGGATGGTTGGCTACCGCAACATCGCCGTGCACGATTATCAAAGCCTCAACATGGCCGTGACCGTCGCGGTGATCGAACGCCATCTGGATGATTTTCTGGCCTTCAGCCGGACGATCCTGACCCGATCCCCCGGCTGAAGGCCCACCGGCTGGCATCCCCCCGGTGGGGCCACCGCCGTCCGTTACGCGTCGGCGTCCGTTTCGACCGCCCCGGCCAACCCGGCGGCCAGCACCGTCACCCGGCTGCGGCCACCGCCCAGCGGGCTGACGCGCACCTGCGCGCCGATCCGCTCGACCATCGCCGGAACATGGCTGATGACGCCGACCTGACGGCCCCCGGCCTGCAAGGCTTCCAGGCAGGACAGGGCCACGTCCAGGCTGTCGGGATCCAGCGTGCCGAATCCCTCGTCGATGAACAGCGTGCCGATGCCGCCGGCGGTTCCCGCGGCCATTGCCGACAGGCCCAGCGCCAGGGCCAGCGACACCAGGAACAGCTCGCCACCCGACAGGCTGTGCACGCCGCGCCGCTCGTCGCCCATCTCGCGGTCGATCACCTGGATGTCGAGGTTGGCCCCCGGCACCCGTTCCAGCCGATAGCGGCGGGCCAACTCCTCCAAATGCCGGTTGGCGTGGGCGAGCAGCCGATCCAGGCTGAGGCTTTGGGCGAAGTTGCGCATCTTCTGCCCATCCGCCGAGCCGATCAGCCCGGACAGTGAGGCCCACAGCGCGTGTTGCGACTTCTGCGCGTCGATGGCGATGGTCAGATCGGCCAGCCGCGCCCGGTTTTCGTTGTCGGCGGTCAAGCGTCCGCGCGCGGCCCCTTGCCGTTGCCGCGCCACCTCCTGCCGGTTGGTCGCGTCGGCCAAGGCGGCTTCAGCCCGCGTCAGGCCGTTGCTGCCGTCCTCATCCTCGCCGTCCTCATCCTCGTCGTCCTCCCCCTCGTCGTCCTCCATGGTCCGCGCGGCGTGTGGGGGCTGACGGTCGTGGTGATCGGCGCGGTGACGCCGCCGTTCGGCCAGCACCAACGCCGCGTCGCGCCGCGCCGTTTCAAGTTCAGCGAGCGCGTGGTCTTCGGCCAGCCCCTCCGCCTCCGGCTGGGCGGTGGCGCGGCGGGCCTCCGCTTCGGCCAGCCCACTTGCGGTCAGCGCGGCGCTCAGGCGGTCGCGCGCCTCGGCGACCGCCCGTCCGGCGGCGCTGGCGTCGGCGTGGCTGCGCTCCACCAGGTGCTCGGCGGCGGTCAGACGGGCGGCGGCGTCCTGCCGGGCCAAGGCGGCCTGTTGCGCGGCCGTGCTGGCCTGCCCGTGTTGGGCGTCGAGCGCGGCGCGGTGCTCGGCCACCGGTTGGCCGTCCAGCAATCCGGTCCGTTCGGTTCGCAGGGCGTCAAGCCGGTCGGTCAGGCCGTGGCACCGCTGCCGCGCGGTCTCCGCCAGGGCCGCCGCGCCGCCGTGATCGGCCTGGGCGCGTTCGACCCGCCGTTCGGAGTCCGCGACGCCGCGCTCCTGATCGGCCCGCTCGTCACGCTGATTTTGATACGCGGCGACGCGAGCGGACCAATCCGCCCGGAAGGCGGCGGGATCGCGGTCCAGCGCCGCGCGCCAATCGGGCAGAAAGGCGAGCGGTTCCGCCAGTTCGGCCCGCGCGGCGTCACCGTCGCGCCGGGCGTGGTCGCGGTTGCCATCGGCCAGACGCTGGGCGTTGCCGGTGGCCTCCCGCTCCCGCGCGATGCGGCTTTGGGCCTCCACCGCACGGCGCAACCGCTCGCGCGCCTGGGCCTGGGCCGCCCGTGCGGCGTCGAGCCGCTTGCGGTGGTCGAGCGCCCGCGACTCCGCCGCCGCCAACACCTCCAGCCGCGTATCAAAATCAGCGAGCCAGTCGGCCAGCGCTCCCGCCTCCGGGGTGGTGGGCAGCGCGTCAGCGGCCAGAGGCATCGGGAGCGGTGGCGTGGGGACCTCCGGCCCGGTCAGCAGGGCGACCAGCGCCGCCCGCTCGCGGGTCCAGCGCGCGCCGTCGGTGTCCAGCGCGCGGTCCAGGGCGTCCAGCCGCCCGTCCAGCCCGGCGGCGGCGCTGCGGGCCGCCCGCGCGGTGGCCTCGTGCCCGGCTTGGCGGGCGAGCGCCTCGGTGGTGTCGCGGGTCAGGACGGCTACCCGCTGCTCCTGATCGTGGGTGAGGTCGCGAAGCTGGGCCAGGGGGGCGCTGTCGCCCGCCCAGGGGTGATGATCGGATCCGCAGACCGGGCAGGCTTCCCCGGCAACCAGACGGCGGCGCAGGCTGTCGACATCCTCGCGCTGGATCAACCGCAAGCGGCGCAGCGTGTCTTCCGCCTCGTCGCGCGCGGCCTGTTTGGCGCGGGCCTCGGCGGCGCAGTTTGCGGCGGCGGTCGTTTCGCGGGCCTCCTCCTCCCGCCGCGCCGCGCGTTCGGTGCGCCACCGCTCCGCCTCTTGCCGCCGCTGCGCGGTCTGTTCGGCCAACGCGGCCAAACCGCGCAGCCGGTCACGGCGGTCGAGCGTTTCCCGGCGTTCGCTCAACACCGCGTCCAGCGCCGGTGCGGCTTCCGCCTCGATCCTGGCGAGCGCGCGGTCGGCGTCATCCTGGTCGGCCTGCGCGGCGGTAAGGGCGGCTTGGGCGGTTTCGGCCTGATTGTCCAGCGCCGCCAGGGCGGTGGCGTGACGGAGGGCGTCGGCCTCGGCGGCGCGTCGACGCGCGTCGGCGTCGGCGACCCGGAGCAAGGCGGCGTCCCAGCGCGCCCATTGCCCGGCCAGCGGCGCGAGCGTTTCCTGCGCGGCGAGCGCGGCGGTCAACGCCCTCACCCGTTCCCGCCCGGCGGTCAGGGCGGCGTCGGCCCGACGGAGCGTGTCCGCCGCCGCGCGGGCCTGCGCCTCGGCGTCGGTCGCGTGGCGTTGGGCCTCTGCCTCCTCGCGGGCCAGCGCGGCGATGCGGCCATCCAGCTCGGCGGCCTGGGCCAAGGCCGGTTCGGCCCGCAGCCGGGCGGCGTTGGCCTCCTCCGCCTGACCGGCGGCGATGGTGTGGCGGTCGGTGGCCGCAACCAGCGCCTGTTGGGCGGCGGCGCGCGCGGCGGCGGCGTCCGTTTCCGCCCGCTGGGCCTGCGCCACCGCCTGGGCGAGGCGGTCGGCGTCGGCGATCAGGGGGCGCAACGGTTGGGCGCGCCGCCGCAGATCCGCCGCGATCCGGCGCGGTTCGGCCTGGTGCCACGCCGCATCGGCGCGCGCCGCCGCGTCTTGCGCGGTCTGTTCGGCCTCGGCCAAGCGGCGGTCTTGCGTCCACCAATCCAGCGCCGCGCGCGCCGCTTCGACCAACCGGTCGGCGTCGGCGACCGCCGCGTCGGCTTGCTCCAACTCCGTTTCCAGTTCGGCGCGTGTCTCGGCCGCCAGCACGCCGATGCCGCCGCCTTGGGCGACCAGCGCGTCGAGCGCCTGCTTTTCCCGCCGCTCCCGCTCATGCGCGGCTTTCGACAGGGCGGAATAGATCTCCGTCCCGGTCAGCAGCTCCAGCAGGGCCGAACGTTCGGTCGCCGGGGCCTTGAGAAAGGTGGCGAAATCGCCCTGGGCCAGCAGCACCGCGCGGCGGAATTGCTCAAAGCTCAGGCCCAAGCGCCGCTCGATTTCCGCCAACACGGATTTCTTGCCGTCGCCGATGCGCTGGTCGTCCTCCAGGCTGGACAGGCTCATGGTCTGCGCCTGCACCGCGCCGTCGGCCTTCAGCCGCGCCCGCCGCACCTCCCAACGCGCGCGGTAGCCATGGCCGTCCACCCCGATGAAATCGACCTCGGCCCAGCCCGACGCGGCCCCCCGGCGCAGCACGCCGCGCACGTCGTTGGCCGCCAGCGTTTTCGGATCGCGCTCCGCCGCCGATTGCTCGCCGCGCCCGGTCGGCAGGCGGGGGATGGCGTCGAACAGGGCCAGACACAGGGCGTCCAGGATGGTGCTTTTCCCCGCCCCGGTCGGGCCGGTGATGGCGAACAGCCCGGCCCGCCGCAACGGCCCGTCGTTGAGATCGACCGCGAAGGACCCGGCCAAACTGGTCAGATTGTGCCCGCGCACCGCCAAAATCCGCATCACACGCCCTCCTGAACCGACATCAACACCTGTTGGAAGGCCGCCATCAGATCCGGCGGCGGTTCACCCTGGTGATGACGCTGATAGAGGCGATGGAACACGTCCTCCGGCTCCAGATCGCTCAGCTCCACCGCCGGGGCGTGATCGGCCAAGGCCGCCCCGTCGCCGGTCAACCGCACCGCCAGCTTGACCAGCCGAGCGGGCCGTCCGGTCAGGGCTGCTTCCACCTCCTCGCGCAGGGCCGGGCGTGGTTCGGCCAACGCCACCGACACCTCGACGAAGGGCCAACGCTCACGCGGGGCGTTGGCGTCCAACTCCAGCGTGCGCAGCGCGTCCAACGCCGCATCGGGCGCGGCGAAACGACCGCCGCCGGGGACGCGGTGAATGGGAACGGCGCGCGGGACCGGCAGGGCCTGCCGACCAACCATGCGGCCCTCGGCCAACTCGACCAGCATCACCTGGTGGGGGTAGCTCTCCTCGTCCAAGGCCAGCGGCAGGGGGGAGCCGCTGTAGCGCACATGCTCCAACCCGCCCACCGCCTGCGCCCGGTGCAGATGGCCGAGCGCGACATAGGCGGCGTCCGCCGGGAAGATGTCCACCGGCAGGGCGTGCAGATTGCCGCCCAGGATCTTGCGCTCGCTCAGATCGGACAGCGCGCCCCCGCGCATGTAGCAATGGCCGGTCAAGACCAGCGCCTCCCCGGCGTTGAGGGACGCGCGCGCCGCCGACACCGCCTGGTCGTAAAGGGCGCGGACCCCCTCGATCAACGGGTCGCCACCCTCGACGCCGTCCTCGACGGGAAGCGCGGGCAGATCGGCCGGGCGCAGATGCGGCATCGCCACGCAGCGGGCGGCGACGGTGCCGTCGCGGCCGTGCAGCGGAACCAGCAGCCCGTCGGGGTCGAACCGGCCATCGGGCCGCAGCGGTGGCGCGCCGATCACCGTCACCCCCAAGGCCGCCAGCAGCGGGGCGGACGCGTCCAGTCGGCTGGCGCTGTCGTGGTTTCCGGCCAGCACCACCAGATCCAGGCGGGGGAAACGCGCCTTGGCGGTGGCGAGAAAGCGGTGGAACAGCATCAGGGATGGGATCGGTGGGTTTTGCCCATCAAACAGATCGCCCGCGATGATGAGGGCGTCCACCGCATGCTCCCCAATCCGGTCGAGCAGCCAATCCAGAAAGCGGGAATGCTCGTAATCCCGTGTCAGGCCGTGCAGCGTTTGGCCGAGGTGCCAATCGGCGGTGTGCAAAAGGCGCAAGGGGCGGGGCATGGCGGCGCACTCGAACGGCGAAAAGGGCGGCCACCATACAGCACGCGTGCGCGAGCACAGGGGGCCGGATGGGGTGGTTTGGAAAAAAATGCGTTTTTAGTGAAAAAAGGTGTTGCGTGAAATTGGGTTGGGGCCTACAAAGCGCCTCCCGACGCGAACGACGCCGACGCGCTCCGAACGGAGCGTCGGACGGTGAAGCGA
>JAIXPD010000061.1 GCA_027486405.1 Azospirillum sp. | reverse complement strand
GGCGGGGATCCAGAGTTCGCAGAGTGGCTCTGACGGGAAAGCCTGGATCCCCGCCTTCGCGGGGATGACGGTAAATTCTTCGTATAGGTTTATAAACCTTCAAGCGATTGCCCTGTTGTTCCCCGTGCGCCCGCTTGCCACAGACACCGCCGCCGCCGGGGGTGTAGGCTGATGGCCAAGGCTGTTCCCAACCGCATCGGGTGTGTCGCTGATGGATGTGCTGCTGTCGTATTGGTCCCACGCCGAGCTTGTGGCCAACGGGCTGATTTTTCTTCATCTTTTGGGCGCGTTGACCGTTGGGATGCTGATGGGCTACGAGCGCTCCTACCACGGGCGGGCGGCGGGGATGCGCACCTATGGGCTGGTCTGTCTGGCCGCCACGGTGCTGACGGTGGTCAACGCCTATCCCGGAATGTGGTTCGGCGGCCATGGGTCGCAGGGGGTGCTGGCGGCGGGGGTCGGGGATCCCACCCGTGTCATTCAGGGCATCGTCACCGGCATCGGGTTCCTCGGGGCCGGGGTCATCATGCGCGAAGGCCTGTCGATCCGGGGCCTGTCCACCGCCGCGTCGATCTGGGCGACGGCGGCGATCGGCGTCACCATCGGTTTGGGCTTTTACGCCGTGGCCATCGCGGCGGCGGTCGTCTGCGTCGTCATCATGACGATGTTCCGCCAACTGGAAGCCCGGTTGCCGCACCAGACGGTCATCCGCCTGTCGCTGGTCTTTCCCCGTGACAAGGCTCCGTCCACCGATGATTTGCGCGCGCAGGTGAAGGCGCATGGGTTCGAGGTGATCGACTGGTCGTTCCATCTGCGCAACGAAAACAACCAGTTCGAGTGCCAATTGATGCTGCAAGCCAACGGGTTGCAGGATCCGATGCGGCTGATCGCCGATCTGTCGAAGGTCGAGTCGCTGTTGGAATTCAGCCTGTCGCCGTCGCGTCTGTAGACTGCGTTTGTATCGTAAGTGTTTCTTATGAAATCCGCGTTAGGTCAGCAGAGTGTTACGGTGATGGAAACGGGGAGATGACCATGCGCGCACGGCGCGGTGCGATGTGGAGAGGATGGGCGGCGATCCGGGGTGGTCTGTTGGCCGTGCTGTTGGCCGCGTTGGCCGCGCTGGCCGTCGGTCCCGCCCTGGCCGCCGTACCGGTTCCGCTGGTGCTGCCGACCGGGGCCATGTCGGACACCCTGTCGGGCCATTTCAGCCGCCTGATCGACACGGAACGCTCCTTGTCCTTTGCCGACATCCTGCGCGCCGACGCCGAGGGCCGGTTCGAGGCGGGGCGTGTCTTTCTCGGCTCGGGCCAGACCCGCAACATCCATTGGCTGCGGTTCGACATCCGGCGGGAAGCGGGGGCCGAGGCCGATTGGGTCCTGGAATTGGGGGAGGCCTTCGTCGACCACTTCGACCTCTATGTGCCACGGGCGGCCGATGGAACGGCGACCGGGCCGGAGGATTACCGGCTGATCCACATGGGCGATTTCGTCCCCTTCAGCGAACGCCCGATGCAGACCCGCCTGCACAGCGTGCCCCTGCACCTGCCCGAAGGGAAGACGCTGACGGTCTATCTGCGCGTGGACAGCATCAGCGCGATGAGCCTGTCCGCCCGCCTGCGCACCCCGGTGGCCTTCGCGGGCCGCCAGACCACCGAACTGGTCGCCTATGGTGTGTTTTTCGGCGTCACCGTCATTCTCGTCCTGGGCTACGCCGCGCTGGGCATCCTGTTGCGCGACTCCGCGCTGCTCGCCTATGTCGGCTATCTCGTGACGATCGTCGTGTATTTCTTCAGCGCCAACGGCTTGAGCGCGGTGTTTCTGCCCGATGCGCCGGGGTGGGTCTTCAACATCCTGGTGGGCAGCGTCGGCTTGCTGGGGACCACCGCCGCGATGCTGCTGTGGATCCGGCTGTTGGACCTCAAACGGAATTTTCCCCGCCTCAGCCGCCTGTATTTTGGGGTCGGCGCGCTGTCGGCCCTGCTGTCGACCAGTTCCAACACCGATTGGTTCCAAATTGCCAATCCGGTCAATTCGCTGCTGTCGGTGGTGATGACGGTGGTCAGCGTGGCGCTGATCGTCGTCATGATCCGGCGGACGCCCTGGAACACCAGCTTGCGCTATTATCTGGCCACCATCGTGATGTCGTTCGTTGGGATGATTCTGACGCAGATGAAGCTGCGGGGGCTGATTCCATCCGATCTGGTGATCGAGCCGTACCAATTGTGCGCCCTGATCGGCACGCTGGTGATGGGGGCCGGTTTGGCGCTGCGCATCCGCGACCTTCAGATGGAGCGGATGCAGGCCGAACAGGGGGCCGTGTTCGCCACCAAGCGGGCGGAGGAGCAACGCATCTTCGTGGCGATGCTGTCGCACGAGTTCCGCACGCCGCTCGCCTCCATCGATGGGGCGGCGCAGATGATCGCGCTGGACGTGGCCGACCGCCCGCTGGCCGAAAAGCGGTTGGAGCGCATTCGCGGGACCATCCGCAAGCTGACCGATCTGGTCGATGTCTTCCTGTCGTCCCAGGCGCTGGACCATGGCTCGCTCGCCTTGCAGGCCGACCGCATCACCGTCGGGGGGCTGGTGGCGCTGGCCCTGGATGAACGGCAGGTGGCCGGGGCCGACAGCCGGGTGACGCTGCGGCTGGATCGGCCCGAGCAGGCCCTGATCGGCGATGTCCAGTTCCTCAGCTTGGCGCTTGGCAATGTGGTGCAGAACGCCCTGCGCTATTCGCCGCCGGGATCGCCGGTGACGGTCAGCGCGGCGGTGGCCGATGGCGTCCTGTCCATCGCCGTCGCCGACCAGGGCCGGGGCATGAGCGCGGAGGAGGCGGCGCGCATCGGCACGATCTATTTCCGCGCCAGCTCGTCGAAAGGCACCAAGGGATCGGGGGTGGGGTTGTATCTGACCCGCAAGATCCTCGACGCCCATGGCGGCGACCTGCGGATCGAAAGCCAGCCGGGGCAGGGATCGGTCTTCACCCTGCGTCTGCCCATCGGCCCGGTGGAGGCGCTGGAGCGCGCCGAGGCGGCGGAGGCGGCGGCGCGCCCGCTCGCCGCGCAATAACCCGTCAACACTGGAACCCGTCAATACAGGGTCTTGGGGATCCGCTCGTTCAGGGAGCGCTCATACGCCTCGCCCCCCTCTTGCCCGGCGCTGGCCTCGGCCAGCAGCGCGCCGATGGATGGCAGGCTGCTGCGCGCCACCCGCGCGGCGGGATCCCACAGCCGGGCGCGCAGCACGGCGCGGGCGCATTGGAAGAACACGGCGTCGATGGTGATGACCAGCACCGATTTTGGCGCTTTGCCGTCCACGGCGAAGCGGTCGCACAGCGCCGGATCCCCGTCGATCACCGCGCGGCCATTGACCCGCAGCGTCTCGTGAACGCCGGGAATGAGGAACAGCAGCCCGACGCGCGGGTCGTGCAGGATGTTGCGCAGCGAATCGATGCGGTTGTTGCCGCGCCGGTCCGGGATCAGCAGCGTTTTGTCATCGGCCACAAGCAGAAAGCCCGGCGCGTCGCCGCGCGGCGAGGCGTCCAGCCCGTCCGGCCCGCTGGTCGCCAGCACGAAGAAGGGCGACGCCTCGATCAGCGCGCGGTAGCCGCTGGTCAGGCGCGTCACCTCCTTGGCGATGGAGGTGTTGGCCGGTTGGCCGTACAGGGCCTCCAGCGCGGCAAGGTCGGTGATGGGTTGGCTCATGATCGTCTCAGCCCTGTGCCAGGAAATAGACGAAATCCATGACCGGGGTCTTCAACCCGCACTGGCTCAACAGCGTGCTCGCCTGCCCGCGATGGTGGGTCTGGTGGTTGAAGATGTGGGTCAGCACCGGGCCGAAGGGCAATTCCTGCGGGACCCCGGCGGTGTTTGTGTAGGCGAACAGGCTGGCGAACCGGTCGTCCGGCTGGGCGGCGACGACGCGCAGGATGCGTTCGTCCTCCGCCTCGCGCGCGGCGCGCAGATCGGCAAAGCCGCTGTGCAGGATCAGGTCAAGGGCGCTGTGCCGTGGCCCCGCCTCTTCGATCCGGCCCATCCAAATCTGATCGGCGACCAGGATGTGATTCAGCGTGCCGCAGACCGACCCGAAGAAGGCCCCGCGATCCTCGCGGAACTGGTCGTCGGTCAGGGCCGACGCCGTGTCGTACAGCCGCCGGTTGGCCCAACGGTTGTACAGGGCCAGACGTTCGAAATGAGCCTTGGGATTCATGGCGGTGCCTTCTGTCAGGCGGCTGGTATCCGGGCGTTGGCCAGGGCTTGCGCCACATAGTCCCGCACCCGCTTGGTCTCCAGATCGGTGATGGTGCTCAGCTTGATGTGGCGGCGGAACTTGCCCGTGCCTTCCAACGATCCATGCGGGTCGGACAGGTCGCAGCCCCGCCCGAACTCCAGGGCCGCATGGTTGGTGTAGGCGAACAGGCCGCAGAAGGGCGTGGGCGCGGCGAACAGGATGCCGCCATACTTCACGCACTCCTCGGCGTCCGGGGCAACCTCACGGATCAGGCGCTGCGCGTCCCGCACCAAACCGCCGAGCATCGGGTTGGCGGCGTCGATCCGGTCGATCAACGCGGCCACGGGATCAGGGCGCGCCGCCATCCCCGTCACACCCCCGCGCGCTTGGCCGACAGGCCCGCCGTGGACAGCAGCACCTCGCGCTTGCCCTGGTGGTTGGCGGCGCTGACCACGCGTTCGGCCTCCATCCGCTCGACCAGCCGGGCGGCGCGGTTGTAGCCGATCTGCAATTGGCGCTGGATGAAGCTGACGGAGACCTTGCCCTCGCGCACCACCAGATTGACCGCCTGCATGTAGAGATCGTCGCCGCTCAGGCCGCCGCCGCCGTTGGCGTCGTCCTCCTCCACGGTCTGGATCTCGTCCTCCTCCTCGGTGATCGCGGTGACGTAGTTCGGCGCGCCCTGCGCCTTGACGTACTGCACGATCTCCTCGACCTCGGCGTCGGAGACGAAGGGGCCATGGACGCGGGTGATCCGCCCGCCGCCCTGCATGTAGAGCATGTCGCCCTGGCCCAAGAGCTGTTCGGCCCCCGCCTCGCCCAGGATGGTGCGGCTGTCGATCTTGCTCGTCACCTGGAAGCTGATGCGGGTGGGGAAATTGGCCTTGATCGTCCCGGTGATGACGTCCACCGACGGGCGTTGCGTCGCCATGAT